>CACMBV010000024.1 GCA_902612125.1 uncultured Verrucomicrobiota bacterium
GCCTTTTTTCATCGTCTTTGAGGACCTCAAATGCATTTGAAATCTCTTTAAATTTTTCTTCAGCTTTTTTGTCGCCTGGATTTTTGTCAGGATGATATTTTATCGCAAGTTTGCGATAGGCTTTTTTGATTTCATCTGAGGTGGCATTATTCTCAACTCCAAGAACTTCATAAAAGTCTTTTTCTGGCATGCTTATGTTTAATTAGATTTTTTCTTCTTCTATACCCTGAGAAATGATAACCGATGCAGGCCGGAGTAATTTGTCTTTGATTTTATATCCAGTTCGAATTGTCTGAATAACCAAGCCCTCTTCAATTTCTTCGCTTGGCTTATAACTTAGTGCTTCATGAAGTTTGGGATCAAACTCGACTCCGAGGGGATTAATTACTTCAAGACCATATTCTCCAAGAATATTTTCCATTTGCTTAAAGGCCATCGAAATTCCAATAAATATATTTTTGGTCGATTCTTCCTTTTCAACTTCTTGCATTCCCATTTGAAAAGCATCGAGGGAAGGCAGTAAATCTCCAATAATTTGAGACCTGGTGCGCTGAACAGCCTCTTCCCTTTCTTTAATTTGCCTTCTTTTTAGGTTTTCAAGGTCTGCAAGGACTCGAATATATTTATTCTGAAAATCCTCATTTTTTGAATATGCTTCCTGAACTTTTTTCGTTAAGTTTTCCTGAGTCTTCTTTTCAACTTCGGATTCAGCAGTTATGTTTTCAGGACTCTCCTGAGTATCAGAGTCATCTGGGTTATCTTTTTTGATATTTTGCGTATCTTGATCCATTTTTTAAAGAGTTGTAATTCAGTAAATTAAATAAGTAGAAGGAGTAATCTATGCTTTATGATTAAATTTAAAATCTGTCAGTGATTAACATGCAACAATCTTCATGAGATGCAATTTTACAGGCTGATTTATAGGGAGAAATATAGGAAATTCCTGGTTCAAGCAACTGATTACCGCAAAATGATTTCCCTAAGAAAGGGCTCAAGATTGCACATTCGATAGATGGATCTTTGATTTTGTAATGCGAATTTTTCTTTAGATTTAACCTGCGAATTCTGAAATGCTTGCAATCCGCAATGGTTGTAACTCCATATTCGTTACTTGTTTTTATGGAAGAAGGCTTGATGTCATTAAACTTAATTGACTCCAAACTTTCTTTTACATGCAAATCTCTTGGTCTCCCGTCCAAACCTATCCGTCCCCAGTCGTATACACGATAAGTCGAATCTGAATTTTGCTGAATTTCGAGAATCAGGTTACCGGCATCGATGGCATGTATTCTTCCGCTTTCAACGAGTACTGAATCATTGGGGCATGACTTAATCCTGTGACACAGACTTTCGGCACGGGAATTCTCCAATGCTCTCTGCAGTTCATTTTTCGAAGTTCTTTGATTAAAACCCAAAAAAAGCCCTGAATCCTCAGAGCATCTTACCACATACCAATTTTCGGTTTTAGGTTCGCTTCCGAGTTTTTCGGCAAGTTTAGCAGGTGGATGTACTTGTAGGCTCAATCTTTCCCGGCAGTCCAACCACTTGATTAAGATAGGGAATCTCATTCCTTTTTCCCATTTTTGACCCATAATTTCAAAACCCCTTTTTTCAAGAATTTTCCTTATTGAAGACTTTTCTCCATGGCCTAAATGGCAAATTGATTGATCCTCGTCCCGGTCCACGATGTTCCAAGATTCACCAAATTTTTCATTCTTTTTTATTTTCGGATCAAACAATTCACTGAACTGATTTCCTCCCCAAACTCTTTTTTTATATATTGGTTCAAACTTGAAAATACTCACGCATTACCTTTTAGTAAAGATGTGTGGATGTGTAAATGATTGTTGTGCGGGGGAATTTCTAACTTTTGATTTAGATGAGTAAATCTAATCTAAACTTGAGTGTCGTTTCTCCAAAAAGAAGTTCTTATCTGGGTGGTTTAACAGCCGTAGTAGCAGCTTTCAGTTTAGTTGCTTTGGTTGATTATGATCCCCTGTTTGTGCATCAATCACCACAAATAAGCGACTCACCAGTTCTGGGAAAAACCGGAGTTTTTTTGGCAAGATGTTTTAACGGGTGGTTTGGCATTTCCTCATGGTTGCTACCTTGGTTTTTTTTAAATCTGTCAATTTCCTGTTTCAAGCAAACCACAACTCAACTAAAGTTGACCCAGTTCTGTTCAACTCTGGCATGCGTTCTGTTCGTAAGTATCCTTGGTAATGTCATTGATCACTCCAATTTGGAATCAAAGAACATTTCAGTTTTTGTAAAGGATCTTTACGAACACGGAGCTGGGGGCTCATTGGGAGCAATTTTGTATTCTGGTATGCCCTTCGTAGATTCCATCAGCAAAACACTAGGAAACGCGGGCCCACTTAAAATTTGGCTCGGAAGTGCGGGTACGATTCTTTTATCATTAGCAGGCCTATTGATCGGACTCTTTTATCATGTCCGTTGGTATTTCAATCTGAAGAACCCTTTGACCAAATTCACGGATATCTTGTCCAAGCAAAAGAATAAACAAAAAGCCTTCAATGGAGAATTCAAAAGAGATGATAAAGCAGAAAAAAACCAGAAGTTAGTTTCGAAGCAGAAAAAAACCAAGAAATGGAGTTTTAATTTCATTAATTCCAAGGATGAAGACGATTTATTGTTTGAGGATGTCTCTCTTCAACAAAGTGATTTCCCTGCCGGAGATTGGCTCACGAATAAGTCAGGCTACCGAGCAAAAACCTCGATGAAAAAAGAATCAAGAGTGAAGGAAGAGTCTTCCGATCCAATTGTTGACAACGGAGTTGCAGCAGTGCCTGCCCAATCTACTCATAAGGGGAATCCTGCGAACGATGAAAAAACTGAGGAAAATGAGCTTCTTGTCAATAGCTCTGTGAATCAGAGTGAAGTGGATTTGGACGGCTTTAAAGTAGTTCGAGCTGCTAAAACTGAAAAAGCCGGAAATCTCTTTCCTGAACGTAAGGGAGACTATCATTTCCCAATCCTTGACCTGCTGATGGAGCCACCAGAGGAAGAATCCAATGAAGACGAGGATCACATGATCAAGGCTCGTAATCTCAAGGAAACTCTTGCTCAATTTAAGGTAGAAATTGAATTAGGTGAGGTTCACACCGGACCCGTGATCACTCGTTATGATGTTCATCCAGCGGCAGGCGTTCGCGTAGAAAAAATTGCCAATTTAGATAAGAATCTGGCGATGGCACTAAAAGCTGATAGCGTCAGAATTCTAGCTCCCGTCCCAGGAAAGGGTTGTGTTGGCATTGAGGTTCCAAACCAAAAGCCAACACCCGTTTGTCTCAAAGAAATCCTTCAATCCAAAGCTTGGGCGGATGCCGGTGCGGAAATTCCCATCGTCCTGGGCAAAGAAGCTAGTGGCAAGGCTTTGGTCGCAGATCTTACCAAAATGCCCCATTTACTGGTCGCAGGTTCCACAGGTTCGGGAAAAACAGTTTGTATAAATGCGATAATTGCATCCCTTTGCTATCATTCAAGCCCTGAAGATGTAAGGTTTATCATGGTGGATCCAAAAATTGTGGAAATGAAAGTCTACAATGATTTGCCACACATGTTAATTCCTGTGGTCACCGAGCCAAAGAAGGTTCCGGGTGCATTGAAATGGCTCTTGGTAGAGATGGAAAGAAGGTATCAAATATTTTCCAAGGTTGGCGTCCGCAATATTGCCGGATTCAACGCCAAAATTTTGAAAGACAAGGAAGAAAAGGAGAAAGCTCAACTTCTGGATGCAGAAATGACCGTCGAGGAAAGAGCTGCCCTTTCTTCGATTGAAGTACCTCGCGATGATGATGTGCTTGAAATTCCAGATAACAAACTTCCTTACATAGTATGCATCATTGATGAGCTTGCCGACTTAATGATGGTTGCACAGGCTGATGTCGAGACGGGTATCGCCCGATTGGCCCAACTGGCAAGAGCTGCAGGCATTCACTTAATCATTGCCACGCAAAGACCATCGGTAAATGTGATTACGGGAGTTATAAAAGCGAACCTTCCAAGCCGTATATCTTTTCGCGTCGCCTCCTACAGAGACAGTCAGACTATTCTTGACGGAAAAGGAGCAGAAGCCCTTATAGGTAAGGGGGATATGCTTTTTATTCCGCCTGGTAGTGCAACTTTTCTTAGGGCTCAAGGTGCATTTGTAAGTGACGATGAGATTAACGGTATCGTCGATTATTTAAAGATTAATGGGCCACCACAAATTATTGAAGAAGTCCGCGAACAAATTGAGTCTGCAGGGGAGGATGACGTTCTTGGGAGTGAATCGGAAGATTCGGATGAAGATCCGATGGTTAGAAAAGCAATTGAGATAATTCGTTCAACCAAGAGAGCTTCCACATCTAATTTACAAAGAAAATTAAGTATTGGTTATAATCGAGCAGCCCGTATTATGGATGATTTGGAGGATCGCGGTTTAGTGGGACCCGATATACCAGGACAAGGCAGGGAAATTCTAATGGATTTGTGAACTCTCCGCTTGCCAAAGTAGCTAAGTTTAATTTGCTAAAAAAATGCCTGTAGGTCAAAAGTTGGAAGAAGCGCGAAAGAGAAAAGGAGTTTCACTGCGTGAAGTTTCTGAAAGCACAAAAATCCGTGGTGACTATCTTTCCGCGATCGAATCTGGTAATTATGAAATAAACCTTCCCGAAGTTTACTTGAAAGGCTTTGTTAGGCTTTACGCCAAATTTCTCGGGCTTGATCAGGAAGCCATTGTATCAGACCTTGATAGTGATCTCGGAAAATTCGGAAACAAATCTTCTAAAAAAACTTTAGGTTCGATTGTTTCACAGGATAGCTCTGAAACTCTTAGTAAATCAGCCAAACCTCCTCATTCGTCTACAAATCATCCAAGAGATATTTCATTACGGGGAAAAAAGATATCTTTGCCTGTAATCCTTTCCTTAGCAGGAGTGGGAAGCTCTGCGGTTATTGTCTTATTGATGTATCTACTTTCAAGTGAATCTTCGAATAAAACTGATGATCAACAACTAACGATATCTGAAGTTTCAGCGGTTACATCCGAAGGGGCACAAAATAGTAAAGATCCTATTTCCACTTCCCATTTACTGAAAATTTCTATCATTGCGGATGTAAAAAAATTAATCGTATGTGATGAGGGTAAAAGCCCTCCTGTTTTTCATGAATATGACAATTTAGTGAGTGGATGGAATGAAGATATCGAGTTTGTAAAATCTTTCAGGTGTTATTCCACTGAGCTCGAGAACTTACTTATTTCAGTGGATGGAACTAAGGCCCAAAAAGTTGGTGGGGATCGTAAAGGAGTAGGAACTTTTAGTTGGAAGCCAACGAATTAGAGATTCCGATTTATTTTTTTCACTTATCTAGTCTTTGGTATGATACTTAAAGTTTTAACTTTACCGTTACGTATAACCTTGATCATCTCTTCGTTCCCTGCCTTTATTTTTCCAATTGCGTCTGTGTAGTCGTAGATGTTTTCGATCTTCGAGCTAGAAAGTTCGATAATGACATCACCGCTTTTCAGTCCAGCAAGATCGGCGGGCCCTTGTTGCGTTACCCCAGACAATAAAACTCCCATTTGATCAGTTTGAGAATAATTTGGTATGGTACCCAAATAGGCTCTCAATCTGGTTCTGCTGGTTGACGAGGGAGCAGGTTGGCTTTGATAATCTATGGACCCATGTTCAGACAGGGTATGTATGATATGGGAAAACAATCTGGCACACTTTCCTATCCCTTGATAGTTTATCTTTTCAGCAGTATCAGTCGGTGAATGATAATCATCATGAAGTCCTGTAAAAGCACTTAAAATAGGTACACCTTTTGAATAAAAGGAGGTTGTGTCAGTCGGAACATGACTATCATTTTGAAGATTTAGGTTTATGCGTAAAGGTACATTTGCTTGCTGGATTATTTTTCTCCAGATTGTTGAGGAGCCCACACCGTGAATGGTAATTTTATCCTGCAGTCTTCCAATCATATCCATGTTTAGATAGGCTAGGACTGGGCGTTTTGAATTGTCTTTTGGAAATCTTAGTTGATTGGCAAAGAATGAAGATCCAACCAGTCCGATCTCTTCGCCAGACCAGGTGGCAAAAACAATGTCGATTTTATGCTTCGGGTTCTTTTTCAATAATCTTATAATTTCCAATAGAGCACTTACCCCGGATCCGTTATCATCAGCACCCGGGTGGATTTTCCCTTTGTCCTTTTTTCTGGCCCTCGAACTTGATTCACCGTATCCGACATGATCCAAGTGGGCTCCGACCAGTATGTAAGGAAAATCCAACTGCCTGTTGCCGTTGCGATCAAGATAACCAATAGTGTTTTGACATATTCCCTTGTTCCGAAGAATTTTTATTTGGGATTTCATTTCTTGAGATTTTAAAGAAAAACCCATTTCTAATTTACCACTTGCCAAAGACTTTAACACAAGCTTGAAATCCTTGGAATTTTCTTCAAAAATTTTAGAGGTCAATTCATAACTAATCGATATCGCTTGGATGGAAATCTTTTCCCTTGTTGACTGATCGAAAGGAATGATTTTACCGTCAGAATTACTTTTATCAGATATAAACATAATTCCTTTCGCTCCAAGGTCTCGGGCAACGGAGGCTTTCTTCCTGAGGGTAGAGTGATAAAAATATTTGTCTTTGGTTTCTTGTTCCCATTTTTCTGGAAGATTTCTCAGGCATAGCACCCATTTGTCTTTAATATCTAAATGCGTGTACGAATCATAGCCTTCAAAATTATTTTTTTCAGGTAATCGTAATCCATACCCTACAAAGATTAACTGGCCTATTTGACTTTCCCCTGATTCGCTGAAGGCTAGGGGGCTCCAATCTATTCCAAGCTTATACGATTCATTAAGTGAATTTTTGAGATAGGATTCATCCGCGATTGAAGCACTTTTAAAAAAAGGGAAATTTTGATGCCAGCTTTCTAGATAAACTTTCTCTAAATTGTATTTTTCGAAAGTATTTGCCACATATTTATTGGCTTTTTTCATACCATCAGAACCAGTGTATCGACCGCCCAAACTATCAGAAGTAAGATATGCTACATGTTGTTCGAGTTTATTTTCAATATTTTCGACTGTTCTGTTATCTTCAGATTTGCAGTCCTGAGGAAGTTTCTCAGTAAAATCTGCATCTTCAAGAGCATTTAATGCAAGTTTATGGTTCCAATCGGCTATAAAAATTTGAGATTTTTTGGTAGGTGTGGCATTGCTAGTCCAAGAGATAGTTTTACCATCAGGTGAGAATGCAGGTAGACTGTCGAATCCTTCTCTATTGGTGACACGAACTGGTTTTTTGGAGCCCTTGTTATCCACAATGTATAGCTCAAAGTTCTGAAAACCATGCAGGTTTGTGGAAAAGACAATGTATTCATTTGATGGGTGGAAAAAGGGAGCCCACGACATGGCACTTAATTGAGTCACTTTTCTTTCTTTCTTTGTATCCAAAGACATGACAAAAATTTCCGCTTCATGTCCATCTTCCGAAAATCTTCTCCAGCAAATTTGATCCCCACTTGAATTAAAAAAAGGTCCTCCATCGTACCCCAACTGGTTGGTTAATCGATCTGTATGACCGGATTCAACATCCATCATGTAAATCTCATTGTGAATCGAAATATTATTGGTTTGAATTGGTTCACTTTCTTCATAGGCACTACGGTTTGAAGTAAACACGATTTTCTTACCGTCTGGGGAGAAGGCACATTCGGCATCATATCCGAGTGTATTTGTTAGTCTTGTCTCTAATCCAGTTATTAAATTTTTGGAATAAAGTTCATAGTGTTCATCATAATCCCAACTATATTTTTTCTTTTTGCCGTCTCTTCTATTTCTTAGTTCTTCTTCTTGTTTTTGTAATGATTCGGGATCGTGATGTGTGGACGCGTACAGTATGATTTCTTTGTTAGGATGAAACCACGCACAAGTAGTTTTTCCTACTCCAGAAGAAACCAATTTGTTGCTACCATCCGTTAAATCCAAATGATAAATCTGATAAAACGGATTTCCAGGGAAAGCTTCTGATTGGTAACACAATTTATTTCCCGATGAGGAAAAGTAACCTTCGCCAGATCTGTTCCCTTCAAATGTTAGCTGTGAAACATTGCTGATGAAATCATTTGAGTCGGCAAAAACATATTGTGCAATTAGGAATAAAAAAAGGGACACTGAATGTTGATGAATCATCAACCCGAGATATTGCAAAAAATGCAAAGACTCAAGCTAGTGTAGATGGGTCAAGCTTCAATTAATTGTTTCTTAGCAAACCAGAACCACGAATCACCTTTGGATAAAGCTGAAAACTCTATTCTTACAGATTCACCGCTTTTACAAGTAAGACCCAACGCCACATCAAAAACACTGTTTCCTTGTACTATGTGATTTACGGTATCTGTCGCTAGATCCAAATCTTCAGGGGATATGAAATTAATGAAAGGCTTATCTCGAAGTTCTTGCGAGGTGTAACCGATGTAATTGGTCCACGCTGTGCTATTACCAAGGAAGACAATTTCACCGTTTACAATTTCCATTGTTCCTGAAAAATCTGAATTCAATGATAAAGCGTCGAGGGAAAAATTGTTTTCCTGCGAAGGAACCGAACCTTTCATCGAAAGCATATGATTCTGAAAATGTTTAGGTGTAATATTCATTCTTTTTTTGAAAGCACGATGAAAATAATGTACACTTTCAAACCCGCAAGCTGTAGAAACTTTCTTTACACTAACTTTGGTGGTAGAAAGCATTTTCTTTGATTGATCAATCCTCGTTTTGATCAAATCTTCCGTAGGACTTGTGTTAAAGACTTGCTTATACAAGGAGGCAAACCTGCTAGAACTTAAACCCATCATTTCTGCCATGTTTCCAATAGTCCAATGTCTAGAAAAATTTTCATGTACTTCTGATCTCAATTCGCGTAGGCGCTGAGCATGATCAGGCATAGAAAGTACAAAGTCTTGTTTGGAAAACCTAACTAATTTTGTGAGCAACTCGTCTAGTGAAGAGGCAACAACCCTGTCCCAAAGAAGATCGTTGGCGTTACATTCTTTGGAAATTTTGTCCATGATTGCGTCAACGAAGTATATTTGTACAGGACTGCAAACCGTGTTTAGCCCGAAGCCTATTTGTGATACAAGACGAGTGGCGTCAGAACCCTTAAATTCGATGAGATCGTAATAGATCTCATCTTTTTTTGGTTTGATAAAGATTGGTGAAGAAGGAGAAATTAAAATACAATCTCCTGTGTTGACATCATTTATACCCGCATTTGATCTCGTCAAAGCCTGAGATTTGAAAAGAAAAAGGGAATAGTTTTGCTTGCCTTTCGGAAAGTCGATGGAGTCACCTTGTTTGACCGAAAGGGATTTATTTAGACTTACAATACGGATTTTCATTATTTTCTTTTGTTAACAATCAAAGAATTAGTCAATAAAATTAGACCAACAAATGACTTACACTCTTTTATTGCCCAAAACAACAAATGCATCATTGGTCTGCATCAGGATTTGAGCACTTAGGACCTTTTAAGGCTTCTTTTTGACCAATTATCTGAGGAAAGTCTTCAGCTTTTTCATTGAGTTCAATCCATTCCTGTAGTTCTTCGGGAACATCCATATCAGGATAGATAGCTTCTACTGGACATTCGTCCATGCAAGCATTGCAGTCAATACAAGTTTCAGGATTTATATAGAGTCTATCCGGGGTTTCATGGAAGGCATCAACTGGGCAAACTGATACACAACTTGTAAATTTACAATCAACGCATGTTTCAGTAACTACATAAGTCATGGCTAGAAGAACCTTATTGGTGAACTATCTGGAGATTGCCTTTTCATGGCTTCATGTTCTTCGTCAGAGCAAGGGGAATTAAGTGGAACATTGGTATTTATTTTATTTTTTTCGACAAGTTTATTTTTCAAAAAATATTCCTCCACTTCTTCTCCACTTACATCTGCAAGCATTACTCCATCCACCTCGACGCAAGGAGACAACGGTTGACCTGATTTCATAACCATTTCTTCGTACAATTCTCGTCGGTTGATAATATCGAGATCTTCATAGCTAAGAGAATATTTTTCCATGATTGCCCGAACGCCCATACTCCATCCGCAGTGTGGTTTTAAATATGCCTTAATTTTCATACCAATCATTCAATGCAAGATTGCGGATAATTGCAAATACATCTGAACAAAGATCAGTAATTCCACTTGCTGATTGTTCTAAAGTAAAATCATTTGCAGAAATATTAAATGCGATCAGTTTCGGAGGCTAGTAACTGTTCTTATAACCTTGACCGAAATGAGTCCTAATTCAAAATAAATGAATTCGTTTTCTTGCAGGTTAACTGTGTACGAATAAGTTTATTTTCATGAGTATACCCCAAAAACAAGGCTTGTACGATCCGTTCAACGAACACGAGAACTGCGGAATTGGTTTGATTGTCGATATGAAGGGCCGTAAATCCCATGACATAGTTGCCGGTGCACTTGAAATATGTGTAAATTTAGATCATCGTGGCGGATGTGGATGTGATCCAATCACAGGAGATGGTGCTGGCATATTTATACAAACACCGGACAAGTTTTTTCGCAAAATTATTAAATATACTGAGGGCATAGATTTACCTGCTGAAGGGAATTACGGTGTGGGTTTTTTCTATCTTTCAAAAGATGAAAAGCATTACGCAAATGAGTTCAATACTGTGAAGGGAGTATTGAATGAACTTTCACTCAGATTAATTTGTGTTCGCGATGTCCCGGTCAAAAGCTCGATCTTGGGCAAAGCTTCCGCAGCTTGTGAACCAAAGATGCAACAATTCTTTGTTGAACGTCCCGAAAGTTGTGACAAGGGACTCCCCTTTGAGAGAAAACTCTATCTGGCAAGAAGGATGATTTCTTTTCGCTTGCGTTATTCATCAGATGTTTCGGATGCAGACTTTCACGCCAGTTCGTTTTCTTCCCGTACTTTAGTTTACAAAGGCATGCTTACTACTGAACAGTTAAGTGATTATTTCCCTGACCTCATTGATCCTGATATGGATTCTGCATTAGCGCTTACTCACTCCCGCTTCTCCACCAATACATTCCCTAGTTGGCCCAGAGCCCAGCCATTTCGGTACCTTTGTCACAATGGTGAAATCAACACCGTAAGAGGTAATGAAAATTGGTTGTATGCTAGGCAGATGCAACTTGCAAGTGAAGTTTTCGGAGATGATGTGGAAAAACTTTTCCCCATTATTCGTGCAGACGGTTCAGATTCACAGAAATTTGACAATTGCTTAGAGTTTTTAATTCTTTCTGGAAGAAGTCTCGCCCATGCAATGATGATGATGATTCCAGAACCTTGGGAGAAACATCAAAACATGAGCCAGGCAAAACATGATTTTTACAAATTCCACGCCTGCCTTATGGAACCATGGGATGGACCAGCATCCATTGCTTTTTCAGATGGGGTGCAAATTGGTGCAGTTTTGGACAGGAACGGCCTTCGTCCGTCGAGATATTATGTTACATGTGATGATCGTGTTATTCTTGCCTCTGAAGTCGGAGTGTTATCCAACATTGAATCTTCCAAAATCATCAAAAAAGGAAGGCTAGAACCTGGTAGAATGTTTATGATTGATATGCAGGAAGGGAAAATTGTCGGAGACAAGGAATTGAAAGAAAAGATTGCCAAAGAAGAAAGTTACGGCGATTGGCTCAAACAAAGCTTGTTGGAATCAAATCAACTCAAAGCTTGTGCTCCTCACCACACAGACGATTTTAACTCGCTGATTACCCGACAGAAGGCTTTCGGATATACATTTGAAGACATGAGATTTTTGATTGGACCAAGTGCTCAATCTGGAAAGCAACCGCTCGGTTCAATGGGGAATGACTCACCATTAGCTGTACTATCTGATAAGTCTCAGCTTATTTATAACTATTTCAAACAATTGTTTGCCCAAGTGACGAATCCTCCAATTGATCCCATCCGAGAAGAGATTGTAACTGCTTCTATATCTTTTATCGGCTCTGAGGGTAATCTCACTAAACCTGGTCCGGGAAGTTGTCGGATGATCAAATATGACTCTCCCCTGGTCGATGATATTGAGATTTCAAAATTGCGGGGAGAATTACCCAAAGGTTTCAAAGCCAGTTTGCTTAATATTTTATTTGATCCAGATCAGAAAGATGTAGAGGGAAGTAACCTTCAGGATTCGTTAAAGGTTCTCTTTGAGTCTGCTGATCAAGCAATTCATGATGGTTCAAATATACTCATTCTATCCGACCGTGGAATTGCAGATCACAAAGCAGCCATACCATCTCTCCTAGCTTGTGCAGGCGTTCATCATCATCTCATTCGTAAAGGAACCCGAACTAAAGTTTCTTTGGTCGTTGAGTCAGGGGAGCCCAGGGAGGTTCAGCATTTTGCACTCTTGTTGGGTTACGGTGCTGATCTTATCAATCCTTATTTAAGTCTTGAAACCATTCGTTTCATGATTTCTGAGGGTAACCTCGACCTTCCTGCTGATATAGCTTGTAAAAATTTCTTAAAAGCAAATCTAAATGGTGTTATAAAAACAATGTCCAAAATGGGCATATCCACAATCGCATCTTATCGGGGAGCTCAAATTTTTGAAGCGATAGGATTGAATCAAAGCATAATCGATAAATATTTTACAAAAACTGCATCTAGAATCGAAGGAATTGGTATAGAAACAATTGCCTCGGAAGCTAGGCACAGGCACAATTTTGCCTTTTCACCAAGACCGGATGAACGGGCCCTTCCACTCGATCCTGGGGGTGTCTATCAATGGCGTGCATCCGGTGAAAAACACCTGTTCAATCCAACCACAATTCACAAGTTACAAAAAGCTACACGACTCGGCGATTATCAGGTTTTTAGAGATTATTCTGACGCCATTAATGATCAGTCACGGGAAATGTACACCCTTCGAGGTCTAATGGAGTTTAATTTTGAAGAGAAACCAATACCTATTGAAGATGTTGAGCCTGCTACTGAAATTGTTAAACGGTTTAAAACTGGCGCAATGTCCTACGGTTCTATTTCCAAGGAAGCTCATGAAAGTTTGGCTATCGCAATGAATCGACTTGGTGGAAAATCAAACACCGGCGAAGGCGGAGAGGATATTGATCGTTTCACCCCTGATAAAAACGGAGACTCCCGCAGATCTGCAATAAAGCAGGTAGCCAGTGGAAGATTTGGAGTTACCAGTTTTTATTTGGTCAATTCAGACGAGATACAAATCAAAATCGTACAGGGAGCCAAGCCCGGAGAGGGAGGCGAGCTACCTGGACATAAGGTTTTGCCTGCAATTGCCAAGACGCGTGGAACCACGCCTGGCGTTGGATTGATTTCCCCTCCTCCTCATCACGACATATATTCCATTGAGGACTTGGCCGAGCTCATTCACGACCTTAAAAATTCAAATGTTCATGCTCGAGTCAATGTCAAGCTGGTGTCTGAAGTTGGAGTGGGTACCGTGGCGGCAGGAGTTGCTAAAGCCAAGGCCGATGTTATTTTGATTTCAGGATATGATGGCGGTACGGGAGCCTCTCCTCGATCTTCGATTCAGCATGCAGGTGCTCCATGGGAATTGGGAGTTGCAGAGACCAATCAAACTTTGTTGCTTAATGATCTACGAAGCCGAGTTGTTCTTGAGACAGATGGACAGCTCAAAACAGGTCGCGATGTCGCAATAGCTTGTTTGTTAGGTGCAGAAGAATTTGGTTTTGCAACAGCCCCCTTAGTTACCTTGGGGTGTCTCATGATGCGGGTGTGTCACAAAAATACCTGCCCGGTCGGTATTGCCACCCAAGATCCTCGCCTGCGAAAAAAATTTGGTGGGGGAGCCGATGCAGTTGTCAATTTCATGAATTTTGTGGCTGAAGAAATGCGCGAGACTATGGCCAAGCTAGGCTTTAGAACTGTAAACGAAATGGTCGGTCGGGTCGATAAGCTCGAATTAAATTCAGCCCTGGACCATTGGAAGGCTAAAGGTTTGGATTATTCTAAAATACTTTACAAACCAGAGGTCGGACCAGAAGTAGGGACTTATTGTCAGATGAAACAGGATCATCTAATACAAAAATCTCTTGACCAGCGTTTGATTTTAAAGGCTGCAAAACCCGCAATTGAAGATGGTAAATCAGTCGTGATTGATTCTGAAATCGTAAATACTGACCGTGTTGTTGGAACAATCACTGGAGCGGAAGTTTCCCGGAAAAACGGTCCTAATGGTTTGCCTGATGATACCATTCGAATCAATTTAACTGGTTCTGCGGGACAAAGCCTGGCAGCTTTTTGCCCAAAAGGCATGACATTTACGGTTACAGGTGACACCAACGATTATTGCGGAAAAGGATTGTCTGGTGCCAAGGTAATTGTTCGTCCCCCAGAAGACTCACAATTTGTAGCCCATCAAAACATCATAACCGGTAATGTCTGTTTCTACGGTGCCACATCCGGAAATGCTTATATAGCTGGGGTTGCCGGTGAAAGATTTTGCGTCAGAAATTCTGGAGTACATGCAATTGTGGAAGGACTGGGTGATCATGGTTGTGAATATATGACGGGCGGTTCGGTGCTTTGCATAGGTAATACGGGAAGAAATTTTGGAGCAGGAATGTCTGGAGGTGTAGCGTACATACTTGACGAGGCTGGAGATTTTGTTTCCAAGAGGCTAAATTCGGAGATGGTAAAGGTTTATCCTTTAATTGAATGTAGTGATCAGGAAATACAAGACCTCAAAGATAAAATAACTGACCATCAGAGATACACATCCTCGGTCCGAGCACAAAATATTCTCGAGAATTGGGACAAATTTTTAAATAAATTTTTAAAAATTATGCCCGAAGATTATGAACGCGTACAAAATGCCCTTCAAAGAGCTGAAAAGCGAGGTTTAAAGGGAGATGAAGCCATACAAGCAGCGTTCGAAGAGAATGTAGCAGCAGGTCACTAATTTTATAACAGATTGTAATTATGGGAAAACCTACAGGATTTTTAGAACACGCAAGATCTCCCATCCCAGATCGTGCTCCTCTTGACAGGATTAAAGACTGGAATGAGATCCACGAAGACTTTCAGGAGCAGAAATTAAAACAACAGGGTGCCCGATGCATGGATTGCGGTACGCCTTATTGCCACACAGGAATGACCCTGAGCAATATGGCAAGTGGCTGTCCAATTAATAATTTAATCCCAGAATGGAATGACCTTGTTTATCAAGATAAATGGAGAGATGCGCTTGACCGCCTGCACAAGACCAACAATTTTCCAGAATTTACTGGAAGAGTTTGCCCCGCACCTTGTGAAGGTTCATGTGTGCTTGGGGTCATCGAGCCACCTGTTACGATCAAGAGTATTGAATGTTCAATCATTGACAAAGGATTTCAGGAAGGGTGGGTAAGTCCTAATCCCCCAAAATCTAGATCTGGAAAGAAAGTGGCAGTTGTGGGGTCTGGACCTGCTGGTTTGGCTGCCGCTGACCAGTTGAACAAAGCCGGACATTCAGTTACCGTTTATGAACGTGCTGACAGGATAGGTGGACTTCTGGTTTATGGCATACCAAATATGAAATTGGACAAAAAATATGTTCAGCGAAGGGTCGATCTCTTAGCGGAAGAGGGAATTGAGTTCGTGGTATCCACAGAAATAGGCAAAGACCTTCCCGCTAAAAAGCTAGTTGATGATTTTGACTCTGTTGTTTTATGCTGTGGCGCAACCAAGCCAAGAGATCTGCCTGTTGAAGGTCGTGAGCTCAACGGGGTTCATTTTGCAATGGAGTTTTTAACCAAGAACACGCAAGGATTATTGGAACTCAAGGACATTACCGCCTTTGAAACAGCTGCCAAAGGTAAGGATGCTGTTGTTATTGGCGGTGGTGATACCGGAACCGATTGTGTGGGCACCTCTATTCGTCATGGATGTAGAAGCGTTACTCAACTGGAAATTATGCCCAGACCTCCAGAGGAACGTGCTGCGGATAATCCTTGGCCCGAATGGCCGAAAGTTTATAAAATGGATTACGGTCAGGAAGAAGCCAAAGAAATCTTTGGATCTGATCCCCGTCATTACCTTACTGCTACGAAAAAGTTTATCGGTGATGCGGATGGTAATCTTAAGAGCCTGCTCATCCACGAGATTGAATGGAAACAAGAAAATGGCCGTTTTACTCCTGCAGAAGTTCCTGGTTCGGAAAGAGAAATACCTGCTCAAGTTGCTTTTTTGGCCATGGGTTTTTTAGGACCGGAGGATGCAATAGCGGATGAACTCAGTCTTGGTAGGGACAGTCGGTCTAACATACAAGCTGAATATGGAAAGTTTACCACAAATCTCGAAGGTGTATTTTCAGCAGGTGACATGCGTAGAGGGCAGTCTCTGGTCGTTTGGGCTATCAATGAAGGCCGAGCTGTTGCCCGAGAGTGCGACCGTTTTTTGATGGGCGAGACTTCTCTCCCTTAATTGATTAGATGCGTATTGTTTGCCTTGATCTCGAAGGAGTTCTCATTCCTGAGATCTGGATAGCTTTTGCGGAGAAGACCGGGGTCCAAGAACTAACCCGTACGACCAGAGACGAGTCAAACTACACTATTTTGATGGAATATCGTCTTGATATCCTCAAGAAAAATAATTTCACCCTCAGCCAAATTAAGGAAGTAATCGATTCGCTTGAGCCCCTTCCAGGTGCTATCGATTTTACCCAGCACCTGAGGGCTAAATTTGAGCTGATTATATTGTCCGACACTTTTCGTGAATTTATTGGCCCTTTGATGAAAAAGCTAGGTTTCCCCTGTTTGTTTTGTCACGAACTTGAAGTCTCCAATGACTTGATTCATGGTATTAAGCTTCGTTTACCCGATCACAAGAGAAAAAGTGTACAGTATCTTCAGAAATTAAACTTTGAGGTTGTTGCCGCGGGAGATAGTTACAACGACTTGGATATGCTTAAGGCAGCAAACCATTGTATGTTTTTTAATCCGCCTGATCGGTTAATCCAAGAGTATCCCGACATACCGGTCGGGAGAAATTATGAACAACTCATGTCATATATTGAACAGCCAAGTTTATGATTACCATTGTCGCTGGAACTAACCGCAGAGGCAGTATAACCTCTGTATTTGCAGAAAATATTTCTTCAATTTATTTGCGACACGAAGTGAAATCTAAAGTTTTGGATCTCGCTGAATTACCACCGGAAACATTTTCTCCAGATGCCTACCTTGAGAAGCCTCCCAAAGTTTTGGAATTTACCGGCCATATTCTTGATTCCTCTGGCATCGTAATCGTTGTTCCTGAATATAACGGAAGTATGCCAGGAGCCCTTAAGTTATTTATTGATCTTCTTCCGTATCCTGACAGTTTCGAAGGCCGTCCTGTTTGTTACATTGGAATCGCATCAGGTCAGTTTGCGGGGTTACGTCCCGTGGAGCATTTACAACAAGTATTTGGTTATCGGAATGCTTATAATTTTCCAAGGCGGGTTTTTGTTCCTGCTGTCCACGAAGTTGCGGATTTAACCAATGGAATTACGGATCACAAAATTAAGAATCGCCTCTCCGAACAAGCAGAACAATTTCTTGCATATTGTCGTTCACTGGGAAAATCATTCTAATCCTTTCAGGTAAGAATGGATTGTATGACCCTACCGTGAACATCCGTTAACCTCAAATCTCTTCCTCCATGCCTGTATGTCAGGTTTTCATGATCAAGACCTAGCTGGTGAAGAACGGTCGCCCACAGATCGTAAAAATCACATTTGTTTTCGGTGACATGATATCCGAATTCATCCGTTTCTCCGTAAATAGTTCCTCCTTTTATACCTCCACCTGCCATCCAAATGGAGAACCCAAACGGGTTGTGGTCCCGGCCATTACTTCCTTGGGAAAATGGTGTTCTACCAAATTCACCTGCCCAGATTACTAAGGTTTCATCAAGTAATCCACGAACCTTGAGATCCTGAAGTAAACCAGCGATCGGTTGATCAACTTGGTGAGCCATGGCAGCATGACCTTTTTCAAGCGCTCCATGCTGGTCCCAGGGATTAGCAGCACCACCAGCCCCAATACCCTCCGTCAAACAACTTAATTCCACAAAACGAACTCCCCGCTCTACCAACCTTCTAGCGAGAAGGCATTGCCTTGCGTATCCAGCAGTTTGAACATCCGTGGAATCAAGACCATAAAGCTTTTTGGTAGCATCTGTCTCACCTTTCAAGTTACATAATTCAGGAACGGCAACCTGCATTTTGTAAGCCACTTCATGGTTACGGATGGCAGCCTCAACTTGAGAATTTTTTCCTGATGAATGAAGGAAATCCATATCTAACGATTTATGGAAATTGAGACGGGCTCGTTGTTCTCTGAAGGATTCTCTAGGATTAACATTTTGAATTGGTTCATCTCGATCTACCTGTAAAATAGACCCTTGATTATTTGCAGGTAAGTATCCACTTCCATACAGTCCTACTCCACCATGAGGAGGAACTGATCCTCCACTATGAAGCACGACAAAGCCGGGAAGGTTTTGATTTAAGTTGCCTAATCCATAACTGATCCACGCACCTGCTGAAGGATGTCCCATAAATGGGAACCCTGTATGAATCGCATAGTTTCCTTGGGCATGTTCATTAACCTTGCTGGTCATGGAACGAATAACGGCCATTTCATCAACCATCTTGGCAGTACGGGGAAAAATTGAGCTCACGGGAATTCCGCTTTGACCATGTCTTTTGAACTCATAAGGGGATGGAAAAATATTTCCATTGTTATTGAACTGAGTTCGTTCAACTTTTACTGGCATGGGTTGCCCGGCAAATTCTTGTAATTTCGGTTTCGGATCAAAAGTATCAACATGGGAAACTCCTCCTGACATGTAGCAAAATATCACATTTTTAGCTTTGGGAGTGAAGTGGGGTTTGGCGAAAAGCTGATTTTGCCCTGACAGCCCTTGCAAAGCGAGCATTCCAAAGCCCGTTGAACATGTGCTTAGCATTTGTCTGCGATTCATGGGAAGGTTCATGATCATTTTTTATTTTAAGTAAATAAATTCTTTCATATTAAACAAGGCCAGAGCAAGATCCTCAAGTTTTGGTTTATTCGTGGTGCTTGGCCTTTCAAATTCCTGAATTTTTTCCATTATCTCCCCTTTTTGTGCAGATAGTTTATCGAATAACTCTTTTTCTTGTGTTGATAACCCCTTGGTTACTTCTTGAAGGGTAATGTAAGATGCTGGATCAAACAGAGTTTTGATTTCATCCTTAGAAAGTTCTCTGTCAAATATAGTTGCAGAACTAATTTTGCCTTGAAGCATCCGGTTAGGAGCCGCAGGCAGATGGCGTACACCAAATGAGATAACACTATCATTTGGCTCAAAATGAAAGGTACTTCTTTGATAAGATTTTCCATATGGTTCACCATTCCGGTATCCTGAAATTTTTCCTTTTTTTGAATAAGTAATGACAATATTTACGAACTGCTGATCTGCTTTTTGCTCTTGAGGTGCCAGAGGAAAATTTTCCGTTCTGCTAAATCCATTACTTCCAGACATCCAGGTGTTTTGTAATTTTTCGGCATAAACAACAGAATCAAAAAAAGCTCCATTTGGGGTTTGTATGGTCATCACTCCACCAGATCTTTGTTTTAAATTGTCAAGCTGCACCCAAGCCGAAAGGGTTTTCTCGGAAATACCAAAGGGAATCTTTTGGGTTAATGCATAGCCTCCGCCGGTCACATACAAAGCCCCGTTTTCAACCTTTGCGCCTGCCTTTAATCGACACTTAAGTCCAAGAATTGAATCTTCCAATCCTTGGCTGAAATCCCAATGAAGGGATGGTTTAGGCAAAGAGCTAATCGCGTTTTTTTGGTCAAATTTTCTTTCCTTTAAAATTTGCTGACGAACAGGTAATTTAACTTTGTAAATACGATTATTTATTTCATTTAAGCTTTGGCGAAGGCTTGCTAATTTGGATTCAAATTCTTGAGAATTCCTTTCAGTCCTATCCAAGTATTGAAGTGATCTCGAAACTTCATTCTCATTGGGTGCTCTACCCAGTGCTATCCGGAACATTTTATGAATTCCATCCTTTATATTTGGTGACTTGTAAAGATTACCAAATTCCCTGGCAGCTTTTAAAACATACGGGTCGTTCATCAGGGTGAGAGACTGAGCAGGTACATTTGTAACATCTCTACGCCCTTTTGCGGAAGTGGGAACGGGTGCATCAAAAACTGAAAGAAACGAGTCCAGTGAATTTCTTTTGACCTGTCTGTAAACTGCCCTACGAGGACTATTTTTACCCTCGGGTTTGCCTTCAGCAATGCGGTTTAGTTGGAGTCGACCAGAGGACAGAAGCATTGCATCACGAATGGGCTCTGCTTCCATTCTTCGAAGATTTGCATGCGAAAGTAAGATGTTCTGAGGATCCATTTCCCTGGCTCTTAAAGAAGGGGAAGAAGATGAACGGAAGGTTTCGCTGGTAACCAAAAATCTTATCAATTTTTTGATCGACCAACCGTCATTTCGAAACTTGATGGCCAAGTAATCTAACAATTCTGGGTGCGAAGGTTTTTCTCCGAGTCGGCCAAAATTATCCGGTGTTCTGACAATTCCATGCCCGAACAAATGATGCCATATTCGATTTACAATAACGCGCGTAGTAAAAGGGTTATCCTGGCGAAGAAGATCCTGAGCAAGCTCAAGTCTTCCGGATGAGCTTTTGGGGTAAGGGGTTGCGTCTATGGCTTCAAGAAAACGTCTCGGGACTTTATAGGCAGGTTTTTTATGGTTTCCTCTCTCAAAGAGTGCTTGGTCAAAAGGCTCTCCATCAAGAATACCCGGGGTAAGCTTAGGTACCGGTACTTTTGCTTCGAGTTCTCTGTATTTTTCCAATGGTTTCCTGGCAGATTGGATTTCCTTGAGATTATTGGGAAGCAGATCATGCTTAAGGAGGGATAAGAGAATGAAGGATTGTTCGTTTGAAATTGTATTTGATGCCCAAGCTTCAATGCTTTCTTTAATCACTTCTGAATACCTTTGTGCGAGATTTGCCCGATTGATTTCCTCGATTGGTTGTGAAAATAAGGAAGAAAGCACCTCTGCCATTTCATTTCGTGGATTAGGTTGCCCTGGTTTCGTTTGTATGGCGTCCGTTATTCCAAACCACGATCGTTCGTTATTCCCGGCTTCCACTGGTTGATCCCGATTGGTGGTAATTTCAATATATCCAGTTTCGCCTGCCCAATAATTAGTCTTAAAACTATACCACTTTAAAGATGAGGGTTCCGGTGAAGATTTAGGGTAAACCGTGCCTTTTCTAGGGTAATTCCATACCGAATACCGGAAGGAGGAGTCTTTGTCTCCAATTACACGAAGCCATACATTTCCTTCATTAAATTTAAACCTTGGAGAAGAAAAGGTTCCATTCTCTTTATTGCTTAAAAGGTGGGTATAAACTCCAGCTGGATAAATATGATCAAGAATTTTATTTCCTTTCAGGGTAATTGTAAATGCACCAGCCTTAGCAGTATTTTCTTTCAAACCCGTCCCGCTTTTTTTCCAAGAATTATAAGTATTAGGATCATTCATTTTCCATGCTTTAGGATAACCTGTCTTAGTAAAAGCTTTCAGGCGGTTTTGGCTCTGACTCACTTCCGCTTCAAGTTTTTTCCATTGGGTGTTGAGGTTTTTCTGATCAAGTGAATACAATTGGTCCCATACCATAAGAAAATCGTGCGGATCTTTAGTTGGTTCGCTAGGTTTCCTTTCAAGAATTTTCGAAATAAGATCCATAGATTGCCAATGTTTGAATACGGCATTTTTAATTTCATCCTTGAGTGTAGCTAATTCATTATCATGCACAGATAAATTGGCTGGATTATCAATGACCCTCTGGGCAGGTCTTCCATTGGAAAATATACCAAAAAACGCATAGTAGTCATCTTGGCTAATGGCATCAAACTTATGATGATGGCATCGTGCACAGGAGACTGTCAGTCCAAGAAATGTCTTGCTCACAGTATCGATCTGGTCATCCGTAAAACGAACATGCTCATCTAAAGCATCAGTTGGAGCAAAACCGTGCAGGACAAAACGAAGATGTGCAGTACCAATTGCAGATTCATTAATACCAAGATTTTTGTTTATACGTGGATTATCAAGTAAATCTCCAGCTATGTGTTCCTTTATCAATTGATCGTAACCAATATCTTCGTTTAGAGCTCGAATTAAATAATTTCTGTAGCGATAGGCATTTGGGATTTGCGGATCTCCCTCACTGCCGTGGGAGTCGGCATAGCGGACCCAATCCATCCAGTGCCTTGCCCATCTCTCCCCAAAATGTGGGCTGTTTAGGAGATCATCAGTGAATGAAGAGACTGCTTGATCTAAACCACTTTCTGCCAGCTTGCTAAACCGATCTTGTTGTTCAATGGATGGAGGAAGTCCGATTAGAGAAAATGTAAGTCTCCGTAGAATGGTGTGAGGATCAGCTGCATGATTCTGCGAGAGTCCAGCCGCATTCATTTTTTCTCTGAGAAAAAGATCAACAGGGTGGTCTATTTCCCTTTCTTTTTCCAACGGAACCTTATGTTTTTTTAAAGTCTGAAAGCTCCACCATTCCTTCCTTTTGTCGCGAATTTTTTCCCATGAAGTTTCTTTTGCAAACTGTTCCGCGGTTGGTGGTTTATCACGTGGGTCAAAGGCTCCTGCATTTATCCAACTTTCAAAATCATTGATGATTTTATTTGTTATTTTAGGTCCGCCTTTCGGCATCTTAAGGTCACTTATCTCATGTTTTAAAACCCGTAAAAGAAGACTTGCTTTTGGATTTGTTAATGAAATTGCAGGTCCACGTTCACCCCCCTTTATTATTCCATGCTTATAATCCAATACTAAGCCGGATTTTGCTTGTTTAATACTATTGTGGCATTCGTAGCAATTTTCGGCAAGTACGGGTCGAATTCGGTTCTCAAAAAATTCGAGTTTTGATTTTCCTATTACCAGAAATTGTGGAAGGAGTACCAACAACATTATTGAATGAAAATTCATAAATATATGATTTATATAAATGGTATTTACTCCATATGTCGAAATCAAGTCGGTTATCTTTTATTATCAGATTTTATTGCTTTAGCTTTCTAGCTTGAACTGTAAGCATCCAGAGAACCATTTAATAATGATGAATAAAAAGATTTCTGTTGTTGCTACGAATGCATGTGGGTGGCCAAATTTGACAAAACTAAAAAATGGGCAAGTTTTATGTACTTATTTTAATGCCCCGAGTCATGGATTAATGAAGGGCGATTTAATTTGCTCAATTTCGGATCGTAATGGTTTGAATTGGAGAAAAAGAGGAATGGTCGCTAAACATCCAAAGGGCGGAAATCGCATGCACTTGGCCGTTGGTATGGCAAATAATGGCGACTTATTGTGCTTTAGTAGTGGGTTTTATATTAAAGAAGAGAAGTTCGCGGGCTTTTCTGGCCATTGGCTTTCCAGATCAACAGACCGTGGAAAAACCTGGAAGGAAGATTCATCCCCAGATGTGCCCAAAGTAATTCAATCTGCCATCCCTTTTGGACGGATCATTTCTATGGGTGGAAAGAAATTGGCTTATTCTTCCTATTGTTCGAAGGGTAGCGGGAAACCAAGTGAATCATGGCTGGTCTCATCTGAAGATGATGGTAAATCTTGGAATAAAATAAGTAAATTTGGCTCGAACGATTCCAATGAAGCCACGCTTTGCCATTTTTCTGATAAACGCGTACTCGCGGCTGTTCGAACTCACATTGATCATCATGTAAAACTCTGTGAATTTTCCTTGAATAATAAAAAAAGATGGAAAGAAAAAGGACCTCTTACTCTTCCAATGCAGCATCCCGCCGATCTTACCCAACTTTCAGATAATTGTCTTCTGTTAACCTATGGAATTCGCAATCGTGGACTTATGGGAATCGGTGCAAGGCTAAGCATTGATGCCGGCAAAACCTGGAGACCCCCTTGGGTTATCCATCAGTTTGGCAATGAGGCAAAAGATATTGGTTATCCATCAACTACAGCTGTTGATAAGGAAGGCACATTACTCACAGCGTTTTATACGGATTACGAGTCAACACTTAAGAAAAAACCAAATTTATACAGAGTCCTGAGTATGAGATGGTCTCTCAAGGATTGGCTGCATCCAACAATCCTAGGATCAATATCAGATGGTAAGCAGCTAAAGTTATAAAGGCTTATGACTTTTTTCTGTAAAGTTCGATATAATCGGGACGGACGGAAACATCGCTATCATCTTCGTAATGCTTGCGTAGATTCTTGAGTCGATTGTTGAGAGTCTTTTGTACTTTTTCAGATTTCTTATTTCCAAAGATATTTGTGAGTTCATCCGGATCGGTTTTAAGATCATACATTTCCCATTCTTTACCGAATTGGTAGAAATGCATGAGCTTATACCTTTTTGTTCTTATTCCGTAATGCCGAGGGATCATGTGAACACTAGGATATTCATAATAATGATAATAAATTTCCTTCCTCCAATTTTTTGGAGTTTCGTCTTTGAGGAGCGGAACTAGTGACGAACCTTGCATATCTTTAGGTTGTGGAGCACCAGCAATCTCAAGAAAGGTTTGTGCATAATCCAAATTTTGAACCAAGTCGGTATTTCTGCTCCCTGCTTTCACCACTCCGGGCCATTTGACAATAAATGGCATTTTGAGAGATTCTTCATACATCCATCTCTTATCATACCATCCATGATCCCCAATATAGAAACCCTGATCAGAGGAATAAATAACGATGGTATTCTTATCCAGTCCCAATCTCGTTAGTTCCTTTTGCAGTCGGTCAACACTTTCATCAACCCCTTTTACGCAGCGGAGATAATTTTTTGCATATCTTTGGAATTTCCATCGAACAAGGTCTTTATCTCTAAGTTTAGCTTCGTGAAAAGCTTTATCCCGGGGAGCATAGTGGTCCCTCCATGCATTAAGTTGTTCGGCAGACATTCTTTTCATGTTATGCCATGCTGATCGGTCTTGTCTCTTTTGAGAAGGTGGTTGATTAAAATCGGGAGTCAAATCAACGAACAAATCGTAGTTCAGATCCATATGACGATCGATTTCGAGCTCTTGCACTCTTGCCCCTGGAGCATTGTCCTTCCACTTATCAAAAAGAGTGGGTGGTTCGGGTATGTCAATATCATCGTAGAGTGATAGATGCCTTAATGCAGGCATCCAGTTGCGATGGGGTGCCTTATGTTGAACCATGAGCATAAAAGGCTTATCCTTAGATCTCTTGTCATTTAGCCATTCAACTGCAAGATCGGTTACGACATCCGTGCAATATCCATCGATCCTCTTTCTGCCATCAGGAAAAATTATGTCCGGATTGTAATACAACCCCTGACCTGGCAGAACCGCCCAATCGTCATAACCTAAAGGCTTACCTTTCAGGTGGCTTTTGCCGTAAATAGCCGTTTGATATCCTGATTTCTGGAGAAGTTTGGGGAAAGTCTGCTGATTCCAGTCAAAAGTATTACCATTGTTCATAAAGCCATTTTTATGGCTATGTTTCCCGGTTTGAATGACAGCTCGGCTAGGACCGCATATAGAGTTGGTGCAAAAACTATTTACAAAAACCATCCCTTCTTTAGCCAGTGTATCTATTACTGGTGTTGGGTTAACTGACTTGAGCCAACCGTTGTATGCACCGATCGCATGAGGTGCATGGTCATCAGTAAAAACAAAAAGTATATTGGGCCGTTCATCTGTTTTACTGTACAAGAAAATTAGGAAATGTAGTGAGAATAAGCTAAGGATAATTTTTTTCATTTGTGGGCTGGTGTGAATTAGCTAATCAAAAAAGACGAAAGGCACCGTCCTCCCAAACGGTGCCTCTCAGGATATGCATTCCTACGAGGAGTATTAAGCAATAAAAGCATATCTATACAATACTTTTTTTACTTTTCCTTCAGATAATAGTAGGAATTTACCAAATTAAACATCGTACTTATTCCATTCTTGCGGATGGCCCACGGTAAATTCTTCGCCACTTTTCTGGCATGATTGATTTGTCACCTAGATCAGTGATTTGAAACAGAATTCCCGCAAGGTTTTTTTTAAGATCTTCAATTTCATTGTACGAGTTGATTATATTTTTGGTCTCGGGCAGGTCATTTTCAATATCAAATAATTCCCATTCTCCGAATTGGTAATAATGAATCAATTTATAAGCCTGTGTCCTGATTCCATAATGTTTAGCGACCATTCCAGAGCCGGGAAAATCATAGTTGTGAAAGTAAAGCGATTTTCTCTGTTTAACCTCTGTTGAATTCCAACCTTCCGCATTAAGAGCAAGGCCGTGGTTGTTTTCAAAGTCATCACAATTCGCCAAACTCAAAAGGGTTGGAACAAGATCAATATCCTGAACATTTGTTTCGATCTTTAAGGGAGCGTATTCCTTACTGTTGATAAGGGTAAAGCTAAGAGGAATTCGCATACTTGGCTCCATTATCCATTTACTTCCAAACCACCCTTTTTCACCAATAAATCTTCCCTGGCTTGCGGTGTAGACAAAGATGCATTCTTGATTAGAAAATTGTTCGTAAAAGGACCTGAATCGACCAATATTTTCATCTACGTCCCGAATGCACCGAAGGTAGTTTTTGACAAATCTCTGGTATTTCCATCTAAGAAGCTCTTCTCCTGTAGGAACTTCTCTAAAGTAAGCTTCATTTTGCGGGCGCCACAAGAGCTGCCAAGTTGAAAATTGCTCCTCATTCATCTTGGAGAGATTTTTTTGGTAAACACCTAGTATTTTTGACTTATTAGGATTTGGTTTCTGGGTTGATCCAACAAAAAGGTCGGAAGTGAGGTTCAAGTCATTACCTATTTCATTCATTTGATACCTTGATGCAGGGGCCAAATCTTTCTGATTGGAAAACAGGGTGGAAGGTTCCGGGAGTAAAATATTGTTGTATGTTTCAAGCTGCCTCAAGGATGGCATCCATGGTCTCTGGGTGGCATTATAAAAAACAAATGCTAGGAATGGTTTGGCAGAGGTTTCCCTTCTCCGTATCCACTGAATTAGGAGGTCCGTGATGATGTCAGTTGCATGACCCTCAATTTGTCGCTCGCCAGCCGCTGATATGATGGTTGGATTAAAAAATTCATTTCTTTCTTCCAAGACTTCCCAGTGGTTAAAATCCGCAGGCTCAGTTTTCAAATCCCACCTTCCGAACAAAGCAGTTTCATAACCATTCGCTGCCAATGCTCTTGGGAGTGTCGGTTGGTTTGGGTCAAATCTATTTCCGTTTAATAAAAGCCCATGCTGATGAGCAAATTTACCAGTAAGCAGCGTGGCACTTCCGGGAGAGGAACTGCCATTGGAACAAAATGCATTAATAAAAGAATAACCCGTTTTACCTAAGTTATCTATGTTTGGAGTCGGGTTCATTTCTTTAAATCGGTCACTTTTAATTCCCCAGGTGCTCACCGCATGGTCATGCTGTACAAAGATAACAAAACTAAGGGCTTGGTCCTTACCCTGTACGGCTGAAATCATTGGCCATGAAATAGGCAATAAGAACAAAACTGAATTGAGTACTATCAATGTTGGATGTACCGGGTTGATTAGTTTGCTACCAAAAAGGACCATAAAAGAGAATTTAGCTGAATTACGAATAATCGAAAAGAATTTAGTGCGCCCGGCCATTCCCGAAAATAAATCAAAGATTAATGATTTTATTTAAAGTAATTAAATTGAGTTCTTTGGGAGTTTACATTATTACACTTAAACTATGTGTGGTATCATTGGTTACATAGGTAAAGGCTTAGCACAAGAATCTCTCATTGATGGTCTGAGAAGGCTTGAATACAGAGGGTACGACTCAGCAGGAGTTGCTTTTCACGAGGGAAATGAATTCTGCATGTCTCGCGAGACGGGTCGCGTACAAAACCTCGCAGACTCCGTTCAAAAGAATAGTTCACAATCTTCTCTGGGTATCGCCCATACAAGATGGGCCACTCACGGTGCGGTCACGGTTCCCAACACTCATCCCCATGTCAGTCATGACGGAAAGTTTGTGATGGTGCATAATGGCGTCATCGAAAATTTTGGGGCTTTAAAACATTTCCTGTCTGGAAAAGGGATTGAATTCAACTCTGAAACCGACTCGGAAGTCCTTTGTAATTTAATAGCATATAATTACTCAGAATTGCTCAATGAAAAAGACAGACTTATAGACGCTGTTCGTATTGCACTTGCTCAGTGTCGCGGAGCATACGGTATTGCTGTCCTCTGCTTGGATTATTCGGAAACAATGATAGGAGCCCGCAGGGGTTCACCCCTAGTCGTTGGCCTGGGAGATGACGCTAATTTTATTGCGAGTGATGCTTCTGCTTTTGTGGGTCGTGCCAAAGAAGCAGTGTTCTTAAATGATGGTGAATTGGCAATTCTTAAAGGGACTGACTTCCGTATTACTACTTTGGAGGGGCAGGAAGCCAAAGCCGTCGCCCATCCGGTTGATCAAATTTCCGAAGAGGTTGAAATAGGAGATTTTGATTCTTTCATGGAAAAAGAGATTTATGAACAACCGACAGCCCTGAAAAATACTTTGCGGGGACGTTTCGGGGATGACGGAACAACTGCAAAACTTGGCGGTTTGGAGGGGCACGAAGAGGAACTTCGAAATTTAGACCGAATTATTTTTGTTGCCTGCGGCACAGCGAGGCATGCTTGTATGGTTGGAGAATATTTAATTGAAAGATTGGCGAGGGTTCCTGTCGAGGTAGAGCATGCCTCTGAATTTAGGTACCGAAATTCTCCTAAAGCTGAGAAATCGCTAGTGATCGCAGTTAGTCAATCAGGCGAAACATTAGACACTCTCGAAGCTGTTCGTGAAGCTAAGACCAAAGGGCTTCTTACCTTGGGCATTACCAATGTAGTGGGATCATCTTTAGCTCGAGAAACGGACGGGGGAGTCTATCAGCGCGTTGGTCCAGAAATTGGAGTCGCATCAACCAAAGCTTTTTCTTCCCAGGTTTGCTTGTGTGCTATGCTAGGTCTGGCACTTGGTCGCATGAGAGACCTTTCGCCCATGGATGGACAAGGTATTGTTGAGGCACTAAACGATCTTCCGGATTTAGTTTCGAGAGTTTTGCAACAAGGAGAACAGATCCGGGAATTGGCTTTAAAATACAGCAAAGCAGAGCATCTGCTTTTTATGGGCCGACAGAGTTTATACCCGGTTGCCTTGGAGGGTGCCTTAAAATTAAAGGAGATTTCTTATGCCCATGCTGAGGGATATCCCGCCGCGGAATTGAAGCACGGTCCGATCGCCCTGATCAATCCTGAATGCCCTTCCATTTTTATAGTTGAGGGAAGTGAATTGTCAGCCAAGACGATAGCCAATATGCAAGAGGTAAAAGCGCGTCAAGGTCCAGTATTAGCAATTGCACCAGAAGGTGTTGAAATCCCAAAGGAAGCGGCCGACGATGTTTTTAGGTTGCCGGTTGCCCATGAGGTGGTTCGACCGATTTTAGCAAACCTACCTTTGCAGTTATTTGCCTATCACTTTGCCCGCTTACGAGGTCTTGATGTAGATAAACCTCGTAATCTAGCAAAGTCAGTGACGGTGGAATAGTTCCCCATAGCTGAGTCTTAATTGATTAAACCAATAGTACCAAAACAAAATTAGAAAAATTCCCAAAATGTAAGTTTATTTTGGGCTTGGTTACTTCAATGGATGGTGTAAGGCCTTGATGCGATACCACATTTGTTCTTATTGCTTTTCGCCTCATGCCCTCCTACTGGTTATGAGAATACCTATGAGCCTAGAAATTAGCTTAGAAGTTGTCAGATCATGCAATTCTGCCAAGGATATAAAAAAAATTTTATTCCTGCGAAATTCGAACAATAAACCCTTTGTTTAGCACATGCCAAGGAGTAAGTGCAGGGATTATTTTGTGGGAAATCTTCTTACTCCCTTTCCTCCGCAAACATAGAGGTAATTTTCGAAGTGCCTCAATACATTAGCATGATCTCCCGAGTTAAATATATCGGTTTGCTGGCCTTTCTTTAAATCAAACACGCGAACTTCCTGATTTTGCCCAAGCCCGACATAAAGTAATCCCTGATCATCAAATGCTAATCCCCTTGGCTCCACTCCGTTGGGGGAGAAATCAACTAAAGTCCATGATTCAACCGGAATCAGTTCTTCTGGGATGTCAAACACGACTACCCTTGATGCATCGGGTTCGGCGGCAACCAAGCTCTTGCCATCCGGGCTCACGCTGATTCCTTGTACGCGAACGAGGTTCTCATTGAGTATGCCAATAAACCCTTCCTGCGGTCGAATCCGGTAAATGGTTCCGGAAAAAGGAGAGCTAACAAAAAGATCGTTCCCTTTCCCAATAGCCAAATCTTTTACGGTGGTGAAACGGTATCCGTCGTATGAGTCAGCGATAACCTCAAGTTTTCGGGCATCTGGACTTACTCGAAGTAGTTTGCCGGTACCAGATTCAGCAATCAAGAGTCTTTCCTTGTTATCAACCCGCAACCCCTCTGCCTTGGGAACTGAGTTATCTGGCGGGGAAATCCATTCGGGCAACTTCATGAAGACTGCAGGCTCTGAGAACACATTTAATTTCATACTCTTGATGACTTCCCGTTTTTCAAGTTCTGTAAAATAAACCAGTCCATTCTTGGAAAATGCAATATTAGAAGCATTACTCAGGTGACTGTTGATGTATTGTTTGAGTTTAGACTCTTTCTGATTGGGAATGTTCTTATTCTGCCGCTTAGGCGTAACGGATACAGTCACGCATCCTGCATAAAAGAGGAGACAAATCGAAGCGAGCTTGGCTTTAAAAAGAAGTTTGTGTTTCAAAAGTGTTCGTAAAAACTTTTTTACCTAACATCTAGATGAAATTAGTTTCAAAGGAAAAACAGATGGTTTCAAAAAAATTTACACCCAGGTTGTGATGGTCATGGATACAAAAATTGTGCAAGTTAAGGAAGCTTTGCATTCCTCTGAAGCCCTGCTAATCGGGGCAGGGGCAGGAATGGGGGTGGATTCCGGATTGCCCGATTTTCGGGGCAAGGAAGGTTTTTGGAAGGCCTATCCACCTCTTGCGAAGTTGGGGATCAGATTTGAAGAGATGGCAAATCCCAAATGGTTTCAGGATGATCCTGACCTGGCATGGGGATTTTATGGTCATCGATTGCATCAATATAGAAACACCAACCCACATGCCGGGTTTTCAATTATTAAAAAATGGATGATTCCCCCCAAAACCTCCTTTGTTTACACTTCCAATGTGGATGGGCATTTTCAAAAATCCGGTTTTGAAGATCGAGGTATTTTGGAATGTCATGGATCGATTCATTTTCTTCAGTGTATGAGGAATTGCGGAAGGGATGTTTGGTCATTTCCGGAAGACTACAAATTATCAATTGATCAGAATCTTCATGCCAGAGAACCGCTTCCCAGTTGTCCAGACTGTAATGGAATGGCTAGACCGAATATTCTGATGTTTTCGGATTATGGATGGGATTCTTCGAGAGTGGAAAAACAGATGGACGCCTTCAGTTCATGGGTTGAGAGCAATAAATCTAAATCCCTGGTGATTGTTGAAATGGGTGCCGGTTTAGCTGTGCCAACCGTACGCTTGACTTGCGAAGGTATATTGCATGCGTGGGAAAATGAGGTGACTTTTGTTCGGCTAAATCCAAGAGAGGTAGATCCCACCCACGGAGTTGTGAATATGAGAATGGGGGCCTTAGCCGCATTGAAACTACTCGATCAATAAATCTTCATTTTACTGTAATGCTCACCACTTATCTTTGGGTGGGCGATTCCCCAAGGTTACTCACAGTTATTAAATACTAAGAATAACTTCTCTTTGACTTGTATTAGGGGCAGTCCAAGGTTGTGAGTTTTTACTTTGTTTGAATGATGGATGAGGATTTCCTTCACTTGTTTGAAGAGTCGCCAGCTTTGCGGCTCATGCGTGGTCGTCTAGGCTTTTTTGTTGTCGGGTTTTTTTTTAAAACCTTCAAGAAATGGGGCTCAACGGAGGCTTCAGAGGAGGAGCTTATCGTAACCCTTTCGGAACATATTGAGCAGGTGCGCGAGTTAGAGGGATTTGATGCCCCTAAGCGTTCGCCTCAGGATTACCTGGATGAATGGTGCGATGAGGACCATCGATACTTGACAAAGACCTATGACGAGGACCGGGAGGAATATGTTTTTCGCCTGACCAGGCATTCTGAAAAAGCCTTAAGTTGGCTCCAAGATTTACTATCCATGCAGCAGCGGGGATATGCCACTACAGAGTCGAGGTTTAATCGAATCCTTCTCGAGATGGAAAGTCTTTCGCAGGGAGTGAATACCGATCCGGAGTCCCGTATTAAAGACTTATCCAGAAAGCGTGATGAAATTGATGAGGAAATCCAAAGAATCCGGGATACCGGCGAAGCTCCTATTTTTGGTGAGGATGTCATTCGCGATCAAGTCTACGATTTGTCAGACTTAGTTGAGTATTTCCTTTCTGATTTTCGTGCGATTGAAGAATTTTTTAAGGTTCATGCCCGGGAAATTTCCAAGCTTTATGCCCAGGGAGATACGTCCAAGGGAGATATCGTGGAGCATGTATTGGATGCCGATGAAGAATTGAGAAATTGTGATCAGGGTAAAAGTTACTTTGGTTTCCGTTCGATGATGACCAATCCGACCCTTGCCCGCCAATTTAGAAACTTAGCCGAACAAACATCCAGCATTGCCCGAAGACGCGGATT
>CACMBV010000025.1 GCA_902612125.1 uncultured Verrucomicrobiota bacterium
CTCTGCTCCAGTTCCTGTGAAACTGAGACCTGAAAAAACTACCTTTGTTGCATCAGACACATCTTTATCATTGAATGAACCGACTGCCGTCCCGGTTAAGCTGAGCGAATCCACATCATAAGGCTTTCCGTCCGAAGCAGAACCGGTTCCGGCGGAAATAGCGCTTTGCAGGCTTGCGGTTCCTCCCACGGTAGCAATCGTGGTTCCGTCATAGGTTTTGTCAGAGCTGGTTAACCCGCTAACGGTTACAGGTTTGACGGAGATGGTGTGACTTGCATCCGCATGATTGCTTAAGGAATAGTTACCTGAACCGGTACCCGTGAGGCTTAATCCGGAAAAAGCGACCGTCGTTGCATCAGAGACATCTTTATCATTGTAAGTACCGACTGCGGTTCCGGTTATGCTGACCGAATCCACATCATAAGGCTTTCCATCCGAAGCAGAACCAGTTCCGGCAGAAATAGGGCTTTGCAGGCTTGCGGTTCCTGACACAGATGCATTCGTGGTCCCGTCATAGGTTTTGTTAGAGCTGGTTAACCCGCTAACGGTTACAGGTTTGACGGAGATGGTGTGACTTGAATCCGCATGATTGCTTAAGGAATAGTTACCTGAACCGGCACCCGTGAGGCTTAATCCGGAAAAAGCGACCGTCGTTGCATCAGAGACATCTTTATCATTGTAAGTACCGACTGCGGTTCCGGTTATGCTGACCGAATCCACATCATAAGGCTTTCCATCCGAAGCAGAACCAGTTCCGGCAGAGATAGCACTTTGCAGGCTTGCGGTTCCTGACACAGATGCATTCGTGGTTCCATCATAGATTTTGCCAGAACTTGTCAAACCACTCATGGTGATAGCCTTTGCGGAGATAGTCACGGGAGCATTGGCAGCGTCCAAAGAAGGTAAATTATAATTAGTATTTAAACCACCTGATCCATCCGTGGCGTCCAGTATGGTTATGGCACTTATGAATTTATTGGCATCCGTTACATTTCTTGAACTCGCAGTTGCACCACTGTATGAGAGAGTCTCGCTTCCCACTCCGGTAGACAAAGTAACATTTCCAGTCAGGTCATTATTTCCGTCATAGGTCTTCGAAGCAGATAACTGAACACTTTTGGAAGAAATAGTGACGGGAGCGTTGGCAAAATTTAGAGTTGGCAGGGAATAATTGGAAGCTAGAGCACCTCCGTTATTTTCCAAGGTTATGGAAGAGATAAATTTGTTTGTGGTGGCGACATTTGCATCGGAAGAAGTCGCCCCGCTGTAATTCAAGGTTTCACCCGTATTGGTAGTAAGCGTGACTTCAGCACCTGTGAGGGTGTTGTCTCCATCATAGACCTTAGTCGCTGACAGGAATACCGCCCTCTCTGATATCGATTGGCTGGCAGTAGCATGAGCAGTGAGTGAATAATTGTCTGCCTTCGAACCCGAGCCTGTCAGGCTTAACCCACCAAACGACACGGATCGACTGCCAACATTGGCCGAATCAAAGGTACCGGTCGCAGTTCCGGATAATGCAATTCCATCGCCCGAGTATGGGATTCCATCACTGTCGGAACCCGAACCAGCAGAGATGGCACTTTGTAAAACAGCGGTTCCGTTAACGGCGGCATTGGTGGTGGCATCAAAGACTTTATCGGAGCTGCTTAATCCGGATATTGTCAAAGGCTTTGCGGTTATAGTAACTGAATTCTTAGTGGCATTGTAAGTGGTAAGATCAGGAGTTTTATAGTTTGACGCAAGTCCTGTCCCGTCAACCAAAGTTATGGCATCAATGTATTTGTTTCCAGTGACATCCATGGAATTGGAAGTGGCCGAGTTGTAACCTAAATTGTCACTACTTACGCCAGTCGTAATAGTGATTGTTCCTGCACCAAGGGAAGTAGTTCCATCATAAACCTTTGATGCAGACAGTTTTACTTCTCTGGGTGAAATATCAACCGTAGTGGACGTTTGATCAATAATGTTATAATTGCCCACATCAGCTCCACTGTAAGTACTTGAAATTGTTACGCTTTTTCCATTGCCCACATGGGCATCGGCCATGGTGCCATTCCACCCTCTGCCACCAGTGACATCGTCCGCAACCCCGTCTATCGTGACCAATCCTGACATTACAATGGTGCTGTTAAATATATACACCTGAGTTCCACCATTGTAAGTGTTATTATACGCATATAGTCCGGAAATCGTCATGTCCTTAGGTGTAATTGAATGACTGGCATCCGCGTGAGCGGTCAACGAATAATTTCCTGCTTCCGAACCGGTAAGACTGAGGCCTGAAAAGGCAACGGTTGTCGCGTCTGCAACATCCTTGTCGTTGAAAGTACCGACCGCAGTTCCAGTTAGACTCACAGTATCACCAGAATATGGCTTGCCGTCCGAATCAGATCCTGAGCCCGCAGAAATTGCACCCTCTAATGATCCCGGGCCTCCCGTTACCACCGCAGTGGTTGTTCCGTCATACACTTTATTAGCACTGGTCAGACCACTCATGGTCAGTGCTTTCGCCGAAATAGTTACCGGAGCATTTGCATGGTTTAGAGTCGGAAGTTGATAATTTGCGGCCAGTCCCCCGGAAGCATCGCTTGCATCAGCCAAGGTAATTGCATCAATAAACTTGCTTGCCGTGCCAACATCCTTGTTGTTAACCGAAGCCCCGCTGTAGGTAAGGGTTTCACTGCCCACACCGGTAGTTACACTCACTGCCGAATTCGAAAGACTGGTTTGTCCATCATAAACTTTATTAGCGGACAGAGAAACTGTTTTACGATCTATGGTTACTGCATTAAGCCCGCTGTTGTAAGAACCAAGGTTACCATTTGGGACCTTGTAATTGTCCGCAAGTCCACCATTGGATCCATTCGAAAGAGTGATTGCAGAAATGTATTTATTGGCATCCGATACATCCTTGGAATTTGAGGTAGCCGAATAATTGAGTGTTTCAGATCCCACAAGGCCCGAATTTGATGCGTCTCCCGTATTTCCCAAACCTCCGGAAGTGACATCGGAATGAGTGATGGTAGCCGATCCGTCATAAGTCTTGGTTGCAACAAAGCTCAGCGGTCTCTGGTTGATCTTGGCTTGAGCAGAGGCTTGGTCAGTGATGGTGTAGTTGGCAAAGTCAGAACCCGCCTCCGCTTGGTTGTATGTCGTGGCCAAAGTGACTGTCTTGTCATTGATGGTTGATCCAGTAATCGAAACATCCTTGGAGTCAAAAGTACCGGTCACGGAAGAAATGCTTAAAACATCACCCGAGACTAAACCTGAAAATGAAGCTGAAGCAAAATCAGTTGTGGCAGTAGTCAACCCCTCATAAATCTTGTCTGAGGCGGTTATACCACTTACAGTCAATGCCTTGGTTTGTATTGTAATTTCATTGTTACCTTCTGTCCCACTGGAAAGAGCATTGTTGAATGTATAGTCTGACCCAAATCCAGTCGGATTATAGCTGCCTCCACTCTCATTGGAATTCGCATCTGCTGCATCCAATAGTGTAATGGCATTTACATAAGTGGTCCCTACATCTTCAGTTGCGGAAGTTGCCCCGCTATATAAAAGTGACTCTCCAGTTATACCGGTTGCCACCGTTACTGTGGACAGAGTATCTGTTGAATCATAGACTTTAGTTCCTGAAAGTTTTACCGTCTCCTTGGTTATGTCTACGGGAGCAGTGGTTCGGCTAAGCGTTGGAAGCTCATAATTTGTGGGAATAAACCCACTCCCTCCCGCGTCGGCAGCCATGGTTACCGAACTAATAAAGTTATCAGTATCCGTCCCTGCTGGACTGGTGGGATCGGAAGGTAGCCCAATTGTCGAAGCATCGTCATCCGGTCCATTGACATGCTTACTTGTAGAATTGGCTGCATTGTAGGTAAAAACCTCGTTGTTAATCAAACCAAGACCATCCGCGGTTCTTACCTTATTGGTCTTGATCTTTCCATATACCTCACCATCAATCACCGGTCTGAGGTCATTAGTTCCGTCATAAACTTTTTCGGCTGGAAGGTAAGTGATCGGCTTTTGGTTGATACGTCCGTCCGTCCCGGTCAAAATGTTGGTAGATAAGACATAGTTTGCATCGTCATTGTTAGTCCCACCATCGCTGATGGAAATATTTTCGACTTTAAAAGCTTTATCAACTACAGATGAACTGACAATTTCCACATTCTTGTCCGGGTTGTCACTTGAATCCCGATAAGTGCCGACTGCTGCGACATTTACCAGATCCCCGGTCTTCAAACCGGTCAAGCCTATGGTCAAACTTTCCATGTCAGGATCCCCATCGTAAATTTTCGTTTTTCCACCGGTAACAGTTGGAGTTAAAGACAACGCAGAAACCGAATGCGATCCAATTACCTTTACCGTATCGCTGAATAAACTGCCGTTGTTGGTTATAGAGGTCGGACCCAAGAGATAGGAACCGACTTTAAGGAAGTTCGCAGTGGAGTTGGCTGCTGAAGAAGGCGAGATGGTAAAGACGATGTCATTTGAACTTCCGTCACGAACCGTGACCTGATTGTTGGAATCAGCAATTTGAGTGAAAGTGGAAGGACCTGAACCAGAAGAAATGGTCTGCGTTGATGCCCCTGAATCAAGATACGAAACTGAATATACATTATAGGTGGCCGCATTTCCATAAACGGAGCTATAAACATTGGAAGTGGCACTCCCCATTGTTACCAATAATTGATTAGCGGGCACAATCGTAAAGGTTCCATTGACCGCACTTAAGCTATAATTGGTAGAGGAAACTCCACTAAGGTCAGGAGTCAGGGTATAATCCGCTGGACTCTCCCCAGAGGCTCGCGTTAAGGAAGTAGAACCTGTCAAGACCGAGGAATTTTCATTGTTGACGAACCCTGAATAGGAAAGGCCAGCAAATCCAACGGGGTCGGATTGATCTTTAAATTTAAACGAATCATTGGCTGTCACGCTTAAGGCTGCTTGGTTAATGGTTACTGAATTTGCAATTAGTGAGCTGGCTGGAGAACCATTAATTGTGATTACATAATCAGTCGGGTAAGAGGTAGGACTCTGATCGGAGGAACTGGCTGTTTCTGAAAGTGAATTAATAGTTAATCCAGAAATTGTTAGAGTCTTACCTGATCCCGCGTCTGCGGAACTGTAAATTGCATTTGCGTAGCTTATGCTCGCGCTTTCATCCCCTTCGACAAAGGAACTTCCAAAATTCCAAACTGGTGCAAAAGTTGACGATCGGTCGGTGGTACCATCGTAGGTTTTACTGGTTACGGTGCTTCCATCCAAGGATAGCGTAAGAGGTTGAGCGGTTATGGTAACTTCGTTTATTCCGTTTGCCCGACTGAAGTTGGGTAATTGATAATTGGTTGTAATACCAATGGAATCACTTGCGTCAATTAGCGTTATTGAATTTATGAATCTTCTGGAATCGTCTGAAGCCACATGATAATTAAAAGTCTTGGCTGTTGAGTACCTGAGAGATTCGTTACCTATTAGCCCGGAAATTGTTACTTCGTTGGAATTAGAACTATCATTGTAGGCGGTGGAGGCGTCACCATCATCATAGGAGCTATCTAAAAACTTATTGCCATCGTAAACTGCCGTAGCAATCAGGTTTACCGTCTTGGGGTTGACCTGCAAACCACCCCCGGAAACATTATAACCAAGATCATGTAGGTTGGTGCTGACCAAATAGGTGGAACCGGTTTTGGCGTTAGCATTGTCATTTCCTTCCAAAGCCGTGGTTGGAGTCTTAACATTTAGGTATTGGCCAGAGGAATTTGTGGTGTAGGACGCTCCAGTTATTGAATAAGTTGTGCTATCCACATCGTCCCCGTTGACTGTGCCGCTTGTAACTGACAAAGTCGGTAAGGAATCTCCACTTTTATAATCACCATAAGTAATGGAGGTACTACCAAGATTAACGGTTGGCTGCTCTCGATAGATTGCATAGTTCCCACTTGATAGTGAGCTCGTATAGTTCGTGGAACTCTCATCGCTGTTGTAACGAAATCGCCCTGTTCCGGAACCGATAAGCGTGGTCAACCCGGTTGATCCGGATACACTACCAGAATAAAAGATTGCCCGCCCTCCAGCACCCGTCGAAATGGATGGAGTTCCACTTATGATAATGTTTCCCCCTGAGGATGTTCCTGCAGCATCATTTTTACCCGCATTGAGGACAAGTGCAGCATTGCCCGAATTTGATGTAGTCAAATTCGCACCCACTGTTATGTCGTTATCCGCATCAATTGATAAGGTTCCGGCACCGACATCGACATTTGCATTGATCAACATGTTTCGACCAGCTTCCAAAGTAAGTGAGTTGGCCGCTGTGCTTGTTATAGATGAGGAAACGGTAAGATCATAGTCTCCAGATCCAGTCTGTATTGTTACACTCGTGGTAGACAATGCGTTCGCTATTGAACTAGGATGAATGCTTGTGGTGCTTGCAACCGGAAAACTTGGAAGATTGTCAGAGCTACTGGTTCCCGTTTGCGTGATGTCAATGTGTCCCGGGTCAAGCAACCATTTACCCGTTTTCCCCTTGGTCGCCTTGGTTGATACTTTTGCATGATTGATATCCAAGAGATGGCCGGATGTTTCAACCATACCTCCATTGCCATTTAATGGCCCACCCTTCGCATAGATCGATCCCTCTACAAATGTCTTTGAGTCAAGATTGGAGATATTAGACCATAAAACTACCTTCCCACCATCTCCATCTCCTGTTGCACTCGCATCTATCAATGCATTCTCTTTCATCAATACCTCATTCGATTGAATCATCGCGTATGGATCATCCAAAACCCGATGTTCGGGATTTGCCCCACCCTGCCAATCACCTCCAATTAAAATATCTCCCCCACCCTTTAACCCAGTAGCATCGATTAAAGAATTTTCTGCAAGACCAATCTTATCTCCCTCCAGGGTAATAAGTCCACCCGTGGCAAAGTTTGAGGATACATCGATAACACCATTTTGTTGAACAGCACCGCCTTCGCCAGCAGTAAGAATAATTCGACCTCCGGACTTTTTTATGCCTCTCGCCTGAATTACCCCAGAGTTTTGCACAAGACCTTGTAATAATGAATTTTCTGCCTGGGCGGATAAAAGGACCATTCCATTGTCAGCTTCAATCACTTTGCTGTTTTCAACCAATGTATCCCATTTCCCTTTTTCCACACGAATTCCGATCAATCTTTGTGAAGGATTTGTCTGGAGTTCAACCATCTCTCCCGAAGCGAGGACTACCGATCCTTTCTTCGCGAAAATGACGCCTTGGTTACGAACTTCTGGGGCAAGCAAGGCAACGAAACCATTTGCCTGTGCTTTTATTTCTCCCGCATTGCTTATTTTTCCTTCCTTTCCATATTCAGACCTGAATTTCAAATCGCCCTTCATGAAGTCTTCCTTACCAATCTTAAAACTGGATGCAACCATACTTCCTACATCAACGGAGGCTGATTTTCCGAAATAAATTCCATTGCTATTGGTTATAAACACCTGCCCAGTTGCTGTGATCTGACCATGAATTTGAGATGCACCCGGTCCGACCACACGATTCAGGATGGCCGATGAGTGGTCTGGCTGAATGAAATGAACGGCTCCACCCCTCCCGACATTAAAAGATTGCCAATCAATTACAGTACGCGGTGTGCTTTGGCGAATGTACAAAGAAGAGTTGTGATAATTAATTTTCGCATCGCCAGCTCGAAAGGTAGCCCCACTTGGAAGTTGCTGAGATGCGATTGGATTTGACCCTAGGAAAAAACATAACGAACAAAGAAACAAAGAGCGAAGTCTAACCATAAACTCCATGCTAAAAACTCCTCCCTACCACGACCCAGAAGCGGTCTTCCTCAAGACTACCATCCTGATCCATGCCTGTTGGCGAAGGATTAGGGTTATCTCCAAACCTTCTAGCGTAGGTCGCCTGTATGCTGAACTCCAAAGGGGCACTCCAGGCTAACTCTATGCCAGCACCCGACAGTTCATATTCTGCAGGCCCCGTTGTCGTAGGATCGCGTTTACCAACCCAACCCCAATCATAAAATGCTTTGGTGATAAAATTGTTACTTAGAAGGTAACGAAACTCAGCTACCATGAGTCTTCCAACTGACCCAGTGCCCTCACCTGACGGATAGGCTCTGATTCCATTCAGGCCTCCTAAACTAAAACTTTCAGCACTATCTAAAAAGTCCTCAGTCATTCCAATTGTGTGAATTGCACTGGTTGAAACATTCTGGGTCAATTGACCAGAAAGAGATAGAAAGAAACTCAATTTCTCTGAAATAGTCTGCTGCCTGCTGGCACTGTAATTAATCAGGGTATGATGTCCTTCGTTTACTGGATTATCTCCCCTGCCATTCACTTTCCCATGAGATACAGCGATGCTCATGGCGTTGGCCCCGCCACCCCAAATAGTATCGAATAGGTTTCCCGACAGATTCATGGATACGCTATTAATGTAATAGTGTTTTTGTACTACAGATGCGACACTGGATAAATAGACCCGATGATCATACTTATAATTTTGATATAAATTTCCTTTTTGGTTGCGAATGAGAGGATAACGAAGAGACACTCCGGATTCCTCCACATCACCCTGGATATCCAAAGCAGCAAGTTCGTCGGTAACGACCTTGTAAGCAAGTGAACTTCCATACAGGTTCAGCCTCCAACCTTTTGATCCCAATGGGATCCCTAATGAAAGACGCCCGTAACTGCTTCCTTCGCTTTTCAAAGTCTGTAATCCTATGGTTTCGGCTAATTGGAAAGGACTGACCAAGCTTGCAGCAAGCGTTGCCCTGTAGGTCCCTAATGAACGAGCGTGAGCGTTGTCTATGGCGAGATCTGCAATGTAAAGCGGTTCTTTAGTAGTTTTTAAAACCAAGTCAACTTCTCCATCCACCTCTCCTGCCTGCAAAAACCCAGTCATACTTACTCCCGGTAAATCATCAGCTAAAAGAAGTCCTCGGTTCATCTCAGATGCATTGTAAAGCTCTTTTACAGGGGAATAATTTTCAACCATGGATTTGATCATAGTGTTTTTGACCTGAGATGAACCATTGGGATCAATAATGATTTTGCCGACTCGGGCTTCGCTAAGATTGATGATTAAAGTACCATCGGTTATGTCTTGGGGTGGAATTTTCGCGGAAACTATCTTTCCCTTTTCCTTGTAATACGCTTCCACACTCGAAACAACTTGGGAAAGATCATCAAACTGCAAAGGTATATCGCGAAAATCCTCTAGGGTTTTCCACAAAACTTTAGGAGAAAAGGCTTCCAATCCTTCAAACTGAAAAGATTGAATCCGAAAATTGACATTAGAATTATCCTCATTTCTAACTTGGGATACAGATGAATCTGTGTCTCTAATAATTCTTTTGCTACCAGTAGGATTTTCCGCTGAAACAAGCAGTATTGGGCAAAAAATAATTGCGATTAAGCTGAGCATCAGTCTGACTTTAGATAGCGGTTTACTCACTAAGGATACTTTGCCTAAACAACAAGCATTTGAATCTTTCATTTTTACATCGTCCGATGCATGATTGTTTCCTTTTTTACCAATTAAGTAAAATATATTTTAAATCATAAGTTTAGTTTTAATTTCATTGTTTTGGCTTAGCTTCTTTGTCTCCTAGCTTCCGGATTTCAGAAGGAATTTTTGGCATAGACCTAGCCTTTCTAAAAAATACTGTAAATTATTTGTTAGATAAAGTAGCAGGGACAGAGACTTTGGTGCCTTTTTATAAACCACTCCTGCTCAAAAAAGACTACTTTATTTTAAATGGCTATTTTAACTCCTCTTCGGAGATAAGCGGGCACATCAAGATCTTCTCCCTCGTATAGATTTCGGGATGCCATATCATCGAATATGCCCCGCTGATTGGACTCTTCCATGAATGAGAAAGTGTTTTGATCTTCCGATTCCCTCTTCCGACTAAATCTACTTTTCCTCGAGGGAGTCTTGACCTTCGCAGGAATCTTTACGGAGGATTTCAATTTAGAGGGATGGGTACTCTTGCTCACGCTGGGAGTTGCCTCAATCACTTGCTCTGCAACCGGTGCCACATCAGCCGAGATGCCGGCTTCCAAATCCGTGGCACCCAACACAATAATTTGAATCCGATCCCCCAAGTTTTCATCCACATGAGCACCAAAGACGACATGTTCGCCGGCTTTAAACTGCTCCCTAATTTCGAGTGATGTTTGCTGGAGTGCATTCATTCCCATACCGGGTCCACCGTTAATAAATATCAGCAGGGCGTCGGCGGCCTTGGAGACATCCGGCAAATGAAGCATAGGGCAAATCATCAATTCGCTGAGAGCCTGTCTAATTGCATTTTCTCCCTGACCTTCGCCATAACCAAATAAGGTCCTACCTGATCTTAGGTTAAACGCTTTTCTAAGATGAACAAAATCCACATCAATCATTCCCCTTTTAAAAATCAAGGAGCAGATAGCTGAAATCCCCTGACTCACATTCCGTCCTGCCTCCGCAAAACATTCTAGGGCCGTGGCATTGGGACCTCCAACCTGCAGTAAAGAATCATTAGGTAGAGGAATAACTGCATTGGCAAATTTTCGGAGTTCTGCAAGGGACTCTTCGGCCTGTTTGTGCCTTCCTTTTTCCCAGCTAAAAGGCATCGGAGCAAAGGCAAAAACGAGGGCTCCGATTTCCCGGGCAAGTTTGGCAATTTCGGGAGTGGCACCACCACCGGTTCCGCCTCCTAGCCCAGCAAGCAAAAAGACCAGGTCCACGCCTTCTAAAGTTTTTCGAATTTTATCACTCTCATCCTCAATCGCTTTCCTTGCCAAATTGGTTTCTCCTCCCGTTCCCATTCCCCTTGTTAGGGTTCTCCCAATTGCTAATTTTTCCGAAGCAATCGAATCTGCCAAGGCCCTTGCATCCACATCAATGGCTAGCTGTTCGACTCCACTAAAATTATCCAACCGCAACCCGTCAACCAGCGAAAGACCCGCCCCCCCTATTCCGATAACTTTTGCTTTGAGCATGATATTATCTTGCACGGAAACGGTTGTGCAGTCTTTTTCAAATAGGTTTTCTTGCGTCATAATTAATTCTTGGTTTTAAAGGGTTTGCCTCTTCACTCATTGGCAGGACCAATGCCTACAATGCGGCCGATTTTGCCCAGCAGCCCTACTTCTGTTTCGATTTTTTTCTGGCCGGGTAGACTATGGTCCTGCAGTCCATAATGAAGGAGTCCCAAAACAGTCGCATTTTCTGGATGGGCCAAATCAGGAGAAATCCCGGGAGGCATAGGAGCTTTTCTTACATTCTGTCCAAAAATCTGACTTGCAACTATTTCAACTCCCGGCAGGCGTGAACCACCCCCAGTTAAAAGGATGCCTCCTCTAAGTTCATCCTCGTTGAGAAGGGGACCCAATTCTTTGCTAATGATTTCAAAAAGTTCAGTAATCCGCACATGGATGATATCGGCAATTGCCTTACGGGGAACGGAACGATCTCCGATGGTTTTGTTTCCAATAATCCATACATCCTCTGATAGTTCGTCCTCTAGGGGCATAGCCTGACCGTATTCCAATTTTAATTTTTCTGCATACGGCTCAAGGACTCGAAGCCCCATGCTCAAATCACCGGTAATGTGATCTCCACCTAGGGGTATGACCCCACTATAGGCCACATAGCCTTGGCGATAAACGACAAAGTCAGTCACTCCCGCCCCCAAGTCTAGAACAATAGCACCGGCCCTTCGTAAATCAGGACCCGCGACCATGGTGGCTGAAGCAATGGAGGACAGGATTAAATCATCCACTTCCAGGCTGTAATTAGATATCACATGCAATCCCATCTGGATTGCTTTATCATCGCCGTCTATCGACCAATAACCCAAATCCACTTTATTTCCCAGCATGCCCACGGGATCGTCAACTACTTTTTGATCAAGAATGATCGGTGTACGGACATGATGCACATATGACCTACCCTCTTCGGGCTGTCTTCTTTTCGCTTCCATCGATGCCCGCTTAAGATCGTCAACCGTTACTCGGTTATCCGAAGACACAACCGAGGCGGAACCTCGGAGCATTTGTCCTTTGAGGTGAGACCCAGTTTGAGCAAGGTATATCGAATCTACCGTCGTACCGGACATTTTTTCAGCTTCCTCCAGAGCCGCGTGCACCGCAGTGGCCGCTTTTCTGAAATCCACAATTTCCCCTTTACGCATACCCTCATTCAGGCGGGTTGCCATGCCGACGATGCTCAGGGAACCACTTTCACCTACTTCACCAACCAAAGCCTTGGCCGAAGAAGTTCCAATTTCAACTGCTCCTATTATCTTACTCATGTGATTTAGCTGTTTGGGGGTTAAATCTTAGCAAAGACCGAACGGTCGTGGGAGAGATCGATTGATTCAATCATCTGTTTTATCCTGAAATCAGGTTCCAGTAATAGATAGTGGAGCCGCTTCAATTGGGTGGCAAATTGACGAGGACTGAAGCGGATATTTTTTACTTTTCCAGAGCGAATTAAAATGTGAGAGACTGGGTCATATTCGTTATTTAAGTCATAAGAGACGACTTTCCAGTCACGATAAAACGCAGGATACTCACGACGGGCGAGGTCCAGCAAAGGGGCTATCTTAGAAACTTCATACAATGGCTTCAAACCCTTTCCGTCTTCACTTCTCTTCAGTGCATTGGAAGGGACGGACAGGGAAGGAAGCAAAGACAAGCGAGCTGGAGAATAGCCTTCTCCCAAGTAAAGAGAGCCGTCTGCAGAGACCAACCAGTCATTGTACCCCCCTGATTTGACCTTTAATCTCAGGACCATGATGGGAGACTGCTCCTGAAGACAAATTTCCAAAGTTGCAGGAAATATCCTTTTGATTTGAGCACTGACAACCTGATCTTCCTCTTCCAGATCCGCTCTAATTTTATCGATATCTAATTCCATCAGGGATCTTCCGCGCAGAGGCCCAAACCAGTTCATAAACCATTTTTGCGAGAGGACTCCGTCACTGGAAAATTTAACTTCCTTGATCGAGGCACCGGGTCCCGTCAGGTCCACAGGTCCAGTATCCTGACCGGCAATCTTTTCTAGCCAGGCAAAACTTACGGCTGCAAGCCCGAGAATAACCACTAATAAACTTAATCGTGCCAGCATCCCAATTCTCTTTTTAAAGGCAGGAAGAGTGGAAGGACGTCTGGGTGACTTGGGTTTAAGTTTTTGCCAACTTAATCTTGTATCAGAATTTTTTTTATTTTTGGATTTCATGCCAATGCACTGAGTACTGAAAGCTTTGACTGCTCAAATCGGTTGATCGCTGGTTCGACCAGTTTTTTGCAAAGGGATTGAAAATCATACCCTGAACAGGAAGCACTTTTGGGGAGCAAGCTGGTGGGCGTAAGTCCTGGTAAGGTATTAATCTCAAGGAGGAACGGGTTGCCGTCCTCACTGATCATAAAATCAATTCTGGCAAAATCCCTGCATTTACAGACATAAAAGGAAAGACGGGCAAAACGTTTAATTTCCTCTTCTATCTCAAGGTCCAAAACTGCAGGAAACCGATATTCGGTTGAGCCTTTGGAGTATTTCCTTTTGTAATCGTAGACTCCCCCATACGGAATCACTTCCACGATTCCCATCGGGACTCCATTGAGCAATCCTACCGTAACCTCCCTGCCAAAAATTCTTTTCTCCAACATCCAATTACCGTTTTCAATTTCACTGAGGGCTTTTTCCAATTGATCTGCACCATTGATAACAAAGAGTGCGACACTACTTCCCTGATCGGTGGGCTTAAGAATTAAATCTGGTCCAAGTTGCTTACATATTTCGTCAGGATTAATGGACCGGGGATCGGTAAAGGGAATGTCCGGGCTGACCCGTACTCCCCTTTCTGCCACGCTTTTTTTGGAGGCATGTTTATTCATGCATAAATGACTCCCATCGGCTTCGCTGCCAGCGTAAATAAATCCCGACTCGTCTAAAATTTTCTGTAACTGGCCATCCTCTCCAAAGGTTCCGTGAATAACTGAAATTACCACCGTTTCCCCGGGACAAAGATCTTCAGGCAAGGATGTCCCCTGTAAGTCAATCAAATTAACCTTGTACTCCAATTCTAGGGCTTCCGCAAGGCATTTGCCTGAATTCAAAGACACCTGTCTCTCCGGACCGATACCTCCGGCTAAAATGGTGACAGACGGTGTGCTGATTTGATTAGTCATGATAATTGATCCTTCCAGTTTTTCCCGAGCAACCCGACTTCGGGCTCTAGGTTGATTTGGGTTTCTTGCCTGACCCGTTTTCGAACTTTATACATCAGAGCGATCACATCTTCAGCAGTTGCTCCTCCCTCATTCACTATGAAGTTTGCATGCACATCAGAAACAACCGCATTGCCAACCCGTTGGCCTTTCATACCACTATTTTCAATTAACCATCCCGCAGATTTTTCCGCAGGATTCTTAAAAATACAACCCGCACTCGCCTCCCTAGGTTGTGAGGATCTTCTCTTTTGGGCCATAGCTTTAATTGCTGAGCGTATATTCTTATGGTCTGAACGCCCTTCTGCCTTCAGCTTGGCTCGTAAGGCAATGCCCTCCCGTGCTTCCTTACAATAACGGTAACCGACATCCAACTGATGCCCGGGCATTTGCCTAATGGACCCGTCCGCAAGTAAAAAGGAAACCCACTCTACTAGATCATAAATCTCCCAGCCCATCGCCCCGGCATTCATCCTCAGGGCTCCCCCCAGAGTGCCGGGAATTCCTTCCAGAAATTCAAACCCGGAAAGCCCTCGCCGGCAGGCCAGCTTGCATATGTCCTTGAGCCGTGAGCCTGCACCGACTACGAAAGAATCATCAGATCGTGAACTAATCTCGTTCCAAAAATCTCCCCTCAAGCGAAGAACCAAACCTTGATAACCTTCATCCGGAATGATCAAATTAGAACCCCGTCCCAGTATCACCCTTGGTAAGGAGAAAAAATTCGCAGCCTCTACAAGGCTTCTCAAATCTTCGGTGTGCTGCGGCTCTGCGTACCAAAGAGCCTTACCACCTACTCTCATCGTGGTCTTGGAAGCAAGATTTTCATCCTTCCGTAGAATGGAATTCGAAGACAAACGTCTTTTCAGGAAATGAGAAAAGGCTGAAACCTTGTTGCCCTGATGTGCATGAATGGCAGCAAAAGCATGTGCCCACCGGTCTATATTTCCAGCACCGAGAAATAAAATCTGATCCGGTTTTTCGGGACTTTCCTCCATCCAATTTTGCTCTGCAAAAGAAGCATAATTTGAAAATACTTTTGTTTGATCCCTTAATCGCGGGGGTAAATGTCCCACCAGTGACTCGGCGTCTCCTCCCGCGTCATATTTTTCAAACGCTCCATAAGTTGGAAGTAAAGCAAGCTGATCCGCGGCTCCCAACTCTTCCGCAAACAATTTTGCAAAGGCCTTAGTGCGACTATAGCGATGCGACTGGAAAACAACTTTCATCCAGTGTTCGGGTAAAATCTTTCTCCTCGAAGCCAAAAAAGATCCGATTTCAGTGGGATGATGAGCATAATCCTCCACAATGCTACGGTGCTCATTCTCGAACAAGACGGATTGTCTTCTTTCCATACCGGGAAAGCTCTTGAACGAATCATCACTTATCTGAACCCCCATTCTTAGGCCACATGCTTTCGCTGCAGACCAGTTGGAAAGTGAAAAATCCGCCGCACTCTTGCCGAGCGCAAAAGTGGACATGTTCAGGGTGAGATTTTCTTTTGCCCATGTCTGCAAATCACAGTCCTCTGGCAGCACTACGGATGACTTTGTGCGGGAAAGCAAGCACTGCAGGGTCTGCCCAAGCGAAGCTTTTTCTTTGTACTGATCAACATGATCCCAGTCATAATTCAGCACCACGGTGATATCCGGACAAAAACCATCAATGGTCCCGTCACTTTCATCCACCTCGACTACAAGCCAAGGACTTTCTTCATACCTTCCAATTGGCATTTCATCATTCTTAAATCGACCACCCACCAGATAGGAGCAAGGGAAACCTGCCTGAAGCAGAGCCCACGAAAGCATCCCAGTCGTCGTAGTCTTCCCATGACTTCCGACAATCGCTACCGTCTTGTATTTTTTTGCATATTCTGCGAGGAAATCACCCCGTTTATAAATTACACTAGCGGGAACCCGAAATGATGATAGCCTGGGGTCCAAAGGACTGATCGCACTGGAACGAATAATATAATCCGGATTTTTCACGGGAACAGGCTCAAGTAAAACTTCGACCCCTGCTGCCACCATTTTGGACCGCAGGGGCTCACGAAAATGATCGTCAAATGCCTCCACATCCACTCCTGCTCCGCGAAGATAAAAAGCAAGGGGTGCCATCCCCATTCCACTGGCTCCAAGTAAAAATACCCGCTCAGGCTTTTTCATGCGTAAACCTCAAGTCCCTCCTCCTGGGCATTCTGGGAAATTTTTATTTCGGAAACCAGCTGCTTCATGTCATCGACAAGCCAAACCCCCACATCGCCACGATCCATAGCAAAGAGATTTCGTCGCAGAATTGCACGTAGTTCCTCATTAAACATCATTTCCTGCACTTCCTTGAATAGTTTTTCCATGAGTTCCTTATCCGGACACACTAGACCTCCGCCTTTTTCTTCAAGGAAACGGGCATTATGATATTGATGATTATCTGCCGCATAAGGATAAGGTACCAGAATCGAAGGCACCCGGCAACGAACGATCTCTGCAATGGCACCTGCACCTGCCCTTGATACGACCAAGTCCGCGGCTGAGAGAATCACATTCATTTCATCTGTGAAAGCAATAAAGCGGCTGGTAATAATTTCGCCCCCGGGACCATCCAATTGAACGACGCCAGAACTGTCTTTACCCATTCCGGTGATACACAAGGTGGAAATCCCCTCCTTGGCCAATTCTGAGAGGTTTGTCTTCACCCAATTATTTAAGGATGCTGCTCCCTGGCTTCCCCCAAGCACTACGAGTAAACGATCAATATTAGGAATCCCGAGGTGTTTCCTTGCCCGTTCTCGTGGAATCCGACGAAACTCTTTCCTTAAAGGATATCCAACATTCTTTACCACTTTCTGAGACAAGCCTTCCACAACCAAACCTTCAGGCAGATACAACCGGTCGGAATTTTTGGCAATCATACGGACTGCCTTGCCCACCACCCGATTAGCCTCGTGAATGAAGATTGGAATTTTTTGAAAACGAGCTGCAACCGCAGGACCTAGCGAAGTGAAGCCACCGAAACCAACCATTGCTTCAGCCTGTACTTTTTTGTAGAATCTTTTTGACTGTAGATAAGAGGAAATAAAACCCTTAAGAAATCGGATAACGCCCAGGGGAGTCCTGATCAAAGGTGCTCCCGGCATTGCCACAAAGTTGAGCGTTGGATATTTGCTCGACAGCCTGGAATCAACACTTTTTCGACTTATAAAAAGCCATGCCTTGCATCCTTTTTCCTCTAAGCTTTGAGCCAGAGCAATTCCTGGAGTCAAGTGTCCTCCCGTCCCTCCGCACGCAATAATTACATTTTTCATATTTCGCGCGGTTGCAACTCTTGGGGGCTATCTATTTTACGAAAAACATTTATGATTAAACCAAGAAAGATGAAGGTAACCATAAGATTTGATCCCCCATAGCTTATGAATGGCAAAGACATCCCTTTAGTTGGCAATGAGCCTGTGACCACTCCCATATTGATAATGGACTGCAGGCTAATAAAGAGCAGGCCTCCCAATGCCAATTGGTACTCATAGAGCTTGGTTATTAATCTTAGTTTCCAGTAGGCAAAAAGGAAGAACAAAGTGAAACAAATCAAAATGGAAAAAGTGGAAATGAGGCCAAGTTCCTCCCCAATCACCGGAAAAATAAAATCAGTGTGAGCCTCCGGCAGGAAATGCATTTGCTGCCTCCCCATACCCAAGCCAACTCCTTTAATGCCGCCTACTCCAAATGCCAGCATACCCTGCCAAAGCTGATAGGCACTGTCCCCGGCATTTGCCTCCACATCCAAAAATGAGGTTACTCGACGAATTCTTACTGGATCGTAATAAACCAAAAGTGAAAAAGCCGACACCGCAAGCCCTGCAACCGGAAACAACCACTTTAAACTTGTGCCTGCTTGAAACATCATGGTGGCAGCAACAGCACCGCAGAGAAAACAAGTACCAAAGTCAGGCTGCAATATGACCAAACCACAACAACCTCCAATAATTAGGGAGGGAACGAGGAATCCCCACATGAATGTCTTAATGTCCCGTTGACGAGTGGAAAAATAAACCGCGAGAATCACAACCAGGCCAATTTTGGCAAACTCAGATGGTTGAACCCGCAAAGGTCCAAGTCCGAGCCATCTTTGGGCTCCATTCACTTTGACCCCAAGACTGGGAACCAAGGTCAGGATCAATGCAAGCACACTTACACCATAAAGAAGCCAGGCCCTCCGCCTGAGCCATTCAAGATTCATGAAAGCGGCATAGACTCCAACAAAAATTGAAAGACCCAGCCAAATAAACTGCTTGGTTAGCAAAGCTTGTGCCCCCCTTACTGCACCGGCACTGAAAAGCATAACCAGCCCAAGTGTCGTAAGTCCCAGTGCGACTGCAACTAAATATACCGAGACCCAGTTATTTGATTTCGTTAATGATCGATCCAATCTATTTCCCGCCTCCCATCTTTCACACCATTCATTTTAATATCTTATTTAGGGATTTTCCGGAGCGTCAATAAGTGGACGGTCTTCAGTAGTCCCCTTAAAGAAATTCTGTAGACTGTCATCTACTTTTGAATCTGAAACCGCAGGCACACTCTCTGGGTCCTCCGTTGAAAGAATATTCGTCCGTAGTTGGCTTTCAGCCCCTTCCTCACCGGATACCACCAACGATTGTCCAACTCGTATTTTTCCGGGATCGGACAAGTCATTCCATGACATAATCTGAGCAATTGAAACTCCATAGATGTTTGATATACGGGTAAGGTTTTCACCCCTCTTAACCATGTGCGTGATCGCTCCCGGGGGAACGGTGGAAGTATTTATCGTAGAAGATAATGGAGTAATTGAACCGTCAGGAATTATTAGAGTTTGCCCGGGACGAATAATGGAAAGACTATTCAATCCGTTGACTTCCATCAGACTGGCCAAAGAAACTTGGTTTTTCCGAGCAATTCTTGATAAGTTGTCTCCAGGCATTATCACATAAGTGCCTGATGAAACATCATCGGTTACAACGGACTGCGGCGAGGAGGCGGGTACGGTAGAGGTCAAAGCACCCCCGGATGGAATCATAATTTCTTGTCCGATCGAAAGCTTGGAATCTTTACTCAGACTAGGATTGGAGGCAAGAAGCGAGTTGAGAGTAATCGAGTTTTTTCGGGCAATTCCCCATAAGGTATCTCCACGAATCACTACATAAATACTTACATTCATGGGCCTCAAAGGACTGAAGGAAGGTTCCACGGTTACCGCGGACGGAGAAACCGATTCTGGTAGAGGCACAATAATATCATTTCCGGGAATGATAATCTCTCCAGGTTTAGGACGAGAGGGAGCAACAAATGCCTCCTCAAGTGGCTCTGCGGGTGCTTCCACTCCCTGATTAAAGCCATCCAATGGCATCTCCTCCGATGCGTTCTCCACCTGAGAGGTAGGGCTCTTCTTTTTGTCTGCCGTTTGACAACTTGGTTGGAACATGACGAGAAGTATGACTCCAACATGGAGGGATAAAACAATACCGAATATTTTTGTCAGTTTCATAATTATTTTTTGCATAGATGACTTCAATACAGCAGTTCTTGAGTCGAGGTGGCAAACCTCTTCTTCAATTCCAATACGCACTGATTGAATATATTTCCGCGTTCATTATAGTTTTTAAATTGATCAAAACTCGCAAAACCTGGGCTCAAAAGAATTGAAACTTGACCGTTCGCCTCCTGGAAGGCAGCTTCCACGGCCTCCTCCATCGAAAAACATTGAGTCGCGGGAACACTGAAGCCATTAATTTTCCTGACCATTTCTTGTCCAACTTCACCGATCACAAAAGCTTTAGCAATGTACTGGCTCAGCTCCCGGGCAAATTCATCTATCATACCCCCCTTTGACTGCCCTCCCCCAATCCAAAAAACAGGGTCCCGCATGCTTCGGCAGGCCGCAATCACTGCATCAAAATTGGTCGCCTTCGAATCGTTCCAAAAACTGACTTCGTCCAATTGATGTATTTTTTTTAGGCGGTGCGGTTGGGCCTGGTAATCTTTGCAGGCCAAAATGAATTCTGATTTGGAAATTCCAAGGGAGTTTGCATAAGCAGAAGCTAGGCTAAAGTTCTCTCTTTGTGGATAAGTATTCAAAAAATGATCTTCGCAGAGAGACGGGATGTGACCTGCAACCGGGGAAATCATTTTTACTTGGTCAGACAAATCAAACGAGAGTCTCTTTGCCCACCTGACCACACTTTGCCCGACAAATATTTCTTTTTGACACCTCTGTAAAAGTGAGAACTTGGAACGAAAATAATCTTCCATGCTACCATGATAATCGAGGTGGTCACCTGCAAAATTTGTCCAGATTACATGTTCAGGTTGCAGGCAGAAAAGATTGCGTGACTGAAAGGAACTTACTTCGAGGAGGATTCTTGAGTTTAGGCTGAATTGCTCAGCAATCAGTTGCGAAAGAGGTAGTCCTATATTCCCTGCAGTGCTTGTTTTGAGACCAACTTTCCGGAAGGCATGATCCAACAGTGTGGCCACTGTAGTCTTCCCGTTGGTCCCGGTAATTGCAGTTATGGGGGAAGGAGTGAAAAAGGAGGCAAAATCCAATTCTCCCAATATTTTGATTTTCATTTCCCGTGCAAGTAACAACCAAGGATGATTGGGGCGAAAGCCTGGACTCACCAAAACCAGAGAACTTGATCTCAATTTGCCGGGAGTTAAGTCAATCCCCCTTTCATCATAAACGCGGAACTTCCATCCTAATCGTTTGAGCAATGCACAAGCACCCCGACCACTCACGCCACCACCAAAGACAGCAACTGGAAATCTCATCATTTTTTCCCAATCTTGGAGGGGTCCAGTCATTAGCGAATCTTTAGAGTTGCCAAACCCAATAAGGCAAAAAGAAGAGACAAAATCCAAAAGCGAATTACCACCTTCGTTTCCTTCCATCCTTTAAGTTCAAAGTGATGATGAATTGGTGACATCCTGAAGACTCTTTTACCTCTTGTTTTGAAAGAGGTCACTTGAATAATAACGGAACCTGCTTCCATTACAAAAATACCTCCAACAATTATAAGCGTGAGTGGCTGGTGTATCATTAAGGCAATAATTCCCACAAGTCCCCCAATCGCCAATGAACCGGTATCTCCCATAAATACTTCTGCCGGATGTGCATTAAACCAGAGAAAAGATAAACTGCCTCCAAGCAACGCCGAGCACACAACCGTCAACTCACCTGAACCCGGAATCCAACTTACCTTTAAGTAATCAGAGATGAGAAAATTTCCCGAGACATAAGCCATAATTGCATATGTCAAGGCAACGGTTACGGTACACCCAATCGCAAGACCATCCAACCCATCGGTTAAATTAATGGCGTTACTCGATCCAGTTAAAGTTAACAGAAAAAATAAAAAACATAAAAAAATCGGCGTATTTTCAAGGAACACTTCCTTCACAAATGGAACCCATAATTCCCTCATTTTCTCAGCACTCCCGGTTGCATTCCCGTCGGCTCCCGTAAGGACTTCACTTATAGGTCCCATGAGAATGAACATGGCAACTCCCGTGGTCACCAGCTGTCCAGCTAATTTATATCGTCCGGCCAGTCCCTTACTGTTTTTTTGGGAAATTTTAAGATAATCATCTGCAAAACCAACCACGGTAAGCAGAAAGTAGGTCGCTAAGGCAGCAATTACATAAACATTCGGCTCAGCCCACAACAAAACTGAAAAAAAGACGGTTATGCAAATAAGTAAACCTCCCATGGTGGGAGTTTTTTCCTTAGCTTGGTGAAGTTCTGCCAATTCGCCGACTTCATCTTTGTCCCTGAAAGCCTGTCTCGCTCCGAATGCTCGAAGGAAACCGATAATTCTAGGACCCAGGTAGAACCCAAAAATTAAAGCAGTGACTCCCGCCCCTATTGCCCGGATTGAAATGAACTGAAATAGCCTGAGAGGTCCAAAAATTTCTTCCCAGAACTGGAGATAACTCAACATTTGGGATTACGCCTCTGAGATTCGATTTCGGTTGCCCATTCGGGAACTAGGCTTTCAAGCTGATGCGAACGACTCCCCTTAAAAAATATCGCTCCCTGAAAATCCTCTACAATCGGAACTGCACTTTCTTTCTCCTCTATTACTATAACTTGACTCTCCACGGCCTGACTTTCAAGAATCCCTTCCGCCATCCAACGAGCCTTCCGACCAATTAGAATTACCAGATCCCCGTTCCCTAGTTTAAGGGATTTTCCCACTTTTCTATGCAATTCCTCCCCCTTTTCACCCAACTCATCCATTCCTCCCAAAACATAGAGCTTATTCTTGGATTGATTCGAATTGGTGAAGAACTGAATCGAATCCATCATCGAGTTTGGATTGGCATTGTAACAATCCACATAATAGGTGTTCCCTCGACCCTGCAAGGTCTTGCCCCGCAAAGTCGAGGGACGGTATTGGGGTAGGCGTTCGAAAAGATCTTGTTCATTCACTCCCATATCATTCGCCACCAACACAGCAAGAGCCATATTTGACGCCATACCCCATGAAATAAACGGCATGGAAATCGAAATAAAGGGGGACCCGTGACGCCAAAGCCGAAGGGTCGACGGGCCCCCGTTTGTTTTTGTTTCAGTCCGAAAATCAAAATAAGCTTCTTTTTCGCCAATTTTTTGGCCGGATGCGTCGCCAGCTTTTAGGACAACATAATCCCTGCCTGCCATACTTTTTTCTTTAAAGGGGGAGAAAGCAAGGCATCCTTGGGGAAAAAAGATTTTTGCGTCGTTGCCGGGAGCGTTGAAAATTTTTGCCTTCTCTTCAGCCACCTTTTGCACGCTTCCCAATCCTTCCAAATGCGATTCTCCCACCAAGGTGACAATTGCGTAATCAGGGTTTATCATGTTGGCCAATTGCTCCATTTCCCCGGGCTGATTAATCCCTGCCTCCACCACCGCATACCGGTGGATTTCAGGATCAATCTCAAGGAGCGTCAACGGAACACCTAAGTGATTGTTTAGATTCCCCCTTGTACTTAAAGTATGATCTTCACCCAGAAGAATTTTAAGTATCTCTTTGGTTGAAGTTTTCCCACAACTGCCGGTGACTCCGACAACTGCACCATTAAATTGATTGCGGTAATTACGTGCAATTTCTTGAAGAGAAAAGAGGCTATCCGCGGTTTTAAGTTGGGGGAAATCCACTTCACTGACCCAGCGGCTTACCAGGGCACCAGCTGCACCGGCGTTTTTTGCCTGTTGCATAAATTCATGCCCATCTCTCTTATCTTTAATAGCTATGAATAACTCTCCGTGACCTAAGTTCCTGGTATCAATCGAAAATCCGCTAATCTGCTCTTGCGGGCGGATTTCCCACCTTCCCTTTCCCCATTGAGCGAGATTATCTGGATCAAATCTCAACATTATCTTGCCAGAGACTTTGCCTGTAACAGTTCATCTGCAACCTTGCGGTCATCAAAAGGAATTGCGGTATATTGGACTTCCTGAAAAGTCTCATGCCCTTTCCCGGCGATTAATACGCAATCGCCATCTTTTGCCTCATCCAAAGCCGAACTGATTGCCCGTCTTCGGTCTTCTATAAAATAAACTTCTGCCCCCTTTGACATTCCTCTTCTCATGTCCTTAAATATATTTTGTTGGGATTCCGTTCGCGGATTGTCCGAAGTCGCCCAAACCGTGTCCGCACCTGCACAGGCAACCCGGGTCATCTCCATTCTTTTTCCACGATCCCGATCACCTCCACAGCCGAAGACAACATGCAGTTTCCCCGGAGTACATTCCCGCAACATGGATAAGGCATTCCGCAAGGCATCTGGAGTATGGGCATAATCCACAACTACCTTGTATGTTTCAGAGCAATCTACCGTTTCCATTCTTCCGTCAACGCCTGCAAATGCCCTGACTTTACGCAGTGTATCTGAAACGGAACGTCCTAAGCTGTGAATCACTGCTAAAGACGCCATTAGGTTCATAACATTAAACCTCCCCAGCATTGGACTGGCCACAACATGCGTCCCTGAGGGTGCATCTAGGATAAAATTAGTTCCATTTTCTTGTAAATCAATGTTTCTTGCACGGAAATCATTTCCCTCCTCCATACCAAAACTAAGAATCTGTACCTGCGGAGGAAGTTCATTCATGAGTCTTTTACCGTAAATACAATCTCCATTGATTACCGCCACTTTAGGAAGCTTCCCATTGACTCCGTTGAAAATCTTCCGCTTCTCATTAAAATAGTGTTCCATGGTCTCGTGATAATCAAGATGATCACGGGTAAGGTTTAAGAACACCGTCACACCCAACCTTAATCCTGAAACCCTTGACTGGTGAATGCCATGGGAACTGACCTCCATCACCGCTTCGGAACATCCTCCCACCACCATGTTTCGTAACAATGAATATAAATCGGTTGACTCTGGAGTGGTTCGAAATGAGGGAATCTCGCGGTCTCCTAGGTGATAACGAACTGTGCCAATAAGTCCGACCGGACGGCCTGAATCTTCAAGTAAATGACGGGTTAAAGTAGTTACGGTGGTCTTTCCATTGGTGCCAGTGACTCCAATCAAATCTAAATGTTCATCAGGATTCCCGTAATACCTTTTGGCAAACTTGGCTAAGGTTCTTCTCGCATCCTCAACGCATATTTTCGCCACTGAATTAGGAACTTCAAGGCTAGGATCTTGGGTAACAATTGTTTTTGCCCCTCTCTCTAAGGCTTCCTGAATGTATTTGGTTCCATCCGTCCTCATTCCCGGAAGAGCAAAAAACGCACTTCCCGGAGTTACCCTGCGACTGTCAGATATAAGTTCAGTAACCCGCTGATTGTTGTGACTGGAAGCTCCAGTGACTCGCTCCCCGTTCAATTCGAATAAACTCTGCTCCACCTTCATTCGAGACTTTACTTTCTCCAGACTTTCAAAATTTTTTTCGTTTTTCATAATAAAATCCTAAAGAGCTCTTGGTTTGAACCCCGCCCCGGAAACAACCATCCGATCTTCATTCTCGGGCTTTAGTCCCCAGTAACTTATAATTCTTTTACCAACCCTTTGAAAGGAAGGAGCTGCCACCACCCCACCGTATCCGAGGAGGCCTTTTTTCATTTTGGGTTCATCAACCACCACCGTGATTACCACCTTAGGGTCATGGGCGGGAAAGTATCCCACAAATGATGCCACGTGATGACGGTTCGAATATTTACCATCGATTAATTTTTGGGTGGTTCCAGTTTTCCCGGCTACCGAAAAACCTTCAATCCTCGCCCTTCTGGCAGTGCCTTCCTCGGTCACCACACTTTTGAGCATCGTACTTAATTGCCTCGACACTCGGGTTGAAATCACTTTCCGTACCGGTTTAGGCTCGAATGGTACAATTGTTTTTCCGGCCTGGTCAAAAACTCGGCTTATGAACTGGGGCTTCATTAAGACACCATCATTTGCAACACATGCCATGGAGGCATGAATCTGCATGGGCGTTACGCTTACTGCATGACCAATGGGTAAACGCGTAATAGTCAGACCATCCCATCTTGAGGGTGCATGTAAAGTACCCTGTCTTTCCCCGCCAATACCAAAATTTGTTTTTTGACCGAAGCCAAAAGATTGGCAATACTTATATAATCTTTGTTTACCCAGAAGGATTCCCAACCTTGCCGCTCCCCTATTGCTTGATTTCTGCACCACCTTACTTACCGAAATTTTTCCGAGCGGATTATGATCATTAGGGAGCCTCAAGTTTCGACTTCCACGGCGCACGGTGGATTTGGAGCAGTCAATGATATCGCTTGGAGTGACAAGTCCCTCATTCATTGCCCCGCTGATCGCGACAATTTTAAAGGTGGAGCCTGGCTCATAGACATCGGATAACGCACGGTTCCTCTGATGAGCCAATTCCGCTTGATTGAATAAATTTGGATTAAAGTCAGGGGCATTGGCCAAGGCGAGAATGTAGCCCGATTTGGGATCACTCACAATTACACTGGCACTTAAGGGATTGAATTCCCTAACCAAGGTAGATAATTCCTCCTCGACAATATCCTGTATTCTGCGGTCAATGCTTAACTCCACATTCAGTCCATCATTCGCTTTTACTTCTAGCGAACGGTGCTGGGGCATCTCCCGTCTGCGGCCATCTTTTTCGCTTTCCCTCCATCCATCCTGCCCCTTAAGGTAATAATCCGCAAAGCGTTCAACCCCCATGGCTGCTACATCTTCTTTATTTACAAAACCTAGAATGTGGGATGCCAAGTTTCGATTTGGGTAAAGCCTGGAGTGTTTAAAGTTTCCATAAACTCCCTTGATCCTAAGCTCCTGTATTTTTCGGTAAGTTCCTTCATCCACTTTCTCTTTCAACTTTACCCAGCGCACATCCCTTGCTTCCTTCGGTTCAACAGCGGATGTCCGTGTCTTGGTATTTACAGCCTTAACAATGTCTTCTTCAGGAATGCCGAGATAAGCTGATAGGGTTTGCCACTTAAGTTGATCACTATCCACCACTGAATGAGGATCCAACCCCACTTCTACGACGGATCTGGTGGTGGCCAGTAAATTGCCTTTTGCATCCACAATATCTCCTCTCCTTGCCTTAATCGTGGAAAAATTTTTTCTTGCCCCTTCAGCAACATTCGAAAATCTGTCTGCTTCAAAAACTTGCAACCATACTAGTCTGCCTCCGAGAGAACCGAAAGCGAAGCAAACAGATAAAAAAACTAGATAGTAACGAAACTTAGAGACGAAAAGACTCCTCATCTCATGTTATCGGAAAACTTGTTCCGATCCCCATTATTCACCACCACCTCATTGGTTTTACCAAGACCGCCCAAACGTTTTCGCATGTCCGTTTCTGAAACATAGAATGTTTGTCTTGATCCGGGCATCGACAGTCTCCCCTCAACCATAGACGCTAAAGTTGAAGGCCTCATGGCCCAAGATCTCTGACCTCGGAGTTCCTGAACTTCACGTGAAAGAACTTCCCTTTCGTCTTCAAGAATCCCGCACCTTGTCGCAACCTCAGAAATATCCATCCGTAACCACACAATTCCGATTGCACTCGCTCCTCCAAAAGCAGTCATCAAAATAACCAGAGTAATTGAAGTCTTATTCATTTTAGATTTCCGAATGACGAAGCTTACGCAAAACTCGTAAGCGGGCGGACCTGCTTCTTGGGTTTGACTCCACCTCTTTTTTGGACGGAAAGATTGCCTTAGCCTGAACCATTTCCGCATATGCGGTTCTTTCAGTCACAAAGCTGTTATCCCCCTTGTGTTGTGGCCTTCCAGACATTTTTCGCATGAATCTCTTCACCATACGATCCTCCAGTGAATGAAAAGAAATAATTGCAAGGACACCACCTATCTTCAATGCCCTGAATGCCTTGGGTAAGGTCGTGGCCAAAGCTTCGAGTTCTCCATTAATTGCAATGCGGATGCCTTGAAAGGTCTTAGTCGCGGGATGGATACGTTGCTTTGCCTTGATTCCTCCCACCGCCTTGGTAACCAACTCTGCCGCACTCAAAGTCCTTTGCAACTGGCCAGTGCCCCTTGCTTCTAAAATGGCGGAAACCACCTTCGACCATCTTCGCTCCTCTCCATACTCACGAATGGCACGTATCAAGCTCTCACGCGACGCGGTTTCCAAAAAATCCGCAGCACTCAGCCCTTCCCTTGGATTTAACCGCATATCAATCGGAGCATCCAAACGAAAAGAAAATCCTTTCCTTGGTTCCATCAATTGAAAGGAGGAAATTCCCAAATCCATTAATACCCCGTCAAATTCCTCGGCACCCGCAAATTGGTCAAGCGACTGGAACGCGGAATCGACAAAGTTAAACCTTTCTCCATAACTTTCCATCAGACACTCTGCACGAGTTTTCGCGTCCGGATCACAATCCATCGCCATAAGTCGTGTGTCTGGACTGGCATCCATAATTTTACTGCTATGCCCGCCACCCCCGAATGTTAGATCGGCAAAAAAGCCTCCTGCGTATGGGTCCAAATAACCCAAGCATTCATCTAACAAAACCGGAATATGGCTCACCGCTGACGGAGAGCAAACGAATTCAACCGCTCCACAATACATTAATTTTCCCCATTTTCCACCAGTTACCCGCGCCGAATAATCCGAGAGAGAGGGGGGCTCCGCAGTCAGGCTGAAATCCCCTTAGACGAGCAGTGTCCCTAATCACCACTCTATCCACCCTACACCACATCATAGCCCCAACTCCCTCATCGCATCAAAAATATTTCTTTCTTTGGGAGATTCATCCTCCGCTTCCCGCCGATCTTCGGACCAAATTGCAAACGAGGAAAAGTTACCCACCAAGACAGCCTTTCCCTTGATTCCCGCATGTTCCAAAAGTTTGTCATTCAGGTTGATCCTTCCCTGCTTGTCGCAACCAAAAGAATCCGCCTTTGAAAATAATTCCATCAGGAGTGACTGAGCCTGGGGGTCGCTCAGACTCGCCTCCGAAACTTTTTCCTCCAACCGCTCGATCATCTTTGGAGGATAAACGGTAATGTAACCACTGGGATTCGGCAGGGCCAAATAAGTGTTTTCCCCTCCCTGAATTCTCCATTTTGAAGGTATTGTAACCCGACCCTTTGAATCCAGGGCATGAGTGAACTCGCCGACAAAAAAAGTTGTTCCGTTGGTGGCCATACAATCGATCCATTTATCCTTCTAACACCATATCAACCCATTCTTTGCCACTTTAACCCACATTGGTCAAGTTTTTTTTGTTTTTTTTCCAAATTGCTCCACTTTACCCAAATTGAGAGATTGCCCGGAAACCCCCTTTACGCTTGGTTTTAGTAGATGTCCCAAAAGCTAAAAAGAGTCCGAGCCGACGAACTTCTGGTTCGCAATAAACTTTGTGACAGCCGAAATCAGGCCAAAACCCTGATACTTGCCGGCCTAGTCAGAATGGGTACGGAACGAATAGAAAAATCAAGTCGATTGCTCCCGGAAAACGCGAATTTAGAACTTTCTGAAACCCTAAAGTTTGTGGGGCGCGGTGGGCTAAAATTGGAAAATTTTCTGAACGATTCAGGTTACAAGGTTGAGGGGTTATCCATTCTCGACCTCGGAGCCTCCACCGGCGGATTCACTGATTGCTTGCTTCAAAGAGGTGCTTCTCAGGCAACCTGCGTGGATGTTGGTCACGGACAATTACATTACAGGTTGCGCACAGATAATCGGGTGCAAAACTTTGAAAAAACCAACCTCCGCACGATTTCGCCTGAAGACATTCCCGGAAGCCCCTTTCCTTTCATTGTGATGGATCTTTCTTTTATTTCCTTACGAAGAGTTTTACCCATTGCTTGGTCCTTCCTGGAACCGCGAGGAAAAATTACCGCTTTGGTAAAACCTCAATTCGAATGCAAGAAAGTGGAAGCCGACTTGGGGAAAGGAATCATTCGCGATCCCGAAATCCACCAAAGAATACTGCGGGAAATTAAAAAGTTCGCCGCGGACAAACTTCCCCAATCGCACCTTTTACTCGAAAAGAATGCCCGCCCACAGGGTGCGGATGGCAATCAGGAGTTTTTCCTATCCTGGGAAAAAAGATTTACTTAGCCAGACCCTGAGTGATCAAATCCTGAACTAAATCTCCGCGAGTTCCTTCCGCCCTCGCAAATTCGAGGTCGAGAACTCTTTCCGCAATTTGCTCTTCACTCTGCTCCTTGGCCCGAAGGGTATACACACCAAACAGCCTGGCAAAGACCACTTCCGTGTCAGAACGCTCCAATTCTTCCCAGGAACCTAGATAGGTTAGCTTCGAGCAAGCATCCGCGAGTCGAGTGGCCAGCGATCGTTCACGATTAAGTTCGGCCTGTTGGTCGCGTATTTTTTCAATCTCCATATCTAGGGTGTCCTTTCGTGCCAGTTGCTCGCTTGTTGCATTTTGATCCCGTTCCGCATCGCTGATCTCATTGCGTTCCTCTTGTAATTCAGACAATTCACCGCTTAGCCGACTGCTTTGCTTATCATAATCTGCCCGCACCGCCTTGGAACTTTTACGGGCAATCTCAACCTTTACCCCATTTTCAATCGAGGTTGCATTGGTTTCGGACAACTTGATGAAATCTTCGTCTGCCTGGGCGAGAAAAGCCTTGGTCTTCAATTTGTCGGCAAATCCATTGTACAGGTCCCTGAAGCTTGCAAGTGAATATTCGCCGGGCCCTGCCTCCGTTCTTCGATCAAACACAAAGACCACATGCCCGTCTCTTGCCTTTCGTACGGAGCGAGTAAAAAAGGCACGCTCATTTAATCCTTCAACCTCCTCGAGAGGCTGACGGTTTGCCCGTCTTTCACTTTCCCTGCTTTCAAGACCTAAGACCGCTCCCTGTATGGACATATCCTGAAAGGCAAATGAAATGGAGCGTGGTTGTGCCTTGTGTTTTGTTATAAGTTCAGCAAGCTCAGGAGATCGGCGTTTCTGTTCATAGGTGGAATACTTGTCTCTCAGTTTATCCTGCAGGGAATTAATCTCGTCCAAAAATCCCAAGGCCGCATCCCGGGATGCGGTTTCGGCGTATCGTTGTGCGTCTATTTGGTCGCCTTCAATGATTCTTTGACGAACTTGATCCTTAACCTGTTCAAAGGTAACTTCAGGTTCAATGGTTTGGTTGAGATCCTTTTCAAGCCCGGCCAGAAGGTCGAGCTCAAGGGAATCACTGATTATTGGGTCAGAATCGGATTGATTGGCGTCCTTGGAGCCAAGGGGCCCTTGCTCCCCTTGCTTTTCATCCGATGAATTCACATCGATGGCAGGAGGTTCGGGCGGTGCAAATTCTTCTTTATTTCGTTCAAAATAGGACAGCATTCTGGCTTCATCAGGTGCAGGTGGAATCTGTATGTAATTTTTGCTTGCAAAGGTCAGGGCGGTGGCGAAGGTTCTGGACGGATCTTCAAAAATAGCTTCAAGTTTATTTTCTTCATGATAGGCAACCAGCTCCTCTTCAAGAGTCCCGGATATGCGGATACCGTCACCAGTCGAAGAAAACTCAGGCTTGGTTCTGGGAAGCTTTTCCCGAACGGGAAGAAAGGAAATGGCAGTGCCATTAAGTGTGGAAGTAAACCCAAAATCTTCCTCCGTAATTGCCTGTTGCAAAGATTTCAGCGTCCCATTTAGAGAATCCCCCGCCTCAAAGTAGCGAACCGAGCCGTTCTTATCCTTCGGTACCTCTGAAAGTTCGAACTTCACATTACGGTTTCCGTAGGTAACCGATAGCGAATCACCCACTTTGATTTCATTCGAAAAAGTAAGCACGGCCATGTCCGGATCACTCAGGTTAAGGTCGTCCACATCAATCGATATAACCTCCGCATCCCACGCAAATTGTTCGC
>CACMBV010000026.1 GCA_902612125.1 uncultured Verrucomicrobiota bacterium
GATAAACAATGGACAGGATGCAGTGCCCGATACCCCCGATGACGAATATGGCGATGACGGTTATGTCATGGGAACCGACCCCACCGCTCTGCCTGCTGGACTGGCTCCCATTGCGGTTGATCAGTATTTTAGCAACCCCAACAGGCTGACCCTCTTCCCCCTCAAGGGAACCTACAAGATAGGCACTTCTGCACCTACTCCAGTCTATCTACCTCCTATTCTTAAAACCATGGCCAATCCTTTAGTATCTAAAAACTCAGTCAATTTTAAAGCTACCGTGATATCCTCGGGCAACAATTCAAATCTAGAATTGGGCATCCAAATTAGTAATTCTTTATTTTTTACCAATGCTAGAAGCTTTACTGCTTCGTCTCCTCCATCTGAAAATGGCAAATTTGAGATTAATGTTAACCTATCACAATTGAATTCAGATAAAATTTATTATCGAGCATATGCCCGCAATCAACTTTTTGAAAGTTTCGGAAATAAAAAGAGATTTAAATTACCTGAAGTTGAACAGAAAGATGAATTTTCTATTTTCCCGAATGCGACTGCAGTGCAGGGGAACTGGAAAGAAAACTGGATGGGAGTTTTTCAGGAACACTCCAACGGTTGGATATATCATATTGATCTTGGATGGTGTTTTGCATCTCCCGATAGTCGAGGCAATGTATGGCTTTGGATTAGTGATCATGGATGGGTGTGGACCAATGATTCTCTTTGGCCCCACCTCTATCGAAATCAGTCCAACTCTTGGCTCTATCTTCTTATTCGGCAAAACGGGCCTGCAGTCATCTTTGACCACATGCATGGGTCATTCATGCATTTAAATAAGTAAGATTTCATAAAGCTGAAAGAAGTCTGTTTTGTAACCAACCTGCTTGTTTTTCTCGGATTTATAGGTTGTAAAGCCGTCTTGTCTCCTCAGCCTATTGTTCAACAAGTAAAGGAACATGCATCTGAAAAACAGCCAAAGGGTAAGACTCCAGAGATTAAGATCCTTGCTGACGACTGGGGAGATGGACAACCCGAGGACATCCTCGCAGTACTTAGCAGCGTGGCTGAGATCATCTTTCCCCTTGGTGGGAAACCCCCTTACGATTCGATCTGGGTAAGTCGGTCGGAACAGGGACCCATCGTTTTATACCAGAGGGGTAAGGATGGAGAATATATGGTTAAGTTAAACACCCAAGACCGCTATTGGTGCCAGTATGCCTTCCAGTTTAGCCACGAAATTGGGCACATCCTATGTGACTATCGGCATGGGGATTCTTCGAATTTATGGTTCGAGGAAACCTTGGGTGAAGTTGCTTCATTATACACGCTCTTACGATTGGAAGAATCTTGGAAGCAATCTCCGCCCTACCCTCATTGGAAAGATTACGCTCCAGAATTCACTAAATACGCAAACGAAAGAATTAAAAAATACGAGAATGAAATTCCTTCTGATCTAGCAGTCTGGTTTACAGCAAACAAGCAAACATTGAGTAAAGAGCCCATAGATCGTCCAAGAAATGCATCCTTGGCTATTCGTCTGCTCCCGCTTTTTGATAAATTTCCGGAAGGTTGGTCGGCCTGTGCTTTTCTGAATGAAAAAAAATCAAAAACGCCCCGGAGTTTTGTTTCTTATCTGAGTGGGTGGTATAAAACCTGCCCCTTACCTGAACAAAAAAACTTTGTTAAGAAAATAGCCTTAAAATTCGGAATCAAGCTTTCCTTTCAAAGAGATTAAGCCATTACTTAAGATCTTAAACATAAAGCCCCAAAAATGTTCACAAGAAGAAACTCGCTCAAAGTCCTTGCTGGTTCGATTGCTTTTCCTTATCTAGCCCAAAGTTCATGGGCAAAATCTCCCCCCAGTGAGACCGTCCATCACGCAAGTTTTGGAGGAATGGGGATGGCAGGTTCCGACTTAGGCCAAATTAAGAATCATCCGAATGTTAAGATTGGGGCGATTGCCGAAATTGACCCAAATCGCCGTCGTCAAGCAAGGCAAAGATTTAAGGAGGCCAATGTATACGCAGATTGGCGTGAAATGTTGGAAAAGGAAGGTAAGCACTTGGACAGCGTAAATGTATCCACCCCCGACCACATGCATGCCAGCATGGGAATGAGTTCCATGCAGCTAGGTCTCCATGTCTATGGGCAAAAACCTTTGACCCATGGGGTGGCCGAATCACGGGCTCTGACTGAATTTGCCAAAAAGGAAAAATTGGTTACTCAAATGGGCATTCAAATTCACTCGTCTAAAGAATACAGGACTGCGGTGAAAATCGTCCATGACGGGATTATTGGAAAGATCGTCCAGGCTCACTCTTTTAGCGGAAAAAGATGGGGTGACGCCAACCCCCGGCCTGACAGAAAAGATCCGGTGCCCCAAGGTTTTGATTGGAATGCATGGATCGGCCCTGCACCATTTGAAGATTATATCAAAGGATATTATCACCCTAGTCAGTGGAGAAAACGTTTAAATTATGGAACCGGTACTTTTGGCGATATGGGATGCCATATCTACGATCCCACTTTTAAGGCCCTTGGCCTGACTTATCCGATCTCCCTAAAATCAGAAGGTCCGGTGCCCAACCAAGATAATTGGGGATACGATGCCAAGATTCATTACATCTTTCCGAAAACCGCATACTCCGAAGGAAAAAATCTCCCCGTAAGTTGGTATGATGGCTCTGCCCGTCCCTCCGAAGAGGTTACTGATCTTCTGGACGGTAAGAAGTTGCCGAGCCAAGGTTCCGTGATTATCGGCACAAAGGGAACGATGCTCCTACCGCATGTGGGAATGCCTTCCCTTTATCCAAAGAAAAAATTTGCGGACCACAAGATTGAACTCGTTGAAGGCACAAACCATTGGTACGAATTTATTGAAGCAGTTCGGGGAACCGGTCCAAAACCATCCGCCAATTTTGAACTCGCAGGTCCCCTATCCGAAACCATTCTGCTTGGCGGAATTGCCACCCGATTCAAAGACGAAACCCTTATATGGGATGCTCCTTCGCTTTCCTTTAAGGGAAATTCTAAGGCCACTTACCTAATAAGTCGAGAATACCGAAAAGGGTGGGAAATCAAAGGGCTAGGCTAAAAGATACTAAATAAATTATTGTACTGAGAAAAACTATTATCGTGGTTGATTGTAAGGGAAAACTTACATTTGGCTTTCGACAAATTGATAAGGAACACCTTTAGTTTTTTCCATTGAAAGAAGTTCAGCCCATTTTTTCTGGTTGGAATTAAAGTTTTTCAAAATCTCACTGCCTCCATCATAGATTATTTTGGCAAGCAATGAGTATATATCTTCGATCACATACTTGCCAAAATTAAGCTGTGATTGCGGAATAGAAGTATTGCCCCGATCACAGTTCATGGAGACTTTCATATTTAACTTTCGTTCTAAATCCCCTTGAGTAAAAAATTCTGAGCATACAAGAAAGGCCCACTTTTCTGAAATTTCCCAAGGTTTTCCCAGATTACTGACATCTGCACTATGCAAAATAAAACCAGCAAGCAAATGCCTGATTTCAATAGGTAGCTGAGAGGATAAATCCAGATTATTTTTAATATCTTCGGAGGAGGCACCAAGAGAAATTCCAGCATCCTTTGAATTATTTCTAGCCTTTTGTAATTTCTTGAGAACAAAGGGCGCAATTTCTTGCACTGCTTTCATTTGCTCTTTGTGTCTTGCCATATCAGTCCAGAGAATCGATTCAGCAATCAATTTTCTGCAGTTCTCCAAAGTCTTATGATCACTTTCAATCGTAGTTTCTCCTGAAGATAAAATTTGAAGGGAATCCAGGGTTCGGAGTAAAAATTTAAAGGATCGCTTTTCTTGAATGCTGTCGTTTCCATCCTCAAATGCATACTTATGGCTGCTCCTTATTAAAAAAGAATTGAAAACTCCGGTATGCAGAGCATCGTGACCGAGGGCCGCAATCAATAAAGCAGTCTTTTCGTTGTCACTAAGAAAAATCCCTCCACCTCCCTGCAGAAGTAAGTGCGTAGTGATGAATACATCCATCGCGTGTTGGAAATTATGGTATTGCCTTTTAATTAAGGGGCTAACCACTCCATTCTGTAGAGAATAACCTTTTTTTATTGCCAAAAATAATTCGACTAGAGTGTCATGTGATATTTGGCCGGGTAATGCATAGGAATTTCCCTCATCCAGTAATATACCAGAAAAAATATTAGCCTGTTCTTCAGTATCTGATGATATGCTAAAAGGGTCGAAACTCAGGTTGAGGATATTAACCTGATCTGGGGCCAACTTTAAAGATTCGTGTGAAAGTTCACTTTTATAATCTTCACAAGATGAAAGTAAGCCACATATCAGGGTCACAATCAATTGGTGGAGCCAATGATGTGTTTCACTATTTACACCCATAATGATTAATTATGGAAGTATTCTATAAAGTGTAAAATATAAAATAGATTGATTAATTCTCAACACCTCGCATCTTGAAAATTATGGAGGCAGAATCCCGATTGAAAGACTGCTCAAATTCTGGATAGTAATTAATCACTTCATAAAAGAAGCGGGCAGTTTCATAATCAATCACATGATACTTATCTTTCAATTCCTGCTCCGTCGGAAAAGTAATCTGTCGACCTACCCGAAATTCATTAATGGTCACGGGCATGGAACTATTAAGAGACAAAATTCTTTTCAAGACCAACACTCCCTTCAGCACTTCAAGCGCGGTTGCTCCGCGCACTCCTGGGGGATTAACAAATGGACAAAGGACCAGAGTGTTCCGATTTTCATCCTCGTTGTTTAGCATGCTCATTTTTTCAATGTAATTTCCTCCATCAGTGATTTCTTCCAGTGAGATCAAGGCCCGTGGATGCTCAAAGGGTCCGGCCGATTTGGCCTTATGATCGGCCAAGTTAAAAACCAGGGTGTTTTTATTTTCTTGAGGAATTCGCTGCATTAACAAATTCAGCAGGTGAGTCTTAAATTTGTTGCCAAACTTGGCTTCTTCGTTGTCCTCAAATAATAGTATATGATCATCAGCAATGTGCTGGTGGTATTTTGACTTATGGATAATTTCCCAAATCAATCTTCGAACAATTACCCCCTCACCCGGTACCTTATCCTCTAAGTAACTAAACAGCGGATCATCGTCAGGAATTTCTGGATGGTTTGTTTTATATTCTCGCAACTCCGCAAGAATCTTTTTGTAGAAATCACTCTGCGTGGCAAATGAAAGATCAAAAAGGTCATCATCGCGAATTCTATAGGCATTCCTGAATAAGAGATTATCAAATGAGTCAAAGGTCTGGGAATCCTTGGGTATTACATAACTGAATGATTTGTCTTCCGCTTTCATGATATGAGGAGTTATCACAATGATGACCTCCCGATCATCGGCACTTTCCGCATTTGATTTAAAAAGATTTCCCAGTAAGGGTAACTCAGAAAGTATTGGAATTCCGGTTGTTCCCTTATTTTTCTTTTTGTCGATTAAACCCCCAATAATAAACGGTGTATTGTCAGCAACCCTTACAAAACTTTGAACGGTTTTACTTTCAATACTCGGAGGGGATCGCTCCTCTGGCTTAAGCGAAGCTTGGGTTGCGTCGTAAACAGCACTGCTGACGATCGTTTCCGTCTGCATGGTAACTTCTGACCCATCTTCCGAAATTCTTGGCCGTATATTCAAAACAATTCCTGTATTAATGTAAGTAACGCTTTTTTGGGTTCCATAAGCGGTCGTTTGTATCGTTTCGTTTGGCACTTGGGTTCCGATACGAATGAGGGCTTGTCTACCATCCAATACGAGAAGGGTTGGATTTGAAAGAACTTCGGCCGTTCCGTCGGAAACAAAAGCATTGAGGGTGGCACTGAACCCAAGGGGGTTGGTTCGCTCCAAGGCACCGTAAGTTGGAGACAAAGTTGTGAGAGCGTTACCGTTTATATCAAAAGTGCCCGTGTAACTTCTTGTGGTGCCAGTTACCCTAGCAGGATTCCAATTAAATAATTCCCTCCGATTTGACTGAAAGGTAGAAGACAGTTTTGATTGACCACCTGCATTAAATTGAGTCACTGCCCTGTCATCAACTTGGGAATAAGTGAATCCTAATTCTTTGGCCTTGTTAGAATTGATTTCCACAACCAAAGCTTCTATTACTATTTGACTGGCAGGAATATCAACTTCATTCCTGAGCAGATTAAGTAATCCATTAAGCTGGTCCGGAAACTGCTTTTCATAGATAATGAGGAGCCTTTGTTCAGGAGCGCCAGTAGTCGATGAATGAAGATAAGTACCGCTAAGTCGATCAGTACCCATTACACTTCTTCCTCCGTCTAATGCAGGCTGCATCAGGCTTGTCTTGGCCGCATCCAATAACTTTATGACCAGTGGATATTTTTGAGTAGTTGGCAAGGCGGTAAATATGCTGCTGTTTACCGATTCACCTCTTCCAAGAACATATTCAACGGTCGCAAAACCAAGTGCTTTAAGTAAGGCGAGAGCCCGGTCGCTTTGCATGTAGCTCAGCCGGTAAGACTTAAAAGCATAGGGGCTATTAGTGGAACCAATTGGAGCAGGCGGACGAACCGAAGCAGCACGGACTTGAGAAGTTTGCACTGGTTGGGAAGCAGCACGGACTTGAGGAGTTTGCATTGGTTGCGAAGGTGCGACTCCACCTTGCCGGGGAGGCTGGGGATAAGTACCGGGAGCTGGCTGAGAAAAACGGTTGGGTGCCTGGGCTTGGGCCAAAGTTTCTATTTCTGCACCTTCGCTTTCATTCAATATTTCATCTCGGTCTATGCTAGGCATTTTACTTTGAATGTCTTTTTCTGTTATCCTTTCTCTTGCAGATTCTCCATAAATTTGGCTACCCAGAATTACACTGCAAAGCAGGACCAGTCCCAAGTTGGTAGTTATTTTAATTTTCATTTTAATTTTGTAGTTTTTGAGTTAGCTCACGGATTCTATCCGCAAGGGAAGACAAAAGGTTTTTTGATAGGTCAAAATTTTCCATCAGCAGATGCTGAAAGGAATCCTGGGAAATTTCCAAAAGTATGGAATCATTCACCGCTGTTGCTGAAGCAGATCTTTTTTCATTTCCTAAAAGACTTAGTTCACCGAAGAAATCTCCCTCTTTCAAAGTAGCCAAGGTCTTGCTCGGTTTATTGACATCATAGGCATCGTGAATCCTAATTGAACCTTCGATTATTATGAAGAGTGAGGAACCTTCATCCCCTTTTTCGAAAATCTTTTGAGACTTTGCAAAAACCTGTTCATCCGCAATATTTGCCAAGCCTGACAAGACAGCGGCGGACATGTCCTTAAACAGTGGAACATCCTTAAGAATTAAGATTCTCCTTACACTAAGCATATCATGTAGGCGAAGGTTGAAATAAGGCCATTTTCTGAACTATGGTAGAGGCATCTTTTCGAAAAGTCTGTCGTTTCTCTTCCAATTCTTCGGCATCCTTTTCATACTCCAGAAAAACATATAAAGCGGTCTCCCGGACAATAGGGTTCGTATTCCTTAGGCAATCGAGAACAAATTGTTTATGTTCAATATAATCTTCGGAATACATAGCCATAAGAAGACCACAAAGTAGCCAAGGGGAATGATTTGTCGAATAGCAATTGTAAAAATGGGCGAAGTGGTACTCGTCTTCAATGGAAGGCTTTGCAGAAATGATGAAAAGAATTTTTTCCGTAATAACCGGGTTCAGAACTCCTTTAAGCACCTCCTCCACTTCTGACTTGGATGAGCCATCGGTTTGTAAAGCAAGCAAAAACAATTTATTAAAGTCAATCTCAGGACGGAGCTTATCGAGCATTTCGCAAAGCAGAGCAGAATAGTCCCTTTGCCTCTCCTCAAGAATTAAGGCAAGAAATTTAAATTTTGGGCTTTGGGGAAGATGAATTATCGAATGAGCATTATTGAGTGCGTCTACGAGGATTTCATCCATCCTGTTTCGGATCCATTTGCGTAATTCCCTTTGAGGGGAATGTTTTTCTATTCCGGCGAGATATTTTCTCTCCAATTCCAAAACTTTGGGATGGTCTTTCAGAAAGGCTAGGTAATCCTCGGTTCGCCTGCTCTTTTGAAGGGGTCCCACATGCAATTTCATTTCAATCAGTAAGGCTAATTGTTCTTCGTCTTTGTCCTTAAAAGATTGAGCTAACTTAGGCTCGATGATTTGAAATGATTTCTCTCTTAAATCACGTAATTTAGAAAAAATCAATTCGTTGCTGTTTTCCTGGGACACCATCTCCTGAAGTCTTGGAAAAAGGTTTGTGAGATTTTCCTCATTTAAGCAATGTAAGGCCTTTTTCTGAAGGGTGGTTCTATCTTCCAAAAGAAAACCTGATAAAATCAGGCTGGTATCCTTTTTGGTAAGAAGAGGAAGCGAAGTGAGGGCAATCAGGTGAAAATCTTTATTTTCCGAATGAAGAAATTTCTTAAATTGGATTTCTCCCTGTTCACTTTGCTGCAAGTTTTCTGAATTCATCAAAACGGTCGCAGCCATGCATTTTACCATGTTACTTGCAGAAGAAATGAGCCTTTCTGCGACTAAGTACTTGTGAGAATTATGACATTCAGCTACTGCCAGCAGATAAGATTTCTGGATTCTTTCGGACTCTTTCGTTATATTTTCCAGAAGATCCTTTTGCTTAGATGCATCCACATGGTTTGCAAAATAGACATAAGCTTTTTCCCTTAATCCTTCATGAGGTTTATCTAGGCATTTTCTGAATTCTTCTCCCCAATCCGAAATTTTCATTTGCAGGATAAATTCAGCCAGAAAAAAAGCTTCTTCATCAGTTGAATCACGAAAAGTTTTTTTGAGTTCTGACAAAAATTTAGGATCCAAGCTTGCTTCCACTTCATCGGAAAAATCTATCTTCCTGGAACCAAGCATTTTCAAAAGTGAATTTAGATATTCCTTGTAATTCAAGAAAGAAACAAAAAGCCAGCATGCACATAGACTGACAATCACAAGATTTAATCGGTACACGATTTCAGTTTCAGAGCCCACTTGCCAGAAGGGCAAAGTATATCCAATCAAAAGACTTATAATTGCAATAGTCGCAGGACGGGTTAAACCATCAACGGCACTATTCATCTGTCCCCTTAATTGTTTACTAACTGCCAGGAACAGCATTTGAAGGCCAACATATTCAATGGTAAAAAAGACTACTTGAGTAAAAAATTTGGAGACATAAATGGCATCCTTGTAGATAAAAAATATGGCAAATCCAGAAACACAGGTAAGCAGAATTGGGAGCAATCCAATTGCAACAAGCACACCTCCACGGGTTAAAATCGCCCTGACAATTAAGAGTTGTAGCAAAAGTTGTGCTGTGCTGGTGTAAGTGTAAAATAGCCCGAAGAAATCATACAGATCCTCCTGATCATTTCTTACTTCAAACTTGAAGTTAATATCAATAACCGATAACACCGTGGCCGAGCAAACCACCAGTAAAGTCATTAGGACTGACTGTTTGCTACTGAGAAGGACGGCAAACTTCCTTACCAGGCTTGTGTTTTTAATTTTACCCAGCGTGCTGCTTGGTAGAATAAAAAATTTGCCTTTCAAATACAGAATTATATTCGCAGTCAAAAGTAAAAATGCTACGATACCTAAAGAAACTTCGTTGACAAACTGGCTTTTGCTCGCGAGCGAAACCGTGTATCCAGCCAAAATACACCCGCATGTACCCGCTGCCCCTATCAAGCCAAACCATTTTTTTGACTCTGAAGGATTTAAAACTCCCACCGCCATTCCCCAAAATAAGACCATGGGCAAAATGACGGTAACTTCACAAATCATGTATGAGAAAATTAAAACCGTCTGGGACTTGAAGAGTGAAATGCATACGATTGAAATTACCGTGGCGGTGGACAGGCCAAAGGTGGCAATTTGCATGGCTCCGAAAGCTTGATATTTACTGCATAAATAGGTGGATAAAAGGGCGAGAAGAATAGACAAAGAAGCTGCAGCCATTATCATCATAGAAATGTCTGCGGGTTCAAAGTATTTCAGCAAAAATGAATCTGAGGTTGCTCTTGCAGTCATAGAACTTTGTGCCACCAAAAAATAAATCAGGCATAAAAGCCCTATCTTAGGCTCTACGCTTTTTATTTTTTCCAATAACGATCTCACAAATTAATTTTGAGCATAACTTTTTTAAGTTGTCTATGATTACTTCTTTTTTTGGGTGATCAAATTGTATCTTTTTCGCAAACTTGAAAAATAAGTTTGTAAAACACAGACATTTATCTGTTCATAATAAACCAATCTCAACCCCTAAATATTAATGAAGAAAATTATTACCTCAGCATTACTGTTGTCCTTTGCCTTTGCATCTGCTCAACAAATACCTCCACCCACCGGAGCTACCGTACCCCCTCCAGCCACCGCCCCCTACATTGATCCGGCCACGGGTATGCCAGTTCCCCCTCCAGCCACCGCTCCCTACATTGATCCGGCCACCGGTATGCCGGTTCCCCCTCCAGGCACACCCTATCCTCCAGCCGGCGTTCCCATGCCAGCCACAACTGGTGTCCCCTATAATCCAGCAGCAGCAATAGATCCAGCAACTGGGGCCGCACCCATTCCCCCAGCAGGTGCCCCGGTTCCTCCGGCCACCGCTCCCTACATTGACCCAGCCACAGGTATGCCGGTTCCCCCTCCTGCCACCGCTCCCTACATTGATCCAGCCACAGGTATGCCGGTTCCCCCTCCAGCCACCGCTCCCTACATTGACCCGGCCACAGGTATGCCAGTTCCCCCTCCGGCCGCACCCTAAAAAAAGATTCTATCTTGTGATTTTATGATTTTGAAATTTTCTTAAGGATTAAAATTAGTTTTATCATCCAACTCTTTTCATTTCTTTAGTAATAGGAACGGGTATCATGCTCCTTAGGCAACTTCCTTCCCGTTGCTCCTTAAAATCACCAACTTTAAAAGCCCCCTGACATGGGGGCTTTTTTAATTATTTGAAAACAGAAGGTAAATAAGCAGGTTGCAATGTGTGAATCCCGACTACCTCAAGACTGTTTTTCTTTTATCTAAACTTCCCGAGTTTTGGCCATTTGAATTCGCCATCATTACTGCATGTAATCCTATGGACAAAAAACTTTCAGAAGCTGAAAATTCGAATAGACAACAAATGTTATTGGACCGTATCGGAAATAAGTTTTTTTTTCAACTTGATGGTTGCTCACTTGACCATACCCATCGTGAACAGAGCTTCGCCTTGACCTGCTCAAGAAAAGAAGCCCTCGAGATTGGCAAAGAATTCGGTCAAAGAGCCGTTTTTTATGTGACTAATGGAAATCTGGAACTGATGGATTGTAAAAATGGTAGCAAAAAAGAAATGGGTAATTTTATTAAAAGAGTCTTCCTATCTGAGCCTGAATGAATAAAAAAGCTTATCTTACAAAAACAAGCAATGAAATGGTTGCAGGTACATAGAAGTTATCATTAAGGGTGATCCTTCCAAACTTGATGGGAAACAATTCCAAAATGGAAATCCCCAGTGCAAACAAAAACATATGCATCCAAGTAAAATCCCCTCCCCATTTATGCTGAAAAGACGGTAAATTTGGAAAAATAAACCAGACCAGAAAAAGACATAAGACAAAGCAAGCTATCGCCCCCTCGAGAGTTTTGTCACCTACTTTCACTCGACCAAATGCTTTTCCGCAAAGGGCAGCAGCGGCATCGCCCAAAATAAAAAGAGTCAGGCTAACAAAAACAGAAGCGGAAAAAGGATCACTTGATAAGGAAATCCAGCTACAAACAAAAGAACCGGCAATAATATAGGTGGCTCCCGTTAATTGATTATCTTCCTGAGATCTCATCATTGTTCCGAAAAGATTGAAAAACCAAGACTTGAAGGATTTACTGTAAAGCCTGCTGAGATCGATAGTTAGTGACAAAACCAAAAGAGCAAAAACAATCCACAAGACATCCTCTTTGCTAACTGCGAGCCATTCTGGTCCATAAAAGATGAAAACGGGGAGTCCAACTGCTAAAATATGCAGAAGTTTACGATTTATTTCTTCTTTTCCAATCCTTCCCATACTTTGTATTTTCGGAAAGAGTGTTCGTGCAGGGAACTTAAACGGGCTTACTTCTCCTCAAAATCAAAAGTCACTTGATCTTTACCATTTTCAACCCTGGAATCTGGTGTCTCCGTATTGCTGGCTGCTTCTTCAACGGTTATCCCATCGGGCTCTTTAACCCGGGATTCTGCTTTTTTTTCACCGGAATCCGGGGGCTTTGGTTCAGCCATTTCTTTTTCATATTTCCTCGTAAAATCATCTCCATGTTCACGGGGAGCGTTGACCACGCGGTCGACCTTATGGGCCGTCAGGGTGCTTCCCTTGACTCCCCTACCCTGTATCTCCAGCCAGGCAAAATCAAATTCTATTACCTTTTCACGCACTCTCTTCAATTCAGGGTCCAGATGTACGAAAACATTGCTGTTCTTTTTCTCAGAATCATGAACCGCAAAAAAGAAGATTCGTGATTTTGAGTGGCTTTTGAAAAGGGGATATTCCTTGTCCCGAGTCACTCCTCCGATCTTAAATTTTTTGGCATACAAACGACCGCTCTTCCCGTCCCGGTAAACCATGTTGTACACTTTCTGGTCATCCCTTCGAAAAACTGCCACCCGTAAAGGAGATTTTCCGACAAACATCTTATCGGCAATCTTCAGTACCTTCATCACTCCATCTTTACCAAAAACAATCACATCATCCAGAGTGGAGCATTTTTCAATCGCCTCATCCTTCTTTAAACTGAATCCGGCAAATCCGTCCTTACGGTTAAGGTAGAGCGTTTCATTCGCCACCACCACCTGGGAAGCCACGATTTTGTCGAAAGGCACCAATTCCCCCTCCTCGGTTCGGCTGATTTCTGTCTTTCGTTCCTTCCCCTTTCCATATTTCTTTTTCAGTTCCTTAAGGTAGCGAATGGTGTATCGGGTAATTTGAGCAAGGTGACCCTCCACCTCCTCGATCTCATCCTCATACCCTCTAATCTGCTCGTCAGCACGAAAAGAGTCATATTTGGAAATCCGTTTGATCTTGATTTCAAGCAGCCTGAGAATGTCATCCTGAGTAATAGCCCGTTTGAACAATTCCACATAAGGCTTAAGTCCCTTATCGACCGCAGAAATGACTCCCTCCCAAGTTTCTTCCTTTTCGATGTCCCGGTATATCCGTTTTTCAATAAAGATTTTCTCCAGCGATGCGAAATGCCACTTTTCCTGCAATTCACCCAGTTTGATCTCCAGTTCCCGGCGGAGAAGTTCCCGGGTCAATTCAGCGGAAGAGGTAACCAGATCATTGACCGAGAGGAACTGAGGGTGATTATGCTGAATCACACAGGCATTGGGAGCCAGACTGACTTCACAATCGGTAAAGGCATAAAGGGCAGGCAAGGCATCCTCCGCCGAGACAGTAGATGGTAGGTGCACCATGATTTCAACGAATTCAGCGGTATTGTCCTCAATTTTAGCGATCTTGATCTTGCTCTTGTCATTGGCTGACAAGATCGAATCGATCAAACTGGTGGTAGTGGTACCAAAAGGTATTTCCGTAATTTTAAGCAAATGCTTTTTTACCTTTTCGATGCGGGCACGGACACGAACCCGTCCTCCCCTTGCCCCCCCGTTATAATCTGTACAATCAGCAATTCCACCCTGGGGAAAATCAGGAAGCAGGCTGACCGGATTTTTACGAAGACCGTCGATCATAGCATCGAGAATTTCTATGAAATTATGGGGCAAAATCTTAGTCGACAGTCCGACTGCAATCCCTTCAGCACCCTGAGCAAGCAGCACGGGGAATTTGACCGGAAAAGTAACCGGCTCCTTGTTTCGACCGTCATAGGAGGACGCCCAGGTGGTAACTTTGGGACTAAAGACAACCTCAAGTGCAAAAGGAGTAAGCCGTGCCTCAATATATCGGGGAGCGGCCGCTGAATCACCAGTCAGTACATTCCCCCAATTTCCCTGGGTATCAATCAAAAGATCTTTTTGTCCAAGTTGTATGATCGCATCCCCGATCGATGCATCCCCGTGAGGATGATATTTCATGGTATTTCCGATGATGTTCGCCACTTTATTGTAGCGACCGTCCTCCAGTTCCTTCATTGAATGAAGGATTCTTCTTTGCACCGGTTTTAAACCGTCATCGGCATGGGGAACAGCTCTTTCGAGAATGACATAGGATGCATAATCCAGAAACCAATCGCCATACATATCATCGACATAGATCGCATCATCATTTCCATTTTTCTCCACCAACCCCTGCCCCAGAGCCTCAGGGTCGAACCGGGGGATAGGTTCAACAGAATTCTTTTCGACCTGCTGATCCTTTTCTTCCCCGTTTTCTTCCGCTGACATCGGCTCAACTAAGCAGCTTCGCTTTTTACAGCGTTGCTCTCCTCCTTGGTTGGGGAAATCTTTTGCTTGGGTTCATCTTCTGATTTCTCAGCATCCTCATCCACAAGATCAAGTTCGAACCGTAAATTTCGAATAATATACTCCTGCCGTTCCGGGGTATTTTTACCCATAAAGAACTTGAGCATTTCCTTGATCGACTCATGGGCGTCAATCTTTACTGGATCCAAGCGGATATCCTCACTTATAAAATGTTTGAATTCATCAGGTGAGATTTCACCAAGACCCTTGAAACGGGTAATTTCCGGATTCTTTCCCAGAGTTTTGATTGCGGCTTCCCGTTCCATATCGTCATAACAATAGATGGTTGATTTTTTATTCCTGACCCGGAAAAGAGGGGTTTGTAAAACAAACAAATGACCCTGTCGGATAAGTTCAGGGAAAAACTGCAGGAAAAAAGTAATTAACAACAGACGGATGTGCATGCCATCGACATCCGCATCGGTTGCAATCACCACCTGATTATAGCGCAAGTGCTCCAAATCCTCTTCAATTCCAAGGGCCGCCTGAATGAGATTAAACTCCTCGTTCTCGTAGACAACCTTACGGGTAAGGCCAAACGAATTAAGGGGTTTCCCCTTAAGACTGAAAACCGCTTGAAACTGAACATCCCGTGCTTTGGTAATCGAACCGCTTGCCGAGTCTCCCTCGGTAATGAAAAGCGTGCTCTTGAACTTATTCTTATCCTTGGTGTTCAAATGCACCCGGCAGTCGCGAAGCTTGCGGTTATGGACCTTACTCTTCTTGGCTCGCTCCCGGGCTATTTTCTGAATTCCTTTGAGCTCCTTTCTTTCCCGCTCGCTGCGCTGAATTTTTTGCTGTAACGCATCGGCAGTCTCGGGATGCTTGTGCAGATAATTATCCAATTTTTCCTTCAGGAAATTACCGATAAAGGTCCGGATTGTCTCGCCTTCCGGTGAGACGGTGAGGGAGCCCAGTTTGGTCTTGGTCTGTGATTCAAAAACGGGCTCCTGTACCTTTACACTGATCGCGGCAACCAGTCCTCCCCGGATATCCGCCGCTTCAAAATTCTTTTTAGTAAATTCACGGATGGTTTTAACCAGGGCTTCCCGAAAAGCAGCCTGATGAGTGCCTCCCTGGGTGGTGTGCTGTCCATTGACAAAAGAAAAGTAATCTTCCCCGTATTGTTCGACATGGGTGAAAGCCACTTCAATATCCTTTCCTTCAATATGAATGATTGGATAAAGCGTATCTTCGGAAAGATTTTCGTCTAATAAATCTTTCAATCCTTCTTTGGAACGGAAGCGTTTCCCGTTGTAACGAATGATCAGTCCTTTGTTCAGGTAAGTGTAATAACGAAGCATCCGTTCAACAAACTCATTCCGGTACCTAAACTTTTTAAACATGGCGTGGTCGGGCAGATAGGAAATAACCGTGCCATTTTCTTCACCCGTTTTCTCATTCTTTTTATCCATTGACTGGGGATTGCCCCGGGTGAACTCAATTCTGCGGGTCTCTCCCTCACGGAAGGACTGAATATCAAACTTATTCGACAATGCATTGACTGCCTTGATTCCCACCCCATTGAGACCCACTGATTTCTTAAAGGCTTCTGAATCATATTTTGCTCCCGTGTTAATTTTGGAGGAACAATCCAGCAACTTTTCCAGCGGAATTCCCCGACCGAAATCACGGACCGTTACATTTTGCCCGTCGCATTCGACATCGATCTGCTTTCCAAACCCCATCACAAATTCATCGATGCAATTATCGAGTACTTCCTTAAGGAGAACATATATACCATCATCTTCCGAGGAACCATCACCCAGCTTTCCGATATACATACCTGGACGCAAACGGATGTGCTCTTTCCAATCGAGCGACTTAATGCTGTCCGCCGTGTAATTATGCTCAGCCATTGATCCCACCTATCCTGTCCACAATTATTTATAAGTTAGATCGATCAAATTTGTCCACTTGAAAACTCACTTTTCAGGAAAAAACTTGCTATTGATCGATGATCTCAGCTTGTTTTTGCTTAATGATTTCTTCTTTTATTAAAACATTTCGACAAATTAAGGACCCGAAAATCATCAAAGCATTGACCTTTGCTACCCTGCTTACTGTCCTTTCGATACTTTTAGCGGTAACCCTTGGAGTGACCCTGCTGGACTATTTCCTCGATCTCTTTTCCGAGACCCTGCAGTCTTGGTTGGGGCAAGGGGAAGGCTGGTTTCGGGGCATGGTCCAGTTTATGGGAGGCACTTTAATTTTGATTATTTCCTACTTTTTTTTTGCCGGGATTCATGGTGCATTCGTGGGTATTTTTATTGACGATATTTTAGATGCGATTCGGCAGAAGCACTACCCGGAGATACCCTGGGAAAATGCCCCCTCTCTACTTTCCTCTTTATCGTTTTCTCTCCGCATTCTTGCTCTCACCTTCTTTTTGAACCTTATCGCCTCACCCCTCCTTATTCTTGGCTGGTTTATTCCCCCCATCGGTCTCACTATGCAGATCCTTCTAAACGGATATCTTCTGGGAAAAGAATATGGGCAGCTTGTGGAATTTCGTGTTTCCAAGCAGGCATCCCTGGACACCACTCCCAAGTATTTCAGGAATGGAATCATCGCCTCGAGTATGTGGATTGTCCCTGTTCTGAACCTGCTGACCCCGATCCTCTTAACGGGCTCGGTTCTTCACTCACGGGCCAAACTGATGAAAGGGTAAGAAAAACTATTCTTTTTCAAAGTCCTTTCGGGGAAGAAGCAACCTTACCGGAAAGTAGTTGGAAATAATGCAACCGAGCAACCTGCAACATATAAGTTTCGGTCAAACGCCCATATTCATTCTCAAAAGCTTATCGAAAAAGTTTCTCGACCATTCCTTCATTTTGTTCAAACAGCTCAAGATAGATACCAACATAAACGGTTGCATGAAAAAGAATCCTAATTCGGTAATGCTCAGGATAATCAACCTCCTCGATTTTCGAAAATACCTGATCAGGATTTTAGCGACCTGCAAACATTTTATAAAGCAATGGATAGGGCGGGCGGTATCTTTTCATATTCGAGCAGTCCGTCACGCATCGCTTTCAATCCTTCCCTTTTGTATTGAGACATAAAGTGCCAAATTCCATTTTCTCGGTCGACCTCATCGTAATTATGACAAATTTCAAATTGCCTAGCGGCTTTGTCGTATTCTTGTAAATAGAAATAAGTGATTCATGGACGCCAATAAGAAACTTCAAGCAGTGGATCCAATCGGATCATTTTTTTTTCGTAATCCGACTTGGCTCCCTGAAAATTTCCCAGAAAAAGTCTCATGTCCCCGCGATTCGACCATCCGCGAATACACATCGGATTTTCTAAAATTATAAGGGATGCATTTTTCCCTTTGCTAAAATCTCTATCTAATAATGATCGCATCGAACGATCCGAGTCTTTTTCTCCAAGAAGAAGATAGAACGAATCAACAAAACTTAAACTTAGAAAGGTGATAGATATAAGCAATCTGATCACTGGGAATACCGAAACTCATTCTTGAAGTTCTGACCCAAACGGGTTCCGTTTTCATCCCATTCTTCAATTAGACCATAAGCCTTCCCTTCTTTTACCCTAGTTTGGGAACGAACTTTGCCGTTTTCATGATAAGAAAGAGCCAATCCCGTAAAAGGAGAATCACCTCCAATTTTGTACCATGTTTGATCTTTCCTGAATTCCAAATCCTTATCCTGGTCGACTTTTTCCAGATTACTCAAATCTTCCGTTTCCCCCTGAGGTAAGGTAAAGGCATCCATGCTGCATTGGGAAGGAAGCCAAACGAAGGCGAAGGCCAATAAAAAGATCGAAGCCAGCCACCAATAATACATCGGGGGTATTCTTCTCCACCAAGGAAGATCCTTGGGGTCTGGAGGGTCAGGGAACTTAAAATCTTCCATGGCTCAGAGCCTATGTAGGGCACTTAGTTGAGCAAGGCATAAAGAAAAACATTCATTCCTAAACGGGCATAAAAGGAATGGGCATAGTTGCTGATTTCCTCTCCCGAATAATACTTAAAAATCCGCCACCTTCCGGTTGGCTCCTGCACCCATGCCGGACGCTGTCCGGGCTCGGAATAAATGATGTCCTTCAATCCATCTTCCCGAATCACTTCAAAAGTACCCCCAGTAAAGGAAGCCAACTTTAGATTTTCGTCAAAATTTTCGGCGGATTCCCGGATTCGAAAAGAGATCGGTGGTATCCAATTTCCAAACTCATCCCTCCCCCACCCCATTGCACAAATGGGCGATGCCACACAGGCAAGCCTACCCTTCACCTTGATCCCAACAAAGGAATAGGTTCCCTGTGGCCATTTTTCCTGTTCCACAAATGTCAGCACCGTTTCAGGCAGTCTCTTCTGTGAGGCTTCAATTTGTAAATCCGCATTTTTGGGAAGTCCCCTAAAAAAGATGCGGAAGAGATCATGACTCCGGTCGAGGGGAATGAATGCTTTTTCCGGAAAGATTTCCTGAAACCACTCCTTCACTTCAGGACGCTCTTCCCAGGCAGCGTAACTGTGACCCAAATCGGCCCCCAAAAAAGAGGCTTTAATCCCGGCATCCAGATAAACAAAACCACCTAGTTCCATGTATCTACGCAAAGCCTGATTCTCTTCAGTGGAAAATTCGAGGTTGGTTTGGTCGTCACAATTGATGTAGAGAATGGGATTTTCAAAAATCCGTTCATCAGTCAGTTCCGAAATAAAAAGGGGGTCGGTATCGAATTTCGCCCAAGTCTGCTCATTCATTATTCTCAGGAGACTGGGCAGGGCATCCGGATAACGGCGCACTCCGTTGGGGTTTTTCATTAGTTGCATCACCCGTAAGCCATCCTCGGATCGGGAAGGCCTAGTGCTCTGTGCCTTAATGACATTTTCGAACATGCTGAAAACAAACAGCAAAAACAAAAGGGTGGTGAAATTTTTACTCATGGTTGCACACCGCTTCTTTGCAGTTCAATACGAATCATGGAACTAATCCGGGATTGCGGGTTCTGGGAAAGATACTCTTGAAGAACGGAAATCCCTCTAACTGGTTCGGCAAGTAAAGCGTCCATGGCGGCCCGTTGGATGACATATTCATCATCGAGCAGGGAACGCTCCATAATTTTCAGCCAGCCAGGACTACGGCGTGCCCCCAAGGATCGGATGGTCGAGGCTCGCACATGGGATTCCTCATCAATCAATAAGTCAAACCCGTATGCTTCAACCGCCTCCTGCTCTGCATCAATCAAGGATTCAGCCAGGAATTTCCTGACATCCTCATTGGGACTTTCAACCAAAGATCCGAGGGTTGCCCGATCCAATCCCTTTATCCGGCCACGTAGAGTATTTACCACGGCCTTTCTCACTCCTTCATCCCGGTCTCGGAGGGCGGGAATCCAGTTCTGTGAATTTTCCCACCCACTGGAGAGACTAAGAAATCTCTGCCATGCAATCGTGCGCATCCTTGAACTTCCATGCTCCGTAAGGGATTTATATACCCCGATTCCGTCCGAACCCATCGCGGAGACCGCATAAAGAATGGTGGTCACCTGTGAGCTCATTCCTTTGGCAGATAGTAAATAATTTTTTATTCGTTCAATCACGGAAGGATTGATTTTCTCTCCAAACCTGGCCAATTCGACCGCAGCCATGGAGGTGACCTCCGCATCGGGATCTTCGGTCATCGACCGAAGGATCGAGCGGTACTTGGTATGATAGCGATTACAGTCCCTCGCCACATCCACTACTTTTAAACGGACTCCACGATCCTCATGGCGAGAAAGTCTTTCAATTTCATCCATGATTCGGGGTTGGCTTGCATTCATCGATATTCGATCAAGGGCCGTGAGCAGAACACCTCGGTCCTGATCCCGAAGAAGTTTCGACAAAGAAAGAGGCGGCAATGGAACGCGAAGATAGGAATGATACTTTAACACATTTTGCCGAACGATCGCATCCTCATCCAAAAACGCCCGCTGGGTCAGGGCGTATAAATCGGGGCGTAAGCTGGCGGAAGTGGGACGTAAAACGGAACGCCCATTGATCACGACCCGCTCAACACCTCCCCGCATCATGGGGGATACAAGTCGAGGAATCAGGGTGGACACCTCTCTTCGCACTTCCACATCTGAATCTCCCAGTTTTGAAAATATTTTTTCCACCAGAGATTTATCATATACCGGATATCCATTGAGGAAATGTTCCGAAAGCGAAACCATAGAGGCTCTTCGCACCAGAGCACTCCGATCATCCAAGGCACCGATCAGGGAACTTGAGCTGAGGCTACCGGCATATTTCCCCAATAACTTGGCTGCCCCCACCCTCTGTCCCAGTTCGCCATGCCTCAAATCGATTTGTGCCTTTTGGATGGTTTCCAACTGCGAGGATCTCTTTGGAGGATGAGAAACCGTTTCATTGGAATCTGTTACATTATTTTCTGATAATTGAATAGGATTGAGCAGGGGAGGTGGAGCCATTGGAATTTGGCCAACCAAAAAGTTTAACCAATGACCAAGAAAACAATAGTAACAAATTTTTCTCATCGCAGGCCCACTTGTCTACGCATGACCCACTCGATCCCTGCTGCCAGAAAAAGAGCAATAAAGATAGGCCAGGCATCGGCCAGGTTTTTCCTCTTTTTCAAGGTTGGTAAGTCCTCCGCGAACCTCGGCTCCCATGAATGATCAAAATCAGAAATATGAAGGTATTGCCCTCCGGTTATTTTAGCCAGCATCTGCAAGTCACGTTCGGCATAGGTGGTGTCTTGCGACTCCACTCCCGCTTCACCCACGCGGATCAATCCGCTTTGCTCCAACTTCTCCCCATCAGGAAAGGAAAGATGGTAAGAAATTTCGTAGACTCCAGATTCTTTTGGACGAAAATTTCCGGCATACTGTCCTGCCTCGGATCCCCTTGGGTAGAGTTGAACTTTTTTAGAGAATTCACCGGGGCCTGAAATTTCAGCCACGACCAGAGCGTCCACCGCCGGCTCGAAATCTGATCCCAATGCCTTCACTTCCAGGGTTGCTTCCGTTCCTTTATCGAGAATTTCCGATTCCTCCGCTACCTTCATTCTCTCCTCTCCTCCCGTGCCCAACCATTGGGCCAAGGCCTGCCAAAAACGGTCAAATTCACGATTGCCATCCTCATCCCGCAAAGAGCGACGCCAATCGTGGGGAGAACCCCAGTAGGCCACTTTACCGGAACCGTATGCCTGAACCGCAAGGATTGATTCCCCGCTTGCCCGTACCACCACCACTCCGCGGGAAGCGGGATTTTTCTGGGTCACCAGATAACCGGGCAAACGCCCGGGTAAAAAGGGCTTCATTTCTTCAACTTCATCCTCCGGACCAAACAGAGGTTCTTCCAAAGTCCTTAGGGATATATTCTGCTTTAACACCACCCGTTTCGCCACTTTCGCTGGAACCACTCCTCCAAGAATTTCCCTAGCTTCGTTCAGCGGACCAAAAAGGAGCAAGCCACCGCCTTTTTTTTGAACAAACGATTTTAAGGAATAGGCAACGGTTGCGTTGAGTTCATCCAGGACATCTGTGTCCAATATGATCGCATCGAAAGACATCCAAAAATCCTTATCATCAGGATATTTTTGATCCAGACCTTCTCCAAGAGAGTGAAAAGCATTTTCACCCAAGCGAATGATTGATTGAAAATCGAACTGTTCCTCCTTGGAAAGCGTTCTTTTGAGAAAAGGATAAAGGGGGCGTGGCTGATTGGACAGGTAGAGGATTGAAAATTGCAGGGGAGGTTTAACTTCTACGAGCAGTGTATCCAAATCATTGGCTGGCTCGACATCTCCATCCGGTGATTCCACTTCCACGCGGTAACGGCGGGCACCTGCCGTTTGTGGAATAATCGGATCAAATAATATCTCCCGGATGGCACCGGGTCTGAGGCTCACAGTTTGCTCATTCAATTTTACATCCCCCATGAACAGACTGACACGGGACGAAACTCCCTTTGAAAATTCATTAATCACTTTCGCTTTCAGCAAGAGATCTTCCTTAGCCACGGCCCGTGGGTTGCGTTCAGAAAAGGTTACCTTGAGATCACCCTGCGGACGATCTTTTCCCACCCCGATTACATGGACTGGAATCCCCTGTGCCCGATATTCATTGCCAACCTCAAGGAGATTACGGCCGGAATTATTGCGTCCATCCGTAAAGACAACCAAGGAACCTAGTGGGGCATCCGGCTGATCCTCTGTTTGTAAAAGGGAGCGGGACAGTGCATCCCCCAATGCGGTTTGCGAGCCGACTTGAGGGATATTCCAATCATCCCCTACCAAGCGTTTCCTCTCTTCCGAGAAGGCAAACAAATCTACCTGGCCATAACGCTGTCTCTGTTGGTTGATCCATGAGTCATTAGTCAGTGTTTCCAAATACGGGCGAATCTTCTCACTTCGCTTCTTTCCTCCCCGGTCGTCCCGGACATCCATGCTCCCGGAAAAATCAACCAAAGTAAGCAAACGGAATCTACTTTGATCCAATTCCTCCTCTTCAAGGAAGGGTCTAGCCAAGAGTGCGAGTAAAAGAGAAAGTGAAAAGATTCGCAACAAAATCAATCGGCTTGCTATTTTTGGCGGAGAACTTTTGCACAGCCTAAGGGCATGAACCCAAAGTGCACCTATGAGAACGAGTAAAATGAATCCATAAAGAAGTGGAGGTGCAGGCCAATCAAAACCCATTTTACTCACCCTCCGCGATCCTGCGAAAATACTCCTCAACCTGCCTCTTATAACGATTCGGAGCGGAAGAGGTTTCAAGATTTCTCTTCAGTAAGTCCTGTTTGGCATTTTCCCAGAAAAATTGTTCCACTAATTCCAAGGCTTCGGTCATAGCGGCGGAGGCCATAGATTTGGAATTCGAGGGATCTTCACTAATCCCCATTTGATCAAAGAATTGGGTTAAATTTTGGATGCGTTCATTTTCGGAGGCGTTGGGGATGGAACCGATCGATTCAGCCAGCTCTTTTGCCTCCTTTTTCATCTCCTCTCCACTCATCCCGGGCAACTCCTCAAGGTTGCGCTGGAGACGCTCGGCCAGTTCCTGCAATGCTCCGTTCCCAAGGTTACGAAGTTTATTTTCAACCCCTTCGAGACCCTCCCTTAATTGTTCCAAATTTTCTGCAACTTTGTCTTCTTCCTTCTTGGCCTGTGGAAAAGCCTCGTAAAGAAGCGAGTTCTCTGCCCGCTTCCCGGATCTTTCAATTCCATCTTCCCTTGTTTCGCGGGCCTCTTTGAGTAAATCTTCGGTGGCGTTTTCATTGAAACCTCCCATTGACCGGGCGGTCTGATCGATATCTTCCAGCAATTCCTCAATCAAATCATTAAGTTGTTCCTGCCTATCCTTCAAGTCTTCGCCTTCTCCGGGTTTTGCCTTTTCCGTAGATTCACCCAATTGTCTTTGCCCCCGAGCTAACCCGCCAGCCTGCTCTCCGAGCTGCTCAACCATGTTTGCAGCAATCCCTGCCATTTTGCCCTCTACCTCAGAAATTGCATTGCCAAGGGCTTCGGCCGCCAATTCGCCCTGAGGTTGGGCGTCCCTTGGCTGATCCCTCCGTAAATCACCCGCTGCTCCCTTCATTTCATTACCCGCCTGATCAAGACTGGCCACATCCCCAAGTTTTCCGGTTTTTTTGTACCACTGATCCCGTAATTCTTCCAGATCACGACGCAGATCCTCCTGCTGCTGGGCAATTTCTTGATTTTCATCACCTTCCAGACTCGCTTCGGCGGATCTTCCCATTTCCCGGTTAAGTCCCTTTTGTCGGTTCTCCATCTCTTTCAATTCATTCAAATCTTCGGCCAAATCCCGAAGCTCTTCCGCAGGATTTTTTTCCGGTTGTTGGTCCTCAGGGTCTATTTCATCAGCGGCAGTTTCTTCACTTTCACTTGGCTTACCCTCACCCTTTGTTTTTTGTTTCTGCATTTTCTGCATTAACGCATAGAGCTGAACCAGTTTTCTTAGGGTTTTACCCGAAGGCTCAAGCGATTCCTCAAGCATTTGATCTCCGGCATATATCTCCGATTGTTCGATATGATAAGTAGCTTCGTTCAAAAGTTCTCCCAGATCAATGCCGTCCACAACCGGGAATGCTCCTTCGTTCTCATCGTAGACTTTGGTCATTTCGTGCTTTAATCCAAGGGCATCCGAAGAAAGAGCAACGGCTAGCCGCTCTGTTTTGGTATCTTCCGTTTCCAGCATGGCATCGTAAGTCGAACGAATAATCTTCTTGGTTTTGTTGATGAAATCACGAATGGGAATTTCCCTGGATTCTCCTTGCATTTCGCCTCCATCCGCTTCCGTTGCATTTCCTTCGGGGGGGAGAACTTCAATAAAGTAAATTTCGGATCGGGCCAGCTGGGATTCAGGTTCTTTGTTGTCAGAGGCTAAGGCCATGTAAGTCAAAACATCCCCCACGGCCAAGGCACGTTCGTTCAAATCAAACACATAGGTCAGTCGCTTTTCTTTTTCCATGGGTCCTACAAAAATGGTTTCCTCCACGCTGTCCCCGGCATGTTCGATCCTCATTCGCACATCGGAAACTCCATGATCATCCGACGCAAAGACTTCCACCAGAAAAGTGGCATCAGATGGCAACTGCAGATCTTTGGCTGGTTCAGTAATCTCGACTAGGGGAGGCTCATCCGTAATCGGGGCAAATACCAGATTGTCATAGGTAACGGGAACCCGTTCTGGCTTATCCATGTCCTGCAACTCGATGCACCCCTTCCATTCCTCCTTGAGGTTGAAAAAATGAGTGAAAAATGTCTGGTTCCCTTCGAGGGTAGTGTTCCCATCATTACAAAGGAGACGGACCCTCACATTCTCCGGCAGAGGCTCAATCGCCATATTCAATTGTATGTTACTGCCTTCCGGAGCCTTAACATAACCAAAGCCTTCATGGGAAAAAGCTCCAATTTTGGTGTAGGAAGGTGGAGTGATCAGCCATCTTGCGGATCGCAAAGCAGGAGGATCATAAGGGTTCACTGCATGCCAGGAAGTCATGAGAGATGGGGTGACTACGCGGTAATCGAATGTATTCTTGAGGGCTGGAACTACAAATTCGAACCGGCCCAAAACACGGGTTTCCAACATCTCCACCGATTCAACCTCACCACCGTCCCTAAATTCAATAGTCGCTTGCCTCTGTCCACGATGACCGCGAATGATATCGGCAAAAATTGAAACGTCGGATCCTCGGGTAAATTCATTGCTGGGAGGACCATTCTCTCCGTTGAGGGAACCCGTCAAATTGGTGGATATTGCGAGCCCCGCTTCTTCGGAGAATGAATCAAATGCTTTTTGAACCGGACTTTTGGCCGCCCCCCATACAGCCAAGCCGGTTCCTGCACTTATTCCAAAAAGAACTGATACCCAGTAGAGTAACCCAGGACGCGTACTTTGACTCCATGCAATTGACTGTGCTTCCCTTGCGGTGGTAGCCAAAACCCTTTTTTCCATAAAAGAAAGATTTTCATTCTTGGATTTTTGATTAAGTTCAACCGCACAGTTTAATAAATCACGCAAATGCGGATTTGCATTCTCCACCTCTCTGGCCAATGAGGCAGGATCTGGTTTACGCAGAAATGCACGCACCACAAGAGCCAAGAAAAACAGCAATGAAAGGGAACTTGCTAAAATTACCCACTTGATGGAATCTTGTTCAAGCATGGGTGAGTAAAAATCGTAGATATCGATCAGCCAAATGGTAACCGGCCAACTGAGGAGTCCCAAAACCAAAGCCAACACACAACGGGAGAAAACCAAAAGCCAGGATTCTTTATTTAAAATTCGAATAAACTCAGGCATGGCGGAAATCAGGATTTATATCTTTACAAAGTTGGAATGTTGGGCCTCGACCAGATCATCTCAATAGTCAAAAAGCTAGTCGCAAGGATTGCAAACCACAACCACAGCGAATAAGAATCTTTCTCAAGAGAAGAAATGACTTCATTTACGGGAAGTTTTGAAACTGTTCCTGTCATGCCGGTCAACATTTTGATCTCCTCCTCATGCAAAGTATCAGGTACCGACTCAGCCGGGGGAAAAACCACCTCCAGCCATTTATCCGCGTGTCGAAAAACCCCCGGCTTATCGGCGACGAAAAGGCTTTGATTCATCCCCACCTGTTCACCCGGTTCCAGAACCGGCCAACCCCGCTCTCTCACCTTATCTTTTTTGGCTAATTCCATGAGCAAGGGTAAAAAGGATGTACGAAGAGGTAAATCAGACCAGGAAGTATTCATTCGGAAGGGAAAAAAGATCAACTTTCCACCCGACTGGGTTGATTTGACCAAGGCAAGCGGACGCCCTTGTCTGTCTTTCATGAAAACCGAGATGTCTTCATCTACCTGCTTTAAAATTCCGAATTTTCTGAAAGAAGTCAGATAGAGATCACGGCCCGCCTTTCCCGAAAAGATTTCGGCCAACTTTGATCTTTCGTCCAATGCCGCAATCCTCAGAGGATTATTCGCCGCGGTAGCCCCTCCCACAACCCTTGTAAATGAAAATCGCATCCAATCATGTTTTCGAATGACTGAAGCCGTCTCACTAAAAATTTCTGCAGGTGTGATCAAGGCCACTCCACCATTCTTAAGGAAGGAGGAAAATGATTCCTCCAGACCTTCTGTTTCAAACCAGTTACCCAAGCCCAGAACTAATAAAAGTTCAAGTTTGGAGTCATCGTTACCCATTCTCAGTTCATTGACATTGTCCTCATTTTCTTCCCACCGGTTCCAACCGTTGTCTCCTGCACTTTCGACCGCAGTCCGAAGAAAGTTTTTTTCGTTTCTGGTTTGCTCATCCAAGGTTGTATCATGCCAAAACCCAAAATACTTGGGTGGGGGAGCCTTTAACCAAACGGTTCGTTGATTATCCAGCTGCATGGGGTCGTCATTCACCAAACGAATTTCCGCCTGGGACACCTCATTGGAAGGCACGATGAACTGGGCCTGTTTTGAGCTCATCCCGGCGACGGTAATTTTTTGTTCATCTTTAATTTCGCCGCCGATTGCCAATTGCAAGAAATCTGTCTTTTTATTCTTGGACCAGTTCCGAACAACCGTCCAGATTCGAACTTTACCGGGACCTGCCGGGACTACCTTTGATTCGACAATGCTTCGGTTATCAAATCGACTTGCAGTCTCGTTTCCCATTCCAACGCGGATCATCTCTACCTCCACGCCTTGCTGTTGAAGATTCAGGCTAACGCTTTGCCAGTCGCTCCTTTGAAAATCACTGATCACGACCAGCTTTTTTACCGCAGAATTTTCTCCGAATAATCCCCCTGCCCGCTCTGCCAGAATTTGGGCATCACCCCTAGCCCATCCATGTTTTAAATCCGTGACTTTTTTCAAAAGAGTATCTTGACCCTTTCCTGCATCCCATTCCTCCGCCACCTTTTTTCCAAAAGTAACCACATCGGTTTTGCCCTTATTGCCTTGAATAAGTTTTTGGGCAATTTCCTTCGCCTCTCCCATCCCATTCCATCCACCCATACTCGGGCTGGTATCCACCGCGATCACCAGCTCTTTACCGCTGACAGTCTTTTCAGGTGATTTGGAGCCTGACCAGTATGGATCAGCCAGGAGGATCATAACTGCCAAAAAAAGAAGCATTCTAAGCAATAAAAGCGGCAAGTCGGTCGGAGTCTTTCGGCCGGTCCGTGGAATCTGAGATGGCTTGATGAAGCGAAGGGACGGGAAAATGTGCCGATCAGTAATTCGTCGATAGGCCATGTGTGCCAAAATGGGAAGGCCAACGGCCAGCCCTGTCCAAAGGGCTGCTGGCTGTCCAAACTCAATCATGCCCAGAAAAATTACCCCACATTTCGATTGCGAATACCCAGAAATTTGCGTAACGCGTGGCCAAGGTCCTGATCGGTGAATAAACTTTCAAATTCTGCGGAAACACCCCTAAGGTTTTGGGCCAGTGTTTCTTTAAAAACAGCCATGTGGTTTCTAAATTCAGATCGGATTACTTCAGGGGATGTGGAAACCTCCCGGTTTCCCTCCATTTCCACAAATCGCAGGGCATCTCCCTCAGGCAGGGTTTCCTCCTCTCGGTCCAGGACCTGTAGGCATAGGGCCTCGTATCTAGATGAAAGAGCGAAGCGGAGTCTTTCCGGAAGAAAATCTTCCGCCTCCAAAAAATCCGAAAGGAATACCACCGTGGAACGCCCCGGCATGTTTCCCACCATTTGGTCCCACATCGCTTCATGCTTATTTTCACCCTCTGCTTTGAGCTGGGCAAGTGCATTCACTACCCGCCCAAAATGGGCATGACCACTCTTTGGCCGGATCCACTGCTGCACCTCTTCTCCGTAGGCAAAAAGACCCACACGGTCTCCCTGCCTGTAGGCAAGATAGGCAAAGCAGGCGGCCAGCATAGTTGCATAATGTAGTTTGGTGCAGCTGGCCTTTGCACCGCGATAGCCCATGGAGGCACTGGTGTCAATGACAAGAAACAAGTTAAAATTGGTATCTTCCTGAAAGGTTTTGGCGACTAGCTCCTCTCTTTTCGCATACACTTTCCAGTCGATGACCTTAAGGTCTTCACCCGGATCGTAGGGCCGGTATTGGAAAAATTCCGTACCCCTTCCTTGACGCAAACTGCGGTGAATTCCAGGCAAGCCTCCATCCACCACCACCCTAACAAGAAGACTGAAATCCTCAATGCGGCTCAGATGAGCCGGGTTTAATAATTCATTGTCTGTTGCAGCAACCACCTGAACGGCTTAGGAAGCTACATTTTCGAGAAGATGATCAATGATATCGTCCGAATTTAAACCTTCCGATTCAGCAAAAAAACTGGGCAATATCCGGTGGCGCAAAGCACATTTGGCCATATTCTTTACATCTTCGCGCGAGGCATTGGGACGGCCATCCAGGATGGCTTTTGCCTTCGATGCCAGAATAAGAGCCTGAGAACCTCGGGATCCTGCCCCCCACTTGACCCGCTTTTCGGTCCATTCATCACAGGTTACTGATCTTGGGCGGGAAGCCGCAGCAAGGGCAACGGCATAGGATACAACCGTGTCAGGTGCAGGCACCTGACGGGTTAATGACTGTAACTGCAAGATGTCTTTTCCAGTCAGTACCGCCTGGGATTCTTCGCTCTGCACGCCCGTGGTCTCTCCAACCATCTTGATTTCATCTTCCTCGGAAAGGTAATCAATCACTGGATTAAGTAAGAATCGGTCAAGCTGGGCTTCAGGTAAGGGATAAGTTCCTTCCAATTCAATGGGATTTTGGGTCGCCAGTACAAAAAACGGAGCGTCCAGGGGACGGGTTTCTCCGGAAACCGTAACTTGTCTCTCTTCCATCGCTTCCAAAAGGGATGCTTGAGTCTTCGGCGGTGTCCGGTTGATCTCGTCAGCCAGCACCACATTGGAAAAAATGGGGCCCGCCGCAAATCGGAAGGACTTCTTTCCAGATGACGGATCTTCATCCACCACTTCCGAGCCAACCACATCCGCCGGCATCAGGTCGGGGGTAAACTGAATTCTCTTAAACCCGAGACTTAGACATTTAGCCAAGGTTTTAACCAACAGCGTTTTGCCTAGACCGGGAATTCCGGTTAGCAGACAATGCCCACGGGCAAGTAAGGTGACAAGTAATTGCTCAATTACCTCATTCTGGCCAATAATACCCTTGCGAATTTCAACCATCAGGCGATCGTGCGTTTCATCCAGACGACCGAGGGTGTCCTGAGCTTGTTCTTCTATGGTCATGGATATTGTAGTATGCTGTTTGGTATCATGGAGACAAACTAATGTTTGCAACAGGTTATCTGAAGTGGGACAACGATAATAAAAGCGACACCAAAAATTAGTCTTGTCCAGTGAGGGAGAGTAAACGATCCCATTCTTCGACAAATCTGATTAAATGTTCCTTCCCATTTGCGATTTCCGCTTCCAGTAAATTTCGGACTGCTTCCTGTTCACCTTCATAATCACGGGTTTCCAGCAAGCCGGAGAAATGAGCCATTCTTGCCCAAAGCAAATGCGTGGTAAAGGCATCGAATTGATTGTAAGCAAGAATTTCCGGGAGTTTTTTTTCCAACCACATTTGAGCCACAGAATCTCCGCTTACCTCAATCTTCCCGGGGATTCCGCTCAGACTGGCTGCTTGATGAAGGGA
>CACMBV010000027.1 GCA_902612125.1 uncultured Verrucomicrobiota bacterium
AAGAATTGGCTGCCAGCATTGAAGCGGAGGGATTACTTCAACCCGTGGTGGTTCGCAAGATTCATGAGGATTATCAGTTGATTGCCGGGGAGAGGCGTTGGCGGGCCCATCAGTTTCTCAAACGGGAGAAAATCCTCGCCCGGGTGATGACTACTAGCGAGATTTCTTCGGCCAGTCTTTCTTTGATCGAGAATCTACAAAGAGAAGGATTAAACCCAATTGAAGAATCCATGGGCTATCATTCATTAGTCAACGAGTTCGGATTAACGCAGGCGAAACTGGCTGAAAGAGTGGGAAAGAGTCGGTCATACATAACCAATACCATGCGTTTTCTTCAACTGGAGGAAACACTTCGAAATTTTTTGGCCGATGGAAAAATAAGTCCCGGTCATGCCAAAGTTCTGCTGAGTATAAACGACCCCAAAACTCGGATTTCACTGGCTCAAGAAATTGTCGAATGGGGTTGGTCCGTGCGCAGGTGTGAAGAAGAAATTCAAAAATTGTCGGTAGAGGTAAATAAGGGTCTTTCCACAAGCAGTATCCGAAATGCGGAATTTGCCCCGTTGGCCAGGAAAGCAACCTCTGTCCTTAAAAGGAAAGTAAGAATTCAGTCCGATCCAAATGGAAATGGGAAAATCACCTTTTCCTTTCTGGACGAAAACGATTTAAAAACGCTTCTGGACAGGCTTGGCGTTCATTAAATCGAATTGCTTTACCAAAATCTTCCATTCATAATAATAAAAGTTATGACTATATTTTTGACCACCCTTCTCATCTTACTTTGCCTTGTCATTGTTCTTCTCATTCTTATTCAGAGAACATCCGGAGGTATGGGCTCTGCACTTGGTGGAGGTGCGGCTGATCAGGTTCTGGGAGCAGGATCCGCTGCACAACTTACCAAACTTACTGTATGGGGAATCCTCGGCTTTTTCATTTTAGCAGTCCTTCTTTATGTAACTTACCAGGGACAGGCGGGTGAAGTTGAAACTCTCCAGCGCACAGGGTTTGAAATGATGTCCGCCCCCGCTACCCTGCCAACTCCAACCGATATCGATGTGCCTGCTCCGACCACCGACCCAGTGCCTGCCCCGGTTATCCCCGGAGAACAAGTTCCTCTGGAGGGTAAAAAGTCGGAATAAAAAGTCTGGCCCTTCAAAATGGGCAACTTCTTTTTACTTTCCATCATCCTTACTTCAACGGTTCTTATCCTCGAATCGTCGGTCCGTTTTCCAGTCCGTGGTTTTGCCAAGGTTTTAACCGCTGAATCTGCTCAGAAACGACTCTCAGCTTATCGCGGTTTTTTACTGAATGAAGCAAATAGCAGTCGCTATCATGAAGGGTATAGCATGCAATTCCAACTGCGTCATATGCCAAGCCGCGGAATTGAAACCTTAAAAATTGGCATCCTTTGTGGACCGTTCTTGGGGTGCGGAACATCACGAATTTCTCTTGGGCCTTTCTCAAAAGAAACGAGTCCAGTTCATTATCTTCTTCTAAATGGACAAAATCCAAGGTTTTGGAAATCCACGGCTGCAAGTTCGCCAACTCAATTAATTGCCCTCGAAGACTCCTTAGACCCATTGGTTGAAGGTATGAACCAAACTACTTTTGATTTGCTTATGCCTTTTGTTTTTTGGGATGGCAAATATGTGCATTCGGGAAAAGTAGCGGGTCGACCTGCTCATATTTTTTCTTTTACCTGTCCCCCTTGGGTAAAGAAAAAAAAGCCTCATTGGCAAAACATAACCTTGGCATTGGACAATGCTTATGATGCCCCCTTGCGGATCGAAGTTTTGGGAAAAAGTCAGATAGCCGAGCGAACTTTAATACTCCGTAGTTTCAAAAAACTCGGGGATCGATGGATTGTTAAAGAAATTGACTGCCGGGACCGAAAAAGCCGATCAGTCACGAGGATGAAAGTTACCTCGGCTGCTCTAGGTTTGGATTTAAATGAATCTCTTTTTCTTCCCGAGAACCTTGCCCAACCCATAAGCATAAATCCAAAACTTTACCTTGCCACTGAATAATCTACGCTTTCGTCTTGCTTGGCATTTGGTTTCTTCTAGCGTCATCTAATTTTAATGAAAAGTAATTATCTGTCTCGATTGGCCAACAACGTGTCCCCCTCTCCAACCCTTGCCGTTGATGCAAAAGCCAAAGCGTTAAAAGCAGCTGGTGAGGATGTGTGCGGCTTCGGTGCCGGTGAACCGGATTTTGATACGCCGGATTTCATCAAAGATGCATGCGCAAGTGCTTTGGCTGAGGGGAAAACAAAATATGCCCCGGCTGCCGGAATTCCTGATTTGAGAAAAGCCCTTGCCGATCGATATCACCAGGACGGTATCTTGCCCGAGGCAAACCCTGCTCAGGTAGTAATCAGTCCGGGCGGAAAATATTCCTGTTACCTCGCCATATTGGCAACCTGCGGACCTGGAGATGAGGTGATTATCCCTGCTCCTTTTTGGGTAAGCTACCCTGAGATGGTCAAGCTTGCCGGGGCTCAGCCTAAAATTATTTTGGCCGGAGATGATCAAGGGTTCAAAGTGACTGCTGCCCAAATAGAGGATGCTCTTACCCCGGCTACTAAATTAATAATTTTGAACAGCCCTTCCAACCCTACGGGATGTCTTTACGAAAAGTCCGAAATGGAAGAAATTGTCGAGTTAGCCTGCAAAAGGGATTTGTTGGTTATGTCCGACGAAATTTATGAATATTTGTTGTATGATGGAACCACTCATTATCGACCCGGAAGTTTTTCCGCAGAGGCTGCAGATCGGGTAATAACCGTCTCTGGATTTAGTAAAACTTTTTCCATGACCGGATGGAGGTTGGGGATCTTGGTCGCCAACCCTGAAATTGCCAAGGCAGTGGCTTCCCTGCAAAGTCAAACCACTTCGAATGCCACTACCTTTTCCCAATACGGTGCATTGGCTGCAGTCCAGAACTGGACATCAGCGATGGAAGCAGTTAATGAAATGCTCATCCATTTCGACCGACGAAGGCTTATGCTTTTGAACGGATTGAATGCTATTGATGGTGTAAGTTGTCTCCGCTCACAGGGAGCCTTTTATTTATTCCCAAAAATAGCAGATTTAGCAATGAGTTCGGAGAATTTTTCCAATCAATTACTGGAAGATAAAAAAGTGGCGGTTGTTTCTGGTCATGCGTTTGGAGCTGACGGGTATATTCGATTGAGCTATGCCACTTCCGATGAGATCATTGAAAAGGGATTAAGTCGTCTAAACGCTTTTTGCCAAGAAATAAGCTGAGTTTCTCTCCTGCCGCCAATGATTTTCGATCGTCTAGAAGAGATAGTTGGCGAATTCTCGCATTAGTTAAAGAGTAAGCTCTTGCAATCAATTCCCAATCAGGTGCTGAATTATCAACTTGATCAAGTAGTTCAAAAATCTGCTTTTTTCTAAAATCCTAGCCTATAGCCCCAAATTCTTTGCTTCTGCAGGATTCTTGAACATGGCATCTTCGAATTCCCCTATATCAAAGTCGGCGACCACAAAATCTCCATTTTGCAGAGTGGGTGTTTTACTCTGACCACTTGCCGCGATCAGATCTTTCATTTTGGATGGGTCTTTTCTTACATCAACAATATTAAGACTTAGTGATTTTGATTCAAAATAGGCGAGCGCTTCTACACACCATGGACATCCCTCTTTGACAAATAATATTGGTTTAGACATCCAATCATTCAATACATCTGTGTTTATGCTAGGCAAATTCATTTCCATTGAGGTTGGCACAGGATTGAATTTAATACATAAGATTCCGCATTCATGGTAGCCAAAAAAAAGGGGAAATCCGGGTTTGATGAAGGAAGCATATTTATCAAGGGTGCCCGTGAAAATAATTTGAAAAATCTTACGGTTGAACTTCCCCGGGGTAAATTAATCGGAGTAACGGGAGTTAGTGGTTCTGGTAAATCTTCCCTTGTTTTCGATGTTATGGCAGCGGAAGGGCACCGCAAATATGTCGAAAGTTTATCCACGCAAGCAAGACAGGCGTTGGAAAAAGTCAGGCGTCCGGATGTGGATTTCGTTGAGGGATTATCTCCCGTTCTTGCCATCGGACAAGCTTACGCGGGTTCCTCGGGCCCGAGAAGCACGGTTGCCAGTGCTACGGAGATTGCAGATTACGCGAGGTTGCTTTGGGCAACAGTTGGGATTCCTCATTGTCCGTTGGATGGTTCGAGGGTTTCCCAGCGATCTCTTGATGATTGCGTGGCAGAGGTCATGAAGGTCAGTGAGGGCAACCGAGTAATACTACTTGCTCCTTTCATGTCCGCAAAGGCCTCGGTTTTGCGGGAAGAATTTGAGGCGTTGGAACGCAGGGGATATCAGCGCGTCCGCATAGATAAATGTATCAAAAGACTTGATGATTATGATCTTCTGCCTACGAAAAGTGCGGGACGTGAATTTGTTGTGGAACTTGTGATCGATCGATTTGTGATGAACGAATCTAACCGATCACGATTAGCTGATTCGCTTGAGCTAGCTTTTAAGGAGGGTGGTGAACGGGCAATCGCTTGGGTCGATAAGGGAGAGCAAAAAAAGGAAATTAACTTATCCCAGAGTCTTGCATGTGAAAGTTGCGGGACTGTCTATCCCAAACTGACTCCCCGTCATTTTTCCTGGAACCACCCAAGTGGTGCTTGTAAGACTTGCGGCGGGTTGGGGGAGGTCCTTTCCTTCCGCGAAGAATTAGTCATCCCTGATCCATCTCTTACCCTGAACAAGGGTGCGGTTAAGCCCTGGAGGTTAGGATCAAGAAAGATGATCAATTTGAGGAATAATATCCTCAAAGCTCTGGCAGAACAAGTTCCTTTTGATAACCGAAAGCCTTGGGACAAGTTTTCCGAGGAGGTCAAAGAACTACTACTTTTTGGAGATCCAACCAGAGAATTCATCCTTAAGTTACACGCCGGTCGTGGTAAGGCGAAGAAGCAAGTTTTCCCTGGGATTTTAAAGGATCTCGAAAATACGATGAAAACCACTTCAAGTGACACACTGAGAGCTAAGCTGTTAGGGTATCAGCAGGGTAAAATCTGCCCTGATTGTCAGGGAAGAAGGCTCTCAGCTTTTGCCCGTTCGGTCTTGGTCAACGGTTTGTCACTTGGTGATTTCCTTCATTTTTCAGCCCGGGACGCATGGAATTTTCTTAAGCCGAATGAACAAAATGAGAAACTTTTTTCAAAAGTTTCGGATGCATACAACGGCCTTGAACAAAGACTTGGTTTTATCAATGAAGTTGGCCTTGGGTATCTTTCACTTGACCGGGCGTACAGAAGCCTCAGCGGTGGAGAGGCACAAAGATCGAGGCTGGCGACCCAGCTTGGAATGGGCTTGGTCGGCGTTACCTATGCGTTGGATGAACCGAGTGTGGGCCTTCACCCCGCAGATCATGATCGTTTGCTTTCGGTAGTTCAGGGCCTTCGTGACCGTGGAAATACTGTTGTGGTTGTGGAACATGATGCAGAGACCCTGCTCGCCTGTGATCACTTGATCGAGGTGGGACGAGGACCCGGAGTCAATGGAGGAGAGTTATTATTCTCTGGAGATGTGAAGGCTTGTATAGCGAACGAGTTTAGTGTGAGTGGAAATTTCCTATCTGGCAAGGAGTCGGTGGAGAAGGATTTTCAAACTAAGAAGCCGGCGAAAAGTTTTCTCAAGGTTAAGAAGGCTAAAGCGAATAACCTGAAGGAAATCGATGTTGGCTTTCCAGTTGGGTTATTAACTGTCGTATGCGGGGTATCAGGATCAGGAAAAAGTACCCTTGTCAATGAAGTGCTGGCCAAAACTGCTGCCCTTGAATTGCACAGGTCCAAGCAACTACCCGGAAAAAGTGCAGGAGTTGACGGGCTGCAAAATTTTGATCAGGTGGTTCGCGTGGATCAATCACCCATTGGAAAAAGTCCCAGATCAAACCCATCAACATATGTAAAACTCTTTGATCAATTACGCAAGCTCTATGCCCAATGTTCACTTAGCCGGGTGCGTGGTTACACCGCCGGCCGTTTCAGTTTCAACCTGCCTGGAGGTAGATGTGAGAGATGTAAAGGTGACGGAATGGTCAAATTAGACATGCAATTCCTTGCGGATGTCTACATTCCTTGTGAAAGCTGTCAAGGTATGCGTTACAATCGGGAAACATTGGAGGTTAGGTTTAGGGGTCATAATATCGCTGAGGTTTTAAATATGAGCGTGGAGGAGGCGAAGGAGGTTTTTTGCAATCAACCTGCAATCCTTGGTAAGTTGGAGACTCTTGACGCAGTTGGTTTGGGCTACTTAAAACTGGGTCAACCTTCCAATACCCTTTCCGGCGGCGAGGCCCAGCGCCTCAAGCTGTCTCTTGAGCTTAGTCGTAAGCAAGCGGGTCGGGCCCTCTATTTACTTGATGAACCTACCACGGGTCTTCATTGGTTGGATGTGCAAAAACTGATGGATCTATTGTTTCGCTTGCGGGATGCAGGAAATACTTTGTTGGTGATCGAACATAATTTGGATGTCATTCGACTGGCTGATCATATCGTGGAAATTGGACCTGAGGGAGGAGATAAGGGGGGGGAACTAGTCTTCGAAGGGTCTCCCGCTGAATTATCCAAGCAAAAAACCAATACCGGTATTTTCCTTAGTCGTCATCAGGCTCAACTTGCCGGTGTTAAATTATGAGCGTTGATTCAAAAGATCATCATGACCCAGATAATGACCTGGACCTTCTCTCGGTTAAAAGAAACGCCTTTTGGCATCTTTGGAAGAGGCGGGGCCTTCTCCTTCTCGCCTTAATTTTCGTTCTTATCCCGTTATGGGGTACCTTTAAGCCTTTATTTGAATTTATTCTTTTTGCCATTTCCCTGGCTGCTCTTACTTATCCCGTTTTTTATCGCCCGATATTAAGAGGTATGAGGAAAATTTTTCCGAAATTCCCGCCGAAACGGTCTTCCGAATTTTCCGCTATCCTGTCTACTCTAACTTTGGTTTTATTGATGCTATCGCCAATTCTTTTACTTTTAGTTGAGGCATCAAAGACTCCGCAAAGTTTTGGCAATATGGTCGTTTCTTTGGCTCTTGGGGAGGAAGAGGGAAGAAAAATTCTTTTGCATAGTGTTAGTCAGAGAATTTCCGAGATGAGATCAATTTATCCGAGATTGCCTATCGATGAAGTAAAAGCAGTACAATTTGTGGAAAATCTGTTGGGGGATACGAGACAATTTTCCGGTTCTTTTTTGGAGTTTTTATTTAAGGGGACAAGGGGCTTTGTCGCTGAACTTGCCCTGGCATTAATCGCCCTTTCCTTTCTCTATGCCCATGGGGGAAGCTTTGTGCAACAAACCATGAAATTTGGAGGCTTTGAAAGAAAGGAGGTCGAGATCTGGTTCAAGCTTCATCAAAAGATTACTTTGAGACTCTTGAGCGATACTGTTTTAACCTCAGTTTTTAGAGGTCTTTCGCTTGGTTTGGTTGCTTATTTAATTGGGGGATTCTTTTTTCTTCCCGTTTTCTTTTTGGGTTCCTTTGCCGGATTGGTTCCGGTAGTGGGGAGTGCGATGATCTGGTTGCCTCTGTCTTCATTAGTCTGGTCCAAAGGGGAACCTGTCACAGCATTGCTCCTGGCAACACTGAGTCTTTTATTAAATTATGGAATCAGCCGTTTTCGTGCTGGAATGGGTCAAAGATTACACGAGCAGGGTGCATGGCTAAGCTTTATGCTTTTTCTTGGAATTATAGGAGGATTGTTGTCATACGGTCCACAAGGTTTTGTAATCGGGCCGATGGCCGTGGTACTGGCATATGGATTGATCCGCTTTCTGTCTGGTCAGTCCGTTGACAAAAGCCAGAAGTATTAGTCCGCGTCGTAAATAACGACCCGTTCCCACATATCCTTACACTTATCAACAAATGCGAGGTGGATTGGGTCTGCCTGATAATCATCATGAGCGGCCATGTCTTTGAGTATCACGGTAATTGCACAATCGTAGCTATCTTCGACAACGGGTCTTTTGGGAGTTGGAGCGGGGGTACCGAAATGAAAACTTTCCACTGAACCAATTTCACCTAAAGTGTTAACCTCGTCGGAAAATATCGCCCTTTGATCTTCAGTGAGATTCTCTTTAAGCCAAAAAATTACCGTGTGAACAAGCATGGAATCTTCTTACGCAAACATCTGCATTGGGGCAATAGCCAAGATTTACATATGGCTATCCAATAATGGTCTGGCCATTGTCCGAGAGTCCAATGTTTACCATGCGGTCGACGGCATGCTTAGCCCAGTCCGCAGGCTTTTCATGGGCAGATGCCCCTTCCCCAAAACAGCTGCGCAGCATTTCCGTATCGATAATTCCAGGATTAAAGGCAACCGTAACCAGACCGGAAGGTAATTCCTGAGCAAGCGAGCGCGTCAGTCCTTCGACTCCCCATTTGCTCGCACAGTAGGGGCCCACTTCCGGGGCAGTCGATTGTCCCCAATAGGAACTAAAATTAGCTATGATTCCATGCCCTTGTTTCTCCATTCGGGGAACGAAGGATCGGATCATATTATGAATGCCTCCTAAGTTTACCGCTAAAACCGCAGCAAACTCCTCAGCAGAGATTTTGGTGAGCGGTGCATTCTGATTTATTACCCCTGCATTATTAACCAGTAAATCCGGGATTCCATAGTTCTTTTCAACCAAAATGGCAAAGTTTTCAACTTCTGTGGATTTACTGACATCAAAAGGATGAAAGAAACTTGTAACTCCGATTTTTTGCTTAAGTTTTTTTAAGGCATTTGCATCTCGGGCTCCTCCCGCAATTTTCCATCCCCGTGCATGAAATTCAATTGCCATGGCACGACCCAGTCCCCTTGAACATCCACTGATGCACACTAGCTTACTAATTAAGGGGATTTCTTTTCTGGTTCGCCTACTGGATTGTTGGGATCCTCATATCCCACGCTGCCAGGTCCCTTGTGATGGGGTGGTTGTCGAGAAAGGTTCCAATGAGCTAAAAGCCAAATTGCACCAAATAGAGTGGCAAGTCCGATAATGATAATCCATTCCACCTTACTTTTTTTTGTTTCGGTCATATCAATCGTAAACAATTCTAGTTAATTATTAACTTGTATCAATATTTTGAATTAATACTTTTTTTGTTATTAAGTTTTCCCCATTGCCAAAATAAAAGTCCGTCATGAATGTTTTTAAAAAAAAGTCACATCTCACAATAAAATTTATATTATTACTCTTTATACAGAGTAACTTTTTGAAAGCCAATTCTGAAGACTCTCTATCAAGTAAAACAATCACAGGGTCGGTTACAGGGGCAACATCTTTAAGCAGCCTTACCGCTATTCTTTCTGGTGATAATGGTCTTTTTGATGTGAGTGTACAAAACAACGGTTCTTTCGAATTAAACAATATTCCTTTTGGTGAATATTCTCTTAAGATCAATGGCGATGGATACGATACAGGGGAATCCAAAGAAATTATTGTCAGCTCTAATAGTCCATCTGAAAGCTTAAGTTTTCCAATTTCTCCTCTTCCAAATAGCGGATTTCAATTTAGTTGGACTGATGATTCAACGCCAGGTGGTTCAGAGATTAGTTCTTACATTAACAAACCAATCGAAGTTGAGATTCTTGGTCAGAAGGAATCGATAGGTAAAGGTGCATATGCACAACGCCTATGGAGAGATTACTCTATACTATTAAAAAATGAAGAGATCGCTTGGAGTCAGGAACATGGTTACCGATTATTAAAAACCATAGATTCCATTTTCTTGGAATATTGGGATAAGCTTTCAGTTTCAAAATGGATTTTGTCTGAAGATCAAATTGCCGAGGATATCCGTATTACTAAGGACGGGGATATCACGAAGATTGAAATCTCTAAACATGCATTTACAAATGCAGATCCTCTTATTGCCAAAGTTGAGGGCAAGAGAGGGGTTTATTTCTCAAATAGACTACACCATGCCTGTATCCGATATATTACAGAGGAAGGAACTAACACAGGCAGAGTTTCCCGTCTTCTTCAGAAAAGGTATGGAGTCTCGATCAGGTATTTGGATTATGAATCAATTACTCGACTTACTACCGGAGAAACCGGAGATAGGTTCGAAGAATTTTATCCGGAGGAGTTACTGAGAATTATTAACATGTTTGAGGAAATGCCGGAAGGTTTTAGGAAAATTCCAAATCTTAAATATTTACTAAGGAGAAAGACTGGGCAATCCCATCCTCTTTACCCAGAAGCTCCTGCCGTGGCATGGACATCCTTGGATGACGGCTACATCGAATTTATGGATTCTGGTTTTGATACAAATTCACTCGATTATCTTCATCGTTTAATCCTTCATGAAAAAGCTCATTTTATTTATGCCTCCCTGTTAACTGATTCTCTTAAGAAAAAATGGAATGAGGTAGGTGGATGGTATGAGAACCCGGATGATCCCGAAGGTTGGTCAACTACGAAGACAACTGAATTTGTTTCAGCATATGCTCATGGTAAAAACCCCGATGAAGATTTTGCCGAATCCGTATCCTATTTTATCGTTAATCCAGATAAACTCCGTTCAAGGTCACTGCCAAAATATGAATTTATTCGCGATTACATTATGCAGGGATCCATATACATTTCGCGCATTCGTGAAGACTTAACTTTTGAAGTACTCAACTTGTATCCAGACTATGATTATCCTGGAAAGATTAAAAGTGTTTCCACTAAAGTCACGGGTGGTCCAGAGGAAGACAAGGAAATTACCATTCGTGTAAATATCCATACATTGGAAGGCGTGCTTGACTCAGCAAAGTGGGGAAGATTACGCCTGACCAGCTCAGTTGACACTTTTACGGATCTATATCTTTATCCAGTTGATGAAAATGGGCAGTCAAAAGAGATGTCTCATATCCTTGAAGGTAAAACTGTTTTAAGTAAGCATGTAAAAGCAGGTTTTTGGACTACTGATCAGATCACTATTTCAGATCAAGTTGGAAATGAAAGACATTCAGGTGTTGATGACTTTGGTTGGAAATTATATCTCGATAATCCCCTCGAGGATGTCGTTGCTCCCAAATACATGGTAGATTCAATATCGACTTCCTTAGTTAATGATACCATTGATGGTAAGCCAGTTCAAATTCTTCAAGTTTCTTGGGATGTGGAGGAAAATGTTAGAATGGCTTCATGGGCAAATTGCTATGTTTCAATTCGTCCACCGGGTGAAGATGCATACAGGCTTGAAAATTATGGATATGGTATCGATGACGGCGACGACGGTTATAATTCTCAAACAAAAAGATGTAGGGTGGATTTTACAATTACCGACTCTTTTAGAACTGGAGTATATGAGATCAGAGAAATCATTTTGGCTGGCGAATACATGGTGGGTCTATGGATGCCTCCTGGTTCTACTTACGGATACGCTGGTGAGAAGTACTACAAGGTCGAAGTTGTTGACGGTGCCACTGTGCTGAAGGATAGTAATGGTACGGTAGTAACTCAGGCATCCTTTAATCTTTTACAAAATGATTCCACGGTTAAGGGCAGCTTTAAGTTAAGTGGGCAGGCGGTCACTGGATTAACGGGAGAAGTCTATGCAATCCGTGTGGATGGAGACGGTTGGCAGTCCACTGCAATTGAAGATAATGGAACCTACGAAATGATCTTGTCTGCAGGAAACTGGGCTTTGGACTACTATATTGAATCGGATGCATCGGACCGGAAGATTCCCCGGTATCCATCGGAGCCTGTGATTGTTCGTGCCAGACAGAGTGCAACACTTGTTCAAGACTTTACTCTGGCAACCGCTTCTGCCTCGATCGCCGGTAAAGTGGTCTACGAATCAAACAGTACTGCGGTAAAAGAGTCGTCTCTTTATGTCTGGGCTTTTCGTGAAGGCCGCGGAAACCTCAAGGAGTACTGGAACGAAGTGGAAACCGACGAGAATGGAACCTTTACCATACCTGTTCTTCCGGGTGGAAGATATGAAGTGGGAGCGATCCTTTCACAGGAACTTCGTGAAAAAGGATATCTCGATTCGTTGGTGGTAAAGGCGAACCTATCCTCAGGAAGTGTAAGCGATCTCAACCTGACCATCACCAAGCCTAGCACGGATAACTATATTGCCGGTACAATTTTAGACCCCAATGGAAATGCCGTAGAGGATGCAATTGTGTACGCCTGGTCAGATGATGGTCGTGAAGCCTATGTGGAAACAGACGCAAATGGCAGTTATTCCCTGTTAGTGCCAAACGGAGTCGTTTGGCATGTGGGTGCGGAGTATGCAGAAATTGATGCGAATGGCTCCGAGACTTACTTCTCAACTGATTATGAAGTAGATGTGAATCTCAAGTCTGCAGCGTCTAAAGGCGGGCTTTCCCTCAACCTATCTGCTCCTGATTTTGAAATCCCTGATGGTACCAGTGTGACTTTTGATCCCACAGTTGATTTTGTCACCAAGCTACCTGATGGGACGGAGCTTACCATTCCCGGAGGTGCCGCTAATGTTGATTCCACTGTCACCGAAGTGAGGATCGTGATCACTCCTACCGCCAAGGGTCTTTCCAAGAGTGCGGATGAAAAACCGGCCGATTATGGTTACTCTGTGGAACTCTTTGACAATAAGGGTAAAAAAGTCGAAGGAAACTTCAAAAAGGATGTGATCCTTTCGATTCCAGTAGATGTCAATGCTTCCATAGCGAAAGGCATGGACATTAATAATGTGGAAGCCATGTACTACTCAACCACCAAAGACGCGTGGGATAAGGCCAAGACAAGCACTTGGGATAAAAACAGCAGTACCCTGACCATGACCACCGATCACTTCACTACCTTCGCCGCCGTTTCCACTCCGGATATATCGGAAATTAGTTCTGGTCTGGCTAAGATTGATGACGGCACCAAAGGAGATTGGTATACCCTCGATTGGCTCGGTTATTTTTATGATGCTTCCGGTGGTTGGATCTACCATGTTGAACTGGGTTGGTTATATGCACAAGAAGGCGAAAATGGTAATTACTGGCTCTATGATTCCAATCTTGGTTGGTTGTGGACCGGTCCGACTTACTTTGACAGTACACAATCAGACAAAGCTTATCTCTACTCTGTAAGTGAGAGCGGTTGGTTGTACTTTGAATACTCCGGAGGTGAGCGAAAGTTCTACTCCTACAATAACTCTAATTGGTCATCTCCTGATCAGTAAGATTATATTAAAATCTTAAAATTAGTTTTCTAGCAGAATTGAATAAATGGTTAATTTGTATCAATCATTATGCAAATAATGCCTACTGATATTTTACTTCGATTTTAAAATTTAAAGTTCAAAGTGGTGGGAGATGGCAGATTCGAACTGCCGACCTCATGCGTGTCATGCATGCGCTCTAACCAACTGAGCTAATCCCCCTTTACTTACAAACTATTGACCCCATATAGACTGTCAACTTCTTGATTTCAAAAAGATAAACCAATCTTTACCATTCTTACTTAAACATGTATTGGATTAAAACATAAAATGAAAAAAGCACTTGTTACGGGAATTACCGGACAGGATGGATCCTATCTTGCCGAATTACTCCTAGATAAAGGATATGAAGTCCATGGAATCGTTCGCCGGGCTTCCACTTTTAATACCGATCGTCTCGATCATCTTTACAGGGATCCATTGGTGGACGATACAAATTTGTATCTGCACTACGGAGATTTAGCCGATGCGGTTCAGCTAGTAAAATTACTTTACGATTTGCAACCCGACGAAATCTATAATTTGGGTGCCCAGAGTCATGTTCGGGTGTCTTTTGACATTCCCGAATATACAGGAGATGTAACGGGGGTTGGTGCCGTGCGTATATTGGAAGCCATACGAGAGGCTGGTTTGGTTGAAAAGGTACGCTTTTATCAGGCATCTTCTTCTGAAATGTATGGCAAGGTGCAGGAAGTGCCTCAACTGGAAACCACCCCGTTTTGGCCTCGGTCTCCCTATGCTTGTGCGAAGGTGTATGCCCATTGGCTGACAGTTAACTACCGGGAGTCCTACAATATGCATGCAAGTAGTGGAATCCTTTTCAACCATGAGTCCCCGCGTCGTGGAGAGACCTTCGTGACCCGTAAAATTACCCGGGCTGCAACGCGCATTAAATTAGGCCTGCAAAAGAAATTGATTTTGGGGAATTTGGATTCCAAAAGGGATTGGGGCTACGCCAAAGAATATGTTGAGGCTATGTGGCTCATGCTTCAGCAGGATAAGCCCGATGATTATGTCATCGCCACGAATGAAACCCATTCGGTGCGTGAATTTTTGGAGGAGACTTTTGTCTGCCTGGATATGGATTGGAATGAGTATGTTGGTTTTGATAAAAAATACGAAAGGCCCGCCGAGGTCGATTTGCTGATTGGGAATCCGGAAAAGGCAAAAAAACAGTTAGGTTGGGAGCCTCAAACCACATTCAAGGAATTGGTTGCCTTGATGGTGCAGGAAGACATGAAAATTGCCCTAAAAGAGAAGGCATTGGCCGAAGCTAATTTGTCCTGATGCCAAAAATATTTATCACCGGTCACAAAGGGATGGTTGGCTCGGCAATAGTGCGGGCGTTTGAAATGAATCTTCCTTCATGGTCGCTCGTGCTGGCGGACCGTAAACAACTGGATTTACTTAATCAAAAGCATGTTGAGCAGTTTTTAGCGGATGAAAGACCAGATTGTATAATTAATGCGGCCGCGAGAGTTGGAGGAATTTATGCCAATTCTACTTACCCCGCCGAGTTCATTCATCAGAACCTTGTTCTGAATGCTAACCTGATCCATTCCGCCTGGAAAAATGGCGTTTCCCGATTCGTAAATCTTGGCAGTTCTTGTATTTATCCTAGCAAGTCCGAACAACCAATCAAGGAGGAATATCTATTGACCGGACCCCTTGAAAGAACCAACGAAGCCTATGCCTTGGCTAAAATTGCCGGAGTTGAAATGTGCCGGCATTATCGTATGCAATATGGGGCACTTTTTCATAGTGCGATGCCCACCAATCTATATGGTCCCGGGGATAATTATCATCTTGAGGATTCCCATGTTTTACCCGCATTGATCCGCAGGTTTCATGAGGCAAAATTGAACCATCTGCCTGAAGTGGTTATTTGGGGTACGGGTACTCCCCGGAGGGAACTGATGCATGTGAATGATTTGGCCTCCGGCATATTATTTTTGCTGGAAAAAGAAAATCCTCCCGATTCGGTTAACCTCGGGACGGGTATTGATCACTCGATTAAGGAAATAGCTAATTTAGTAAAAGAGGTGGTCGGTTATCAAGGAACGATTAAAAATGACCCCTCTAAGCCGGATGGGATGCCTTTGAAAAGACTGGATGTTTCCCTGGCCGAAAGTATGGGGTGGAAAGCAAAAATAGGATTGGAGAAAGGTTTGCGAACCACTTATGAAGACTTTTGTGATTCACTCGCGAAGAATACGGCTAGACTCTGAAACTTACTCGAACTGTTTACGGAAATTTCGATATTCATCCGATAATTCCCGGAGCTGATAGCGTAAGGCTTCCACTTCCTCTTTGAGATCTTTAAATTCCCCAATGATCTCCTCGACCTTGTCCAGCCGTTGATCGGGTGCAGGAACATAAACGGAAGAGCCGTCATCCAAATTTTCCAGGGTTGGGGGAGGTCCAAACTTATGAAACCATCTCTTTTCCTTTTGTCCGGGACGTGGATCCATAATTCCGACAAAAGAGGGTGTTCTGTCCATCATATCCTCTAACGTATCTTCCACATCTTCCAGCCCATCAAATTCAAACATTCTGGAAGCTCTCGAATTCAGTTCGCCGGAAGTCTGGGGACCACGGTTTAGTAATTCAGCAATCAAGGCAAGTTCCGCCTTGATTAAATCTAGTTCTTTTTCTGCATTATGCTGGAATTTTGGGACCCTCGACCCAACCAAATCAACCCGGTACACAAGCCGCTTAAGCCTTAGATCTTCGATGGTCTTGGAAACCTCGCTTTCATCCAAATTGGATTTGGGCAAGCGGTTATTTTTTTGATTACAGGCAGATACCAGCGAATTTAAAGTGAGAGGATAATATTCCGGGGTGGTAAGCTCTTTTTCTATAAGAGAGCCAAGAACCCGTGATTCCTCAAAGTTGAGTGCAACTACCTGATTATCTTCCGGTGTATCATTTTCGGAAGGGGCCGTTTGTTGTTCATGATCTTCCATCCTTTGCTTGGGAAAACCAATTGCTTGGGCAAATGGAAGACAGCTTATTCGCTGACTACATTTACCAGTCGATGAGCTTTATCGAACTGAACTTTACCGGGAGTAAGGGCAAATAATGTAAAATCCTTTCCAAGACCGACATTGGATCCGGGATGGTACTTGGTTCCGCGTTGCCTAAGAATTATATTACCGGCAAGAACGGATTCTCCACCGAATTTCTTTACGCCCAAGCGCTTGCTGTTACTGTCGCGACCGTTTTTGGAAGTCCCTTGTCCTTTTTTGTGTGCCATAAGAAGAGTGGGTAGAAATTTTTATTAGAGATCAATGGATTCAATCTCGACCACGGAAAGGTGCTGACGATGACCACGGCGTCGTTTATAGCCCTGCCTGCGTTTCTTTTTGAAAACAATAATTTTTTTATCCTTTTTGTTTTCAAGAATTTTGGCAGTTACCGATGCTCCCTCGATAGTGGGTGAACCGAAAGTCGCCTTGCCTTCATCAACAACCATCAAAACATCGTCGATTTTAACTTGATCACCTTCATTTGTGTCAGGAAAACGATTCAGAGAAAGTTTGTCGCCTTTCTGAACGGTAAACTGACTTCCTTGGGTCTTTATGGTAGCCTTCATGGGTAGAAAACATCCTAAATAATCAACTTTGAAGCATTTTTGCAAGTTTCATCTTCTCAGCATTTAAGATAAATACTAATTGTTTCATTTACTCTAATCCAAATTGTGGGAAAAGTCAGCTCATCTGAAATACTTAGCTATTTCTCCAAGGCACCCGTTCTTGAACATTATCAAGAAGCTACAAAACAAGTCGGTTTGTGGAAATCAGAGAAAATTGTCTTTTCAAAAACATTTTCCGACCGGAAGCTTAAACTTTTGGAACTCGGTTGCGGGACTGGCAGAATTAGCTTTGGTCTGTGGAAAAAAGGCTACACCAATCTTACGGCCACTGATTTTTCCAGGGCGATGATTAAACGGGCAAGAATCCTCAACCAGAACTTCAAAACCAAGATCACCTTTGAGGTGGAAGACGCCACAGGCCTAAGTTTCAATGACGATTCTTTTGACGGAATGATCTTTGGATTCAATGGGCTCATGCAGATTCCCGGTAGGCAAAACCGCTTGCAGGCAATGCGGGAAGCGCAAAGATTATTGAGACCCGGGAGTTATTTCGTTTTCACCACTCATGATCAATCGATGCCCAAGTGGAGGAAATTTTGGGCACTCGAGCGGAAAAAATGGAAAAAGGGAGGGCAGAATGCAGAGCTGCTGGAATTTGGAGATCGTTTTGAGGAAACTCCACGCGGAAAACTCTACATCCATGTTCCTGATGTGGAAGATGTTCGTTCTGATCTGATAACCGCCGGTTTTTCGGTTGAAAGGGATATTGTGAAATCAAAAATTTGTCAGGAAAGTAAATTGGTCAATGAATACTCCGATGATTGCCGTTTTTGGATTGCCCGAAAAAAATAGCCTAATGTTTAAGGCATTCCGGATCCAGATTCATCGTCGCCACGCGGGTTGCGGGTCCGGTCATTTGTACATTAAATCCCTCATCGATCACCAGACCAATCTCACCCCCCGGCATCTCCACGGTGATATTTTCATCACAAGCTCCCATTTTCCGGGCAACCGCACCCGCTGCTGAACTACTGCTCCCGGAGGCAAGAGTATATCCGGCACCCCGTTCCCAAATTTCAATCCGAATCCGGTTACGGTCCAGAATCTGCAAAAGCTGCACATTGGTACGGTTGGGAAAAAACGGATGGTTTTCAAGTTCAGGTCCTAGTGTGCGGGCCAAATTCTCTGAAATCTCCGGGAGTGGCACCACGCAGTGTGGATTACCGATCGTCGCCCCATAATATTGGTAAGTTTGACCACTCACTGTAATCTCCTCATTGATGACTTCTCGGGCTTCCCCTTCGACTTGAACCGGGATCACATCGCTGTGAAAGTTTACCTGTCCCATTTCGACCGAGATGGAAGAAGCATCCGCATTGACTTGGCAGGTCACCACTCCTCCCAGGGTATCAACCGTAAAAGGAGAGGAACCCACCCTTTTTTGATCGAAGAGATACCTGGCAAAAATTCGCAGGCCATTGCCACTCTTTTCGGCTTCACTCCCATCAGGATTAAGAATACGCAGGCCAAAGTCCGCTTTTTCACTTTGGAGAGGACCCACCAAGACGCCATCGGAACCGAGGCCGAAATTTCGGTGACAAATGCGGATGATTTCATTCGCCGGAAATGGTTGGTCATCCCCCGGTGGATCATAAATTAAATAATCATTTCCCAATGCATGATACTTTTCGAATTTCATAAAGTTTGCTTGTTGGAATCAGTTGGCCTTTGCCCTGGATAATACCCAGTCGATGATTTTCTGGTCATCCTCACCGGCCCGTCGGACGACTCCAAGAAATTCCGAGGGATGAATCTTGTTCTGCTGAAAGAAATACCGGTCTCCTCCGCAGCAAAACATGGTCTCGGTTGGCAGTTCCCCCCGTAGTTTCGCTTTTGCCTTGGGAATTATTCGGGGAAGCCAGCGTACGCCTCCGATTTCCGCATCTTTCGCCGGTAGGCTGGATGAATTCAGCCTCACGCTGGATTCAATTCGATTCTGCACTTCCCAAAAATAGTCTCTGCGATGTTCGTGAATTAGCAAAAAAGAGGCAAGATCCGGTTCCCCCTCGCGTACCCAATCCTCGGCAAAGTCAAAAACATCCATTTTGTTCATTCCCATGCTTTTCAGAAAGGGGAGATCTTCCGTAATGGGGAAAACCGCGGGATCCTGATGGCCAAATTTATATAAATTGACCCCCTTGTGCCAAAGCTCGGCAAGTTTTTCAGTGTGAAAATTTTTCATTAGGGAAATGTCATTGTAGCAGGTACCAGAGATGGCAAGCCTCTTTACGCCAAACGAAAGTCCAACTGCTTGTCCGAGGGAAAGACCTTATCAATAACGACTTCGATTTCCTGTCCCAATTTTAAACGATGTTTGGGATTTTTTCCCACCAATGCGGTTCCGTTGGAGGATAAACGGTAACGCAGGTCTCGGGGAAGAGTGCGAATCGGCACGAAGCCGCGGGCAAGGGTATTTGTAATTTCAATAAAAAATCCCCGGCGGGTAATTTCCGTGATGATAGCCTGGTGCCGAACCGGTGGATGTCTTCCGATTTCCCTTTTGTATAGAAGCAGGAGTTTATCCTTAACCGATTCCCTTTCCGCATCCACGCTTGTTCTTTCCGTTGAGGAAAGATGCTTGGCCAGACTTTCAAACCTTTCCGGGCTCGATTTTTTTGATTTCTTGCGTAAATAATCCTCGATCACCCGGTGCACCACCAAGTCGGAATATCTACGGATCGGGGAGGTGAAGTGCAAATAATCAGTTTTGGCCAGTCCGTAGTGTCCATCGGGGGTGTGCCGGTAGCATGCCTGCTTCAGGCTGCGCAGGAATTTAATTCGCAAAACCTGACTCATCGGGTGCTTGTTAATCAAAATCAACGCCTTGGAAACCTCCTTTTTGGAAGTGAGTTCTCCACAGGAAATGCCAAAGAAATGCAGGAATTGACGGAGTTCTTCCAGGTTTTCCTCATCCGGGTCCGGATGAACCCTAAAAATTCCGGGTAAGCCTTTTCGTTTCAGTTCCTTGGCGATGGCTTCGTTGGCCAAAAGCATCAGCTCCTCGACCAGTTGATGACTCTCATCATTTTCCGTTTGTAGGATTTCCTCGGGCTCCCCTTTTTCATCGACCAGGATTTTGATCTCCCCGGAGTCCAGGTTTAGGGCTCCGTTCTCGAACCTCGATTTTCTTAATCTAGACGCAAAACTCCAGAGCCTTCGTATGGTGTCCCCAATCTGTTCGAGTACCTTTGGATCAAGTTTGCTTAGAGGCTTACCCGGATTTCCCGAGTAGCGACTGGGGGGTGGTTTGGCGTTTTTGATTTCCTCGAGCGATTTCGATTCAAGAAACAGAATGGCCTGTTCGTAGGTCAGTCGTTTATTACTCCGGATTACACTTTCAATAATATCAGACTGTTTGACCCTTCCATTTTGATCAAAACGGAATCGTACGCATTTGGTCAATCTCTCCTCACCTTCGACCAGGCTGCAGATGCCACTGGATAAAATATGTGGAAGCATCGGAACAACTTCACCAACCAGATAGGTTGAGTTCCCCCGTTTTTTTGCCTCCCGGTCGGTGGCGCTTTGATCACGGACATAATGAGACACATCGGCAATATGTACGCCGACTTCCCATAATTTATCATCTATTTTGGTAAGCGATAAAGCATCATCAAAATCCCTGGCGTCCAACGGATCAATGGTGAGAGTGAAGACATCCCGGTAATCAATGCGATTTTTTAAGTCTTTCGCAGTGACTGCATTGGCAAGGCCTTTGGCTTCCTCTTCCACCTTTGCAGGGAAGGCGGTAGACAATCCGAATTTTGCCAGAATTCCAAGATGATCGGTGGCCGCTTCCCCTCCGGGTCCCAACACCCGAATAATTTTGCAGGTTGGGATTCTTGCGGGAGGATCCCACCTCACGAATTGGGCAACCACTTTATCTCCGGGTTCACCCTTTCGGGTATCCCCCAGAATCTTAAAAGGAATGAATAGCCGTGAATTTTCGGCTACCACCAGAAATCTACCCAGGTCCTTCTTCAAATATCCCTGGAATTCGTGAGTCTCCCGGCGAACTATTTTACGGACCTCATAGCGAGGCTTTTGATCACGATATTTCTTCTTCCTGCGATCAAATTTCTTTTTTTTCGGGGGTAATGGTCGTAATTCGACCAAATCTCCATGAAGAGCAGTGGACGAAGCACCCCGCGCCAGGGCAATGGAATCGCTATTTGCGGACTCAGGATGAAACTTTGCCCGACCTTGCTTGCCAAAGAGCAAGGTGCCTACGAGTTTACTTTTACTTATATCGGGTGATGAAAAGAGGATTAGTCGTCGATTTTAACAACAATCCAATCTTCGGGTAGAGCTTGTACCGGGTCGGCCGTCTTTTCAATTTGTGCATCATCATCATCATCATCCTTGGATGCCACATTGAATACGCCTTCTTCGTCAGCTCCCTGAGTATTTTCATAAAATTCAACTTTCCCGTTGGAAAATAAGACGTGTCCGCCATCCCCACTCCAGGGGGAGTCGGGATTCCATGAGCCATCATCTCCCTCATGTCCACGGGTCCACATGATCGGAAAGGGGCCGCTCCGGAGATTTTGCTCAAGTTTTGGGTTTGCATCATCTCCGGGAAGAGCAATCGACCATCCCATGGCCTGTTTTTGATCGTCATCCAAATCCCCCACATCCGTTGGAATCTGAGCAGGAAGTCCAGGTCCGTCCTCGTCTTCGACTAAGGCCAAAGCTTTATCATCTTCATCAATGTACCAAAGCCCGGGCTCTGGGTTACGGGTTTTGGATCGGAACCAGATCGCAAAACCGGCCGGACTTTCTTCGTCAAGGGCCTCACCTTTGGGGAATTTTACCTGACCTTTATATTTTTGAACCAGGCTTTTATGGATGGTCTTGAGGGAATCTTCCGCAGCTAATTGTCCGGCAGCTCCAAAGATTCCTCCAAAGGAAGAAATAGCGATTCCGGCAAGAATTCCGATAATGGTGATGACCACGAGAAGTTCAATCAGGGTAAATCCCTTTTTACGATGCTGAGAATTTTTCATAGAGTAAGGCAAAAACTAATAATTTAAAAATTGAATCAGTATGGTAGAGGAAATTGACCACAAAGGGCAAGCGACTTTTCCTTCGCATCAGCCAGAATTGATTCATTTTCAGGACTGGAAAGAACCGAAGAGATAATTGATGCAATCTCTGTCATTGAATCTTCCTGCATACCCCTCGAGGTGACCGCTGGCGTGCCAATCCGCAACCCACTGGTTTGGAATGGACTGCGGGTTTCCCCTGGCACGGTGTTGCGATTCAGGGTTACATTGGCTTTTTCAAGGGCAAGTTGTCCTTGTTTACCAGTCAGATCGGGATGGGATGGGCGCAGGTCCAGTAACATGAGATGGTTGTCACTCCCGCCACTCACCAAATGAAATCCTTTTGTAAGTAAGGATTCCGCAAGGCATTTTGAATTGTTTTTCACTTGTTGTTGATAATGCCTGAAATCTTCCTTGGCTGCCTCCCCGAAACAGACCGCCTTACCTGCGATCACATGCATCAAAGGACCTCCCTGATTTCCTGGAAAGACCGCCGAATCAATCGCCTTCCCGAATTCTTCCCTGCATAGAATGAGTCCGCCCCGCGGGCCCCGCAGGGTTTTGTGGGTGGTGGTGGTAACAAAATCAGCATGGGGAACGGGTGAAGGGTGAACCCCGGCGGCCACCAAACCGGCAATGTGGGCGATGTCCGCAAGCAGAAGGGCGTCATTTGCTTTGGCAATCGCTCCCATTCTTTCGAAATCGATCGTTCTCGGATACGCGGAAGCACCCACGGTGATCAATTTTGGCTTTTCCGTTTCAGCCAATCTTTGAATCTCATCATAATCAATGTATCCCGTTTCTGGGTTTACCCCGTAATTTATGACCTGATAAAGCATACCGCTGCAATTTTTTGGATGACCATGAGTCAAGTGTCCACCATCCTGAAGACTCATCGTCAAAATTTTGTCACCCGGTTTTAGCATGGCAAAATACACCGCGGTATTTGCCTGACTTCCTGAGTGGGGTTGTACATTGGCATATTCTGCCCCGAATAAAGTTTTGGCCCGCTCAATCGCGAGATTTTCCGCCACATCCACATGTTCGCATCCTCCATAGTAGCGCTTGGCAGGATAACCCTCCGCGTATTTATTGGTTAGAACACTTCCTGTGGTTTCAATAATTGCAGGCAGGGTAAAGTTTTCAGAGGCAATCAATTCAAGGTGCGTTCTCTGTCTCTGCTTCTCGTCTTCCAGGACGGCGTGGATGGCAGGATCGAGCTCAGCAAGGGGGCGGTCGTCCAGGGCTTTGGTAAGAGTGGGTTCGGCTATGGCGGTGGTACTCATTAGTATTTAAAATAAAAGATTAAAGGTTTTTCTCAACCCAGTTTAGCAGAGAGGGCAGGGCTTCTTTCATATTATCGCGACAATCGCGATAAACTTCCATACTTTGGCCGTATGGATCGGGCAGTTCTTTATTTCCATCTTCGATAAATTCTCGCATCAGGAAAATCCTGGTTTTTTCGGGAAGATCGAAATACATTTGTAGGAGGGCCCTGTGCGATTCAGTCATGCAAAAAATAACGGATGCATTCTCCGCCGTTGCCCGGGTCAGGGCGGCACTCCGGTGATCCTTGAGGTTGAGCCCAATTTCTTCACAGGCCTGAATTGAGTTTTCAGATGCCTGATCTCCATCCATCGCCGAGATTCCGGCGGAAAATACCTCGATATTTTTCGTACTCCCGGCCTTTTCAAGGGCTTCCTCAAAAAGCTTTTCCGCCATGGGACTTCGGCAGACATTGGCGGTGCAGACAAAAACGACCAGCTTTTCCCTTTTTCGTTCCTTTTTTTCTCTGCTTTTCCGTCCCATTTTTGTTACACTTTTCTTTTCCAATTGGAACAATGAAAAGGCAAGGACTATTCTCGCTAAGTTCTGGAAAATTCGCGGTGTCCGATATCGGAACGAAAATATTTGCTTTCATAGCTTACCGCTTCCACGAGTTCGTAAGCTCGGTCCCTCGCTGCGGTCAGTGAGGCACCGGTTCCCACGGCCCCGAGTACCCGGCCCCCTGCGGTCACGACCTTTCCGTCTTTTTCACGGGTGCCGGCATGAATCAGGACAGCATCCGCAATCGGTGTCTCCGGCTCAGTGATCACTTCCCCCTTGGGATAGGCACCCGGATATCCATGGCTTGCCAGCACCACCACCATTGCAGACTCATCTTTAAAGGCTACCTGATCCGGCATTGGCTCCCCCCGGGCCGATTTTAAAAGTAATTCCACCAAGTCATTTGCAAGCAGGGGAAGAATTACCTGCGTCTCCGGATCTCCAAACCGTACATTAAATTCCAGCACCTTCGCTCCGTTCTCCGTGAGCATCAATCCGATATAGAGAGTGCCCCGAAAATCCACGCCCTCCGCTTTTAATCCCGCCAGGGTTGGCTTCACAATCTCCTCTTCATACCGGGCCAGCATGCCCGGGGTGACCAGGGAAGTCGGGGCATAGGCACCCATCCCTCCGGTATTTAACCCGGCATCGCCTTCACCCACTTTTTTATGATCCTGGCTCATGGGCATGGCGACATAGCTCTCACCCGAACAGATTAAATGCAGGGAAACTTCCTCACCCTCGAGAAATTCTTCGATCACCACTTCCTTCCCGCTCTCGCCAAAGCTTTCTCCGCTGAGCATATCCTCCACCGCTGCTCTGGCCTCTTGCAAATTTTCGCAGATCAACACACCCTTGCCTGCGGCCAGTCCGCTGGCTTTGACCACCACCGGTGGTTGGCATCCCTCCAAGTATTGCAGGGCCGGGGCGACCTCGGAAAAATTACCGTAGGCGGCTGTGGGTACGGAATATTTGGCCAGAAAGTCCTTGGTGTAAGCCTTGCTTCCCTCCAGTTGGGCACCCGCCGCATCTGGACCGTAGGCGAGAATCCCGACCGCCTTCAGATCATCCACCAACCCATTGCACAGAGGGACTTCCGGACCGACCACCACTAAATCAATATTTTCATCCAGGGCCAGAGATACGATTCCACGATTGTCTTCCACTCCCACGGCAAAGGAAGTGAATTCACGGTTTATTCCCCCATTTCCCGGGGTCACCATCACTTGCCCGACCAGCGGGCTTTTGGCACATTCCTTGGCAAGGGTATGTTCACGGCCACCACTGCCAATCACTAAAATCTTCATATTTTCATCCTTCATTCCCTTCGATTTCCTGAAATTAGGGAATGAAGTCGAGGCAAATCCCTTTTTGTCTTTCGTTTCCGCAGGGTTTTTTTCAGTATCAAAGCCATGCGGGTATTTTTTATTGGGATATGTGGTACGGCTATGGGCAATGCCGCCATTCTTTTAAAAAAGACGGGTCACGAAGTGGCTGGTTCGGATGCGGGGGTCTATCCGCCCATGTCGGATGTGCTTGAATCGGCGGGGATCCCCTTGTTTGAGGGATTTGCCGAGCAAGAGATGCTTGATTGGGAGGCAGACCGGGTGGTTGTGGGCAACGCCGTCTCCCGGGGAAATCCCCAGGTCGAATATCTGCTCCGTACCCGTAGGATCGATTTTGTTTCCCTCCCGCAATTGATCGGGGAGGATTTGATTGGCAACCGTCCGGCTGTGGTGGTCGCCGGTACGCATGGCAAGACCACCACCACCGCCCTTACCTCCTTTGCCCTTGCTCAGGCCGGACGGGAACCGGGCTATCTCATCGGGGGCGTACCGCTCGATCTACCCTCCGGGAATGAACTTGGTGGGGAAAAGGCCCCCTTTGTCATTGAAGGGGATGAGTATGACTCCGCCTTTTTTGACAAACGGAGTAAATTCATCCACTACCGGCCCAAGGTGCTGGTTTTGAACAACCTTGAATTTGATCACGGGGACATCTTTCGTGACCTGCAGGATATTGCGCGTAGTTTTTCGCATCTTTTACGGATCGTTCCCTCGGATGGATTTATGCTTCGCAATGGGGACGATCCCAACCTGCTTGCCCTGCCTGATGCCCCCTGGACCCGGATTATTTCTGTCGGGGTAGGGGAGGAGAATGATTTTCGCATAGTCGATTTTGCCGAGGACGGGAAGGGCACCCGATTCAAGCTGACCTGGCTGGGCGCGACGGTGATGGAGGTCTCATGGAAAATGCCCGGCCTCTTCAATGCCCGCAACCTCGCCATGGCCACGCTCGCCTCCGTCCTGTCTCAGTGCCTGGATGCAGGAGATATTTCAAGGGCGGAAGACTTGAATCCCTTCGCATCTGCTCATTTGCCCGACTTTACTGAATGTGCCGGGGTCAAAAGAAGACAGGAAATCCTGCATGACAGTGAGGAATTAGTGGTCCTTTCCGATTTTGCCCATCATCCCACTGCGATTGCCGGTGCCCTGGAATCCTTGCATGCCCGCTGGCCGGGCCGCGAAATTATCGCCTGTTTTGAACCGCGTAGCAACACCGCGGTCACCAATGTCTTTGAGGACCGCTTTGCCGATGCCCTGGCCGTGGCCGATATGGCCATTCTTGGAGCGGTCCACCGGGCGGAGAAAATTCCTGCGGATCAACGGATCAATCCCGCAAATATGATCCGCCGGATCGAAGGGCAGGGCAAGCAGGGTCATGCCTTTTCCACCAACCTCGATCTCGAAAACTTTCTCTTTGAAATGGAGATTAATCAACCATCCTTAGTGGTCTTTTTTTCCAATGGATCCTTTGATGGGGTGATTGGCCGGTTTGCGGATGCGATAAAAAAGAGGTAAGTCCAGGCCATGTATGAAGTCTTTCGCCACTGGGACACATCCACCGTTGGGTTGGTAAATGGACTTTTACAGGATGCGGGTGTCAGGACTGTTCTCAGAAATTGGGACGCATGCAACATCACCGAGATTCCGATTCCCGCGATTTATCCCAATGTCTGTGTCCTCAGAAAAGAGGATTCAGACCGGGCAAAAGATATTATCTCCGCTTTCCTTAAGTCTTCCGCAACGACAGGCGAGCCCTGGATATGTCATGAGTGCGGGGAACAAGTGGAGTCCAATTTCTTGGAATGCTGGCAATGCTCTACGGTAAAAGGATGAAAATTTGAGTAGTTTTCTGATATATTGACAAATCAATATGATCGTACAATCATGCGAAGCATGAATTTAATTCACAAGATACTAATCCTTCTATTTGGGGTAGCTATCTCTGTGCAGGCAGTACCACCTGTCCTCAATTATGCAGGGCAGGTCGCGGTTAATGGCGAAGCCTTTGACGGACAGGGCTTGTTCAAATTCGCCCTCGTTAATACAGATGGAAACGCGACTTATTGGAGCAATGATGGAACGAGTGTCAATGGTTCTGAACCTCAGGCATCGGTTAGCGTTGCAGTCAATGGCGGTTTGTATGCCGTCCTTCTGGGCAACACTGCAATATCGGGCATGGGTACAATTGATCCGCAGATCTTTGCCCAGCATGGCGATGCCAAGTTGCGGGTTTGGTTCAGCGATGGTGTGAACGGATTTCAGCAATTGAGTCCGGACCGACCCTTTGCATCCGTTCCTTATGCGTTTAGTGCGGGGACTGCACAAACAGCGGGTTCGGCTCCCATTGCGGATGGCTCGATCAACAAGTCAATGCTTGGGAGTGATGTGATTGCTGAGCTAAATAAATCAGTCATCATGGGCAGCTTACTTACAGTGCCTTATGGACAATCTGCTCTTGCGGGGTATTCGCTTTATCAGCGAGGAACGCCGAAGGAATTGGTTTGGGAGGAGAAAGCTCCCGTGAGTGTGGCCAGAGGTATTCGCGATGGAGCAGCGGTGCTTGGCGGAAAAATTTATGTTGTTGGTGGTTCTGACGGAACAAGAAAAGACTTGTTCGAGCGGTATGATCCAAACACAAACACTTGGCACACGATTAGTCCTATTTCTTCTGCTCGAGATGCTTCGGCGGTTTCTTCTTTGCAAGGCAAGTTGTATACCATGGGCGGAAGTAGTAACAATGGAAATTTGGCAACGGTTGAAATATACGAACCCACCAGTAACTCCTGGACTGAAGGACCGAGCTTACCGGATGTTGTAAAAAATGCATGCTCTATTACCTACGGCAACCGCATATACCTGGTTGGTGGTAATGATGCGGACTCTAAGATTGCCACCAACTATATGCTGGAGGCAAATGCCAATGCTTGGGTGGCCAAAGCTCCCATGTCCGTAGCACGGGCAGGTCAGAGATTGGTAATTTACGAAGATCGGATTTGGGCGATGGGTGGTAATGATTCAGATTCATCTGAAAATACCCTAAATTTGGTTGAAAGCTACGATCCCGTTTCTGATTCCTGGCGGGCTGAGCCATCCTTGCCTGAGAAAAAACATGTGGCAAGCGCATGGGTCGCAAACGGAAAAATCTACATTGCCGGAGGAAGAAGTGCATTGGGTGTTTATGATCGTTCCATCTTTTCGTTCTCTAGGGAAACCGGTTGGGTTTCCGCGGGCAATCTTCCTGAAAATAAATATTCAGCTGATGCGGTCGTCCTAAACGACCAAGTCTATGTCATTGCAGGACGAACCGCACCAAATGTCTACTCCAATAAAGTCTTCGCCGCCGACCTGAACGCCTCCGTGGCGGGCGTCTATGATCTACACCGCAAGACAATCACTAAGGCCATTCTCGCTCAAGACATACTTTCAGACTTAAATGCGACTATTGGCTTGGATCGCTTGTCTGCTGAAGTAAAAGGCAAATTGGAAAGAAATGCCACTCCAGCCGACGGGTCTATAACTGGAAATAAATTAGCAAACAAGACAATTGGTAAGGATCAGATTAGCGATGACATACTCAAATATCTAAAGCCTGAGATTACTACCCAACCACAGGCCAAGACTGTTTATGCAGACAGCAATGTTTCCTTCTCCGTTACCGCCGAAGGCAAATACCTGACTTACCAATGGAAAAAGGATGGCAGTAACTTAACAGGCGAAACCAACTCAACCCTTACCATTACCGATGCCAATGCCACCCTGCATGACGGTAATTATTCCGTGGTGGTAAGCAATCATTTCGGAAGTGTGGAGTCGGATTTAGCTGAAGTGCAAGTTTCCGATGCAATGATGAATGGCTTGGTCGGATGGTGGAAATTCGACGAGACTAATGGGACAGTTGCATATGATTCAAGTGGAAATGGTAATGTTGGAAACTTAACGGGCGGTCCGACTTGGACGATTGGGAAAATTGGTGGAGCATTGAGTTTTGATGGGGTGGATGATTTTGTTCAAACTTCGGTAGCTAGCAATTCGTTACCAATTTCAATTTCAACTTGGATTTATGCTCATGATATTTCAGGAAGTCATTCAATTGTGGATAGCGATGTACCAGGTCAAGGTGGCCATTCATTAATTATTGGATA
>CACMBV010000028.1 GCA_902612125.1 uncultured Verrucomicrobiota bacterium
TCCGGGGAAGGCCGGCCGTCGCGCCAAGAGGTGATGAAGAAATTTGATAAGGATGGGGATGGTAAATTGAACGAAGCGGAAAGAGCGTTAGCCCGCAAGGCGATGGAAGCCCGCCGGGCTGACATGATCGAGAAGTTTGACAAGGATGGGGACGGTCATCTGAATATCGGGGAAAGGAAAGCAGCGATGGCAGCCCGTACCCAAACTGACGAAGAAGGAAAGCCGGAAGAAAAGGGTAGAAAAGAAGAAAAGAAAAAAGGGAAGAAGAAAAAGAAATAGCCCAGCAGGACGATTTGTTGCAAAATGCCTCATCGGGAAGGCATTTTTTTAAGATTTAAAAATTTTTGGGAGAATACTCTTCACCCGGAGCAACTCTTCACCTAAGAAGGAAGAATGAGCGATTCCCTTTATTCAGAAATTAAAGAAATAGCGATCCGGGCAAGAAAAGCATCCCTGAGCCTTTGCAGTGCAACCACCGCGGAGAAAAACGATGCCCTTCAGTCCATTGCCCGGGGGATTGAATCAAATCGGAAGCTTCTCAAGGAAGAGAATGAAAAAGATCTGGCGATGGCCGAGGAGCATGGTTTGTCCGAAGCCATGGTTGATCGTTTGCGGCTCACTCATGAAAGGATTGATGCGATGGTAAAAGGCTTGCGTCAATTGATTGACCTGCCTGATCCGGCCGGAGCCGTGCTCGAGACAAAACAACGTCCCAACGGACTGGAAATCAGTAAGGTGCGGGTACCCATCGGAGTTATTGGGATCATTTACGAATCCCGGCCCAATGTTACCATCGACTGTGCTGGGCTTTGCCTGAAATCCGGAAACGCCTCGATATTGCGCGGAGGCAAGGAAGCAATACACTCGAATCTGGCGTTGGTCTCAATCATCGCTGAAGCACTTGAAGAATCACCGCTTCCCGATGATGCCGTACAATTAATTCCCACCATCGAAAGGGAAGCCCTGAATCATTTACTGACATTGGACGAGTATGTTCATTGTATTATTCCCCGGGGCGGGGCGGGCCTTATCCAGTTCGTGGCTGAAAACAGCCGAGTTCCGGTGATCAAACATTACAAGGGAGTCTGTAATTTATTTGTCGATGCCAATGCCGACTTAGAGATGGCCGAAAAGATTGCGGTTTCCTCCAAATGCGGAAGGCCCGGGGTCTGCAATGCGATTGAAAACCTGGTCGTGGAATCATCCATTGCCGAAGAATTTTTACCTCGGGTATCAAAACAACTAACGGAGAAGGGCTGTGAATTGATTGCCGACGAAAAAGCTGGATCCATCTTGCAGGATTTCCCCACTCGGCCTGCAAGTGAACAAGATTTTGCGGAGGAGTTTCTTGATCTCCGTCTCGCGATCAAGGTGGTTGATTCCTTGGAAGAGGCGATTTCCTTCGTGAATCAGTATGGAAGTGGACACAGCGATTCAATCATTACAAATAATAAGAAACGGGCGGAGGCCTTTCTTAAGGAAGTGGATGCATCCTCAGTCTATTGGAATGCAAGCACGCGATTCACGGACGGGTTTGAATTTGGACTGGGTGCGGAAATCGGAATTTCCACGGACCGACTGCATGCCCGCGGCCCGATGGGGCTCGAAGAACTTTGCACCTATAAATATCTGATTATTGGAAACGGACAGTTTAAATAAGCCAGGAGGATTTCTATGTCCGAGCTTCTGATTACCGGAGGCACCCTGATCAATGACGGCGTCCGAACCAGCGAAGATATTCTGGTTCGTAACGGGCGTATTGAAACCATTGGCTCCCCTTTGCAGGCACCATCATCCTGTAAAATAATTAAAGCGGAAGGGAAATGGATCCTGCCTGGCCTGATTGATGATCAGGTACACTTTCGTGAACCCGGACTGACCCACAAAGCCTGCATTCATACCGAATCACAGGCAGCGGTGGCCGGTGGGGTGACCACCTATTTTGAAATGCCGAATGTCTACCCACCGACGCTAAACATGGAGCGAATCGAGGAAAAGTGCACAATTGCCAAGCGTAACTCTTTGGCCAATTATGGGTTTTTTCTCGGAGCAAGTAATGAGAATCTTGAAGCTGTCAAGGCGGCCGATCCGGCAAAGATCGCGGGGATCAAGGTGTTTATGGGATCATCCACCGGAAACATGCTGGTCGATGAAGAAACCGTACTGGAAGGAATTTTCCGCAACGCCCCCACTATCATCGCTACTCATTGCGAGGATACACCCATGATTTTGGCAAACGAAGAGCAGGCAAGAAATAAATACGGTAACGAAGTCCCTTTTTCTGAACATGGAAATATCCGCTCGCGTGAAGCCTGCCTTAAATCCTCATCCATGGCTGTGGATCTCGCCAGAAGAGAGAATGCCAAACTCCATGTCCTACACATCACCACCGAGGAGGAACTTGACCTTTTTGAACCGGGTCACGACCGGATTACCGCTGAAGCTTGCGTCCACCATCTGTGGTTTGAAGACAGCAGCTATGAGACCCTCGGCTCCCAGATCAAATGCAACCCTGCGATTAAAAAAGTGAGTGACCGGGATGCAGTCCGTCAGGCAGTGGTGGATGGCCGAATTTCGATTCTAGCGACCGACCATGCTCCGCACACCTGGCAGGAAAAACAGGGAACTTATTTCGAGGTTCCCTCTGGCCTCCCTTTGATTCAGCATACCCTACTTCTAATGTTGGAGATGTGCCGGCATAATTGTTTCTCGCCTGAACTGATTGTGGAGCGTGCCTGTCACGCCCCAGCCCGTTTGTTTCAGATTTTGGACCGCGGCTATCTCAGAGAAGGATATTGGGCGGATCTCGTAGTCGTCGATCCGACAGAGGAAACTTCCGTTCAGGATTCCCCACTTTTTTCCAAATGCGGATGGTCGCCCTTTTCGCATAATGTTTTTTCAAATCGGATCGATGCGACCATTGTATCCGGGCAAATCGCCTATCAATCGGGTAAGCTTAACCTGAACAATCGGGGGAAACGGGTCGAGTTCTCTGCAAACCGCAGGTAGCAGTCAGGGTGTAGGATCAGGGAAGCCAGGGATATTTATTGAATTCGGGCACTCTTTTTTCAAGGAAGGCTTTCTTCCCCTCCGAGCCTTCTTCAGATAAATAATATAGAAGGGTGGCATTGCCGGCAAGTTCCTGTATCCCGGACTGCCCGTCTAGCTCGGCATTGAATGCGGATTTCAGGCAACGGATAGCAAGCGGACTCTTTTCCATGACTTCACTCGCCCATTGCAGGCCCTCTGCTTCCAGTTGCTCCACCGGAACCACTTTGTTAACCAAACCCATGTCCTGGGCTTCATTAGCCTTGTATTGACGACAAAGATACCAGATCTCACGGGCCTTTTTCTGCCCCACAATTCGTGCCAGGTAACTGGTGCCGAATCCGCCGTCGAAACTTCCAACTTTGGGACCGGTCTGTCCAAAAATGGCATTATCCGCTGCAATGGTAAGATCACAAACCACATGTAAAACATGGCCGCCCCCAATGGCATATCCGGCGACTAAGGCGATCACCACCTTGGGCATACTCCGGATCAGTTTTTGTAAATCGAGCACATTGAGACGAGGCACTCCTTGATCGTCCACATAGCCTGCGTCTCCCCGTATACTCTGATCGCCACCTGAACAGAAGGCATATTTCCCGTCGGTGTGAGGACCGGCACCGGTCAGCAAGACCACCCCGATATTAGGATCCTCCCGGGCATCCAGGAAAGCTTCATACATCTCACTGACAGTCTTTGGTCGAAAGGCGTTTCTTTTATGCGGACGGTTAATGGTTACTTTGGCTACGCCATTTCCTTTATGATAAAGAATATCTTCAAAATTCCCGAGGCTTTCCCAATTCATTTTTACTTTTCCTCTTTTTCGTTTTGATCGGATTCTGGTGGCTCCACTTCCATTTGCCTGCCTTGCATTCCCCATTTTTCCCGCAAATATTTCCTCTCCTCTTTCCAGTCCGCAAATGGCTTGCCACGCATGGAGAGCAATTCATCCAAGTCTTCGTCTATCGATTTGGATTTTTCCTCGCTCATGGATTGAGTCGTTGGATGGCCCATTGGCCATTTACTTTTTGGTACATAAATCGATCATGCAAGCGACTGGGTCCACCCTGCCAAAATTCTATGGTGTCCGCAACCAAGGCATACCCTCCCCAGTGTGGAGGCTTCGGCGGGTCGTCCCCAAATCTTTCCTGCATTTCGAGATAGGACCGTTCAAGCGACTCCCGGGAATCGATTTCCTTACTTTGCTCGGATGCCCAGGCACCGAGACGGCTCTCAAGGGGACGGGAGGCGAAATATGTCTTTGCTCGTTCGGTCTCTATTTTTTCGACCTTACCGGTAACGATGACCTGCCGTTGCAGCGCAAACCAGGGAAAATGCAGACAAGCATGAACATTCTTAGACAAATGACTGGCCTTTCGGCTGTTGTAGTTGCTGTAAAATACAAACTCTTGATTCTCTAAGGCTTTGAGCAGGACAGCCCGGGAGACTGGATGCCCCAAGCCATCGACAGTGGCCAGGCTGCAGGCATTTGGATCATAAATTTTAGCCTTCACTGCGTCCTCCAACCAGTTGGAAAATTGCATGAACGGACAGGAATTTAAGTCCTCTCTCCTCAGGGGCGGCTGGTCATAGTGTTCACGCATGGCATGGAGATCATTGATTATCGAACTCATAAGATTTTTATCATACTGACATGCCTAGAAACCGCAAAGCCAGAATCAAATGGTTTCTCCCCGCAATGCCTTACTTACCCGATTATCCGGTCTTGGGATGTGTTTTTTCCTTTCCCTCATTTTTTTCCGCACTTTCATGTTCCAGCGGATCAAACGAAAGGCAATCCATCCGCGAATACTACCTTTAAACCAGTGTAGCTCGTGCACCTGTTCTTTCACCGTTGAAAATTTCTCTTTGTAATCAAAACGAAGAGGAAGAAAATCTATGGTTCGTCCCTCATTCCACGCCCTTTGGAGGTTGTGTCTTAGCAATTGTCGACCTGGCGAGTACTTTTTCCATTTTTGATGAAAAGATAAATGATGTACCGCCAGATAATTGTTTCCGAGAAGATCCAACTGCCAGGCAATCGCCTCTTCATTGAGACGTAAAATGCTTAACCGAACCATCCCTTTTTTGGCCAGTTCAGGGAGCAATTCAAAGAAAAAGGCACGCTTCCCCCGGACCGAGTAAAGCCCGGCACCCTCCTTTCCTTTCTTTGACTCCACTTCAATCACGCAAGTAGCGGGCATCATGGCACGTACATCCTCAAAAGTTTCCCAGCATTCAAAGACCAACTCACCCTGCCCGACCAATGCCCGCTGATCATAACGGAAGGATTTTCGCGACTTGGTTCCCAACTTTTGACTCCAGAATTCATCAAAATTTTCGGGGGTTGGCTTAATCAGAAATGTCTGCCTTGGGATACGGCTAATCTGAAGAAAATTTCCTTTTATAACTTTGTTATCGACAAATTCTTCCCAAAATTCCTTCCGCATTAATGGAACCCAGACGAAGGAGTATTTCCTCAGTAAGTTCCGTAGTCCATCCACAAGGATGGGTATCGCCTCCCTTTCAGCAAGAGGATGGAAATAGTTGGCCTCATCAAAAACATAAGGCCATATTCCTTTAGATTTTAAAATTCCTTTCCTTTCCACGAATGGCCAAAGCCCGACAAGTTGACCTTCTTGTTTTTGCACGATCAGGAGTTCAGGCGTTTTCACTCCTTCCAAGCGCTCCCACCATGAATGTAACCAAGCGGATGAAAAGTACGGGTTTTGCCAATGAGAACGAGAAGCTAAATCATCAATTCGATGCGTATTTTCCACAATCCATGATCCGGATTTTTCTATCGAAAAAATTAGCGGGTCGGTCATATTACCCTCGACCATCTAGAATCCCCTAGCGGGGGGAACAAAAAATTAAACAACAAGATTTCCGAAGTCCTCGTACTCGGCACGAAACCCACCATCCACTCCGCGGCAAAGAACCGCCACCGCATCATGTGAATGTAAGGACTCGAAATGGGAACATATCACGCGGAAATCAATAACCCGGGCGTCATCCTCTAATTGCTCATAGATCAGTCGGGCGGCATCTTCTACAAACTTCACCTTGGCCCCGTTCATTTCCGCGAACGCCTGCTCATCCTCACGGCGCACCATGACCTGAGTCTCAGTGCTCAGTGCGTGGATGCACATGTCACGAAGTTCAAGGAGGGAAAGCTCACGTTCAGGATGCACCTCCACGCTAACCCGTGCTACACTACGCTGTGAGTGAGGAATTGCCAGGAGATCACGTGCCTCCCGTGCATGCTCAGACAATTCCGAAGCACACGGGCAAGCGGAAGAATAAACAAAATCAAAATGGATAATTTTTTGCACCCGATCAGCACGGTCGATTAGGCCCTCAAAGCTGCATCGGTAATACTGAAATCCTTCGAGACCGCTTCGCAGGCTTTGCTGAATCATGGGGTAAGAGAAATCAGCTTTAAGCCTAGCCTCCTGGGAGTTCAGACGCTCCTTGTAATGACGTAGTATCTTGCCGAGGATTTCGGGGGAAAAAACCTCGTCTTTGTATTCGTAAAAAATTCGGATAATACGGGACATATTGATGCCCTTTTTGTCAGCATCTAGGCTTACGGTTCCGGTAATTTTTGTTTCAATATTCAAGGATTCTCCGTCCGGACCCACGAATCGTAGTGGCAGGCGAAAACCTGAAATTCCGACTTGGAGGATGGGCACATGGGCACCTTCCATTCCCTCCGATCCGGAGTTCTGGATGTCTGGAAGTGATTTACGATATTCAGGTGTCACTACGAAGGAAGAATCGTACTCTCTTTTCAATTTTTTTGATTTGTCTGAGGAGGTGTCCATGTTGCAAGATTACTGAAAATAAGGAAGGATGGCAAATTCAGGATTCGGCCCCTGATTATTTTGCCTTGCCCTGATTCGCAACCGCCTCCATGGCCTTGGCCACTTTTTCGGGATCGCCAAGGTACTGGCGATTGGTTGGTGTAAGATTCTCATTAAGGTCATAAACCAAGGGCATTCCGGTGGGAACATTCATACCAATAATCTCCTCTTCCGAGACACCGTCCAAATATTTAATCAAGGCCCGAAGGGAATTTCCATGAGCGGCAATCAGCACACTTTTTCCAGCCTTAATTTGCGGGGCAATGGTCTCCTGCCAAAGGGGAAGGAAACGGGCCACGGTATCCTTGAGACACTCGGTCAAGGGAATGTGGGCCTGATCCAGATTCCCATACCGACGGTCTTTTCCAGCATAGCCCTCATCCTCCTTAGACATGGAAGGCGGGGGTATGTCATAGCTCCGGCGCCAGACTAGTACTTGTTCATCCCCATGCTTCTCGGCGGTTTCCGCCTTGTTCAATCCCTGGAGAGCACCATAGTGCCTCTCATTCAAACGCCACTCGCGATGAACCGGTATCCATACCTGATCCAACTCCGTTAGAGCTAGCCAAAGGGTGCGGATGGCACGGGTGAGGACGGAGGTGTAGGCCACATCGAACTCAAACCCTTCTGCTTTAAGTAGGCGGCCAGCTTCCCTGCCCTCCTTTTCGCCCTGTTCAGTCAGGTTGACATCGTGCCACCCGGTAAAACGGTTTTCAAGATTCCATTGGCTTTCACCGTGACGAAGTAAAACTAGTTTATGCATATTGAAAATAGAAAACAAATATAATAAGTTTTTTTTTACTTCAGGTCACCTCTTAAATCCTCTTGTAATCTTGATCCTCTTCATCAGACAATTACTGGTCATTATTCTTTTTTGGAAAATCGTATCCGCGGAAGTGGTAATGAATCAGTGCTTTGTATGCTTCAAGCCCGAGCTTCCAGGGGAGGAGAGATTGAAAATCGTCAGGAAATACAGACTTATAAAAATCAAGGATTTCATTCTCACCCGAGCATCCCTATACGAAAGTAATTCAAGTTTGCCAATCGGGGAAATCGTATCATCTTTGCGACGGGAAGAGGCTGTCCATTTTGCTGATTACAATCATATTCAGGAGACGCAAAAAATTGACATGAGTGAACCCAGACTCGCTGAACAATGGTACCTTGAAAACAAGGGTGAACCAGTGAATTTCAGGCAGACAAAAGCAGGGTCTGACATTGGATGGATCGATGCGGTCGATGATTACAACCCGCGCCAGCAGCGGGTCGTAGTCTCAGTGATCGATACAGGTATCTCCGCCGACCATCCAGAACTTAAAGACCGTCGTTCCTACATGCCAGCCGAATTGAACGGTACTTCGGGAGTGGATGATGACGGACTTGGTTACATTGACGACACCCACGGGTGGGACTTTATCGGCAATGACAATGATCCTTCAGATCTTAACGGACACGGCACCCAAGTGGCCGGAATTTTGGCTGCCCATGCCATGAATGGGGGCGGCATTTCGGGGGTTGCTCCCAATGCGGTCATTCTTCCCATGAGGGTGTTCAATGAATATGGTGGAGGTGCCACCGACGACCGTATACTTTCCGCCCTGGGATATTCTATTTTGGGAGGGGTCCGAATTATCAATCTCAGTCTGGGCAAGGGCAGTGCCTTTTCCATTCCCATCCAAGATGCACTTTACAATTTGGAAGAAAACTTTGATGTGCTTATGATTTGTGCAGCCGGCAACGGGGGGACGGATGGCAAAGGTGACGATTTAGAAAACATTCCCTTTTACCCCGCAAGTTATTTGGGAAATGTGATTCTGTCCGTTGCGGCGACGGATGAAAACGATGAGCTTGCGATTTTTTCCAACTTTGGGAAAAAAACCGTGGATTTGGCTGCCCCCGGGGTCAACATGCTCACGCCTGACCTTTCCAGAAAAACCCTGCAGGCAGAAAACTTTGAGGACGATTTATCCGGTTGGCAATTTTCCACCACCGGTCTTGGATCAACCTGGGAAAGACTCGCCGATCAGCATGGCAACCGATGGCTCACTGACAGTGCCTATGATGAATTCGGGTATCTTGCCGACTACGGAAATAATTTGAACTCCTCGCTGCTGAGCCCAACGATTGATCTTAACGGCACTAAGGGAACCGCCATGAAAATCCGAATCTACCATGACTTGGCCAGCAGTTTTTTATTCTTTTCGTATGACACGCTTTGGATAGAAGTCACCTCAACCGCAACAGAATCCTGGACCCCAGTTGGCCAAGTCTACGGAAGGAGTAAACGGGGGGGGTCTCTCTATCAATTTGACCTGTCCTCATTTGACGGGCAATCGATCCGTCTAAGATTTCGCCTCGAGACTGACAGCTTTAGAACGGCGGACGGGGTATACCTCGATGACCTTGAAATCTCAGGAGTATCCTCCTATGAGCAAGGAAGTGAGCAGTATGCTTTTGTAAGCGGCACATCCTTCGCCGCTCCGGTGATTTCAGGAGTTGCCGCCATGGTACTCTCCCACCGTCCGGAAATCTCCACCAAACAACTTCGTCAAATCCTTATGACCACCGTTCGCAGGGTCGAAGGGTTGTCCGAAAAAGTTTTGAGTGGGGGAATCATTGACGCCAAGGCTGCTCTGGCAAAAGCGAATGAGACTAAGGTTTTTTTGGACGAAGGTTGGCATTATCATCGGGAAAAATGGATTTACTCAGCAATGGACGGTCAGTGGCATTACCTTGCAACCGATCCTAATCAAATCTATCGCTGGAAAAGTTCAGGAGGTAATCCCGGCTGGGAAACAGTGCAAGCCCAGGCGAGTGAAGGGTGGAAGTATCACGGATGGCCATATGCTTTTGATCACTATTCGAAATCTTGGGAATATTACCAAAGTGAATCCAAGTGGCTCGGGTGGACGGGTAGCAAGCAGAAATGGCTTGAATTTGATCAGGAATTAAAATCATGGAGATGGATTCAAGAATAAATTGAAATATCCTCAATCCATTGACAGTTACACCCCGATTCGGCATAAAGGAAACATATGTTCGGTCGATTGTTACTGCTGTTTGTTTTTCTTCCCATGGTCGAACTTTATTTGCTGATCATGCTGGGAGCCCGAATTGGTCCGATGCCCACCATCGGTTTAATTGTCTTGACGGGGATAATCGGAGCTACCCTTGCCCGCCAGCAGGGACTCTCCACCCTTGCCAGGATTCAAAACGAACTGAGGCAAGGGCGGGCCCCGACTCAGGAACTTACCGAAGGGGCGATGATTTTAGTGGGTGGGCTGGTTCTGCTCACACCCGGAATCCTTACGGATATTTTTGGCTTTGCCATGATGGTGCCTGGGATCCGCAAATCATTGGCCAAGCAGTTCAAAGTCCGTTTTCCAAAAGGCTTCACTTCCACGAGGGCCGGTTTTCAAGCTGGTACCAAGCCAAGACCAGAAGATGATGTCATCGACATCTGAAGAAAAACTTCCCCAGAAAAGTCGAAGTCAAAACTATCCCTTTTTTAAACAAACCCGAAAGCCGAGAGCGTGATACCGCGCATCTGGACTACCGTTTTGCCTGTCGGCTGAACGAAGAAAGGAGGGTGGATCGTTCCAGGAACCACCTCTCGCACACCGATAGTTGCCCTCGTCCGGTCCTCTCGGGTCCTCTGCTCTGCCCTCAGGATACTCTTCCGCATACCAATCATTCACCCACTCGCGGACATTTCCGTGCATGTCGTAAAATCCCCATGGATTTGGATCATAGGATCCTACTTTACAGGTTTGTCTTATACTGTTGGGGGAAGCCCCATTGGTGTCAGTTTCCCTGATGGTGTTGCCCCATGAATAGGTTGTTTTGGTTCCCGCCCGGCAGGCATATTCCCATTCTGATTCCGAAGGAAGAGAAAACTGCCACCCGAAAGGCAACATATTGACCTTGGAAGCATAGTGATTTAGGCGTTCAATAAAAAGTTGTGTGTCGTTCCAGGAAACTTTTTCAACCGGCCGATCTGGCCCTTTAAATCGGCTGGGATTATGATTAACTTTATCCATTCCCCCCTGCATTATCGCTAGATACTGAAGTTGTGTAACCTCGTATTTACCCAGGAAAAACCCGTTCTCCAAAACCACCTCATGCTGTTTCTCTCGCCCTGCCTGTCTTCCTTCCTCTGTTTCGGGGCTACCCATTATAAAAGAGCCGGCCGAGGCCCAGATCATTTCCATGGCCACGGAGCCATTCAGGTCAATTTTTTGCAAACGATATGGATGCAATGGAGCGGTTTTGTTGAGAACCTTCAAGTCCCATCGATCATCTCCACAACCAAGAAGGAACATTGTAAGCACACACCTTTGAAAAAGGCAAAGAGGGTTATGCAACACTTTGACTTGGGAAAAAAGATGACCCATATCCACAACCAATTTAAAAATTTACAGGTTAGATCCTAAAAATACCAAAAGAATAGCTCAAAATCCAAATTTATTTAGACTTCTTCTTCTCTAACTTAAACATGCCGAGCTATTTCAAGTCTTCGCGGTTGTAACTCTCCCCCTTTGCCCTTTCGATTATATCGAGAAGCATATTCCGAAATTCAGGACCCACCCCTTCCCTTTTGGCAATCTCAACATAAAAAGGAATATAATCATCCTGTTTCAGTGCCTTGCAAGCAATATTGTGAAAGGGATCTTCTGAATCAACAAAGTAAGTATTGGACCCGAAAGAAAGGGTGATTCCCGAATCCGTTCGGAATATTCCCAGAGATGAAGATGCCCGATCCATACCCAAAGAAGTATTTCGTGCAGCGGTGGATGGCAATTCATTTGTCCGCTTGCCCGGCAATTACTTACCGATTACAAAAGAAGCATCATGTTTTTTCTACCTTATAAGGATGACAACCCGACCCGTTCGTTTCCGGCTGTTAATTGGCTGTTAATTTTAGCCAACCTATGGGTCTTTTTTACCTGGCAATTTCCTCTGGGTCCAAAAGAGCAGATGGCCTATTTTTCAAATTTTGGTTTTATTCCGGCCACCTTTTTTGGCCAATTTTTCTATCCATCCTTTGATGGAATAGTGTGGGAATGGTATTCGGTCGTGACTTCCATGTTTAGCCACGGGGGAATAGCCCATTTGCTGGGAAACTTGCTTTTCCTCTATTTGTACGGAGACAACATGGAGGATGCGATGGGGAAATTCCGCTACCTGCTTTTTTATCTTGGATGCGGATTGCTGGCTGCCCTGGCTCAGGCGTTTTTAAATCCTGGTTCCCAAATTCCCATGGTGGGTGCATCGGGAGCAATATCTGGAGTCATTGGCGGATACTTACTGTTATATCCCAAAGCCAACATCCGGGTTTTTTACTGGATATTCATTTTGATCGGAACCGTGATGGTACCTGCCTATCTCGTGCTTGGAATTTGGTTGGTTGAGCAGGTTTTACTTTTTCCGGAATCGATGAAAAACGCTGGAGGGGTGGCAATAGCAGCTCATCTAGGCGGCTTTGCCGGAGGTTTCCTCCTGACCCCGTTATTCAAAAAAAGCGGAGTCAAACTATTCCAAGGCGGACATTCCCGAGCTTTTTCTCGCCATCCCAAGAGAATGCGCTAATAAGTAACCCAATCCCCCTATGGAAAAAGCGTATTCCCCCCAAGAAGTCGAGGACCGGCTTTATCAAAAATGGTTAAAAGAAGGATGTTTCTCCGGAAAAATCGAGGAAGGCAAGGATTCCTATTCCATTGTAATTCCGCCCCCCAATGTTACCGGAGTGCTGACCATGGGCCATGTGCTCAACAACACCATTCAGGATATCCTGGCCCGTCGGTCCAGGCAGGAAGGCAAGTCAGTCCTATGGTTGCCGGGCACCGACCACGCGGGGATTGCCACTCAGACCAAGGTTGAACAGGCGCTGGTTAAGGAAGGTAAGTCAAGGCAAGAAATGGGGCGGGCAAATTTTCTGCAGCATGCAGACCAGTGGCGTAACAAGCATGGTGGAATCATTCTTAAACAATTACAGAAACTGGGCTGTTCCTGTGACTGGGAAAGAAATGTACACACCTTGGATGATGATTATTCCAAGTCAGTTATCAGTGCATTCGTCAAATTGTATGAGAGAGGATATGTATACCGGGGTCAAAGGATGGTAAATTGGTGTCCTGCAAGCCAGACCGCCCTCTCCGATGAAGAAGTGATCATGAAGCCTCAAAAGGGTTTCCTTTATAAAGTACAATACAACATTCTTGAATCTCCGGGTGCCTATGTCGAAGTTTGCACGACCCGCCCTGAAACCATCGTGGGAGACGTTGCATTGGCGATCCACCCGGAAGATCCCCGCTGGAAAAACCTCAAAGGTAAGCATGTGCTTAGGCCAATCAATCCAAAGGCTCTTCCGATTGTGGCGGATGAGGCCGTGCAACGAGATTTTGGGACGGGTGTTTTAAAAATAACTCCTGCCCACGACAAGTTGGACTTCGAAATCGCAAAGCGACACGATCTTCCGATGATCGAAATACTCAACGCGGACGGCACTCTGAATAAACAAGCTGGGCCTAACTTCGAAGGAATGGAAAGGTTTGCAGCCCGCAGGATTGTGGTAAAAAATTTGGAAGAAGAAGGCTTGCTTATTGAAAACGAGCCTTACGAAAATAAGGTTGGATTTTCTGAAAGAGCAGATGTACCAATCGAACCACGCCTTTCCGAACAGTGGTTTCTTAAATACCCGAGAGTCGAGGAAGCCAAGCAAGCCGTCCGTGATGGCCATATCCGCTTCTTCCCCAAACGTTGGGAGAAGAATTACCTGCATTGGCTTGAGAATATTCAGGACTGGTGTGTAAGCCGTCAATTGTGGTGGGGGCACCGCATCCCAGTTTGGTACCGCAAAGGAGGAATCCGTTCTGAGCCAGCCAATTGGTATGTGGGAAAGAATCCCCCCAGAGACCTGCATAACTGGGAACAGGATGAGGATGTGCTTGATACCTGGGCCTCTTCCTGGCTCTGGCCCCTGGCAACTTTAGGTTGGCCTGAGGAGGAAGCCATGGAAACCAAGGGCCTGGATTATTTCTATCCAACCTCCGCCCTGGTTACAGGTCCCGATATTATCTTTTTTTGGGTGGCCCGTATGATTATGGCCGGGCTTGAATTCAAAGGGATTGAAAAAAAGAAGGAAATCACACTATCTGAAGCGGAGATATGCAAACGCATACCCTTCAGGGAAGTTTACTTCACGGGAATCATCCGGGATTCTGACGGCCGTAAAATGTCAAAGTCTTTGGGTAATTCGCCAGACCCACTGGAACTGATTGCTAAGTATGGGGCCGACGGACTGAGGCATGGAATTATGAGCATTGCACCCAAGGGGCAGGATATACGTTTCTCAGAGGACCGGATAGAGCAAGGCCGAAATTTCTGTACCAAATTGTGGAATGTATGCCGGTTCCGCCAAATGTCAGGTACCCCTAAAGACAACTCGATCATTGAACTGATTCTTTTGCGTGTGCAAAGGGAACAAATTACCAGGGACGACCAAGCCATTCTTCTGAGGCTGGCCGAAACCCTAAACGATGTGGATAGGCTCTACGAGGCATATGAATTTAATTCCGTTCTCCATAACATCTACCACTTTTTCTGGACTGACTTTTGCGACTGGTACATTGAGGTCTCGAAGCCAAGAATGTCAGACGGGGAAGCGAAGGAAACCTGTTTGGCGGTTCAGGATATTTGCCTGCGTCAAATCCTGTTGCTCCTCCACCCATTTACTCCCTTTATCACCGAAGAGCTTTGGTTTCTGCTCGGGTACGCCAATGGACAAAGCATACAGGGATTTTCTCCGGGTAAAGGTGTGGACTTGATAAACACGCTTAGGGGGCAGGGTTTCGAATTAGACTCAAAAAGCTTGGATGAAGTAAGCAGGACCCGCGAACTGATCACACTCCTGCGGTCGTTGAAGGCGGAAAGAAATCTTTCCAATAATCGACAGGTTGAATTTTACTATGTGGCCAGTTCGAAAGATGAAGCTTTGATCAAAGACAGGCAAGCTTCCATTCTGACCATGGCCGGAGCCTCGGCCCTTAAAAAGACGGACAGCACTCCCTCCGGCTTGCCTGCCTGCGTGACCCCGATGGGCAGTTTTTTCCTCGACCTGAGTGCAGGGGTAGATATCAAGTCGGAACGGATCAGGCTTCATAAGGCAGCCACATCCCTGGAAGGAATTATCCGGGGCATTGAAGCGAAACTGGGAAATCCTTCATTTGTGGACAAAGCTCCCGAGCAGGTAGTCAACGGAGCCCGGAAACAATGGTCCGAAAATCAGAATAAACTCAAAGAGATTAAAGAAGCCCTTGAAGGTTTACGATAAGCGACTCTGCATTTCCTCCCTATCAATGCTTATAAAACTGGAAAAACCCACCAGCCCTTTCCCTTTTTTTGTTTTGGAGAAATTGGCAAGGTCAGGATAGCTGCCCCTTGATACTGAATTAAGGCAGGTGATGAATCGGATCTAAGCTCGGAAACCCGTATTGAACATATTTCACCACAAACTCCGACCAGTGGTCCGGCGGGGCACATCCTTGGCATGGATTTAGTTGAAATTATCACTGAATGTAGAAACTTCACAGGCTCAACCAACTTTTTGGGCACTTTCGAAAAAAAGGTTCCTCTGGATCAAACTTGCGAAGTATTAAACATGCGATCACCCGTCCTCAAGTAGGATTTAATATGATGCTTCACCCGGTCATAAATTTGTGGGCGGTCTAAAAAAATTTAATTAGTAGGACTTGGATAGAATGCTTTTTTGATAGAGAAAAAATTATTGAAACAGTAAAGGCAAGGGTAGCGGCTCAAGGCGAAAAGTTCTCAAATGTATTGAGTTGGACTTGCGGTCCGATGGTTGATCCTGTCAAAGAATAGCATGCAGTTATACATTCTATCCTGTTCTCTCCTCATGACTTCATCCCTGCTTGCGGAACTCAATTCCTGGCCCCAGTGGCGGGGTCCAAACCGGGACGGTCACGGCATCCCCAGCGCTAATCTGCTTGAGAATATAGAAGAGACTCTCCCCACACAAATTTGGGAAAGTATGGAAATCCCGAGTCAGGATGACGGGGGATTTGGAAGCGTTATCTCCGATGGAAAAAATGCCTACCTGTCGGTCGTCTGGCATCGGAATGAACCCTCTAAGGAGAGAATCATAGATTCATTAGTGATGAGAAAGCTAGGACTTCGAAATGTTAACCTACCCCAAGAGCTAAGGGAAAAAGCGGAACAAGACCGCCTCGCCCTTAGCCCTAGGTTGAGGGGGTCCAAGCTCGACAAATGGATTGACCAATGGGTTGCGGATCATTTGGACAGGAAACAAAAAATGACTCAGGGCTCTTTGATCGCATCGCGTTTTAAGCAAGGGAAACTTGCCATTCCTCTATGGGTCATCGACCGAATGTTCACCATTAAGGACCGCGTTTTCCCAACCCAAAATGCCTTGGATCAATGGCTTGGGGAACAGGATTTCCCGGAGGAGATCCGTGAGAAAATCAGTCAGGAAGTCCCTCCAACCAAAAGAATGGCGGACGATGTTCTTTTGGCCTTGGATCTTCGGACTGGAAAACAAATTTGGAAAACAAGTTTATCGGGAGTGCCCTCCGGGAGGGCTTCTTCCTCCACCCCCTGCCTCGCCGGACAAAAAATATTTGCGGTGGGTGGAAACCGCTTATTTTGCGTGCTTGCGGAAAACGGAGAACTACTTTGGGAATCTTCTCTGGGAACCGAGGCGGTGGCCAGTTCTCCACTTTTCACAGATGAAAAAGTGGTGGTGTTGGCAAATACTCTCCGGGCTTTTGATGCTGCGTCAGGAAATCAGGTCTGGGAAAACACTGCGGTGCGCGGAAAAACAGCTTCCCCGGTGCTTTGGTCCAATGATTGGCAAACCTCGATTGTATGCAATTCCTCCAAAACTGTCTACTGTGTAAATCCTGAAACCGGGAAAACTATATGGGAAGGACCGGGTGGAGGCGCATCCACTCCAGCAAGTTCTGGGAATCATCTCCTGGTTCACGGAAAAAAAGAAGAAGTCGGTTTGATTTGCTTCCTTGCCAACCCGTTAGGGATTTCTGAAAAATGGAGATTTCCCAAACTTACCAGACGAACGGATTCAAGCCCGCTGGTGTTCAAAAAGAAAGCAATTCTTTTTGGTGCAGGCATGCGACTTTGCATTGATCTGCAAAGCGGGAGGGTACTCCGAAATGTGCCCGCCAAGCACGACATCTCCTCGCCTATCCTGGCCGGAGGAAAAGTGTTGGCCTATGAAATCAACGGTTCCTTCCTGGTTTCCGTGAAAGCTGAACCGGACAAACTAGGTGAAGAACAAAAATTCAAATTAAATGCCCTGAAATGTACATCTCCTGCCCTTGTTGGAACCAAGCTTCTGGTCAGAAATGAAAAGGGGATTGCCTGTTATGAACTTGGCAGGGACATACCCAATTAGGTAATTGCTCCGGTACCTTTACTTTCAAACCTTTCTCGTTGCCGGGAAAGAAGTTCAGGCAGTTCTGGAAGATGATCCATGGCATGGTTTTCTCCGGCCACTTCCCTCGCCAACACCTGAAGTTCCTGCCATCTCGCCACCTTGAGGCAGGGAGCAAAGGCAATCAGAGAAAGCAGGCTTTTCCACTCGATTTCCACTCTTTCAATATCCCCGCTATGAAGATCAGAAGTTCCTTCTAATTGATTGAGGAGTCTCTTGCGGTTTTGCAATACCTCCATCGCTCCTTCACCGTACTCTGTAGGCAACCCGCCTTTGAGATAACCTTGGCAGTCTCGCAGGCCGTAGGTTTCACGACAAACCATGGCCAACCTTGATTCGCTGGATGCATAACCACGAAAACGATGCCCTGCCCGCAAGTTGACAAGGTCAATAATCAATTCATCAAGTGGATATTTTTCATCCTCAATAGCCGCCGCGATGGCCAGTCCTTCTCCTCGTGAGAAAAAACTAAAGATTTCACCTCGTAAGGTCGGACGCGCATCCTGATCGATCAGACCAAGTTCATACCAAACTTCAGAGGGGCTGAGGTTATTTAAGTCGTGGGATGCCGTTTTTTCCTGACTACGAAAGGGAGAATCATAAACCCTTTTCACCCGCCGCATCGGCGGGTTAAGCAGAACCTTGCCCCGGGCGTCTTTCCAGCCCAAGACAAGTGCATTCTCGTAGGTAAGACGAGCACGGAGTACCTTCCCCCGATCCACAAATTCAACCAGCTCCCCTCCCTTGGAGACTAGGGGGAGAAAATCCCGAAATACCCCTTCCAGGCCCTGACGACGCCAAACTTTCCTGGAAAATTTCTTTTTAATCCTAGGGTTTTCCTCTGCGGTGACTTCCCGCAAGCGTTTCCTGAATGACTTGATCAAAATGATTTTAGGCGTTTTCCCCGATTCTTCGTCCTGGTACATACCCAGTGACAACTCCCGCCCATACACTTTCTCCCTTTTTGAACCAAGACGACAGGGGTTGCCAACCTGAACTTTTTCCAGCGTTTCGGGAAGAGTCAGAGGATTGACCCATTCCCCTTTCGACAAGACGAGGGCGTTGTTCAGTTTGCTCTTACTCTGTCCGCTTCGTCGCTCCCATAAACCCACCGAGTTGCGCATCTCGACTACTTGATCGCGTTCCCCATTATTTTCATCATGAATCTCATCTTCCTTTTTGGGCAAGTCGCCCAAGGATAAATTCAGACCCAGCCGGACCCGCTCCTCCGAAAAAAGTCGTACAGCCAGCCAGCGGGCGGCTTCGATGGGATTCTTGTTTTGCCGTACCGCGGTGGTCATGGTACGGATCAGGGCAGCCCAGTCCAGAGCTTTGGAGCGATGCAATTTCAATGGCCGAGCCTCACTCATTCGGGCTTGGCGGGGTGCCACAATTACATAGCCCCGGTCATCCATGCCCCTTCTTCCTGCACGGCCAAACATTTGCAAAAGTTCATCTGCCCGAAGAAGTCCCAATTCATCGTCGATTCGATATTCCCGGTCGGTCACAAGAACGGAACGCATTGAAAAATTAACCCCGGCACCCAGACCGGTGGTTGCGACCACCACCTGAAGCTGTCCCGCCTTGGCAAGCGGTTCAATGACACCGGCTCTTTTCGTGTAATCTAAACCACTGTGATGGTAAGCAACCCGACGCTTAAGCAAACCCTGCAGCTCTCTACCGGCGACTTTTTTTTGCTCCCGGCTCAACTCCAGTGTTTCGACCGGAGGAAGCTCCGTCGCCAGTTGCCTGGCAAGGTCTTCAGCTACGGCCCGTCTCGGGGCAAAAATCAGCAAGGGTCCGAGATTGGCATCCAAGGCACCAGCCACCAACTTGGGCCAATGGCCTCGGACTTTTCTTCCCCGGAAAGGGCGCCGGAGTAGGGTTTCCGCGAAAACTTCATCCAATGGTACGGGTCTTTTCCCCTCGGAAACAAGTTCAACTTGTCTCCCGATTCCCCGTAACCATTCCGCCACCTCCAACGGATTGGCAACACTCCCACTCATTAAGAGGAGTCGGGTACGGACTGGAGTCAAGGCAATGGTCACTTCATAACCAGGTCCCCTTCTCTGATCTCCTAGTAGTTGATATTCATCGACCACAAACAAATCCGGACTTTCCCCCCTAGAAATACTACCTCGCTGAGTCTCAAGGGTGGCCACTACGATCGATGCCTGTGGTTGGAATCTTATATCTCCAGTGATCAGCCCCACATCCCAACCCCGCTCCTTCCAATCCCGAAACTTGTCATTGGCTAAGGCCCGCGTGGGCACGGTATACACTGCATTACCTTTCCATCCGGATTCAATCAGTTGCTCAAAAACAAAAGTTTTCCCTGCCCCCGTGGGTGCATGCAGGACGACATCCCTTCCTTCACGAAGAAAATTTAAAGCCTTTCGTTGCCATGAATCCGGCAGGGCGAGGGTTTGACCAAACTGATTGGAGTTCATTTGCATTTAACCACCCTTTTCTTTCATACTAAAATTTTTAGATAATACGATGAAAACTTATTGCGATTTTACCTGCCAGAAACAATGCCAATGATCAATCTGATCGTAGCCTGCGACCGAAACCGACTGATCGGAAAGAACGGCAAACTTCCCTGGTCGATACAGGAAGACTGGGATTATTTCCTGAAAACGACAGCAGGGGGTGCCATGATTATGGGGAAGATATGTTATCAGGAATTTGAAACCCATGCCGGAGGAAGGGAGGTGATTGCCTTGACCAGGGACCGAGGTTTCCGTTTTCCATTTGCAAAAACTGCCCATTCCTTGAGACAGGCCCTTTCTTTAGCAACCCAAGAGCCCATCTGGATTTGCGGGGGGGAGGCAATTTATAAGGAAGCCTTTCCCATGGCAGACCGGCTCTACCTAACCCGCATTGACCACACTTTTGAAGGTGATGTGTATTTTCCGGACTGGCGTGACACCTTTAAAAAACAAATCTCCCGGAAAATGGTAATCAAGGATGGCATCCAGTTGGAGTTTTTGATTTTGGACAAAAAGTAAGAAATTCAATGCACCCCGAAGGCTTGCCTCCATGGACAGACTCTTTATTATCACTATCTCCCATGAGCGACCTGAAATTTTTAACCTACGAAAATCTTGAGCAAATCCGGATGGAGTTTGGCACCCCCAGCTTTGTCTATGATGAAAGCACGCTTCGCCAGAAAGCCCAAGAACTACTTGCCTTCCCCCATGCCTTTGGCTTTTTTCCCCGATATGCAATGAAAGCAGCCCCAACCGCGGCCATTCTCCGAATTTTCAATGAAGAGGGACTGGGTATAGACGCAAGTTCCATCTTTGAGGTGGAACGAGCGGTGCGGGCAGGGTTCGGAACCGAATTCATTTCGCTTAGCACTCAGGAATTAGCGGAGGACTTCCGCTATTGGGCACAGGATGGGGTTAAAATCAATCTTTGTTCGCTAAGTCAAATCCAAAGATTGGGTAGTTGGAAAATTGGTGAACCCGTAGGTTTGCGCTTCAACCCTGGCACTGGTTCCGGCGGAACCAACCGAACAAATGTGGGAGGACCTTCAAGCAGTTTTGGGATTTGGAAGGGCGACCTGATAAAGGCAAGGGACCTATGTCACATGCACGGACTGGAAGTGGAACGGATTCATACTCATATTGGATCAGGTTCGGATCCTGAAGTCTGGAAAAAAGTCGCAGGTATGAGTCTTGAACTTGTGCGTGCTTTTCCAACGGTACACACGCTAAACCTGGGGGGAGGTTTTAAGGTCGCCCGCATGCCCGATGAAGTGGCAACCGATCTTCAGGAAATCGGGCAGTCCGTTAAATCCATCTTTGAAGAATTTGCGGCTGAAACCGGACGCAAATTAAACCTTGAAGTGGAACCCGGTACATTTCTGGTTGCCCATGCCTGCAGCCTGGTCTCCTCCGTTCAGGATGTCACCCAGACCGGAGTGGATGGCTATCGCTTTTTAAAATTGGATGCCGGCATGACTGAACTCCTTAGACCGAGTCTTTATGGGGCACAGCATCCAATTCATATCATTCCCGACCCGGAGGAAGTTTCTGAACGGGAAGAAGCAGAACAAGTGGTTGTGGGTCATTGCTGTGAATCCGGCGATCTGCTCACTCCTGCATCGGGGGATCCGGAAACTCTGGCACCCCGCTCCCTCGTCCGGGGTGAAATTAATGATTTTTGCGTGATCGACAGTGTTGGGGCGTATTGTTCTTCAATGACCACCAAAAACTACAATTCCTTTCCTGAGGCAGCTGAAATTATCAAAAAACAGGAAGGAAATTTAGCCTTAATGAGAAAAAGGCAAACCTTCGAACAATTAATTGAAAATGAAGTCGCGCCGTGAAGGTAAGCGGACTCGGTCATTTCCCACTAGGCACGCCAGTCCCGAATAAAGAACACGCAGTTTGCGTAAGTTTGCCGACTTTAGATGACGTCATTGGATACGAGGAAAAAAAAACGGATACCCTGCTAAGAATGCCCACCGGCTATCCCCGTTTCATAAGACATCGCAAAATTAAGGGGCTTGCAGACTTTTGGAATCAAACGCAATCCCTACAGAAAAAGGATTTATTCTTTTTCCCGAATTCGAGTGACTGGAAGTTTGCCAGGGAAATTCTGGGGATCAAGGGTGCGAGTACGGAAGAGGAGGAAGATTATCTTATTGTTGGATTATCCCAAGATTCCGAAGACAGTTTATCTTTGCACAAATTCTTTCAGCATGCAGGGTGCGGCCTCTCATCGCGCCATGCAGAAAAGATTCTGGAATCCCTTGGACAAACAGTCATGTCCGAAGCAATCAGTCCGAACTCGGGTGCGGAAATGGAGATCAAAGATGTCATTTCGAAAGCACATGGACCTCAAATTGATGCCGATGATGTGATAATTGCCACTTCCGGTGCCAACGCCTTCACTTCTGTTTTTCGTTCAGCCCTTGAAATATCCAGAAATAAGCAAAAGCAAATCTGGATAAGAATGGGTTGGCTCTACCTCGACACCCTTGAAATCATGAACTTGCTCTGTGCACCGCATGAGCAGATCATTGATCTTCATACGCCGGAAGAATACGATACGGTGGAGGAAATTTTTCATGCTTACGGCAGGAAAATTGCAGGGGTGGTTACCGAATTCCCCAGCAATCCTCTACTTCACTGCTGCAATCTCGAAAAATTGCGTGACTTAACCTACCGTAATGATTCGGTACTGATTGTTGATCCAACCATGGCGTCGCCCAAAAACGCCAAAGTATCAGGATATTCGGATGTCGTGATCAACAGCTTGACCAAATATGCAAATTGGGAAGGAGATGTGATGATGGGTAGTGCGGTTTTCCCAAAAAATTCTCCCGTTGGTCTGGAAATAAAGCAAAAAGCCGTGGAGTATTCAACCAAACCTTTTTCGAGGGACATCAAACGAATGGCAGAACAGATACCTTTTTATAATTACTTTATCGAGCGGACGAACCAGTCGCAGGAAGAAGTGGTTGATTTTCTTCAGTCACATCCCAAAATAAAGAAAATTTTCTGGGCTTATCAGGAAACTACCGGAGAAAACTATGAGAAAATCGCGGGGAGCCATAAGCCCGGTTGTGTGGTGAGTTTCGAAGTTGATGGAAACTTCAGGGATTTTTACGACAATCTTGAAATGTTGAAAAGTCCAAGCTTTGGGACTGAATTTTCTCTCTGCTGTCCTTACATCTATCTTGCACATTATGAGCTTATTGGAAATACAAACGGTCTGAAAAAGCTAAGGCATGCGGGCTTATCTCCCCAACTTCTGCGACTCTCAATCGGACTCGAAAACACCGATGAAATTAAACAAAAAATGGCCCTAGCATTAAAAAAATGTTAGGGCTGGATTAAAATTTTTACCCGGGCATTAGTCGAAAGAAAAAGGATCCAAAACTTTGCGAATGCGTCGCTTCGAAAGCCTGACATAGGCAGGCAATCCATTTTCGTAGGGAACCTGGACTTCTCCCTGCAGCAAGGGTTGGCAATATTTTATAAATTTTGCGGTCATGCTTACTCCGTCTTCAGAAATCCAATCAGCCGGGATTTCTTTGACCCCGTTCGCTATTTCAGAAAGAGGAGCCAAGCCGGTTTCGCACTCATAAGTATCTCCCTCCGTACGTACGAGGATGACCATTTTGTCCGTTTCACCCTCTATCGCCGCTTTGACTGCCGCTTTCCCCGCCATAAAAGCCTCATCATTATCAGTCTGAGATGAACAATGGGTGGCCGCTCGCTGACCAGTTCCCAGCTTGGAGGAACGGGCCTTTACAGCTAGATTACTCTCGATGTAGTTTGCCAGGAAATCTCCAATGCCTCCAAGTTGCTGATGACCAAATGCATCCTGACTGCTGGTGCTATTCGCAACATAGTTTCCATCCTTGTCAATTAATCCCTCCCCGACCACTACCAAGCAATAGCGATTCTTTTTAAGGACTCGCTGGACATCGTCCAAAAATTTGTCTTTTGAAAAGGGTAGTTCTGGAAGATAGATGAGGTGTGGAGCATCATCGGGGTTCTCTTTTCTCTTGGCAAGGGTGGTTCCCGCCGCGATCCACCCGGCATTACGGCCCATGACTTCGACAATTGAGACAAGGTCATGCTGACCCATGGCCTCGTGATCTAATGCGGTTTCCCTCACTATGGTGGACACATATTTCACCACACTACCGTACCCGGGGCAATGATCGGTGGTCACCAGATCATTATCAATGGTCTTCGGCACCCCAATCACGCGTAAAAGATAGTTTTTGGATTGGGCAAGTTTAGATATTTTATCGGCGGTGTCCTGTGAGTCATTGCCACCGCAATAAAAAAAATAGCGGATATTATGAGCCTCAAATACCTCGAGGATCCGCTCATATTCCCGGTCATGCTTCAATTTGAAACGGCAGGTTCCCAAAGCCGAGGCAGGCGTGTAGCATAACCCACGAATGTTTTGTTGGGATTCCTCGGCCAAATCCATAATATCCTCTTTGAGGATCCCGAGAACGCCGTTCATACCTCCGTAAACCTCTTCGATACAGGGATGATTCAGAGCTTCTGAGACGACCCCAGCCACGCTTGCGTTAATTACGGCGGTTGGCCCACCCGATTGGGCAACCAAACAATTTCCTGCTAATTCCTCTGCCATGATAAAGTTATGATGTAAAAATGAACGAAGAATCAATGCACATTCAAAATGGGAAATTGGCAATCGCAAAAATTACCATCATCGGAAAGGGTACCCTACCCCAATTCCCTGCTTAAAGGATATTGGCAGGGCGGTATTTTTGGGCATCCGGATAGCGTACAGACCAGGATTTGACCCGCTTAAGAAAATGATCAATCTGGATGTGGGCGGCTCCCAAGGAGGCTTCGCCACGCTTGATGATATTACGAAGATCAGCCACCTTGAGACCAATCCTTCTATCCTTAGCAAGTCTTTGCACGAGATCATTTTCGAAAGTTTTTCCTTTCCGCAAGTCATTCACAGTGGCCAGCGCGTGTTCCTTGATCGCCGCATGAGCATCTTCCCGTCCGGCTCCCATTTTGACCGCTTCCATCATTACAGTGGTAGTGAGCAGGAAAGGTAGGTATTTTTTTCTTTCCGCACCAATCATAGCTGGAAATACCTCCATTTGGTGAAGAACGGTGATAAAAGTGTCCAACAATCCATCAATTGCAAAAAAGGCATCCGGCAACATCACCCGCCGGACTACGGAGCAGGAAACATCTCCCTCATTCCATTGATCTCCTGCCAACTGCGAAGCCATCGCCAGATAACCATTTAAAATCGCATGAAATCCGTTAATTCTCTCAGAACTCCGACTGTTCATTTTGTGTGGCATCGCAGAGGACCCGGTTTGTCCTTTGGCAAATCCTTCGCCGAGTAACTCGTGACCCGCCATGATACGGAAGGTCTTCGCAAAACTGGAAGGAGCCGATGCCAGCCGAACCAGTAAAGAAACAACTTCAAAGTCCAAACTACGCGGATAAACCTGGCCCACATTCTCCCAGTTGGATGTGGCCGCAAGATAACGCATGACTTTTTGGTCAAGCTGCTCGGCTTTTTTTGCACTGCCGAGCAAAGTGACCTGGTCGAGCCTTGTGCCAATCGCGCCCTTAATACCCCGATACGGATAAGTTGCACAAAGACGGGAAAGGGATTCCATGGTGTGCTCCAATTCCTCACCCCAATTGGCCATTCTTTTACCCAGTGAAGTTAATTGAGCGGGTACATTGTGGGAACGTGCAGTCACGGCGAGCTTTTTAAAAGTTTGGGCTTTTTTTCCCAAGGCAATCAGACAGGCAACTGACTTTTCAAGGACCAGGCTCAAGGCCCGGTGGGTTTGTAACTGCTCAACGTTCTCAGTTAAGTCCCGGCTCGTCATTCCTTTGTGGGCATGCTGGTGACCAGCGAGTTGAGCAAATTCTTCCAGGCGGGCCTTGACATCGTGCTTGGTCACAATTTCCCGTTTACGAATGGAATCGAGATTCACCAATCCCTTGATTTCCTCCGATCGATCAATGGCTTTTTTTTCTATTTTGATCCCGAGTTCTTTCTGGGCTTTCATCACCGCGATCCAGAATTCCCGCTCCAAGATTACTTTTCCGGTGGGCGACCAGAGGGACACCATCGAGTTCGATGCATAGCGGTCCGCTAAAATATTAGGTATTTTAAATTCTTCCATGGGTGATTAAAATTGTTCCAGGCACCGGCAAATCTTACGAATAATAAATTCCGGGGTGGAGGCACCGGCCGTAACCCCGACGGTTTTAAAATTGGCAAAATCTGCCCTTACAATGTCTTCGGCGGTTTCGATGTGAAAGGTAGGACATTCATGGGATGCGGCCAGTTTGGCCAATTTTCGGGTATTTGCGGAGTGTTTTCCCCCAATCACTACGATGGCATCCGCCCCTTCCTTCACAAGATCCACTAAATCTGACTGTCTCTCCTTGGTAGCTCCACAAATAGTGTCAAAAATGAGCATTTCTGGATATTTCTCAGCAAGCATGCCGCTCAGGTGTTTAAACTCATGAGTAAACATGGTTGACTGAGACACCATGGCTACCTTGTCTCCCAAGTCCGGTAGCCTGGAGATATCGTTTTCGCTCATGATCACATGAGCTTTTCCATGAGCATATCCCATAAGGCCGATTACCTCTGGATGCTCGGGATCTCCAAAAATAACTATCTGGTAGCCCTTCTCCGAGTGAGATTTTACTTTTCCGGCAATGATCCCCACATCCGGACAAGTCCCATCCCGAAAAGGTAACCCAAGACCTTTTAAATAATCCCTCCGCTGTGGAGAAATTCCATGAGCCCTGACCACCACTACGGATTCTTTCTCTTCGGTATCTTGGAGATTAATATCATTTTTACTCTGATAATCCCCCACTTCCTGAATATCATCCTTACTTAGGGCATCCATCATCTGACGGTTATGAATAAGCGGACCATCGGTGTAAACGGTGCGACTTCCTCCCTGTGACTCTTCCCGGGCAACTTGAATTGCCCGTTCCACTCCCCAGCAAAACCCGGCACTTTTGGCTCTTATTACTTTCATATTAGAATTTCTATAACTATCTCTTCATCCTGCGAGGTTCAATATTGATTTGCCTCGTCCGTTTTTTCGGAAAAGAAATATAAAATGAAAATTGCTCATTTCATCTCGCTTGTTAATTGTGTGCATTTAATCCTATTTTTTTCCCCGGGCTCAATACCCCTGGCCAAGGAAAAAAAAAGCCCTTACACAATCGGGACAGCCACAAGGGATGGAATTGGTAAATTTTACATGGGTCG
>CACMBV010000029.1 GCA_902612125.1 uncultured Verrucomicrobiota bacterium
GAATTTATTCCCACCCGTGACCCGGCCGAGGGCCTTGCGGAAGCGGTGGAACTTTGTGATATCTAGGTTTTCTTCCTTCTTTCAGGTTGCCGGTTCTCAGGCATCCCATTAATTTAACGGTTGAAATGGTGGAAAATGGAAGGGTTGAATTTTATTGATTTATTCTGCGGGGTGGGGGGCTTCCGCCAAGCTCTATCCTCCTTTGGACATACCTGTGTATTCTCCTCCGATTGGGACATGGACGCCCGTGAAATTTATCAGATTAACTACGGGGAAAGGCCGGCGGGGGATATAACCAAGATCGAAACCGGAGACCTTCCCACGCATGATATTCTCTGTGCTGGTTTCCCCTGCCAACCCTTCAGCATTTCCGGAAAAATGAATGGATTCGGGGACGCCCGCGGAACTTTGCTGTATGAGATTTTAAGGATTGCCCGGGTTCATAAACCCAGGATTCTTTTCCTGGAAAATGTAAGAAATTACCAAAGTCATGCCGGAGGAAGGACGATGGATACCACCTTGTCCCTCCTACAAGAGGCTGGGTACAGGACATATTACCAAGTCTTGAATGCATCGGCTTTCGGGGTACCCCAGAAAAGGGAACGGTTATATTTTGTCTGTTTTCGGAATGATCTAATAAGGACACCTTTCCATTTTCCTAATCCAGATAATGAAGATGTGGCAGTGGAAGATATTCTATTACACGGGGGTGATCATTTACTCAAAGATTTATTCATTGAACGGGAGGATCTAAGACTCAAAAAATCCCAGAATTTACCCAGAGAAAACAGGCCCATACGGATAGGCACGGTGGGTAAGGGAGGGCAGGGGGAACGGGTGTACAGCCCCAAAGGGCATGCTATCACCTTGTCTGCTTTTGGTGGCGGGGTGGGTGCCAGGACCGGAATGTATCTGATCGGAGACCGGATACGCAGGTTGCACCCAAGGGAATGTGCCCGGTTGATGGGCTTTCCTGAGGATTTCGTTTTACACCAGCGTCGGAATGTATCTTATAAGCAATTTGGGAATTCCGTGGCCGTTCCCGTGGTCCGGAGGATTTTTACGGAGATACAAAAATATCTTCAGGGTTTGAACCTGCAGGCTGCCTGAATGGGATAAAAACGATGGAGCTCGCTAAACGATCGGCCAAGAATACGCTGGGTTGCCTGGTGGGATGTGCGATTGGGGATCTGGGTGCGATCTTTTGTTTTCAGATTTATTATTCACCGGATGGGATTCCCCGTGAATTATGGAATCTGGTCTGGGGGGTGGCGATGGGCAGTGGAATCATCACCAGTATCATTTTGGAAACCTTAATTCTATGGAAACAGCTCGGACCCAAGGAAGCCTTTCGCACCGCGATTGGCATGAGCCTGATCTCGATGATTTTGATGGAGCTGGCGATGAACCTGGCCGATTATGGAATGATGGGGGAACCTGCGATCACCCTGGCGGTTTTACCGGTTACCTTGGGTGCAGGTTTTCTGGCTGCCTGGCCCTATAATTACTGGAGATTGAAGAAGCATGGTAAATCTTGTCACTAAAGTGACTTTTCTACACTTGCCCTTATCCGAAATAATTGACTAATTTAGCAAGACCATGAAACTCTTACACCGAGAAGATGTTTTGGAGGCAGGATATGACCTCCCAACCACCGGATTATGTGCAAACATAGGAGACACGGAAATGCAGGAACTCCGTTTTGGTGGGGAGTGGATTCTCGCTGAAGATGAGACTCTGGTGTCAGATGGGCATGAGCAGCGGTATCTGTATTTGTTGGTTTCCGGGGAAGTTGCGATCACCAAAATTAATGATCAGGGGAAGACCCAGCAAATTGCAACGTTGGGAACGGGTGCCGCCTTTGGTGAAATGGCCTTCCTCAGTGGCGGGGTCGCTTCGGCCAATGTGCAATCAATCGGTGAGACCATTCTTTGGCGCATGGATCATGAGCAGCTGCTTGGATTTATCGGGGAGTATGGGGTGGCCGGCGGTCAACTCTGCCTGAATGTGGCGAGTATTCTTTCCGGCAGATTGGTCGAGGGGAATAAGAAAGTTTTGGATATGGGCAAGGAATTGCAGGCCTCCCTCGCCCAGCTGAAATCTGCCGCTGGTACGGGACCCGGAAAAGGCAATCAGGCTTTGCAGCAGATGCAGGGCAAGGTCGCCAATATGCAAAATGCCTTCAAGGGTGGTGCGGTCAAAAAATCCACCAGTATTTTCGCCATCGCATCCACGGTGGTTGCGGTCCTGAGTACCTTGGGAATGGTTGGACTTTTTGTCAGCTATGATGATTCTGCGGTGCAGGAAGCGGCCACACTTGGCAAAAAGGTGAAAAAACTGGAAGCCAATGAAGAATTTTATCTCGGTCTGAAGCGGAGACTGGAGGATGAGAATAAGGAACTGGTGGAACAGGAGAAACAAACCAGAAAAGAAAAAGAGGAAATCGCCGGCAATCTTTCGAACTCGATGACGGAGGCACAGAGCCTGCGCGGGGAGATTGATCGGCTGGAAGATCAGCTATCCGAGGCCAAGGATGATTTGGTAAGGGCTCAAAAAGTGGAGGCAGTGAAGCTGCCGGAAGTATCCCATGAAAAAAAGGCGGAGAGGATCAAATCCGCAACTGAGGAAATGCTCGCATGGGCGAAAAAGAATACCACAATGGTTTATCCTCTTGAGATTGAGGTGCTCAATAAACATATCACTTTGCAGGACCGGGCTGGTCAGGTCCAGATTCCAGTGAAAGTTGGGGGCAAGGTGAGGGCGATGCAGGTACATCCAGCTTCCCCTGAATATTTAGTGGTTGCCCAACAGAACAGTGATAAATTTATGGCCACTATTTTGATCAAGGATTCCACCTTTTTGAATGAATTGCAAAAGAAGTACCAAGGCTACAACCGTTCTTCCGGATCGAAAGTGAAACTTACTCCTTTGTCGAAAACGGATTCCATGCCCAAACTCGCCCCGCTAGCGGCTCCGGAGTCAAAAGCAAATGTGGATTCCGGACCCTCGGTGATCAGGGGGGCTGCGATGAATCCTCAAAAGCCTGAAAATGTATTGGATTCGATGCCTGCCAAGGCGACTGCGGAAAAGGCAGTCGATACCAGTGACCATGGAGCAAATTGTGTGTGTAAGGATTGCCGAATTAAAAAGATTGGTAAAGGGAGCCTCTTTCCCGACTTATAGGATTTATCTTGCCGATGGGTGTAGGATGTGGTCCACAACCAAGGCTCATAAGCTAGCGGGAAAATAAAGCGAAGATTCCAGCACCTGCGGCTGCGGATATGAGAGAAAGAATCAGGTAGGCATGGCGATGATTCCAACGGGTTAGTTTTTCCCAGCCTGAATAACAATAGACTGAAACTTCTTCTCCGTGACGGTATTTTTGTAAGTCTTCCAGAAATTTGAGTACATTGGGATAGCGCTTCGACTGCTTGCGTTGCAGGGCTTTCATGCAAAGTGCCTGCAAATCCCGGGGGATTTTCCGACTGGGTGCAATTTCCCGCGGAAGAGGGTAGGGTTTTTTGAGAATTTTCTCTTTAATTTCGAAGACATCTGCCCCATCCATAAATGACTGCAGGGTCAGCATCTCAAAGAGCAGGACCCCCAGGGCAAAGACATCACTACGCTCGTCGAGTTGGGGATCGCCGGTGGCGATCTCGGGAGACATGTACATGGGTGTGCCGTAGTGTCTGCCGGTGGGCGTGAGTTTTAAATCCCGGGGTACGGGCTCCTCCGAAATCCCGCCCTCGACCAGGCTTTGAGTTCCTTTGATTTTGGCCAATCCCCAATCGAGGACATAGACCTCACCAAATTTTCCAACGATGATATTGGCGGGTTTGAGGTCTCGGTGAATCACGCCCATCTTATGGGCAAAAGCAAGGGTCTGGCAAACCTGAATCAAAATATCAAGCAGGCGGGGGAGTGGAAATTTTTCGACCACTTCCGGAACTTCCTGTTTGAGGTCATGAAGAATCTGTCGCAAATCCTGACCGTCCACCTTTTTCATGGTGAAAAAGAGATGCCCTTCACGGTCCCTGCCAAGTTCATAGACCGGGAGGGTGCCGGGATGCTGAATGTTTGCAGTTACCCGGGCTTCCCGTAAAAATCTTTTGGTTTCGATGTCTGAATCACGCAAGTCTGCATGCAGGGTTTTAAATGCGACCTTTCTGCCGAGATTCTTGTCGTAGGTTACATAAAGCTTGGCGGTACCTCCCTTGGCCAGTGGTTTTAGTTCGTCATATTTTAAGGAACCGCTTTTCCAGGCAGTCGGTAAAATGTTGTCGGTTTCCTGCGGATGCAGGCTCTTCGGTACTTCTTTCACCCTAATCATACTTGTTGTTAAGATAGTCTGAAATCAATCAGTCTGCAAGGGATGATTTGCCGGGCATTTTTAACCCAATATGAGGAACATTTCTTTCCTTTGCCAGTTGGAGTTGCTTGTGTCTTTCCTTAAGGCTCTTTTTTTTGGCCTCGTTCAGGTAATCAAAACATCGGGGGCAGGAAATGCCGTCTTCGTACTTTTCGGACTGCAGGTCTTCATCCGAGAGTGGCCACCGGCATCCGTAACAAAGTTGTGTCTTTCCATCTTTTAATCCATGGGTCACGGAAATCCGGTTATCGAAAATGAAACATTCCCCATTCCACTGACTTTCATCGGGAGGGACCGTATCCAAATAATTAAGGATGCCTCCTTTCAAATGATAAACTTCCTCGAATCCATTTTCGAGCAGGTGGGAGGATGCTTTTTCACAACGGATACCCCCCGTACAAAACATGGCAATCGTTTGCTTTTTATCAGAACTGAGCTCCTTTTCGACAAACGCAGGCCACTGCCTGAAGTTGTCAAAATGCGGATTTTCCGCTCCTTTGAATGTTCCGATCTTCACTTCATACTCGTTTCGGGTATCAATGACCCGGACATCTGGATCGCGGATCAGGGCATTCCATTCCTCAGGGTTTACATATTTTCCGACCGTCTTATTGGGATTGATCGAGGGGTCGCCCAGGGTGACAATTTCCGGTCGGGTAATGATTCGGAGACGATAGAAGGTTGATCTGGTGCTTTCAGCAGTCCGCGGACTGAGGTCCGCAAACCTGTTGTCCTCCCGGATATGCTCAAGAAATTTTTCGATTCCATTTCGGGGTCCGGAAATGGTGGCATTGATTCCTTCGGTTGCAAGAATTAGGGTGCCGAGGATGTTCAATTCCCCGCCCCATTTTTCAAGTTTGTTCTTCCACTCCCTGTAATCAGGGAATTCAGCAAACTTGTAAAAGGTGGCGATCGTTTGAGCCAAGTCTCTAGTCACGGTTGGAGGGTTCCAAATCTGGTGTGCAAAAATAAAATTCAGACACCTTACCCGGCCACATGGATGACCGCCTTGAGAGCTCCATTCGCAGGATCGGTGACTTCTTCAAATCTCTGGGCAACTTCATTAAATTCAATGTGATGGGTGATCCACGGGTCTGTATTGATGGTGCCATTTTCGATCAGTTGGATAATCCGGGGGAAATCTCTGGGCAGGGCGTTACGTGAGGCAAGCAGGGTGATCTCGGGACGGTGGAGGGCGGGGTGTGGAAAGGAGATGTTTTCGGTGGTTATGCCCACATACACCAACCGGCCGGTGTGAGCGACATACTGAAGGGCGCTTCCCATGGAGTGTTGGTTACCCGTAGCATCAGTAACCAAATCAAAAAGATTACCCTGGGTGGCTTCGAGCATTTTTTCTTTTTCCGAACCATCTCCTTTGAATTGGATCAGGGAATCAATGCCGTAATTTGTTCGGCAGAATTCAAGCCTTTCTTCGGACATATCCATTACGGTAATCTTGGCGTTACTCAGTCGGTTAAACTCAAGAGTCGACAGACCAATCGGGCCGGCCCCAATCACTAACAGCTGCTCGCCTACCTGTGGGTTTCCCCGGTCGGAGGCATGGCATCCAATGGCCAAAGTTTCAACCAGGGCGAGTTGTTCCGGAGAAAGTTTTGAGGAGGGATGGAGCTTATCCGCCCGAATCAGGGATTGTTCGCAGAGACCACCATCCATCATAACCCCAAAGACTTTTAGGTTTTGGCAGCAATTCCCCTGTCCTTTTTTACAGGCGTAACATTGCCCGCAGTTGAGGTAGGGTTCCACCGAGCAGATGTCACCGGGTTTAATATTTTCAACTCCTTCCCCAACTTCCAGCACTTCCACTCCCAATTCATGGCCCGGAATCCGGGGATAATCAAAAAAAGGAAATTTTCCGTGGTAACAACTTATATCGGTCCCGCAAATTCCCATCCGCAGGGTGCGAATTCTGACCTCACCCGCACGGGGAGCCTGGGGGAAATCAAGATCGATGGATGCGAACTTTTGGGGCCGGGTTAGTTGCCAGGCTTTCATGAGGACAAAGGTTTACTTTGATAGATGACTTAGGCTCCTTTCACGGCTTCGAGCCAAAAGTGAGCCATGAGGGAGGCTCCATTTGCACTTGGATGCACGCCATCGCCTGCCCAATGCTTGGGCTCAGCATATTTAATCGCCTCATCAAACATACTTTGGAAAGGGATAAAAATGGCCTTGTTTTCCTTCGCGATTTCTTGGGCGGCTTCCCGATAGCGGTCAAATTCAGGAAACCAGTTTTCTTTGACGGCTCCACACCTGAGAACAAAAGGTTCACAGATTACAAGTGAGACATCTGGTAATTGTTTTTTAGTCCTGACGATCAGTTTGCGGTAATCATCTGCGTAGGTTTTAACGGTTCCGTCGTACCGGCCGTTCAGTCCATGCCAGATATCATTAACCCCAATAAGGATGCTCAGCACATCAGGCTTGAGATCGAGGCAGTCTTTCTCCCAACGGGCATCGAGTTGATGCACTTTATTGCCGGAAATCCCACGGTTATAAATGCTGTACTTTTTTTCAGGCTGATAGATCAGGAGTTGGGAGGCGGCCATCCAGGCATATCCGCGACCAAACGCTCTCTGTTCGTTGGCCACTTCATGCTTCTTATCACGCCCCGCATCGGTAATGGAATCTCCCTGAAAGAGAATGGTGTTTACCCCGGAAAGCAGACTCCCGGTTTTGGAATGGCCGTGATGTGCCCCTTGGGCAAGAGTGGCTGTGGCAGTTAAGGCTCCGCCGAGAGCACTTCCCCGCAAAAGGGATCGGCGGCTCAATTTTTGGCAAAAAGTCATTCTTCCTTTGCAATAGAATTCATGCTCTTCGGCAATGCTGAAATGCGGTCGGTTTGTTTTCGAAACTTGAAGGGGGAGGAATCTTCTTTAGCCTATTCTCATGCAACCAACTGAAAAACTTTCTAAACTAGGCATCGTCCTTCCATTGGCTCCGGATGCGGCCGGGCTGTATAAACCGGTCCTCTTGGAACAAAACCTACTCTACTTTTCCGGACACCTCCCTCTGCAGGTTGACGGCAGTATGGTTACCGGCAAACTGGGAGCTAATTTCAGCACCGAGGAGGGTAAGGATGCCGCCCGTCTCGTGGGTCTAAATATTTTAGCATCGGTTAAAACCCACCTTGGCAGCATCGACCGGATTGAACGGGTTGTAAAGTTATTGGGGATGGTCAATGCGGTGGATTCTTACACCGAGCATCCGCTGGTCATCAATGGATGCAGTGAACTGTTTAAGGAAATTTGGGGCGAAGACTTGGGCGTGGGCGTACGCAGTGCTTTTGGCGTTTCCGGACTCCCCGGGGGGGGCCGCCGTCGAAATCGAGGGCCTTTTAAAAATAAAAGAATAGTGAAAGGAAATATGCTTATGCTTTTTGCAGGAGTAGGGTTGTTCTTCCTGCTTATCTTCTATTTTCATCCTCACATTCTCGCTGGATATGCCCGATTTTTTGAAGTCAGCAATGCGGAAAAAGGGGCCGATGCGATTATTTGTCTATCCGGGGGAAAGTTTACCCGCGTCCCGGAATCGATCCGACTTTGGTCCGAGGGATACGGTCGGGAAATATTTTTGACTCAAGAAAAATCGTCGAATGCGAAATTTAGTCATCTTAACCTAAGCAACCTGGAATTTGCCAAGGCAGTATCCTCGGAAATCAAAAAGATGATAAATTGGAAAATTTTACCGAATTTGGAAGGCGGGGCCACCTCCACCTTTGACGAAGCAACGGACGCCCTCAGGTATGCCAAAAAAAATAAATGGAAAAGACTGATCATTGTCACAGACCATTTTCACACCCGTCGTGCACTCTGTGCCTTTGAAAAAGTTTTCAAAGGTAGTGGAATTCTGGTGCAGGTGGCAGGGGTGGGGAATGATATTTATAAGGCCGAGAACTGGTGGAAGTCAGACCGTGGTATTCTGGCATACCTTTCTGAAACCATCAAATATCCGATCTATTTGCTTTGGGATGCTGAGCCCGAAGTCGTCAGCAATCATTAGAGTTAAGTTTACACCTTGTGCGGTACGATATAGGGGGTGCGGTAGTTTCGGCTTAAAAGTGCATTGGCCTCGTCGTCGCCCTTGATCGATTCAGTCTTGGCATCAAATTCGAGATTTCTACCGATGATGTAGTCAGTCTCTTCAAGGTTCAGTCCGTTTTCCTTGAGATGTTCCTGCATTCGTTCAAAATATTCGTAGGCCTTTTTGTTATTTCCAAAAGCTTTGTTTTTCTTGTGGAAGGATGATTTTTCACCAAGACGGTAGGATATATTGGCCAGATGGCATAGACCGCTCGAAACATGTCCCTCATAGACATGAGCATCCAGGTGTTGCTCTTTTCGGTTCCGAACTGCTTCAATAAAGTTTTCAAAAATATCGACCTGTCCACGATCCGCCAGGGGATCCTTAATCCCCGGCAAGCCATGGCTGGCCGTGTTTTGCTGCTTCGCGTTTGGATCAAAGTAGACATGATTGGAAACGCCCATGTTTGATTTCCCCGATAATCCACGGACATCAAAAACGAGGAGGGATTCCCCGTAATCAAAAATGGCCAGTTGCGTGTTAGCCGTCTCCGCCTGGTCTTTATAGCCAAAGCGTCCTCCCACACAGAATACACTCTTGGGCCATACGGCACCGGGGATCATCCACCGGGCAATGTCCATCTGGTGGACACCCTGATTTCCTATATCTCCGTTTCCAAAATTCCAAAACCAGTGCCAGTTATAATGAACCAGGTTTTCATGGAAATTCTCCTTGGTGGCCGGGCCCGTCCAGACATCAAAATCAAGTTCACCGGGAGGGTTTTTAATATCCTTAAAACCAATCGATCGTCTTCTCTTATGACATGTGCCGAGAGCCACTTCCAGTTTTCCTCGTTTTCCGGATGCGATCTCCCTGGCCAGATCAGACCATTTGCGCAGGGAACGGTTTTGGGTACCGTGCTGAACGATACGTTTGTACCTCTTTGCCGCTTCCACTAGCTTACGGCCTTCAAATAAATTGTGACTCAGTGGCTTCTCCACATATACATCTTTTTCTGCCTGGCATGCCCAAATTGACATCAGGCTGTGCCAATGGTTGGGAGTCGCAATCGAGATTAGATCGACTTCTTTATGATCAAGAACTTTCCTTACATCCTGAACACAGCCGGGAGTATTCTTGAATTTGCTTTGGACGAATTTCTTACGCCCATCAAACAGTCGTGAATCCGGATCAACCAAATGGGAAATAACCACATTTTTCTGCCTGCCCAGCCCACCAATATGAGATGATCCGCGTCCCTTGATTCCACAGACGGCCACATTAATCCGTTCATTGGCTCCGATAATTTTGCCGGAGGACTTGGTGCCACTAATGGCGAAGGTGGCAAATATGGATGAATGGGTAAGGAATTTTCTACGTGTTTCGATCATGATTTTATGGGCTATTTAAATTATAATGAATAAGCTGGGCAGATACATTTTATGTGTAAATATAAAAGGTAGATAAAATGTTATTTAATTTCAGTGGAACGAGATGTTTCATCCTTTACAAGGTTTTATAAATAATTGGTTAAAACTGGTAAATCAGACCTGCATTAATAACAGGCCACCATCTTAAGGTGTCCAGATCATCTTGTAATTCTTGTCGCTCTCTTTCGAGGTCATTTGTGATAAGTGGATTTGTGGAGTCAGGACCAGAAACTTGAAGACTCGCATCCGGAGCACCCGAGTAAATCAATCCCAAGTCAAAAGCGAAGCCCCAATTATCATCATCTCCGAAGGTGGTATCCCATCCTAAACCAAAATAGGGAGCGACCGAACTGTAGGAAATATCAAGGTTTACTGAATTTAGGTTGTAATCCGCGTTGCCAATAGTCACCGGAGCCGTCGGACTAGCCTGGCCGGTCAGGCCGTTGCCATTTATCAGAATGCCGCCACTCAAACGAAAAGCTCCCCTAAAGGGATGCCAATCCGCAAGCAGGGTAAAATTTTTCAACTCCAGTTCCAAAGCATAAGCTACATCCGATTCGGTGGCATCGTATCCATAGGCAAAATAGTTAAATCCCGCCCGAACACCAAAATTTGAAGAAAACCCTTTGGCCATTTCCAGTCCGGCCCCCAAAGTACTTATGCGGGAAGCTACACGAAAGCCGAGGTAATACTCAGAGTCTTGCATTGCTTGTGTGGATGAAACGATGCTTAGGAGAAAGAGCAGATTTGTAAGGTTTCTTTTGATCATCGGTTATTGTAAGATTTTATGGTTTAATGACCGGTTGCTTTGCCGGCCCCTTTGGGGATACGGATATTTTCCACCATCTCCTGCACTTCAGACGGGGGAGGGGAGGTCTTCGAGCTTACTACGAAGGCGATGATGAAATTGATCAACATGCCCAAAAAGCCAATTCCCTCAGGTGAAATACCAAACCAGTATTCTTTGGAATCTGTGAGGAACTGGAAATAAATGATGTAGGACATGGTAAATCCGATGCCGCAGATCATTCCGGCAATCGCTCCCTCCTTATTTATTTTTTTGGAAAAGATACCCATAATCAGGGTGGGGAAGAAAGAGGATGCAGCCAAGCCAAAGGCGAAGGCCACGGTTTTGGCGACAAAACTGGAGGGCGGATTGATTCCAAAATAAGCAGCCACGGCCAAGGCGCCAAAGGAGGCAATCCGTGCATACTTCATCTCCTGCTGATCCGAGATATCCGGATTGATGATCTTTTTCATCAGGTCATGGGATATAGCTGTTGAAAGTACCAAGAGTAAGCCTGCAGCCGTCGAAAGGGCAGCCGCCACGCAACCAGCCATGACCAGGGCAATAACCCATTGCGGAAGGCCTGCCATTTCCGGATTGGCCAGCACGATAATATCCTTGTCGTAATAAACTTCATTTTCAGAGGTGGAAAGTTCGTTGCTCACCTCTCTGGGGTTATTTTCCTCGCGGGCAGAATCATCGTAAATCGGCTTGCCTGCAAAAACATCACCTGCCCGATACTGCATGATTCCGTCGTTGTTTTTATCCACCCAGGCAATCATGCCCTGATCTTCCCAGTTTTTAAACCATTCGGGGGCTTCCTGGTATTTTTTCTGGTTTATTTCCTCGATAAAATTAGTACGAGCAAACATACCCAGTGCAGGGGCAGTAAGGTAAATAATGGCGATGAAACTGAGGGTCCAGTAAGCGGATTTGCGGACCGCCTTGACATTTTTAACCGTGAAAAAACGGACAATCACATGAGGGAGGCCAGCCGTTCCCACCATCAGGGCGGCAGTGATACAGAATAGATCAAGGGTGTTGCTGGTGTTTTCAGTGTATTTGGAAAAGCCTAAATCGACTGAGATTTGATCAATCTTATCAATCAGGGGCATGGCATTTTCAGCCCCATCTTTCAGATAATCCCCAACTAGCCCAAACTGGGGAATGGCATGACCGGTGATGATTAAAGAAATGAAAAACACGGGAATGGTATAGGCAAAAACCATCACGCAGTACTGGGCAACCTGGGTGTAGGTGATCCCTTTCATTCCGCCAAGTCCGGCGTAAAAGAACACGATGCCGGCTCCGATAATAACCCCCATCCAGATTTCGATATCAAACAGGCGTGAGAATACAATTCCGACCCCACGCATTTGTCCCATGATGTAGGTCATGCAGATAAAAATGGCACAAATGACCGCCACCAGACGGGCAGCATCGGAATAATAGCGGTCACCAATAAAGTCGGGGATGGTCGCCTTGCCAAATTTCCTCAGATATGGGACCATAAGGGTGGTGAGCAGGACAAACCCGCCGGTCCATCCCATGAGAAACTTGGAGGCTCCGTATCCGGCGGCGGCAATTCCACCAGCCATGGAGATAAAGGTGGCGGCTGACATCCAGTCGGCCGCCGTAGCCATCCCGTTGGAAAAAGGAGAAACGCTTCCACTTGCGGTGTAATATTCCTTGGTGGAAGCAGCCCGCGACCAGATTGCAATGGTTATGTAAATCCCAAAAGTAATACCGATGAAGATGAAATTCCAGGTTGCCTGATCCATCATTCCTCCTCTTCGTCGTATCCGTGCTCATTATCCAGCTTATTCATAAAGTAGGCATAGAGAATGAGCAGGATGACAAAACAAATGATCGATCCCTGCTGGGCCATCCAAAAACCCAGTGGGGCTCCACCAATTGAAAACTGGTCGAGTTCTTCCTTAAACAGGATGCCGCATCCAAAAGATACGATAAACCAAACACTGAGAAGTTTGGCAACAAGACTTAGGCTTTTTTTCCAGTAGTCGGCTGAATTTGAATTTTGGGCGTTCATTTGCGGTGAATCATGAATCGAACCACACAAACGAGGCAAGTCATTTAGTAAAGGCCTCGAAATTGTCACTTCAACATTTGAATCAGTTATTTTATGGTTAAATCCGACGAACATCAAAGGCAGATTCATGGTTGCCAAAAGGAAATAAATCTAAGAAATAAAATCATGCCCGCATTGCGTAACTTCAGGCTGTTTTCGACTTTTTTATTTTGCATGACCTCCAGTCATGCGTTGTGGGCTAATACCAGCCCAACTTTTACAGTGGACGAAGATCAGCCTTTAAATGGCACACTGGCATATTCAGGTGCACAAAATTTTGTAGTTAGTATTCCACCTTATCTTTCAACGGATACTTCCAGTAAGGCTCCGCATTATTTAAATTTCACATTGGATTCGAATGGGTCATTTAACTTGCAGGGTATAGTAAACTCTAGCGAAAACCTTGTATTCGAATGGAACGCGACTGATACCACTAGTTTTTCCGTTATCAGCGGAACTGCGACTGTAACGGTTAACCCAGTTAATGATCCTCCTCAGGTATTTATTTTGGACAAAAACTTTGGTTCAGTCACCTCTCTTTCCGTTGAGGAAAACGAAGAACTGATAGGCTATATAAATATAACAGATATCGATGGGACTGTGGTGGTTCCGGCTCTTGATAATAACACTGGTGATTCATTAAAGTTTACCATCGATTCAAGCAGTCCAGCTGACCTGAATTCTGATGGAAATATTGATTATCCTTTGAAAGCAAAACAGGCTACCGGGTTTGATTACGAGGCTCCAAATCAAGTTGGAGGGACTTCCAATTCATACCAAATCAAAATTGATGCAAATGATTCCGTAGTGACAACTTCTCAGACTCTCGATGTTCTGGTAACCAATAAAAGCGAAGCACCCGTTCTCAACGGACCCGCATCCTCAACCAAGACCATACGGGAGGATGCCATTTCATCAACCGATACCGATTCCTGGTATAAAATCCACAATGATAGTTATCCCGGATACAATGCAAATGATCCGGATTCTGCTTCCACTTCGCTTACTTGGTCCTTTAACCCCGCTGCCCAGAAAGGTTCGGCGTATTTTTCAACAAATTCAACCATGCAGTCCCCTTTAACGACCGTTTCAGTTTCCAGTGGGACAACTGTTTATCTCAATTATGTCCCCGATGCGAATGCTACAGGTTCTGATACATTTAGTGTACGAGTAACAGATGAAGCAGGTAATCACGATACAATGGCATTCTCTGTAACCATAAATCCGGTCAACGATCCTCCAGTCTTTACTTCCACAGTTTCTGCGGCATCAAACCCCTTAATAATCGGTAGTGGTTCAACGAGCACTTTCCTTACCTTATCGGCAAATGATGCGGATGCAGGAGCTTCCATTTCATTCTCCATGCTGCAAGGCTATGATAGTCAATATTTCACTATCAACAATAGCGACATTAATTCGACCGGGATTACCTCGATCACCAATCAACCCGACGATGATGGTGATGGAATTTACAGATTCCAGGTGCGTGCCACTGAAACAAATACCGGAGAAACGGTCGATCAGTGGGTTTATGTGGAGATAAATCAACCACCTTATTTTGTTGATAAGGATGGCAATCCAATATCATCGGATATAACAGTTGTAATATCCGAGGATGAGAGCCCGAATTCCTGGGATAGAAAATGGACAGCCGAATTAAGTGGACTTCGTGCACTCGACCCGGGCATCAATGGGGCTTCAGCTAGTTCAATAACCAACTGGTCGGTTGGTACTCAGGCGGGCAGTGGGGTTGCGACTGCGGACGGGGTTACAGGCGTGATTGATTATCAGCCCAATACCAATTTTTTTGGATCGGATACTTTTACGGTCAATGCCACGGATTCAAGTAATCTTACTGGTTCCATAATCTTCAAAGTTACGGTGGAATCGGTGAATGATATACCGGTGGTGGCAAGAGCTGATGGGAGTGCATCCAATACGGTTAACATTAATGAAGGTAACAGATTTATAATAGATTTTAATGCGGATGACAGCATCGATGGTGCATCGAGTTCCCTTGCCAGTGAGCATAATTGGAACATTTCAGGTACGGATAGCAGTTTATTTTATATTGAACAAAATGGTTCTTTGTACTTTCAAAACGATCCAGACCGAGAAACTCCCAAAGATCAAAACTCTGATAATCGATATTTGGTGGATATCAGGGTTTCCGATGATGGTGTCAGCTTTTCAAATAGTTATTCCCTCGAGGTTTTAATTTTAAATGTGAATGAATCACCTGTTTTTACAGATAACGGGCTTTCGGTAATTTCTGACCCTTTTCTCCATAAATCCGGTTTTTTTACCCGGGTTGATATTCCAGAAAATTCGACCCTGGTCTACGATCCCAATTGCACGGATCCGGAGGGAAATTCTTTTTCATACACCTTGGGTATTCTGTCCGACTTCAATCTTACAAATGCTGACTTTTCCACCCATTCTGCAAGCCCCTTCAATGTGGATCAGGTCACAGGGCAAATAACACTTGCAAAGGCGGTTGATTATGAATCTCCGGCAAACTTGGTGAATTCAACTGCTGTATTATCCGGAACTTCCTGGTGGTCAGACCCCACGGACACGCAAATAAAGGCCGGATTTCATTTGGAATTAAATGCAACTGATAACGGTTTACCTTCTTTAACTTCTTCCAACAAAATAGTTGTCGTCATCACCGATGTGAATGAACCCGTTGTTTTTCAACCGTCGTCCAGCTATTCCGTTACCGAAGAGAATCAGTTTATAACGACTCTAACTGCCACCGATCCAGAAGGTGATGTGATAACTTATGGAATTGAGCAGGGATTTAAGGATGACGAATATTTCACCGTGAATCAGGCAACAGGAGAACTTAGTTTTCTAACATCTCCGAGGAACTTCGAAAATCCGCAGGATAATGGTACGGATAATTCCTATGATGTAAGGGTCTTTGCACAAAGTATTGGCACTTCAAAAGTAACCAGTGACTTGGTGGTAAATGTTCTCAATGCCAACGATCCACCGACCCTTGATCGGGAAGGATCCTCAAGGGTCTCCGTGATAGAAAATAGTTCACTGGTGCTTACATTCAATGCGACTGATGAAGACCATAATATTTCCTTTCCTGATCTTGTTTATGTGGTGGATGGAAAGGAAGTTCGTTATCAAAATCATTCAAATCAATCAACCAACCCTTTTTCTGATGGAACTTTGCTTCATCAATTTATCGGTGCCAAAGCAGTACAAGTCTCTGATTTCAACCGAGATGGACTGGACGACATCCTTGAACTCAACAGCACGAACCTACTCAGGGTATTTCTAAATGCAGGTAATAATCTCTTTGATCCGCCCATATTAGTTTCTTCAAGTTCCATCACCGTTTCTCAAATTGCTGTAAACGATTTATCAGGCGACGGCTATCCCGATGTGGTCTCACTTGATGCCACAAATGGCCGAATACTTGCCTGGGCATGGGATAATTCGAATGCTTCATTTAATCCTTTGATTGGAGGAGGCAGTTCAAACGAGCTTGCTAATTTATCAGGCAGTGCACAGCTCAAAACCATAAATTGTTTGGACATGGATACGGATGGGTTAATCGATGTTTTAGTTTCCGCGGACGGAACTTCCCGTTTGTTAATGATCAAAAATAAAGGGGGAAGTAGTTTTGAAACCCAACAGGAGATATTGTCGTCTTCTGACTATAGTCTTCCAATCTATGATATTGATGGCGGGGATATTGATGGCGATGGTGATATTGATGTCATTTTGGCTACGGATTCGAATATCTCATTGATCGAGAATAACGGAAACGGTCAATTCAACTCTATAGTAAGCCTGTACAATGATCCCAATGGCAAACCTTATCGCGTTAGAATAGGGGATATGAATGGGGATAAAAAAGCAGATATCATCTCGAGTATCGATCGGTCTAGTAATGGATTCCAAAGTCAGAATGTTGTGCTTATTAATTCCACGACAAGCCCCCCATCTTATGCGAATCCCATTTATTTTAGTTCTGGAAATTTGATTTCTTATTTTGATACCGTGGATCTGGACAACGATAATGATTTAGACTTAATCACCATTTCCCAAACTGGTAATCTGGAATTTTTTGAAAATTCCGGTAACGGAAATTTGAATTTGATTGATTCCATTATTTCAAGCAAAGGAAATGTTGTTTCCGCCATGACAGCCAATTTCGATAATCGTCTCGATGACATGAAATTCTCAATTTCAGGCGGAAAAGACCAGTCCCTTTTTGAATTTCGCCCAAATCTTACACCAAGCTTATGGTTCAAAAATCCACCTGATTATGAAAATTCTCTTGCCAGTAATGCCACTGGATTTGATCCCAATGACTATGAGGTAATTATCAAAGCAGATTCCCTCGGAGCAGATGGAAGTACGAAATCAGTAACTCACACCTTGACCGTTGAAGTCCAAAACATGAATGACAATTCTCCTGTAATCAGTAACTCCTCTGTAATTTCTACCAATGAGAATGAGGTCGCAGTCTCGATTCTTTCGGCAAGTGACGCCGATAATGATAGTCTAAACTGGAGTTTTAACGGTGGTATGGATGATGGGCTTTTTGCACTTTCATCAAACGGCAGTTTGAGCTTTAAGATTTCACCCGATTATGAAAAACCCGGTTCTAATGATGGGGATAATCAATTCCTGGTAGCTGTGAGGGTTTCGGATGGCTCAAACAATATTGACCAAAATCTGACCATCAATCTGACTAACCTCAATGATACTGCTCCAGTTGTTCATAACCAAGAACTCAATGGGATTTACAAAATTCCTGTTTTAGAGAATCAATTTTCAGTCCTTGAATTGAATGTGACCGATGCGGATGGAAGTCTTGTTAGCAAATCAATCATTGCAGGTGAGGATTCATCGATCTTTAGAATCAACTCCCTGAATGTCATCGAATTTATTAGTGCCCCTGACTACGAAAATCCCCTGGATTTAAATTCCGACAACCTGTATGAATTTAAGCTGTCTGTTACCGATCAGGTGCACACACAAGTCATTCCTGTCTTTGTTGAAGTGGGAAATGTAAATGATCAAAAACCAGTTTGGCAAACTATCGGCGGGAATTATGTGATACCCGAGAATCGCTCTCATGCAATAGATTTGAATGCTTCGGATGATTTTAATGCCTCGATGGTTTTTTCTCTCGACCCGACATCTCCAGATTTTAAATTTTTCGAACTCGACACTTTAAGCGGAAAGCTGATTTTCAAGTCTGGGTTAATCCCAAACTTTGAGAAACCTTCTGATCTTTCATACGGTCCAACTGGTTTAGCGGATGGAACTTTCGAAGTATCTGTCAACCTTAGCGATCCGCTCTATGATTCAGGAACTCAGAAGTTTGTTATCAGCATTTCTGATGTCGATGAGTTTCCCTCTTACAACATTGTCGATTTGAGTTTGGATGAGGATACTATTCTTACTTTCAGTTCCCTTGATTTTAATATTACTGATCCTGAACAGGAACCTTTTCAACTGTCGCTTGCCCAAGATTCGGCAAACGGTCAGGTGATCAATCTGGGTGGGGAACAATTTTCGTACCAACCGAACCCTGATTTTTATGGTACAGATTCATTTACCTTGCAGATAAAAGAGGGAGATAGTTTTGGGAATTTTCAAGTTCAGGCGTTTGTGCAGAATAAAAATGATCCTCCAACCCTCAAGGAAGACGCATACGACTATACTTTCACAAACCGTGAACCATTCTCTTTATCTGCTTTGGAAAATGACACTTCCTTCCCGGATGACAATGTCTCGGAAGTACTGCGGATTGTGGACTGGCGAGTTGAAATGAACAGCACTACGGATGATCTCGCTAACTACGATTGGAGTTCATCTTTACCTGCCGAATCAAATGGACCTTTTCTTCGGGGGTCCAATCAATTTACCTTTTCTCCTCCACCCGGTTTCATGGGTCCAGTTACTGTCATCTACACAGTTTCTGACGGGAATTTAACTGCGGAGGCCCCGATTAAAATAAATATTACTCAATCACCCGACCTGCCCGGATGGAAATACTTTGCGGAATTCGGTTATTTTTATTTGGAGGCTAATGGCTGGGCTTTGCATGAAAAAATGGGATGGATTTATATGGATAAGCCTGAATCACTACTAGATCAAACTTCATGGTGCTGGAGCGAATCTTTGGGCTGGTTTTGGACTGGACGTAACTACTTTGATTACATCTATGTGAATGAATTTTCCAAATGGATGCGTTGGCAGGGCGGAGTGAATGAATCGACAGGTTGGTCCTTGATGACGGATTATAAAACCAATGAAGAAGTCTCTCCGGAAGTTTTTCAAATTCAGCGTGCTGCTTCCTCCATCTCATCTTTTTCAAATTCCACGGAAGTGACGAATTATGTACAGACCAGCGATCTTTTTTCGCAACAGGATAAAAAACAAATCATCAGGGAACTCATTTTCACCAATTCATCCAAAACATTAGAGACTTACGGTATTCAATTAAGCTTTTAAAATTCAAACCGCCCATGAAGTATAAATTAGTGATTCATCTGCTTTTACTCCTCCAGATAACTTATGCCGTTGCTTTTGCCCAAAGTGGAAAGGCCGACCGCGATGAATACTTTAGGCGGATGGAATTACGGGCCATTGAATTGTCCCGCAAAATGGCTGAACTTACAGGGAGCGAACCCGTTGGTATCATCAAGCCACGGGCAGAGGAGCAGATGGAACTTCTGTCAACGGAAACCAATCTACCACCAATGGTTGAAAGTTCACCAGATTCAAGTTCCGGATCAAGTGTGCAGGATTCTTATGATGCGTTGCCGGGACCGGCGGAAGATAATCAAACAATTATAGTAAAACAGTACGAAGATAAGGTGGGAGAAAATACCCTGTTTTCGCAATCTACCACGGAAGAGTTGAAGGGAACTTATTACCTCCGTCCATCCTTTGTTTTTCAGGCACCTTTTGAATCGGCGGTGAATGGAGTAAATTCATTGGACGGTCAGTTCGGACATGGGATCGGAGTGGTGGTAGGTCGCCGTATCGAGAATTGGACTTTGTCTGCTAGGTTTGGTCATACCCATCAGGAGTTTTCAAACGGAAATTTTTATTTGGGAGTTCCTGCCGATGGAGATGTTGAAACCTTATCCTTTACGGCCAATATAGGAGTGTCCGTTCCCCTAAACCAGAAGTTATCTTTTGAGGCTTCTTTTGGCTTGGGCTTTACCACTGTAAGTCATTCCCTGGCTATGGTTTTAGCACCTGGTATAAACTCCTTGGATGTTTTATCCGATTCAGGATTTAGTTATGAACTTTCACTTTTTTTGGATTATTCATTTTCGGAGAGGCTGAGTGCTTTTCTTGGCTACCGCCTAGCTGGCATACCCGAAAATAAGGGAATGACCATCGCCTTTGACAGTGTAAGTACCCATCTCTTTGAGCTGGGCTTGGGGATCAATTTCTAAAGTCATTGGGAATTACATTCCCTTGACCATTTGAAGGCAAGGGTCTTCCATCAAAAGACTTTTTTTATGAGTAAAAAGTCGAAAGAAGAAACTCCCATGATGAAGCAATACCGTGAGGCCCGCGAAAGCCTTGAGGATGATACCTTACTTCTTTTCCGTCTTGGAGATTTCTATGAAATGTTTGAAGCCGATGCCCAACGGGGAGCCTCCCTATTGGGAATAACCCTGACCAAAAGGCATGATATGCCTATGGCGGGCATTCCCTTTCACGCGGCGGAAGGATACCTGACCAAGCTTCTCAATCATGGTCATAAGGTGGCCATTTGCGACCAGTTGGAAACGGCTCAGACGGGCAAGTTGGTCAAGCGTGGGATTACCCGGATACTCACGCCTGGCACCGTTTTGGAGGATCGTCAACTGGATGCATCATCCAATCATTTTCTTCTGGCCGTGACCATCGAAAAAAAACAGTTGATCGCGTCGTGGTTGGATCTGTCAACTGGACAATTTAAGATCGGTGTATTCCCGGATCCCTATGATTTTTTGTCCACCGTCAGTGGGGTCTGTCCAAGGGAAATTCTTTTGCCGGAAAGTTGGAACCATAAAGCGTCCACACTAGGAGCGAGTGGTAGATTTACTGATGATCTTAGCCTGCTATGGGGAGAAGTTACCCGCACCGAGAGGCCGGACTTTGATTTTGATCAACGGGCGGGAGCCCGGGAAGTGATGGAATCTCTTGGGGTTATGAACCTGCAGGGATTTGGAATACAAATGGACAATCCTGCTCTTGGACCTGCCGGAGCGGTCCTGGTTTATGCCGAGGATGTATTAAAAGGAAAGCCGGGGAACTTGAGAAACCTGGAAGAACGGCAGGGTAATAAACTTTTGCTTTTGGACCCTGCCACCCAGCGGAATCTCGAAGTTTTTAAAACCGCCTCCCATTCACGCACGGGTTCCCTCTTAGATGTGATGGACGAGACTTCATCGGCTGCGGGCTCCAGGCTTTTGGAAAGGTTTCTTGGCTCGCCCGAGAGAGATCTGGGGGAAATCCTGCGTCGCCAGTCCTGTGTGGCAGAATTTAGCAATCGCCCCATCTTGGTCACGAAAATTGCCGATATTTTAAAGTCGGGCAGCGATATTGAAAGAATACTAGGCAGATTGCAGAACCGGATGGCCAGGCCCAGGGAAGTCGGTGGTTTACGGACCATTCTGCGTGGTCTTCCCGAACTCAGGAAAATCCTTCTGCAAGTGGAAGGTGGAGCGTCTTCAATTCAAATCCTTGCCCGTGGGGTTAAAACTTTCGATCCCTTGCGGGAACTTTTGGACAGAGCCCTTGTAGAGGATTTGCCTGCGGAGATCAAAGTCGATGTCAAAGGTCAGGGGAGTGCCGTGATTCGCAACGGATATGACCCGGAGTTTGATGGGTTGCGTGAGTTGGCAACGGGAGGTAAGCGTTGGATTACGGAGCTCGAGGCCGGTGAGCGGGAAAAAACTGGCATCTCAAACCTCAAGGTCAAGTACAACGGAGCATTTGGATATTTTATAGAGATCACCAAGGCGAATCTTCATCTGGTTCCTGAGGATTATGTCCGTAAGCAAACTATGACTAATGCCGAACGTTTCTTCACCGAGGAGCTTAGGCAAAAGGAAAAAGAAATTCTCCATGCCGAGGAAACCGCAGTGACCCGGGAACAAAGTCTCTTTCTTGAAGTAGTGGAGAAAACGTTGGAGTATGCGGAAGAACTTTTGCAGGTTTCTCTGGTCCTTGCGGAAATCGATCTTTTTTCATCTTGGGGTAAACTTTGTCGCGAAAGAGACTATTGCATTCCTCAATTTATGGAGGACTCCACCCTGCTCGAAATTGATCAGGGTCGTCATCCGGTAGTTGAGCTGGTGCTCAAACAAGAAAGTCTTGGGCTCGCGGGGACCCATGCTTTTGTTCCCAATGATTGCCAGTTATCTTCCGAAAATGATCAGATTGCCCTGCTGACCGGCCCGAATATGGCAGGGAAATCAACCTTTATCCGTCAGGTGGCGATCATTGCCCTGATGGCTCAGGTTGGATGTGGTGTGCCGGCCAAAGCCTGCAGGTTGGGGGTGGTGGATCGGATTTTTTCACGGGTGGGGGCCGGGGATGAGCTGGCACGGGGGAATTCAACTTTTATGGTCGAGATGAATGAAACCGCCAATATCCTCAATAATTGTACCGCGAACAGCCTGATTGTGCTGGATGAAATTGGCAGAGGTACAAGCACCTACGATGGTTTGAGCCTTGCATGGTCGGTGGTGGAGCATTTGCATGGGACCGGCGACGGGGGGCCCAAAACTCTCTTTGCGACTCATTATCATGAACTGACCCGCCTAGCAGAAACCCTTCCCAGGCTGAAGAATTTTTCGGTGGCGGTGAAGGAATGGAATGATGAAATCATATTTGTCAGGCAGGTAACTCCGGGGGCTTCGGAGAGGTCGTTTGGGATACAAGTTGCTCGTTTGGCTGGGCTTCCTAACCAGGTGGTGCACCGGGCGAAGGAAATTCTCGCTCTCTTGGAAACCGGGCAAAAAGAGATCAATCCGCCTCCAGTCAATCTGGATGAAAAGGAAGGGACAGAAAAAAAACCGCTTGAGGAGAAGGCTTCAGAAACATCAAAAGCGGAGCCGAAAAAGGAAGTCCCTTCGATCAATCCGCCGCCGCATGCCTCCCAATTGGAGTTATTTTAGATGGTATCCGGTTTATTTGTGGAAGAGCGGGGAAACCCCGAGGATCGTTGCATAGTCTTTCTTCATGGATTACTTGGCTCGTCCCGAAATTGGCGTTCCGTATCCAAGCTAATGTCATCGGGATTTCATACCCTCAGCTTCGATTTACCCAATCATGGAAGATCACCTCATCACCCAGATTTCACCGTTCAAAAGATGGCCGCCCTCATTCATGCTGAAATTACCCAGCGGGGAAGGTCCCAATTTTCACTTTGCGGGCATAGCCTTGGTGGAAAAGTGGCCATGCGAATGGCATGTGATGATCCAGCGTCAGTTGATCAATTGGTGGTGGTGGATATTGCACCCCGTGATTACCCGCCTGACCATCATCTTCCAACCCTGCTGGCATTGCTAAATTTGGATCTCAGTGTCCTTTCCTCCCGTAAAGAGGCGGACGAAGCATTGAGTGAACAGATACCCAATTGGGGGTTCCGTCAATTTTTGCTTACCAATCTCGAAGTCAAAAATAACCGGTTGTTCTGGTTGCCCAGCTTAACGGATTTGAAAGATTCCATAGGCAATTTATCTTTAAATCCTTTGGCATCCAGTGATCAATTTGCAGGGGATACCCTCTTTATCTGCGGAGGAAAATCAGGTTATGTGCGAACTGAGCATCATCCGGATATTCAGCAATATTTCCCCGGGGCTAAACTGATTACCCTCCCCGAGGTAGGCCATGATGTTCATGTGGAAGACCGAGAAGTTTTTTTGGCCCATTTGCAAAACTTTTTGCAGGGAAGGGTTTGATCACTTACTCAGTAGGCATTCTTTTCTGGCACCATCCGATGCCTTAAAATGGAAGGAGTCAATTTTCTGTCCAAAATGATCTTGGTATGCTCCTTGAATTACTTCTGCATCCAAATGGGTGAAATTCTTTTTAACCCAAGCCATGACCGCACCACCAAAGCCTCCCCCCGTTAAGCGAGCCCCAAGAACGGATGGGTGTTTATTCAATTTCTCCACTAAAAAATCGAGTTCCTCGCAACTATTTTCGAAATTTTGGGAAGAACTTTCATGGGACTGAGTAAGTAGTTGGCCCAGGTCAGACAGATGAGAATCGTTTTCGATACCTTGACAAAAGGAAGTGACTCTCTCCTGTTCCTTAATCACATGGATTGCCCGCTTGCGTAAATTTTCAGGAAGAACCGTGGTGCTTAGATCATCCATCTTGCAATCGCACAGAAAATTTCGTGCAGGATGGATTTCCTTGATCGATTCAAACACATCTTTGCATTCCTGGTGCCTGGTTGAATAAAGAGAATCGACCAGGTCATGCTTAATTCTCGTATTGAAAACCCAGACCTCGGTCGTGGGAGGAAGGGGAAGGTTGTAATAGTTTTCCCGCTCGCATTCAATACAGACTAAATGATCTGCTTTTCCAAAAGCCGAAGTCCCTTGGTCAAGGATCCCGCAGGGCATTCCCACAAAATCGTTTTCTGCCCTTCGGCAAACCTTGACCATATCTTCCTTCGAGAGGGAATGCCCGCTCAATTGAAGAAGGGTATGGGCGGTGGCAAGTTCAAGGGCCGCACTTGAACTTAACCCCACGGAGGCGGGCAGGTCGGAGGTGAAGATCAGGCGAAATCCTTTGGTCGGAGCGAGACCTCTCTTTTTTAATTCTACCAAAACCCCGAGGCAATAATTTGTCCAGGAATATTTGCCATTTTGAGGTTCAATTTGTTGCAAGTCCCCATCCCAGGCTGAATCTTCGAAGTTTTCACTAAAAAGCGAGACCGAGGTATCATCCTGCGGAACCCCAAGGCAGTAAATACCCGCATTAACGGCCATACCAAGAACAGTGCCTCCGTTATAATCAAGATGATTACCAAGGAACTCAATCCGGCCGGGTGCGAAACTAAAACACCAGTTACTGCTGGTTTGTTTGAAAGCTTCTGTATAATTCTGATTTTTCAAATTTTCTAAAAAAAACCCGCGGTTGCCCACGGGTTTTTGAAAGGGGTATAAAATCAAAGAAATCAAATGGCAGCCTTGAGTTTGGCACCAGGTTTAAACTTCACGGATTTGGAAGCCTTGATCTTGATTTTTTCTTGAGTTCGGGGATTAATTCCCTTACGAGCACCGCGTTTCACTACGGAAAAGGTACCGAAACCGATGATTTGAACAGGCTCTTTTTTCACTGCTTTGGTGATGCAATCAATCACTGCATTGAGTGCTGCATCAGCGGCGGCTTTGGTGGTATCCTTGCCCAATTTTTTTTGTACGGCTTCGATGAGTTGTCCTTTATTCATGTGTGTTTCCTTTTGTTTGGAATATAATAATTGAGTTATAGCTCACTCTTAGCTCTGCGTTTTCTGCATTTTGGTCAAACTTTTTCTTTAGAAAATGTGAATTTTTAAGGGTTTGTGAGCATTTTTTACTCAGAATCAGTGTTCTTATCGGGTTTTAAAGCACCCTGGGCGCCGTAGATTGCGGTTTCAAGAAGAGCTTGTAATTCACTCACTTTTGTGGAATTTTTTTCCTTTGCTAGTTGTTCGGATCGTTTAATCAATTGTCGAGCCATGGTGGTGGCTTTTTCCCGATCGGCCCCCAAGTTTCTGAAAATACCTGCAATTTGTTCGGTTTCCTGATCAGTCATAAGAAATGATCCTTCCCATACCCGTACCCTGTAATTCAAGCCCGGCTTCGGCCGCCTGTCCCTTGGCCTT
>CACMBV010000030.1 GCA_902612125.1 uncultured Verrucomicrobiota bacterium
TTTCGGAATAAATCTCGATGAAATCGCTGGAAATGTTACCAATGCTGAAAGCTCTGCTGAGACAAAAAGTCCGGACGAAATTATCCTCAGTGAGGACGCTTGGAACACCTTAAGGTCTTCAGGGATTCGAATTCTTCCCATGGTTGGTGCCAAAGGGCTCCAGGTCATTTCGTCGGTTGATCCGGAACTCGCAATGAAGGATGAAGATCTTGAAAAGTTAATGATGATTGCTCCGCATATCATCTCACTTGATCTGACCGATTCTAAAGTCACCAATGCGGGAATTGAATTTATCGCAAAGATGCCAAACTTAAAAAAACTATTCCTGGAGGGAGTTCAGGAAGTAGATGCATCCGGGATTACTAAATTAAATGAATTACAGAATTTAGAGTATTTGAATTTGATTCGAATCAATCTTGATGCTTCCTCGGTCGACTTCTTAATTTCGCTGGAATCCTTGCGTGAAGTTTATCTTTTTGAGACCGGGCTTGATGAATCTGCGATTGGCAAACTCAAAACTGCAAAGCCTCAGGTTTTTGTAAACTCGGGTTAAGCCCGTTGAGTAAGAATTTTTTTCTTCCTCTTCGGAAAGCAGGTTTTACAAATTTCGCAACCTAATCCATGGCACGCATGAGCGGGGCAAAACTCACGGGCATAATATATGATTTGGAGATGCAACTGATTCCAGCGGTTTTTGGGAAAGTGTCTTTTAAGATCCTTTTCTGTTTGGGTGACACTTTTCCCGTTTGAAAGTTTCCATCGCTGAGCTAATCGGTGAATATGAGTATCTACAGGGAAGGAAGGATGCCCGAAAGCTTGAGCCATCACTACAGAAGCGGTCTTGTGCCCAACGCCTGGGAGTTCTTCCAATGCGTCAAAGGAACTGGGCACCGAAGCATTATGTTTGTTGAGTAAGATTTTGGAAAGTCCGAGAATAGCTTTGGCTTTTTTTGGAGCCAAACCACATGGCCTGACAATTGAATTAATATTATCAACGGATTGCTTCGCCATGGCTTGGGGGGAGTTCGCCAAGTCAAAAAGAGCAGGTGTAATCTGGTTGACCCGAGCGTCCGTGCATTGAGCGGATAGCAGGACTGCAATTAACAAGGTGTAAGGATCCGAATGATTAAGGGGAATCGGTGGGTCCGGATACAATTCATTGAGTTTTTTATCAATGTATACAACTCGTTCCTTCAATTTCATTTGTCAAAAAGGAAAAAAACCATGGTTTATCAGATCAATCGGTCACGGTTTTGTAGCTAAATCTTCTAGTGAAATTTGGCAACTTCCTCCAAGCCACGAGTGGTCGTTCCTTGGGAGTACGAAAGAGCCTCCATGCTTGCAAGTTCCCCATCTTTCACATTAAAACAGAGATCTCGGAAGAACGAACCTTCAAAGAAGAACTCAAGAATTTCCCGTGCTCCACTGGCGTAAAGGCCTTGCACGGAAAGCGAAGTGACTAAAGTTTGGGGAGTCATTTCAAGATTCGGCATGATATGCCATATATGCTTATTGGAGATAGACTTTGGGTTACTTATATCTCCATCATAGCCGCAAAGTTTTAATGATTCAGTTTCACGGGCAATAGCATCCCGCTGGTATATTTTTACACCGGCAGGATTCACTGCGAAAGCAACCCTTTTCACCTTTCCGATTAACTCATCATTGAATAGAATCTTTATTTTCGGACGCGGAAGGCAATTAATTGTGAGATCGTGACAGACTGATACCAGTGACTCAATGGAATCATGATGAGTTAGACTAAGTTCCTTTTCGATAACTTGAGGCAAACGATGGCGATTGAAATAACGCATCTGCAAATCAAAAAACTTCATTTTTCTTAATATATCGAGTCCAATTCGCTACGCTACAAAGATTCCATCAGGCAAACCTTTAAATTCATAAAATCTTTGAACCAAATCGGTAATATTTCATCCACCTTCAATTACAATTCTGTGCTGATTATGATAATCACGCACCGGAGAAAAGATCATTATTAACACGTGCTCCTCAGCTGATCTTAAATTACAGTAGTTAAATTCAACAAGTTCGATTTTATGATCCATAGCGTACTAGAGATCAGCATAATCTGAATCGATATATGCGGTGGCTCCCATTTTAACTTTGGAGTGGATTCGATTTTTTTAGATGTCAGATAATAGGGGAAAAAAGGCTAGTGATAATAGAATATTTGCATCAATGACTTCTTAATCTGCCTGAGACGCACACACTTCCTTTTCGGAATTGCCGACAAAAGAGTATCCTTTATTTTAGAAAAATTTTCCCAAACCAAGCTCACCTGAAACGAATTTCAATAACCCACCGGGTGTAGAAGCTATGGATTTAGATGAAGAAATGTATTTACCATCCGAGTTTCTGTTCAGGCTACATGTGCCATCCAAGAGGAATTTTACTGGCATTCAGTTGCTGGGATCATCGTAGAGTATTGGTAACCCTTGCTTACATTAATTTTTTTATTTCTCCAATATGATAAAGCTTTTGATAGGTGTTAATGTTCGATGGCGAATTTTCTTGCCGAACCACAGAAATCCGCCGGTGAAAAGGAATAATTGTCGGACGAACAAGGTAATCTGGTCAATCATCTTTGTATTCGAAAGTAAATGAGAATCGGTAGAGAGAATCAGCTCGTGGCTTGTGCCAAGTTGACTCACTCGAGCCTTTCTGTCTGATAAAATGTCACTTATATGGCTGAAGGATTTGCGTATTGTTGTAATCATCGCGTCAAATGGAGGGGGTTAATGGTTTTATTTCGGTATGAAATATGCAAACAATAACTTATGAATATCGATCCTGAAAAATTTACCGAGCTTGGAATAGCGGCGATTAAGGAAATGTCACAAATTGCCATGCGTAATGGACAGCAGGAAGTGGAGGTGTGGCATTTGATCTCAGCCCTCATGTCCCAGGAAAACGGAATTGTGCCTGCAATTATGGAAGAGATGGGTATTGGTACTGCCCCGGTACAACTTGCATTGCATAGAGAGCTCAAAAATTTACCCAAGATTGCAGGAAATGTGAATACCGCTCGTTCCTATGCATCTGCCGCACTGACAGAATCAGTAGAAAAAGGCCAACTGCTCTCGGCGGAAATGCAGGATGATTATGTCAGCACCGAACACCTTCTGCTTGGGTTGGCTAGCGTAAAAAAACCGTCAGCTTTTAAACAATTTCTTAAAAACTTTGAAATTTCAGAAAAAAAGGTCCTCGCTACTCTCGCAAGCCTTCGAGGAGGTCAAAAGGTTACCTCCAAAACCCCCGAAAATTCCTTCCGGGCTCTTAAAAAGTATGGAATTGACCTGGTTGAGCAGGCAAAGTCAGGAAAATTGGATCCTGTAATCGGTCGAGACATGGAGATTCGTCGGGTAATTCGTATACTTTCACGAAAAACCAAAAACAACCCAGTGCTTATCGGAGATCCGGGTGTTGGTAAAACCGCCATTGTTGAGGGTCTTGCGCAAAGAATTGTTCGGGGTGATGTACCAGAAGGCCTCAAAGATAAGACTATTTTCACCCTTGAAATGGGTTCACTTTTAGCCGGTGCCAAGTTTCGGGGCGAATTTGAAGAACGCCTCAAGGCAGTGCTTAGTGAGGTCGGTAAGGCGGAAGGGAGGATCATCCTCTTTATTGATGAAATGCATACGATTGTTGGTGCCGGTAAAGCAGAAGGAGCGATTGATGCCGGCAATATGTTAAAACCTATGCTCGCAAGAGGAGAACTTCACTGCATTGGTGCAACCACCTTAAATGAGTATCGTCAAAATATTGAAAAAGATGCTGCCTTGGAGAGGCGTTTTCAAACAGTACTCGTTGACCAGCCGAATGTGGAGGATACGATTTCTATCTTAAGAGGCTTACGTGAGCGTTTTGAAATTCATCACGGGGTAAATATCCGCGATGAAGCGTTGGTCGAAGCGGCAGTTCTTTCCAATCGTTATATTTCTGAGCGTTTTCTTCCTGATAAGGCAATTGATTTAGTTGATGAAGCTTGTGCCCTGATTCGCACCGAACTCGATAGCATGCCATCGGAGCTTGATGAAATTAGTCGGCGGGTTCTCCAGCTTGAAATTGAGGAAGCCGCGCTCAAACAGGAAAAGGATGAATCCAGCAAGGACCGTTTGGAATCTTTGCGAAAGGAACTCGGGAATTCCCGTGACAAGATGGAAACTATAAAGCGAAAGTGGGAAAATGAAAGAAAGGGAATTGATGATGTTCGTCTACTCCGCGAACAGATCGAGTCGACCCGTGCGGAAATGGAACGGGCCGAAAGAGCTTATGATTTAAATCTTGTCGCTGAACTTAAACACGGAAAACTCCCGAACTTGGAAGCGGAGTTAGAGGAGATGGAAAATGTCGATAAAAAAGAGGATTCGATTTTAAAGGAAGAAGTTACGGCAGAAGAAATTGCCGATATTGTAGCTCGTTGGACTGGAGTGCCTGTTACTAAATTGATAGAGGGAGAAAGAGATAAAATCCTGCGATTACAAAGTATCTTGCATCAGCGTGTAATAGGCCAAAACGAAGCAGTTAACTCCGTTGCAGAGGCAATCATGCGTGCACGGGCGGGGATTAAAGATCCTAATCGTCCAATTGGATCCTTTTTGTTTTTGGGACCGACGGGGGTGGGAAAGACTGAACTTGCTAAGACCCTAGCTGAGAGCCTTTTTGATAGTGAGGACAATGTGGTCCGCATTGATATGTCAGAATACATGGAGAAACACTCTGTGGCCCGTTTGATCGGGGCACCCCCGGGCTATGTCGGGTATGAAGAAGGGGGTCAATTGACTGAGGCAGTGCGGCGAAAACCTTATTCGGTCATTCTTTTCGACGAGATTGAAAAAGCACATCCGGATGTATTCAATATTCTTCTTCAATTGATGGATGATGGCCGTTTGACTGATTCTCAAGGACGAACGGTGGATTTCAAAAATGTGGTTGTGATCATGACCTCAAATGTTGGCAGCCGTTATTTACAGGATAATTTAATAAACAACGAAATTTCTGAATCTGACCGTGAGTCGGTCATGGCTGATCTGAGGGATCATTTCCGTCCCGAATTTTTGAACCGGATTGATGACACAGTTTTATTCAAACCACTTTCACTTGAAGAAATAACTGAAATCGTGGATTTGTTACTTTCGTCTTTAAACAGGAGGCTGGAGGACCGGAAAATTTCAGTTATGTTTACTAATTCTTCGAAGAAATGGATAGGTGAAAAAGGATATGATCCGACCTACGGAGCTAGGCCACTGAAGAGGTTTTTACAGAAACAAGTTGAGACTCAACTGGCCCGGGCCTTGGTTGCCGGGGAAGTGGAGGAAGGAAGCAAAATCGCATTTGTTATTAAGGATGACGCATTGGTCATGAAAGTTCAAAATTAACGGGGGCGGCCCGATAACTTTACTTAGGATCGAATCCCTTATTTTTGGAGATCCTCTAGGGATTGATTTATAATCTTTTTATTGATCAAGAGAAAAATCAGGGAATAGAGCATTGCAATGCAAAGGGTGAATCCATAAGAATTTAAGTCCATTTCGATTCCGTACTCATTGACTTTTTGAACAATAAGATATTTGGACATAATACACAGGATTATTGAGCCCAACATAATAAATAGGAAAAGCTTCTGAAATCTTTGGTAGAAAATTTGAGCAATTTGACTGGGAAAGAAGCCCAGCAAAAGCAGGTTTTTTACATGTTCTGCAGATCGGGATATGACCAGCTTAAAGCTTGTTGCGAAGGTGGTGATGGAAAGGATGGACAGGAGTATTCCTACGCCTATCATTCCGAATAAAAGTCTATGGAGGGCTTTTTTGATCAGATCCTGATCCGGAAATTCCCGGTTGATCTCATATCCGTTGTTGTCAACATATGAAAGTAGTGCAGGGGAGGGTGCATCCGCGATCTCCAGGATGATACGCGAAGGTTGGACCTTTGTATTTTCCTGATTAAACAAGGAAGTGATGGGCGAGCGAGCAGCCGGGCTTCCCAACGGTGAGATTTCCCATGATTCAAATTCGGAAAGAGTTTTGAGATTTGATAAGCCAGCCCGTGACTGTGGCGGTCCTTCAATAGTGCCATCTTTCCATAAAAAAAAGAAATCCCCACTGTCAGGGAAGCCAAATTTTTGATTGGCCCAGTGGAGAAAACTTTCGGGAACCAGAACGCTGTTAATCCTTTTACTAAAGGCAACAAAACGACCTTGCAGGGTCGTTTCTTTATTTTTGCCGATGAAGATCTCTATTGGCATTCCCTTCGCTGCATCGGATGAAAGAGCAGGATACTCGACACGGGATGGAGCCAGACCGAAGTTCCAAAGATCGAGATAAAACTTGGGCACCATGATCGGAATTGTGGATGCGTTTTCCTCCCAATCCCATTCCTTGGGAATTAAGTCTAGAAATTCGTCTGGAATAGACTCGAAAAATAAATCGGTTTTTGCAGCTGCACCCAAGCCAATTTTACCGGATGGCCAGATATTTAAGGTAAGTGGGAATTTATTTCTGACAAACCCCCCGAGTTTTTGAACCCCCGGCAGTTTTTCAATGGATTCAAGCTCTAGTTGGTCAAATGAATCTTCATTTTTGGCTAGGTTCAGTAAGGCCCCGCCCTCGATTTTTTTGTTGATGGTAAAATAGTTTTTGGGGCTCTCATTTTGCATTAAAAATTTAGTGGCATCCTGATATAATTGTATGGCAAGGAGTAGAAGAGTGGTTCCGATAAAACATCCGAATGAAGCGATCAAAAGCTCGCGACGAGGTCCCCTCGAGGCCAGGCAAGATCGCAGGTCTAATTGAGGAAAGTCTTCTTTCAAAGGGAGTACTTTTGATCAAACGGGATTTCTGGAACTGAACCTAGGGTGGATAAAATCATACCTGCACCGTTTGCCTGCACCACCCGCCTAATCAAAGAACAGGCGTTGTCTTGATTAACTTGATCTAAATGACTGAACGGTTCATCGAGCAACAGGAGTTTAAAAGGCTTGAGCAGTGCCCGTACCAAGGCAACCCGTTGTCTTTGTCCATGTGAAAGGGTGTGGGCCGATTGATTAAGCAAGTGCGACAGGCCAAGAATGTCGGTCATCTCTTCAACTGCGGGAGCGTCGCAATTAGTTTGCGGGATAAGACGGATGTTTTCGAGAGCTGTTAGGTGAGGAAACAGGCGGAGATCCTGAAAGAGGAGGGAAACGGATGATTTGCGAATTTTAATCCACTCTTGATTGGAAAAAGAGCCTGAATCTTTTCCATTTATTAATAGAATTCCCGAGTAATCCTTACGAATTCCGTACAATAAATGGAGCAATGTGGATTTTCCCATGCCTGATTGTGCGGAGACCAAAATTGCAGAGTTTGTTTCAATATGAAATGGGGTATTCCAAATCTCAGAGGATTGAATCACTTCCTTCGGTAAAGGATCAGGCACTACACGATTCAACTCGATGATCATGGAAGAATGGACAAAAGAGTACCGCCAAAGATTGCATGGGCTTCATTCTCGGTCAACTTAGTTTCTTGAAGGAGAAAATCTTTAAAGGAGCAGAAATCGGCTCTTTTTTGGGTTTTGGGAAATATCCGAAGAGGATAATCCGTTCCCCAGAGTATTTTTTGACAACCAACGACATCAATTAATTTTCGATATAATTTCGCATCATAGAGTAAAGGGCAGGCGGCCAAGTCATAATATACATTTTGTAAATCTGAACGGATTTTCGGGTTCAATTCATAAAAAGGGAAAAGACCGCCAGCATGTGCTAAAATAATTTTCAGATTTGGAATTTCCTGAGCGAGCCAAAGAAAATCATCAAGCGGGGTGGGAACACGGCCTGGATAATCATGTCCGACGGGCTCCGTCACATGAAAGGTAACGGGCCATCCCGCCTGACTGGCAAACTCCATGCATTCAAACCAGACTTTATCTTTGGGCGAACGTCCCTGTAGCCAGGGGTGACATTCTCCGATACCCAAAAAACCTTGGTCCTGCCTTCTCTTTAATTCATCAAGCGGATCTTTAATTTCCGAATGAATACTCATAAACCCAATAAAATTTTGTGGGTCTTGTTGGATCCATGTCGCGTACCAGTCATTTTGTAGAATGCAGGTATCAGGATTTTCCCAATACCAACCCTGAAGAATCACTCGGTCTACCCCGTCGGACTTCATCTGAGATAGCATTTCTGTTCGATCTGCCCAACTCTGCAGGGCTTTTCCTTTGACCGGTTTGACTAGCTGTAGCCAATGATCTTCCTTTTGTTTACGGGCAAACTTTACTGGGTTGGTAATAACCTCTTCCGCGTAAAGGTGCGTATGTGCATCAATGATCACTTGCAAAGACAATGAATCCTTTCACCGATGGGGAAAAGCTTAAATATAACTCTAAGAATGCGGAATCGAAAGATATCTCTTAATCAAAAGTGTTTTTACTTTCTTTAACAATGGCCAATTGATGGTTGAGTGAAGCTTCAATAAAGGATGCAAAAAGGGGATGTGCCTTGTTTGGTTTGGATTGAAATTCAGGATGAAACTGGACCCCTACATACCAGGGGTGATCATGGACTTCAACGATTTCGACTAGGTCTCTTTGCGGGTTGATTCCGGAAATGACTAATCCTTCTGCTTCCATTTTTTCACGATACGAATTGTTGAATTCAAACCTGTGTCTGTGTCTTTCGGAAACCTCTTCTTTTTCGTACGCATTGTAGGCAAAGCTTCCTTTCTTTAAATAACAGGGGCACGCACCCAGTCTCATGGTTGCTCCTTTATCTTCAACCACTTTTTGATCATCCATAATATGGATGACTGGGTCTGGAGTTTTGGGATCAAATTCTTCACTGTTTGCCTGCTCGAGACCAAGAACATTCCTTGCAAAATCAATGACTGCAATTTGCATACCCAAGCAAAGGCCAAAATAAGGGAGATTATTCTCGCGTGCATACTTCGATGCCAAAATCTTACCTTCCGTTCCTCGATCACCAAAACCTCCGGGGACGAGAATCCCGTTTAAATCGCTCAGATGAGGTTCCGGACCATCCCGCTCAATTTCTTCCGCATCAATATGCATAACCTCAACCGCACAATCATTTCTTATTCCGCCATGGTCAAGGGATTCATTGACCGAGAGATAAGAATCCTGCAGGTCCATATATTTGCCAACCATTCCAATCCGGACATGGTGTTTTGGATTTAAAAGTCTTTGAACAACCTCTTCCCATTCGTCCAACTTGGGAGCAGGTGCATCCAGACCAAGAAAACGGGTAACCAGGCGGTCCAAACCTTCTTTTTTAAGCATGTGCGGCAGCTCATAGATTGAATGGGCAACATCGATCTCTTCGACGACTGCCTCTTTGGGTACGCTGCAAAAAAGGGACAGTTTTTCACGAATTTCTTCCGTAATTGGTTGTTCGGTCCTGCAAATTAGGATGTCTGGTTGAATTCCAATTTCTCGAAGTTTGGCAACACTTTGTTGGGTTGGCTTCGTTTTCAATTCTTTCGCAGCCCGCAAACTTGGTAAGAGGGTCATGTGAATGAACAAAACATTTGCCTTCCCCACTTCTGTGGCAAATTGGCGCATGGCTTCAGTGAAGGGTAGACCTTCAATATCACCGATCGTCCCGCCAATTTCAGTAATCAGAACATTCACACCTTGGCCGGCAGCATAAATACGGTCCTTGATTTCGTTGGTCACATGGGGAATCACTTGTACGGTTTTACCCAGGTAATCACCGCGACGTTCTTTTCGGATTACCGACTCATAAATTTGCCCGCTGGTGAGATTATTAAATCTAGAAAGTTTACCGGATGTGAAACGCTCGTAGTGGCCAAGATCCAAATCGGTTTCCGCACCGTCATCTAATACATAAACCTCTCCATGCTGAAATGGACTCATGGTACCGGGATCAACATTGAGGTAGGGATCAAATTTTTGGATGCGGGTGGTCAGACCACGCTGTTCAAGAAGGGCACCCAACGCACCTGCAGTAAGTCCTTTGCCCAAAGAAGATACAACTCCGCCCGTGATAAAAATATATTTCATATTCTCACGAATAAACAATGACATGTAAAGTTTGTCATGCAATGATGATTTGTCCCAAAATGATAAAACCCTTAAAAATTCTTTTGCAGAGAACACAACTATTAATTGTACTAATTGGAAAAGCTTATATAACTATCTTTATGTATCTTTTCTCTCGTCATGCCAAAGAATAGATCAAAAATAAGTACTATCTTGTTCTAAAATGTTTACTAGTTCTCTTGGAAAAAAATATCTAATGGCCCTATCTGGACTTGTTCTCATAGGGTTTGTTTTTGTGCACATGGCTGGCAACCTGCAAATTCTTATGGGTCAAGAGAAAATAAACGCATATGCCCATGCCTTACAATCACTCCCCATGCCTATCCTCTGGGGATCCCGCTTATTTTTACTTGCTGCCGTAATTGTTCATGCTGTTACCGCTTATCAGTTAGTAAAGGAAAACCGCCGGGCCCGACCTCACTCAAACTACATCGAGACCACTAAGAAAGCCGGGCTAGCTTCACTTAGGATGGGACTTACCGGTTCCATATTACTAGCTTTTATTATTTTTCATTTACTTCACTTTACCATCCGTTTGATTTATCCTGAATACGATAAGATGATGACTATGGTTGGATCTCCTGACTCCGATAAGATTCACGATGTTTACACCATGGTTATCGCAGGCTTCCAGCACACATGGGTTTCTGTTTTTTATGTGGTGGCCATGTTTCTGCTTTGTGGCCACCTAGCCCATGGTGTGAGTAGTGCATTCCAATCTCTGGGGATCCGATCAGAAAATTGGCGGGCGAAATTAGAATTAGCTGCCAAAGCGTATGCATGGGTGATTTTCGCGGGATTTTCGATCGTTCCACTACTTGTCTTGGCCCAAAATTGGGGTATGATTAAATTCTTCAATTTCAGTTCAGGAATGGAACCACTCGCCTTAAATTGAACTACCCAAAAATTTCGAATGATGAACCTCGATTCCAAAATTCCAGAAGGACCTATAGAAGATAAGTGGGACAACCATCGTTTCTCCTCCAAGCTGGTCAATCCGGCTAACAAGAGAAAATACAAAATTATTGTTGTGGGCTCCGGGCTTGCTGGAGGTTCGGCCGCCGCCACTCTTGGAGAATTGGGATACAATGTTGATTGCTTTTGTTATCAGGATTCACCAAGACGGGCTCACTCGATTGCCGCTCAAGGTGGAATAAACGCTGCCAAAAATTACCAGAATGATGGAGACAGTATTCACCGCCTCTTTTACGACACCGTCAAAGGCGGCGATTTCCGTTCTAGGGAGGCAAATGTTTATCGGTTGGCTCAAGTAAGCACTAACATCATCGACCAATGTGTTGCTCAGGGCGTTCCTTTTGCCCGTGAATACGGAGGGTTGCTGGCCAACCGTTCTTTTGGTGGTGCACAGGTCAGCCGCACTTTTTATGCCCGCGGACAAACGGGACAACAATTACTTTTAGGTGCATACAGTGCCCTCAGTCGACAAATTTCAGCCGGACAGGTAAAAATGCACACTCGGGAAGAAATGTTGGATATTGTGGTTGTTGATGGCCATGCCAAAGGAATCATCACTCGCAACCTTGCAACCGGAGAAACCAATGCATGGACGGCGGATGCGGTTCTTCTTTGCACTGGCGGGTACGGTAATGTTTACTATTTATCAACCAATGCAATTGGTTGCAATGTTACGGCAACCTTTCGTGCCTACCGGCGAGGTGCAGGTTTTGCCAACCCTTGTTTCACCCAAATTCACCCTACTTGCATTCCGGTAGCCGGTGATCATCAATCAAAGTTGACCTTAATGTCTGAATCCTTGCGAAATGATGGTCGGGTTTGGGTGCCTAAGAAAGCAGAGGACGCAAGCAAACATCCCAATGATATTCCTGAAACGGACCGGGATTATTATCTTGAAAGAAAATATCCGAGTTTTGGAAATCTCGCACCAAGAGATATTTCCAGTCGTTCTGCCAAGGAAGCTTGTGATGAAGGCAGGGGGGTTGGAACCGGAGGGAGGGGTGTTTACCTTGATTTTTCTGATTCAATCTCCCGATTAGGCGAAAGCGCCATTCGAGAAAGGTACGGAAACCTCTTTCAAATGTATGAGAGAATTACGGGAGAGAACGCATACCAGCGTCCCATGCGCATTTATCCAGCCATACATTATACCATGGGGGGATTGTGGGTTGATTACAACCTCATGACAACCATACCAGGATGCTTTGCTCTGGGGGAGGCAAACTTTTCCGATCATGGTGCAAACCGTCTTGGTGCGAGTGCTTTGATGCAGGGGCTAAGTGATGGTTATTTCGTTATCCCCTATACCATAGGTGATTACCTTGCCAAATCAGGTGCAGGTGCTATCAGTCCGGACTCCGCGGAAGTGAAGGTAGTCATGGAATCCGTGAGGGAACGAGTGGATCAATTGACTTCTGCGAAAGGAAAGCGTTCGTCGCGTTCTTATCACAAAGAACTGGGGCAAATCATGTGGGAATATGCGGGTATGGCCAGAAACGAAAAAGGATTAAACAAAGCAATCGGTCAAATCCAAGATCTTCGAGATGATTTCAATAAGAACCTTTTGGTACCGGGTTCCGGTGACAACTTAAATGCCGAACTGGAACGAGCAGGTCGCGTGCGTGATTTCTTGGATTTCGGGGAACTGCTATGCCGTGATGCCCTTGAACGAAACGAGTCCTGCGGTGGACATTTTCGAGAAGAATACCAGACTGAAGACGGTGAAGCCCTCCGCGATGATGAAAATTTTGCACACGCGGCGGTGTGGGAATATGACAATGACGGCAAAACTCCTTGTCGCCACCAAGAAAAATTAACATATGATAATGTGAAGCTCGCCGTTCGAAGCTACAAGTAATTCTGATATGAAGTTGTTTCTGAAAGTTTGGAGGCAAAATGACCGAAATGATGAAGGTCGTTTTGAAACTCACACTCTTGACGAAGTTTCAGAGGATTCGTCCTTCTTAGAAATGATGGATCAACTGAATGAACAACTGCTTGAAGAAGGTACGGAACCTGTTGTTTTTGATCATGATTGCCGCGAAGGCATTTGTGGAATGTGTTCCCTGACCATTAATGGTCATCCACATGGTACCGAAAACTCGACCACTACTTGCCAACTTCACATGCGTAAGTTCGATGACGGTGACACCATCACTATAGAACCTTTCCGGGCAAGGGCATTTCCAGTGGTCAAGGATCTCGTTGTTGACCGTTCCGCTTTTGACAGCATCACTCAGGCAGGAGGCTTCATCACGGTTCGTACGGGGAGTGCTCCCGATGGTAACGCCCTACCCGTACCCAAGAATGATTCTGACCGAGCTATGGACGCAGCCGCCTGCATCGGTTGTGGTGCCTGCGTGGCATCTTGTAAGAATGCATCCGCCATGCTCTTTACTTCCGCTAAGGCAGGACATCTCAACATGTTACCGCAGGGTCAGGCTGAAAAAGACAAGCGTGTGCTTGCGATGGTTTCGGCAATGGACGAGGCAGGATTTGGTAATTGTAGAAATTTCGGAGAATGCTCGGCGGCATGCCCCAAGGATATTTCGCTCGATTACATTGCTAAACTGAACCGGGATCACATCAAAGCCAAGATTAAGTCCGTTTTTGCTTAACCGCCTAATTGGTCTTTCAGTTCAAATTTGGTTGCGGCAACGCAGAACCTTTGGATGATGAGTGATCATGCCGAAAGACGCAAAGCATGTTTCCTGGGGAGGAAGATTTTCAGCCCAACCTGATGCCTTGATGCAAGTGTTCGGGGAATCCGTCTCCTTTGATAAAAGACTGGCCTCGTATGATTTAAAGGGAAGTCTGGGGCATGCCGCTATGCTTGCCCATGTGGGTCTCCTGTCTACGGAAGAGTTGAAAGAGATCGAAAAAGGTATTCTGGAATTACAGGAGGAGATTTATAAGGACGATTTTCCATGGAAGCTTGAGTTGGAAGATGTTCATATGAACCTCGAACAGGCTTTGCGTGAAAAAACCAAAGCGGCCGATAAACTCCACACCGGTAGAAGTCGAAATGATCAAGTGGCCACTGATATGCGTCTCTTTTTTAAGGATGCCTGTTCAAATTTACAGCTAAGTCTCGAAGGAGCCATGCAAGCACTGCTCTCCATTGCGGAGAAGTACGCGACTCTTTCGATACCGGGTTACACCCATTTGCAGAGGGCACAACCGGTCACGGTAGGTCATCATATGCTCGCCCATATAGAAGCATTGGGTCGGGATCATGAGAGGTTTTCAGTCGTTGCCAAGCATGCCAATGCCTGTCCTCTTGGCTCGGGTGCAATTGCCGGATCCACTTTACCTTTGGACAGGGAATATATTGCGAAAGTTCTTGGTTTTGTCGATCATGAGGGTAATGCATGCTTGACTGCAAATGGAATGGATGCGGTTGCAGACCGTGATTTGTTTCTGGAATTCGCAAGTGCCTGCTCCATAACTGCAATTCATTTGTCAAGATTATCAGAGGATTTGATTATTTGGAACTCCTCAGAATTTGATTTTGTTTCTTTACCTGATTCCTTCACCACCGGGTCTTCACTCATGCCTCAGAAGAAAAATCCTGATTGCTATGAGCTGGTCCGTGGAAAAACCGGTCGAATTGTTGGAAATCTGACCAATTTGTTGGTTGCAGTTAAAGGGCTACCCTTGACTTACAACCGCGACTTGCAGGAAGACAAGCCACCTGTCTTTGATTGCTATGATCAGTTATCTTTGTGCCTTTCAGTGGTTAAAGGATGCATGGAAGAAACAGTTTTCAAGGAAGAAAAATGCGAGTTGGCTGCATCCGACCCTTTACTTCTCGCCACGGATCTTGCTGATTTCCTCGTTAGTAAGGGTCTGCCTTTCAGGCAGGCCCATCATGCCGTCGGACAACTGGTCGGTCTAGCAGACTCCAAGGGAATAAGCCTGACCGAAATCAGTAATGAGGAAGCATCAGGCATTTCTGAATTTCTCACTGGTGAATGGAGGGAGGTTTTTGATCTAAAGCGGGCATTTTCCATGCGCGAGAAACCCGGGATGCCGGGTCCCCGCCAAATCTCCACAAGAATTGATCATTGGAAGTCCGTATTGTCAGACTGACAAGTATTGGAAATCGTGGGTCGGCTGCCATATTTCTTTTGCTTGTTACTGACCGTTATTGGTTCTCCTATTCATGGAAGGGTTTGGACCACCGTGGAAGGCCGCAAGCAAAATGGTGAAATTTTTGAAGTCGCGGGAGAGGAAGTTGGAATTAAAATCAAGGGACGAGAGTATCGTTTTCTTATCAGCCGCTTTATTCCTTCAGATCGCAGATATATTCAAGAATGGTCAAAAGTGGAAAGATGTCATCGGTGTTCTAAACAGCTTGGTAATGCTCCTTACAAGGAAGCTGGCTCTTATAAATTTCATGAATCTTGTTTTAAATGCTTAGTTTGTAACAATGAATTCAAAGGGGGTGAAAAACTAAAGCGAGATGAATGGGGCGGAATGGTTCACGCAGATCATTTTTATAAGGCGAAAATGTGTGATTCTTGTTCCAGAATCATTTCCGTAGACAACCTGACTTCTTTGCAGCTTTTAAACGATGGGCGTATGAATTGTATCTCATGTGCCTCGGATGGCGTATACGAGATTAAGCGCATGGAGGAGGTTAGAAAGAGGGTATGGCCTACCTTGGCAAATTTGGGGATGGCGGTACCAGTCGGGGATGTGATCATTCGAGTTGTGGGAAAGGATGTGATAGAAAAGCAGGCGAAAAAAATAAATGCACGGGGTAACCTGCGCGGGCTAACCCTGACGACTTACAAAATTCGTAGTGATGGAAGATCCATACGAACCACATTTGATCACGAGATTTTTATTCTTTATGGTATGCCCCACATTGAGTGTGTTTCCGTGTTGGCCCATGAATATGCTCACATCTGGCTAAACGAGCGGTTTATTGATGATTCTCCACCGGTCGTGGAGGGTTTTTGTAACTTAGTCTCGGAAGCAACCTTGGTTAAGGAAAAAGGAAAACTTGCCTCCATAATTCGGGAAAACATGAAGCAAAGTGACAACCCGGTCTATGGGGCCGGGTATCGTCGGATGAAGCAACGGCTAATAGTTTTGGGTTGGCCGACCTTGCTTGCTGAAATGAAAAGAAAATCACAACCACCAACCCCTTGATAATAATGAAAATAGATTCTCATCATCACTTTTGGAAATATGACCCACAGACTTATTCATGGATGAATCAAGAAATGGAGATCCTGAAAGTCGATTACCAGCCTTCGGATTTAAAAAAAGAGATTTCCGCGGCGGAAATAGACGGGGTGGTCTCGGTGCAGGCAGATCAATCACTTAGGGAAACAGCCGACCTACTCAATCATGCCAGAGTTAATGATTTTATTTTGGGGGTGGTGGGTTGGTTGCCTTTGGCTGATGCAAATGTCAGGGACTTGATGGATAAATATTCTGACTGTTCTCTTCTTAAGGGGATTCGTCATGTTGTGCAGGATGAACCCAATGATAATTTCATTTTGGGAGAAGAATTCAACCGGGGTGTCAGCTTACTCAAGGAATATAACTGGACATACGACATTCTTATCTATGAAAGACAACTTGGCCCATCCATCCAGTTTGTTGATCGTCATCCCGATCAGGCTTTCGTTTTGGATCACATTGCTAAACCTAGAATCAGAGATTCAGTCAACGAGCCCTGGAAAACGCAAATGTATGAAATTGCCAAGCGGGAAAATGTTACCTGCAAACTTTCCGGCATTGCCACTGAAGCAAACTGGAATGAATGGAAAAAAGAGGACTTGATCCCCTTTATGGATATTGCACTGGATGCGTTCGGGCCCGATCGTATTATGTTTGGTTCTGATTGGCCCGTTGCCAGGTTGGCCATTGAATACGGCTCATGGGTTGAAATTTGCCGCGAATTTATTTCGAAGCTCAGTTATAAAGAACGAAATCTTATTGAAGGGGAGGTCGCAACCCAGGTATACGGGTTGAGACACTAATCTTTTGCAAAGAAGAAGTTCAACGCTGGTAGATCGGCAGGTAATGGTATTTAACGGCAAGGGCTAGTATAGCCATCGAAGAGCAGTACACTTCCCCGGCCCCGGCTTCAGACCCGCCGCCCTGCCAGGAACCATTCTGCTTTTGCATGGGAAGAAGAATTTCTTCAACCAGCTTGCGGGCTTTCTTTGCATGCTCATCCCCCCGCTGATACAAAGCCTGGGCATAATAATAAGTTCCATAAAAGAAAAACTTGCGGTTGGTCTGGGGAACATTTTCCAGGAGCCAGTCGGCTGCTCCAAGTACGAATGGTGATTCGTACTGCCCACAGACTTGCATGGCCAGCAAGCCGGCTGCGGTGGTTGCGTATTCGGGGTGGCCTCCCGGTTGGTAAGCAAATCCTGATTTTTTATTAATGGGATTACCTTGTTCATCCAACTTGGATTTGTATGAACGCTTCAAGTATTCGACGGCATCGGAAATCGCAGTTGAAATTACATCTAAGCCGGAGTTTTTCGCTGAGCGCAGGGCCATAAGCTGCCAGATAGTCACGGAAAGATCGGCATCCCTAGCGTCGGGACTGTATCGCCAACCTCCCTGCTGAGATTGATTCTTTTTAACCTTTTGCGACCGGACAATCAAATCTATGGCTTTCTGACATTTCTCGCGAATCAATTTATCCATCTCTTGATCCATGCCCATACCTAACATTTCTGCCAAAGTGAGGGTAACAATACCGTGACCATACATACGTCCTCCATCCTTGCCGAAATAACCCATTTCATTTTGATTTTTTTTAAGGAGTATGAAATCAAGAGCCTTGGCCATAGCCTCACCTTTTTCATTTGGATGAATGGGCAGGTGTCCAACGGCAGCAAGCGACATTAATGATAGGGCGGTGATTGCAATGGGGTTTCCCCGATCATAAATGGCACCATCCGCTTTTTGATTTTTCAAAAGAAACTTCATACCGGTTTCAACGGCTTTATCCACTGCATCGGGCTGAAACGGGTTTTTCCATTGCAAAGGTTCAAATTTATCCTTCGGCTGGGTGAGGCCAACTGTTGTAAAAAGCGGAAGCAGGAAAATGGATAAAAATACTTTCGTCGGCATATTAAATTGATAGTTTGCCATTATTTCTTTAAAGTTCTGGCCTTGTTCGATATGGCCTGAAAGTATGCCTGCACCTGACTTCGGTAATTTTCCGACACCCTTTCGTGCCTGGCCTCCAACAGATCCTTCGAGAGTTGCGGGGGTAGTTTCCCCCAATCATCCTCATCCACTATTTCCTCCAAGTTGGGTAGGTCACCAACATCTGCAAAAGGAGTTACCAGATATTCACCATCAGCAGAATTCATTTGGTTTCCCCGGGCATCCGCCATTATGATTTTAGTTCGTTGCTGAACCATGGCTTGGGCATAAGATTGGGTGGCAAGTCGGAGGGATTGCAAGGCAAAATCCATGGCCATGTCTGGAGATGCCAAAGTGGCTTCCGCACCGCTTCCTCCATTTCCCGGACCATTACCTGGTACTGGTTCACTTGAGGTTTCATTTGGATTTCCAATGGGCTGGTAGACCGGAGCTTCATCTACCGATGGTTCACCTTTAGCAGATTCTTGGGAAGATGGTGGCTCTGAAGGTGCGTCGGTGGGATCGGTGAAAGGATTGTCATTTCCGAAGATTGCCTTGTCCAGGGAATCCAGGGTTTGGGCAAGGGCCTCATTGACTTCTGGGTTGGAAAATGGAGAGACAGATGAAAAAGCATTCTCCGAAAAATCAGTTTCATCTGCTGACAAGATTGATAAGTCAATGGAACCTTGTTCAACAGATGAGTCCACTGCGGAAGAATTTTTTGCAGATTGGAATTCCGGAATCGAGCTTTCTCCAGAATGAAGATTTTCCAGAGCTTCGATTTGATCCTCCAAAGTATCACTTGCTTCATTAAGTGCCTTGGCAGCAACAGGAAGGTTTGCATCCCATAGTTCTTTTAAGAGAGGTGCGGAAATTTCTTCAAGTAATTGCTCGGCGGCAACGGCCAGGTCGGCTGCGGAACCAGCCTGCTTGGATGCCTGTACCGATTCTTCCATGGACCGTTCCGCAACCTGCTGATCAACACCTGCCTGCTTTTGTGCCGTCTTAAAGTTTTCCTGTGCGGTTTCGGCTAAGGAGGCAAGCTGTTGGGCATCCTCAGATGCTGACTGAGCTGCTGAGGCCGCTTCTTCTGCCTCCTGTGGTGATAGATTGCCTGCCTCCATTTTTTTTGCGGCTTCAGCAGCAGCTTTTCCAAGACTTTCTGTTAGTTGCTCTGCCTGTTTGGCTTTCTTAAGGGCTTCCGTCCTTTCAGCTTTCGCTTTTCTGGCGGAATCCGCAGAATTTTCGGCTTTCTCTCGTGCGGATTCTGATTCAGCCGTCACAGTTTCCGCAAGCTTATTAAGTTCCTTTTCCGCCTGTTTTACCTTTTCACTAAAAGTCTGCGCTTGTTGCTGAAGTTCCGCAAAAGACGGTTCTCCCTCCATCATATTTTTAATTTCAGCCGCACTCTTAGTAAGATCTTCGGCTACCTGCTCATCTCCTGCGGGCTGACTTTGGCTAAGATCTTTGGCTAAGTCTTCCGCTAATTCGGCCAGATCCTTTAATTCGTTCCTCAAAGCCTGATTTTCCAGAGCCTGGGCAGTTTCAGGAATCTGATCAAGGGCAATTTCTTCGGTCGAATCAGCGAGATGTCCGAGCAGTTCATCGGCCGGCTGATTTTCCAGTCTCTCTTCATGCCTTGCCGCACGGGACAATTCCTGAGAAGTCTCAAAAAGATCTTCAGCGATTTGTTGCTGTGCTTCTTCAGCTTTTGTGAGTAAATCCTGGTTGCCTACAGCACTTTCTGTCAGCTGGTCCAATGCGTGAGCGAGTTCCTCTGCTTGTTGCAGAAGATCCCCAGCTACTTGAGCGGCTTCATCAGCAAGTTCAGAACCTTTTTCATTAGCTTGTTTGATCTCTTCTCGCTGACTATTTTCCGCCATTGCCTCCGCTAATAGCTGTGCTTCTTCTGCCTGTGCAACCGCTTCCTGTGCCTGTTCACTGGCACTATTCGCAACGGCTTGAGCGAGTTTTGCTTCTTCTTGTAATTCTTCGGCTTCCTTTTGTGCTTCCGTTAATGCCTGCTTTAGCACGCCAGAAGTATCGGAAAGTTTGGCAACCTCATTTTTGGTTTCCTCGAGGTTTTTTTGAACCTTTGGATCATCTCTCACTTGGGTAGCTTTTTCCTCTGCTTTTGCTAGTTTTTTTGCAGCCTCGGACAATTTGTCCTGGATTTCATCCGCCTTTCGTTTTTCAAGAAGTGATTTCTGCTGTGCCTGTTGGGCTTCTTCGTTTTTCTGATTGGCTTCCTGCTGTAACGATTCCGATTCAGCCTGTCTCTTTTGAGCTATTTTCTTTGTTTGCTCAGCTTTTTTCAATGATTCCTCTGGGGTGACTACAGCTTGTTTTCTTAAGTCATCTGAAAGGTCCCTCAATTCCTCATCGGCATGATGAAGGGATTCAGCTAACTGTAGGGCCGCAACTTTCAATTCCTGGGTATGAGGTTTTTTCTTGGCAAGATCTTCTACTGTTTGGCCTGTTTCCTCAAGTGCTTCCATTAGGTCTTCTGCCATTTCACTGGCCGTTTCAGCTAGGGCCTTGTCCACTTGTTCCTGAAGCGGATCAATTTTTTGGGCTGCAAACTTTTGGGTTTCCTTGGCTAGTTGCTCCAGTTTCTTGACCAGTTCCTGCTTTTGCTTTTGAATATCTCTATCTTCCTTCTCTAGTTTATCAATGAAATCTTCCTCGCTTCGCAATGCTTCCTCAAATTGATCTTTGGCTTTCTGCACTATCTCTTCAGCAAGTTCTGACAACTCGCGTTGCATGGCTTGATTTTGATCTAGCTCTTCTTCCAGTTCCTGTAGAAGATCTTCGGGAGAAAGTTGAGCAAGGTCGGCCAATCTTTCAGCCTGTGCATATTGTTCTTCAATCTCTTTGGAAATTTCCAGGGTCTCCTCTAAATCTCTGAGTTCAACCCTGGTTTCAGTTACCGATTCTTGGTTCTCGAGTTTCTCAAAATGTTCCGCAATCAGGTTTAATTCCTCAATAAGTTCTTCTTGTTTTTCGCTAGTTTGCCTGGTGGAGATTTCGATTTCTTCTGAATTTTGACCCTGAGTTGCCTCCTTTAGTTTTTCTGCGATTTCGGATTCAGTCTCCTCCACCAAGGCCGCGGCATCGTCAGCGTCTCTGGCTATTTCCCTGCCTTGCTCGTCCAGAAGATTTTGAATGTTGGCTTCCTGTCGCAGGGCCTGCGCAAAATTCTCAATGGAATCACTTATTTTTTCCTGCACCTGATTAAGCTGATATAGTTCCTCCCTTTTGTTTGCGAGGGTTTGATTCTGATCCTGATGGATTTTCTCAATTTTTTCTTTTTGCTTTTCTGTTTCCTTTGCAAGTTCTCTGGCCAACTCTGCAATGGTTGGAGCATTTTGATTTATAAATACACGAGCTTTTCGGAAATCGTCCTTCAATAAGGAAATAATTTTTTGCAGATCCTGAAAAACAAAGTCCGCGTCTTCGACCATCAGTTTAGTCTCCCGTTGATCGAATTTAAGACGATTTTGCATCTCCCCAATGATGTTTTTCCTGTATGGTTGGTTGGGGAGTTTTTTCATGATTTCAATTACTTCGTGTGAAAGTCTCATCCGGTACATACTATCAAGTATTGGTTTCCAGATCGCTTCAACCCGTCCCCATTGCCTGGCACATTCGGCCCCTGACCAGGTAACGGGTTGAGATCTTTCCTTCCTCATGAAATAAAGGAGTTGGTTGGCCGATCCAATCAAATGATGTTGTAACAGAAGGAGGTCAAAGGAGCTTCCAATTTTGGAGGATTTATCGGACAAATCAGAGATGTTTTCTTCTGCCCGAATATTCTGTTGCATTTCAATGAGTGCCCTTCCCGTTTGTCCCGCATCTTTTACAAACAGAGCATTCTGATCTTTTCTTGCTTGTTCAACTTCGGAGAGCATTAAGGTCTCGACAATGATAATCTCAATCTCTGAACGAACTTTGCTGATTGCCAGATCCAATGTGTCCGGTTTGGATTGGACTACTTTCTGCCAACCTCTATGGAGTTCGTCCCAGTATAAATGATTGCGGTTGAGGTTCCAAAAAAGTTCCTCTGCCTTATGACGAAACGATTCTCGTGACTTGGATGCTAACTTTTGGGCCGTTTCCCTGTGAATGTTTTGTAAGTTTTTCTCCCAGTCAGAAATTTGCTTTTTCAGTTTTTTTCTATCCCCTTTGATTCCGAGCAAGTCTTGTTGCAATTTTAATTGTTCAGATTTAATTCTTTTGAGCGCGGATGATCGTAGCGAATCACGGGAATAAAGAAGTGCCTTGGAAACAGGTTTCCATTGGCTGAGTGCAACTTCCTGCCTACGGACAAGAAAAGGAAGGGCTTTTCTTCGTTCCGCATCCTTTATCAATTCCTTTTGCCTGTTGAGAAGGGCCCGGAGATACGAGACTGCAACCACTTCAGCATGCTGGTTAAGTAAGTCCTGTGCGATGTTTCGGACATTTCCCGACATGGACATTCGTCGGCTGAGAACTCGACGGTTGAGCTCATTAATCTTTGAGCGGACCTGATTTATTTCAGTGCTTTTTTCTGCATCCTCAATCAATTCTTCCCAGGTGGTGCCTAGAGTCTTAAAAATTTGTCCTGCTGCCTGCGTGAGGATAGATAGCTGAAAAGAGTCAGCCCCTCTGGGCATGGAAACCAAGGATCGAAGCAGATTTTCGTAGGCATCTTCGGCCGTAGTAATAAATTCGCCTTCCGCCTGATTTACTTTTTCAATCAGAATGTTTTTACCTCCCTTGTTCTGCTGAAAATCCTTCGAGGATCTCTGAAAATTCCTCTGCATCTGCACGGATTGCTCCCGCATGATATCATAATGCTTAAGAACCTGGGCTTTCTTTTCCAGTAGAATAAGACTACTCAGGTCAAAATCACGGGAGACGACCGATAATTCAATGGTCTCGGTCTCCGTTTCTGTTCCTTTTAAATCCTTTGCCCTAAGCTTGAGCAAGGCTTGGCTAACGGGTTTGAGCTTGTGCATGAGGAGGTCGAGATCAAAGGAAAGAGCCAAAGAGTTTTTCCCTCGCGGATCAAGCAACCCGGGAATTAGAAAAGATTCCCAGATTCCCTGATTTTTTTGAATTAGGTATTCGATGCGGGCCAACCCAAGGTCATCCTGAGCAAGGGCCGAGAAACTAAGAAGATCATTTGGAGCCACCAGCAGCTTCCTTTCAATCGGTTCCACCCATTGAATGGATGGGGCTAAATCAGGCTTCACTGTGATCTCAAAAGTTGAGGACGGTCTGCCCTCCCAACCGAATTCTTCATCAATAAGATTTTTGATCCTGTAGGTTCCCGGATGGGACATAAGGATGGATGTTCGGAGTACATGCTTATCAACCTCAGGTTTTAAATCACGAAGTTCTTCCGGTTTTTCGAGCCATTTAAATTCCAGTTTACCGGATTTTAATGGCTGGTTGGCCATCAGCGAAAGATCCACGGTTGTGCCTTCCCATGTTTCCAAATCACCGTGTTTTTCGGTTATTTCCAACGGCTCAAGTTCGGAGTATTCCGGGAATTCAAAAGTCTTCTTAAAATTTTCGATAAAGGGCCGGACTCCAACATCCATTTTTCGCCATTCCGTTTGGGGTGCCTGGTCAACAAGGATACGATACTCAAATTTTTCATTC
>CACMBV010000031.1 GCA_902612125.1 uncultured Verrucomicrobiota bacterium
CGTAGGTCCGGGTGAAGAAGTTTATGAAGGGATGATCGTGGGCGAAAATCCGCGGACTGAAGATCTGCCGGTTAACCCGACTAAGGCGAAGCATGTGACCAATCACCGGGCTGCAGGTAGCGATAAAAGCGAGGCTCTTACACCGGCAATTAAATTTTCCCTCGAACGGGCGATTGAATACATTGCACCGGATGAATTAGTTGAGGTGACTCCGAAAAGCATTCGCTTACGCAAAAGGATTCTTGATTTTACGATTCGTAAAAGGGAAGCCAAAAAGCTGACATCCTAAGCAAACTGCAACTTGCCCGTTTATTGGCTCGCAAATAGAAATATAGAAATGAAATTTTATTTTGTGATCCTTTCGTTTGCTTTGATATTCCTTTCAGGTTGTGGGCTGGGAAGCCTGTATGGTCCAACCTATTATGACGAAACAAGTTTGGGGGATGGATTGAAACGAGTAACTTTCAAAGGAGGAGATCATCCGGCGACGGGAGATTTTTGTCTGTTACGTTGTGCGGAAGTGACAAGGCAAGCGGGCTTTGCTTTTTTTGAGGTCGTCGACTCTGAGTCAGGTAGCACCTTGAGGCATACAGGAGGAGCATATCCCTTTCATCGTCACTACTACTTGGATGAGCCTTTCGTGGATGACATACCGTTCGTCACCAAGACGATCCGCATGCTCAACCAAAAACCGGCAGATGATTTCGCGTACAATGCCGTGGAGGTGGAAAGATCGATGCGCAGCAAATATGAGATTAAGTGAGATCGCTCCTTGTTGACCTCGGCCGTTGTTTCGGATTTAAAGGAATTTTATGAGTCAGCAAATTGAAATAAATATACCTGACCTTTTTCGTAAGGGTTTTGTCCTCTGGATCTTAGTTGGGTTACTGGTTGTGGTAGGTTTCATTACCTCCATATACACCGTTCAGGCGGAATCTCAGGGTGTGGTCTTGAGATTCGGTGAGTATCTAAAGACAGTGGAGCCTGGCTTACGCTTCAAGTTGCCTTTTGGGATCGACAATGTGTATGTGCTCCCAGTCCGCCGCCAGCTTAAACAGGAGTATGGATTTGGCACACCCGGTGGCACCAATAGCAGTCAGTTTGCAGAGAGCCGAACCCGTAGCCGCGAGAAAAGCATGATGACTGGAGATCTCAATGCGGCGGAAGTCGAATGGATTGTTCAGTACCGAATCAATGATCCAAGACTCTTTCTTTTTAAAGTCATGAATCCCGAAAACACACTTCGTCATGTTTCCGAAGCCGTGATGCGTACGGTGGTGGGTGACCGCACAGTAGATGAGGTCATTACCATTGGCCGTCAGGAAATTGAAGAAGAGGCACGTGAGCGTTTGGAAGCTGTGGTGAAAAAATATGAGTTGGGGATTGGTATCGACCAGATCCAATTGCAAAATGTAAATCCCCCGCCTCCGGTCCAGGCTTCTTTCAATGAAGTGAATCAGGCCCAGCAGGAGCGTGAACGAATGATCAATGAGGCCAATGGAGAATACAACCAGGAAGTTCCTAGATCCCGGGGTGTAGCTGACCAGAAAATTCAGGCCGCGGAGGGCTACGCCCTAAAGCGGGTGAACGAAGCCCTTGGTGATGTGGCCCGTTTCAATGCCATGTTTGGTGAGTATAAAAAGGCCCCGGAGGTTACCAAGACCCGTCTGTATTGGGAATCAATGAAAGAAGTGGTGCCCAAGATGGGAAAGAAAATTATTTTGGATGAGGATGCCAGCCAGGTTTTGCCATTCCTTCAATTAAATCAGGACGGAAACGGAGGCACACGATGAAGGCTCAATTATACGCCATACCAATAATATTAGTATTCATTGGTTTTTATATTTCCACATATGTGGTGGAAGAAACCGATCAGGTGATCATTACTCAATTCGGGAAACCAGTGGGCGACCCTGTAACCGAGGCGGGTCTGAAATTGAAAATTCCCTTTATTCAGGAGGTCAATCGGATCGAAAAGCGTTTTCTTCCGTGGGATGGTCCTTCCAATGAAATGTCCACCAAAGATAAAACCTATCTGATCATAGATACCTTTGCCCGCTGGCGTATCAGTGATCCCATGCAATACTTCCTTCGCCTCCGAGATGAACGGAGTGCCCTGACCCGTCTGGATGATATCTTGGGCAGTGAGACTAGGAATGCGGTTGCTAAACATGAATTGATCGAAATTGTTCGCACTACCAAGGATCGGGTAGCCCAAACTGATCAAACTTTGGGCGAGGCCTCTGATCAGGTAAGCACACTCTATCCAATCAAAGTGGGTCGGGAGAGAGTGGAAGCTCAAATTTTCGAGAAAGCGGCCGCCAAATTGGCAGATTTTGGCATCGAATTGTTGGATGTACGATTCAAGCGGATCAATTACAACGAAACAGTTCGCAGTCGAATTTATGAGCGGATGGTCAGTGAACGTCAGCAAATTGCAGCCCGCTTCCGGTCTGAGGGAGCGGGAGAGGCTGCCAAGATTATTGGTAAGAAAGAGCGTGATTTACAGGAGATTGAGTCTGAATCTTACAAGACGGTACAGGAAATTTATGGGGAGGCGGATGCAAAGGCTTCTGCGATCTATGCAGAAGCGTATGACCAGGGTCCGGAAACCTCCGAATTTTATGGTTTTCTCAAAACTTTAGAAAGCTACAAGCAAGTGCTAAGTAACGACACTTCTTTAATCTTATCGACTAATTCTCCCTTATTTCAGCTATTCAAGTCTTTTACGGCTAAATCAGTTTCAAGCCTGACATCTACAATTAAAGAGGTCGAGAGCGTACCTGAACCGACCGCTGAGTGAATCCATTTTTTATGTCGCTGATCTTTTTTCAATTAAGTGGGCGGTTAGGGTGGGGAGCCAGGGTACCACTTGATAATCAGAAAAATCTTCCGGTAAAATCCACCGGCACTGATCGTGCTCCCAATCCAAGGTGATTTCTGTAGAATCGGTTTCAAATAAAAACCAGTGAGTTTCAAAAATCACATTGGAGGCTTCAGGATAGAATGGTCCGGCATAAGTAGCTTTTAGAATGGCACTTTTTGGCAGTCGTGTTTCTTCAAAAACTTCACGGTATGCAGTCTCCTCAGGATCCTCTCCTGCTTCAAGATATCCCGAGATGCAGGACCAGTAGCCTTGAAAACTACCCACATCTTTGGATCTCTTTAAAATGAGAACTTCCTGTTGATGCTTAAGAAGACAACTGATTACGGGTCGCGTTTTCTTATTCGTCGATGCGGGAGGGGATGAGGGCGGTAAGCTCATGGGCTAGTTACACTTTCTTAGTGCAGTTGGAGGACAGACAAAAGCGTATGGGTCCCATTGCCCGTGATGGGTCGACCGGGTTTCCTTTTTGGGTACAAAGCAACCAATCTTCTTCAACCAGTTCCTTACCCACCAACCTGGTTATTTCCATCAAGCTTCTCCAGTTATTTGGATCAACCTGACGGGCAATTTCGGACGGACAGAAAGTTTTTCCGGAACCCCTCTTGCGAGCTAATTCCATAAACTGGTCACGGATCATTTCATTCTTCGTTTGCAAATTGATTTTTTTTGTTTGATCGATGTTGTATACTAAGAATTTAAAAACTTCTAACAAATTTGGATGTGAATACTTTGGCACTCGTAAAACAAATACCGGACTGGATGAATCATCAAGTTGTCGCTGGAAACAGTTGGGGGCAAATCCTGCTCTTTTTTATCTGCGTTTTCGTGTTCTGGATGATTGCCCGCATTAGTAAGTCGTGGACTTATAAACTTGCCGGTTCATCCAAGGAAGGTTCTACCCGAAAAGTCTTTCTTGTATCTCTAGGAAAATCTTTGCCTCTGCTTGGAGTTTGGGCTGGAATCAAAATAGGAGTCTATTTTGTTAATCTTGGTGAGACTAGCGGTTTGGCTGAAACCATAATTTTCACGGGATTGGAAGTATTGCTGGTTTTTGCAGTGGCTTTGCTTGCTTACTATCTGGTGGAAGTACCAAGTTCCTGGCTAACTCGGCAAACCGAGAAAACGGAGAGTAAGTTTGATGATATGCTTGTTCCTGTTGTACGGAAAAGTTTACGGGTAACCGTGGTTCTATTCGCGGTGGTAAGTATTGCCCAGTCTCTTAGTGATAAACCGATTAGTGCCCTGATTGCAGGTCTTGGTCTGGGCGGGTTGGCTTTCGCCTTGGCAGCTCAGGATACCATCAAAAATCTTTTTGGTTCCCTGGTCATTTTTTCCGACAAACCTTTCGGTCTGGGCGACCGCATTAATTACGACGGACATGACGGAACCATCGAAGAGGTGGGTCTTCGATCCACTCGGTTGCGCAGGCTCGATGGGCATCAGGTGACCATTCCGAACGGAGAGTTAGCGAACAAGTCGATCCACAACATTGCCAAACGCCCCTTCATTCGGCGGATATTTACGGTGGGGATTACCTACGATACTTCTTCCGAAAAAGTGAAGCAAGCGAAGGAAATCCTCGAAAACATTCTCAAGGATCATGAAGGATTGGATCCTAAAGGTGAATTGGTCCCGCGGGTCTTCTTTAGCGATTTTTCAGCTTCATCGCTCGATTTTAAGTGCATGTATTGGTATCATCCGCCTGCATACTGGGATTATATGGATTTTAGCGAAAGGGTGAATGTCGAAATCTTGCAACGCTTTAAAGAAGCGGGTATTAAATTTGCCTTTCCAACACAGACTATTCACTTGGCGAAGGAAGAAAGTTTTTCAAACTCTTAGCTTATATGATTTGGTATATAGTTAAACTATTGGTATCTGCAGGTATTATTGTACTCATTTCGGAGCTTTCAAAAAAGCTTCCATTACTTGCCAGTTTGGTTGCCTCGCTTCCTCTGATCTCTGTTCTGGGCATGATCTGGATGTATGGTGAAAAAGTGGAAACTGAAAAAATTGCCGCTCATGCAGAGGGAACTTTTTGGTACGTGCTCCCATCCCTACCCATGTTTTTGGTCATGCCCTGGATGATGAAAAAAGGGATTTCTTTCCCTGCCTCCCTTAGTGCGGGCATTGTTCTGACTGGAATACTTTATTTTCTCATGACCAGAATGCTGGCCAAATTTGGATTAAATCTTTAGTCGGAGTGTTTTCCCCGCTCGGAAACCGTTCATTCTCCAGATCGAATGAAGGAATTGGAAGATCAATTATTTTTGTGCATCCATCGCCCGCGAAACGAAACCAAGTTTGATCATCAAGGTGATGACAAGTTTGAATTCAGTTTTATCATCGTCGAGTTCGAGCATTCCTTGTCGCTTGATCACATAATATGTGGGTCATTTCTTAGGGAAGTGCATCCGGTTGTTTTGAGATCTCGACAATGCGTAAGCAAGCGGTTTAAATCCTTAAATTGGGGAAGGCTCGTTTCGCCTGGTCACAAGGGTAAGGAACTGCCGGAATTTTCCGATTTCTGCCACGAGGTACTTCTTTTTGTCGTTTCCCGTCCAAAAAAATAAAAATTTACGGAAAATAAATATTTCTATTCAATCACCTTCACCCGCTTGAAATTTTTAAATCCAAATTACTACCTTTGGGTAACTGCAGGCTCCCTGGGAATTGCCAGTGCCATCTTACTTGCAGCATATGGTGCACATGGGTTGGAGGACACTTTTAAGGAGACACCGAGAAAGGAACGGGAATGGGGCAATGCGGTGGATTATCAAATGTTTCATGGATTGGCTCTGCTGGTCATAGGCTTTTACGGAGGAAGTGGTAAAAGCCTGAAGATGCTGAGTGTTTCAGCGTGGATAGTCGTATTTGCAAGGCTGCTTTTTTGTGTCAGCATTTATGCTTGGGTCTTGGGTGGTCCATTCTCATTAATCAAAGTGACCCCTTTCGGAGTAATTCTATTTTTTGTATCTTGGGTCTTGATTGCAGTCTATGGATTTATCAATTTAAAAGGTTAACGTGATGAATCTTAAATGAGAAAGACATTTTTAGGATTATTTTGGGTAGCAACTGCTCTTTTGGCCTATTGGCTCGGTCTTGAGCAGGGATCTGAATCAGCTCGCCCACCTCTTGCGAGCCCAGTGAATACAAAACTTCCGCTTCCATCCAATCTCGAGCAGTACGAAAACCGTAAACAAGTTGTCTTACCAGTTGATCAGGATCCATCGTCTATCGTAAAAGAAGAGACTTACTCGCCTAAGCAGTCATTCGTTTATGAACAGGAAGTACAGACTGATGAATCTTTGTCTGTATCTGTGATGGATCGAATTCGTTCATCCAATCCGGTAGTTCGTTTGCAAGCTTTTACCGAGATACTTAACGATCCGAACGAGCAGAACATTGAAACTGCGAGGCAAATTTATGAAGAGTTACCTGAAGGTCCACAACGATTCAGCGAATTGCGTATGCTGGCTTACAGTTGGGGCCAATCTGATCCACGGGCAGCCCTCGATTGGGCAGACAATCTTGAAGGTTTTGAGCAAAGGATTGGATCGGGTGCGGTACTTGATTCCTGGGCAAGATACGATCCTGCCGGTTCGATTGCCTGGGCGAAAGAAAAATTCGAAGGCGAGGATAATCCTTTTTTTGTTGGTATTATCAGTGGAATGTCGGAAAATGATTTGATCGGGGCGAGCGAATTGATGACTTCTCTTCCTTACGGACGTATTCGCGGTCGAGCTGCATCGATTCTCGTGGAAAAAACTTGGAAGATGGGCGAAGAAGTGGCGATCCACTTCGCGGATAATCTACCAGAAGGCTCGATTCAGAATTATGCTTTTGGGGAGATCGCAAAGAAAATCGCCAAGGATGATTTGGGCCGGGCCGTTAAGTGGGTCGAGAAGATGGATGAATCGGAAGTTAAGGTCCAGGTGAGCGAGGATGTGGCCGAGCGCTGGGCGAGGGAAAGTCCTGCGGAAGCGGCTGAATGGGTATCGAACATGCCGGAAGGTGAGGCACGTTCTGAGAGTATGGAAGAAGTGGTTACCCAGTGGGCACGCAAAGATCCAACGGCCACGGCCGAGTGGCTCAATCAATTTCCCTCCGGTGAATTAATGGATGAGCCGATACAGCGTTTTGTGCGCGAAGTCGCAAGAAAGGATCCGGATACAGCCCTTACTTGGGCACAATCCATCACCGACGAGGAACGCCGGAAGAAAGTGGAGGCCGATGTTTTAAATATTAAAGTTATGCAAGCCCAACGGGAGCAAGCCGAAGCATCAGGAACACCTGAACCTCAAGGAGATCGTCGTCCACGCGGTGGCCAGCCTGGACCTTCCCCAAGATAATTTCTAGGTCTTCTAATGTGGCTGAGATTTAAATCCCTTATTTTTTTCTTTTTACCTTCCCTGTTGCTAGCTAAAATTGATTTTAATCGGCAGATCCGTCCGATCTTATCTGAGTATTGTTTTGCCTGTCACGGACTGGATGATCCAAAGGGAGGCTTACGATTGGACTTTGCTGATTTTGCTTACCAGGGAGGAAAGTCCGGTTTTCCTGCGATCACTCCCAATGACTTGGAAGAAAGTGAAATTCTCCATCGCGTGGTATCCACCGATATGGAAGAACGGATGCCACCTAAGGGTGATCCCCTTAAACCCGAGCAGATCAAACTTCTTCGCCAATGGATTTCTTCGGGTGCCAGGTATGCCATGCACTGGGCTTATGTGGTCCCGAAGAAGCCCGCGTTGCCCAAGGTAAAGGACCAAGAATTTATAAAAACCCCTGTCGATACTTTTATCCTGGCAAAACTGGAAGAAAAAGGATGGAAACCAAGCCGTCCTGAGAAAAAGGAGAAATGGATCCGACGGGTAAGCCTTGGTCTCACGGGCTTGCCTCCAACCCTCGAAGAATTCGAGAATTTCATGCAGGATGATTCTCCAAAAGCTAAAGAGAAAGTAGCCGATCGTCTGCTTGCCTCGTCCCGATATGGTGAGCACTGGGCACGCCAATGGCTGGATCTGGCCAGGTATGCCGATTCAAACGGGTTTCAGGCAGATCAACTCAGGGATAGCTGGGCGTTCCGGGACTGGGTGATCAATGCCATCAATCAGGATATGCCCTTCGATCAATTTACCATCGAGCAGATTGCCGGAGATTTGCTTCCCAATGCAACGACAGATCAAAAAATCGCAACCGGCTTTCACCGTACACCCACCTGCAATGTGGAGGCGGGTGTTCATCCCGAGGAGAACCGGGTGAATCAGGTGTTTGACCGGGTAAATACCACGGGTACCACCTGGTTGGGTACCACCTTGGAATGTGCCCAATGTCATAATCATAAATATGATCCCTTTTCGCAGGAGGAATATTTTCAAATGTTTGCTTTCTTCAACAACACCCCTCTGGAAGTGGAAAATAAGAGCGGTAAAGGAGTATCCTTTGATTTTTGGGGGCCGAAGATGGAACTTCCTTCACCGGCAGATAAGCAAAAAGAAAGGGAAACGCTCAATGCTGATCTCAGTGCTCTTAAGAAGCAACTGATCGCCCTGCAAAAAGCAGGTAATGTGAAATACAAGGAGTGGACTCAGCAAAAATTAGAAATAACAACAGAGAGAGACCCACAGTGGCAGGTACTCATTCCCACAAAGGCTTTTTCGGATGGCGGGGAAACTTTGCGAATCGTCCGGGACGGTAGCCTTTTGGCGGAAGGAAAACCCGGGAACAAATCCACCTATCAAATTGAAGTCTCCATACCCGCAGGGACCTGGAAATCCTTTCAAATGGAGACCATGTTACATAAATCGATGAAACAAAACGGACCGGGCAGAAACACCACCAATGCTAATCCCAATTTCGTACTTACCGAAATGATTGTAAAGGTGGAGGGGGCATCCAAACCTTTGGATTTTGCACGGGTGGAGGCTGATTTTAATCAGGGAGGATTTTTACCCGGCCAATTGTTTGATGGAAATTTGGAATCCCGAAATGGATGGGCAATCGCTCCGGAGTTTGGAAAAGCCCACTGGGTACGGGCGGAATTTTCTGAACCACTGGTATTGGGCAAGGATTCTAAATTACAGGTCGAAATGAAACATCTCTATGGGGGAGGGCGCAATGTGGGCCGTCCACGTTTCTCTCTTTCCACGGATGGAGTGAAGAAAGGTGAAGCAGAGAACAAAAGACTGCGTGAACTTTTAGCGAAGGAAAAACGGAACGGTAAGGAAGAGAAGGAATTGCGGGCGATCTATGATCAGGAAAATCCAAAACTTTTAGCCCTTCAAAAAAAAGTCGGGGATCTTGAGAAAGACTTAAACAAAGTCACCCCACCCACCACCTTGGTGATGGTGGAAATGGATGAGAAACGGGAAACCCATGTTATGGCCCGGGGAAGTTATTTATCCCCCAAGCAAAAAGTGGAAGCGGATGTACCCAGAGTACTCAATGACTGGAAACAAGATTGGCCCAAGAACCGTCTCGGTTTGGCCAAGTGGGTGGTCGATCCTGAAAACCCCTTGACTGCACGGGTGGTGGTCAATCGTTGGTGGGGCCAGTTCTTTGGTTCGGGTATTGTTTCCACGGAAGAGGATTTTGGATCCCAGAGCGAACCACCCACACATCCGGAATTGTTGGACTGGTTGGCCGTCGAATTTATGGAGAAGGGATGGTCGATGAAACACATTCATAAACTCATCGCCCTCAGTGGCACTTATGGACAAAGCTCAAGGGTAACTACCGCCATACTGGAGCGGGATGCCAACAACCGATTCTTTCTTCGGGGTCCCCGTTTCCGGATGACTGCGGAAATGATCCGCGATAATGGCTTACAGGTTGCGGGTTTACTGAGTGATAAAATGGGGGGTCCTCCCATTTATCCTCCCCAACCGGATGGTTTGTGGAGACAGACCGGACGTAATGAACCCAAATATATTGCTGCTAAGACGGAAGACCGTTTTCGTCGGGGAATCTATGTCGTCTGGAGGAGAGCAGCTCCGTATGCTAGTTTTGTAAATTTTGATGGCCCTGACCGTTCCGCCTGTCACCCCAAGCGAAGCCGTACCAATACCCCCTTGCAGGCTCTGACTTTATTGAATGATCAGGCCTATGTGGAAATGGCCCTTGGTTTTGCGGTATCGATTCTGGAACAAACACAGGGTAAGTCAGATGAGGATCGTGTTACCCATGCCGTCCGCCGTGCCTTGTCCCGTGATCCCTCTGCTCTGGAAATCGAAGTCCTGCTAGGTCTATTAAATGAACAGAGTGAAAGATTAAAGTCCGACTCTTCGATTGCTGAGGCCTTGTGCTCTCAGGCTCCGGAGATTAAGCTCGTCAAGAAATTGGAAAAAGACGTAGTGGGTGCCTGGTTCTTCGTGGCCAATGTCCTGCTCAATCTTGACGAAACCATCACCAAAGGATGAATTCGCACCCGGTTGATCAATATCTTCGTACGCTTACCCGCCGTCAGCTTTTCCAACGGGTAGGATTGGGTGTGGGTGGATTTGCCCTTGCTAATCTTCTGAAAAACGATCTTTCGGCCGCTCCCCAAAATCCTTTTGCTCATTTTGCTCCCAAGGCGAAGAATGTAATTTATTTTCATCTGATTGGGGCACCCTCACATCTCGATCTCTTTGACTATAAACCCGAGCTTCAGAAAAGAAACGGGGAACTCTGCCCCAAGGCAATGTTTGAGGGCAAACAGCTCGCCTTTATTCGCTCGCGGCCAATCCTGCTGGGAACATCGAAAGAGTCAATGTTTGAATTTAAAAAATGTGGGAAATCGGGAATTGGGATCTCCAATTTACTCCCTCACTTGCAGACCATAGCTGATGATATGTGTTTCATTCGCACCCTGCATACTGAGCAGTTTAATCACGCGCCGGCCCAGATGTTTATGCAGACTGGGTTTGAGCGGTTCGGTCGACCCAGCCTCGGAGCGTGGACGAATTATGGGATTGGGTCGCCCAATGAAGACCTTCCCGGATTTGTGGTTATGGTCACCGGTCAATACCCAGGAGCAGGAAACAGTGTTTTCGGAAGTGGTTTCCTACCCTCTGTCTATCAGGGAATTGAATTTCGCGGAAAAGGAGATCCCGTTCTCTTTCTATCCAATCCCCAGGGTGTGGATTCAACCGCCCGTCGAAAAGTGATTTCTGCGGTTAATCAATTAAATGAGATGCAACTCGATGGGGTGGGGGATCCCGAAATCGCCACCCGGATCAGCCAGTACGAAATGGCCTACCGTATGCAGACGAGTGTACCCGAGTTGAAAGATATTTCCAAAGAATCGCAGATCACTCTTGATGCCTATGGAGCAAAAGTGGGCGGTGCCGGTTTTGCCAATAATTGCCTGCTTGCCCGCCGGATGGTCGAGCGGGGGGTCCGCTTCGTTCAATTATTCGATCAGGGATGGGATCATCATAGTGGGGTTTTCAGTAGACTTCCCGGCAAATGCAAACAGGTTGATCAGCCTATCGCTGCCCTGATTAAGGATTTAAAAGAACGTGGGTTATTGGATGAAACCTTGGTGGTATGGAGTGCGGAATTTGGACGCACGCCCATGGGACAGGGAACCGGTGGATCGGGAGAGAAAACTGTGATCGGTCGCGATCACCACAAGGAGGCCTTTACCGTATGGATGGCGGGAGGGGGAACGAAACCGGGGCATGTTCATGGTCGCACGGATGATCTGGGGTATGGAATCGCTGATTCTCCCGTGCATGTCCACGACTTCAATGCCACGCTTTTACACCTTTTGGGAATGGATCACGAACGGCTGACCTATCGCTTTCAGGGAAGGAAATTCAGGCTGACCGATGTCCACGGCCATGTGGTCAAAGACGTGATCGCTTGATTGCTGGAAATAGTTTTTGGCAGATTTATTTCTTGTTACCTGCAATCATTTGCGGCCCACTGTCAAGTGGCATGGATTTGTGCCAGGTAATCACTTTCTGCGAAAGTTCTTTCACAATCTTTGGGTGTTGCTGAGCGAGGTTGTTTTTCTCGCCACGGTCTTGGGTCAGATCATAAAGGAGAGCATCTGATCCATCATATTCGCAAAGTAATTTCCATTTGCCTGATCGGATGGCAAGGTCGGGCAGGTCCTTTACACCATAAAAGGAATCACGGTCGGGCGGGCGGCGAAAGAACAGATCCTGCATGCGAGACGCATTTGATTTGCCAAGCAGAATGTCAGGCAGGGATTCCCCGCAATATTAATCTTACCCCCAATGCTGACTGGCTCCTCGCTGCTGGTGCGGACTCAAACACAATCGCTGCCCACCGCATCGATCAGGAAACTGGAAAACTTACCTACCAAAGGGGTTCGGTGATCAATGTCCCTTCTCCGATTTGTATCCTGTTCCTCGACTAATTAATTACACAACCAAAGGGTGCGGAATTTGTGGTCGGGGTCGTAATATTCAGCCTGTTTTTCGAGATTGAAGGCACGGACCGGTCGGGGATCATTGCCCACGCCCGCCAAGTACATCCAGTTTCCATAGTTACTGCAGGGATCATAATCGAGCAGCAGATGCTCAAAATGCCTGGCTCCAGCCAACCAGTCCTGTCCAAGATCGTGGATCAAATAGGAAGCGACATTTTGCCGACCCCGGTTGCTCATCCATCCAGATTTGGCCAATTCGATCATATTAGCATTGACGAAATCATTGGCCGTCCTCCCCTCTTTCCATCGTTGTAAGGTTTTCGGGTCGCCCTTCGGTCTAGTTCCGTCTGCTTCCTTGATTCCACTACGCCAAAAGAGTTTTGGACCGTTAAGGCGGCTAACGAAACGGAAAAATTCACGCCAGAGCAGTTCAAAAAACAACCAATAGGTACTTTCATTGGCCACCCGTTCTTCCTCATATTTTTTGATTTCCCAATAAACCTGAACTGCGGACAAACAGCCCGTGGAAAGCCAGGGTGATAACTTGGAGGAATAATCCGAACCAACCATCCCGTTCCGGGTTTCTTTGTAGGACTTTAGGCAGTCACGCTCCCAAATCCATTGCTTCAGCCATTGATGACCAGCGGTTTCTCCCCCATGAAAAGAGAGAACCTGCCGTTCATCTGACGAGACTTCGTCTACTCCAAGATCCTTTAGGGTGGGCAATTCATGGCATTCGTCCCAGGTGCAGGGAAGTGAATCTGGAACTTCCATCAGCGGACGAATGGATAGATTCTTTTCCACTTTTCTACGAAAGGAGCTAAAGACCCCGGGTAGTTTGTTCAGATCAAAAGGAAGATCATGGTTTTCAAAAAGGCCTTTCCCTTCGGCCAAAATCAATTCACAAATTTCAGCAAGGTGTTTTTCATCCTGGGTCTCCTCCCATGCATCCTCCCTTTGGGCATAGCATCGGGATGCCCCGTATTCTTTGATCAGTTTACTGAGTTGATCGACCGTTCGCCCCTGCAAAAACTCGATCTTTCCGCCACGATCACGAACCTGCTCCTGTAGCTCGGCCAGAGATTCCAAAAGAAAACGGGCCCGAAAACCGCTGATTCGGGAAACTCCATTCTTTGAATTCCATACTCGGTCGTCGAAAACATAGGCAAATAAGACTTCGTCACATTCCCGCAATGCTCGCGAGATAGCTGGGTGATCTGAAATCCGTAAATCATTCCTGAGCCATACAATTCCTTTAATCATTGGATGCATAGTTTGTACGCCACCAATTGTTTCTCAACTTGGTGAGCTCAGGACCCATGCTATTCTTGGTAGGAAGCAATAATCGACTCGGCGGCTAACCGACCACTTCTCATAGCAGAATCGATCGAAGGAAGCCCAAGGTAGTCCCCGCACCGATAAATACCATTTTTCTTTATTTCTAAATCAGGAACGACATCACAACTGGGTACCGCATTACGGATACGATAAGCCCTGAGAAAATCCCATTTTTTCGTTTTCTCTCCAAACCATAATTTCAGTTGCTGATTGGCCATTGCTACCAATTGGTCAATTTCTAGTTCCTTTTTTCCGATCACGCTTGCGGAAGCCAGGGCCCGCCCTTGTGGTGCACAATCAGAAAGCGTGCTTAAGAAAGTTAGGTTATTGATTGGACCCGCACCACTTCCATCCAGATGGAGAATGGGAGTTTTCGTGGGGATTTCCTTTTCGGGCAGACTGAAGTAGAGGCAATCCACGGCATTCCATTTACGACTTGGCTCATCGATGCCAAGGAGTCGATTTGCCACCGGTTCTTCCGTAGCCAAAACAACTGCCCTTCCCCGCCATTCCTTTCCCTCCCTGGTTACTACAAAGCTTTTCCCTAGTTTCTCCACATCCTGCTTTAAAAAAATGGAATCTTCCGGTAATTGTTTCGCCATCTGTTTTGGAATCTCGCCTATTCCAAGCCGGGGAACCACGGTATCTCCCTTGGCAAACAGACGAAATGTTTCTTCAAACTTACGGACACTGGTGGATAATTGATTCTCAAGAAACACTCCCCGCATGAAGGGTTTCCAGAAGCGGTCGATTATTGCCTGAGTATAGCCTAGCTTAGCAAGGGCTTCCCTGGTCGATAAAGTATCCTCCAAAGAACTAGTGGATAATAAGCCCATACGAAGCATTCCCACTTTTACTTTATCAAAAAGAGACCCAATTGGATTGAATACGGAAATGGCGCCATCAAGGGGATGACGAAAAGGATCCGAGACCTGATGAAATTTGTCCTTACACCAAACTCTTGAACCTGGATAACATTTTCTCAGTTCAAGTTTTTCATAATCCAGAAATTTCCGGGCTTCCGGATAGGCCGTAAGCAATACCTGAAATCCCCGATCCAAGCGGAATCCATCGACTTCATCCGTTTGTACCCGGCCACCCACAGATTGATCCCTGTCAAGTAGCGTAATGGGAATGCCGGCACGATGTAAAGTCACTGCACAGGATAGCCCCGCAACCCCCGCCCCGACGATGAGGACGGACTGGTAATTCCCGGATGGATCATTCACCTATTGATTCCTCAGGATAAACGGGCTTTTTCAAGCCCCCGTAAAATCAATTCCTTGGTCATACGGGAACCGGCAATTGGATCCATGTCGTGCCCTTCAAATTCAATACTGATAACACCGGAGTATTCAGAATTATGGACAATTTTGAGCATCCGTTCGAAATCGGTGTTCAATTCATTGCCTTTCTTATCAAACTTAAGGGCCTTGGCACAAACCGCGTGTGCGAAAGGTAAAGTCTTTTTCACCGCCTCATAGCGGTCATATTTTCCAAAATTATTAAAATCCGGAAGAATGCCGGCACGCGGATGATTCAAGGCATTCATGACTGAAATTAACCAATCCGGATCCTGTGAATTTCTTCCATGGGGTTCAATCACCACATTGACGGAAGTATTTTTCGCATATTCACAAAGTCGCCCCACTCCATCGACCGCCCGGCTGAGATTATCCTTCGGGGATCCTCCCATTCGGCAATTAACCCGAATGGCCAAACAGCCAAGTTGTTCTGCACAGTCTATCCATGCTTTATGGAGATCGATCGATTTATCTCTTTCTGATTTATCCGCATGATCAAGCTCGTGTTTCTCATCCACCAAAATCAGAACATTCTGAATACCGTCGTTACGGGTACGGTTAGCTAGTTCCCCGACATATTCCCGACTGGTATGCTTTCCGTCAAATGGACGATTCCAATATTCGACGTGGGAAATCCCCAATTCCTTTTTTACCAGTGCGGGGTAATCAAGGTGATTCAGTTTTCCACTTTTAAGCCAACGATTAAAGGTGTATTCCTGAATGCCAATTTGGAAACGGTCTCTCGTTTTTTTGTCTTTCCCAAAAAGAGAATTGTTCAGGGCCACCCCAAGGGCACCGCTTCCCAGTGCCTGAATAAAATGTCGTCTGTTAGGATTTATCACTCAAATCATCTTGTCTCCAGATTTGGAAAATGAAAGCCTGAATCACGAAATCAAATCCTTTAGATCGGAATAAAAAATTTGTTTAATTTGTTTTCAGAATACCGAATAAATTGTTTTTAGAAATTTTCTAATCTTACACACTCCCATCCGATTCCTCCCATCGTTTTTTTGGTCGTACATGCAGTGGCTAAGTTTGCTTTCGTCCATCAAATGAGGACCTATTCTTAAGCAGAATTTTCCGAGTTTTCCTCGAATGGGAAAAACATTGGTGGTCATACCATAAAGGTGAATGTGAAGTTCATGGCCAGCGGTGAAGCCGGAGAAGTTGCCGGGCCAGGGAAGTCTTGAAGACATCCATTTTTTTGAACTTTTCGCCTCCACCGACCTCAACTTACGGATGCCTCCAAAAGGGTCAGGGTTTTCAGGGAAGCAATAAAAATCATGAAATAATGGATGAAGGAAGGGATAATCAGAGATGATACGAATACCCTCGGTTCTTGGGCATGGGAACCAAAAATGAAACCTAGGGTTGTCAAGCTTCTCCAGCCTTTCAACAGGCGTGCCTATTCCATCGACTGAATTCCTACAACGACCCGGAAAGCAAAAAAATAGATCTTCAGATAGTTGCCACCTGCAGGACTTTCGTTCGCTTTGTTTAGATCGATATTACTTATGTTCAGACCATATCTCAGCAATGAAATGCTTTCATCGATGACTAAATCTTCGCATAAAAAGACAAAACTGATCGATCAACTGCTTGTCGAGGTTGTCTTCTTTGTCGACTATTGGCCGTGTGAATCCACTTTCGATCGAAGATCTGCAACAAGTAATATGGAAGGCTATGGCCATTAATCCCAAGACTACCTACGAGGTCGGAAAGTGCTTTTTTTTTGTCACCAAAAGAGGAATTGGTAAAGCGACAATTGACATCTCCACCTGAAAAAATTTTCAGTTTTCGAGCAAATTCTTGCCCTACCTTTGAAGGCAATCCATAGATGGGAACATGATCCCCTTTCGTCCTTTTTATATCTACCTTATCATGTTCGCTTGTCTTTCTAAGATTAGTGGTGAAAAAAGACCCAATATTGTCTGCATTCTTGTCGATGATCTTGGATACAGCGATCTTTCATCATTCGGGGGAAAAGATATCAAGACGCCCGCCATCGATAAATTGATGAACTCTGGCATGCGGATGAATCAATTTTATGCGAACTGTACGGTTTGCACACCCACCCGTGCTTCCCTTTTGACCGGTCGCTACCCCGATCTGGTGGGTGCACCCGGAGTGATTCGTCAAAACCCGGAATCCAACTGGGGGTATTTCAACCCTACCGGTCCTACCCTTCCTCAGCTTATGAATCAGGCTGGCTATCATTCCGGCATGGTGGGTAAGTGGCATCTCGGCTATGAAGAGCCCAACCTGCCCAATGATCGTGGCTTTACTTTTTTCCATGGTTTCCTCGGTGATATGATGGATGATTACTGGACTCACCTTCGTGGAGGTATCAATTGGATGCGTCTTAACAAAAAGACCATCACCCCCAAAGGTCACGCCACTGAAATATTCAGCCGCTGGGCCATTGAATACATGGAAAAAAGGGCCGCCGACAAATCAAAACCATTCTTTCTATACCTTGCCTACAACGCACCCCACTTCCCCATCCAACCACCCGAGGACTGGCTGAACAAAGTCCAAAAGCGTGAGCCTCAACTCAGTCTGAAACGGGCCACCAATGTCGCCTTCGTCGAACACATGGATCATGAGATTGGTAAAGTAATGGACGCAGTCGAAAGACTTGGTATAGACAGGGATACCTTGATTACTTTTTCGTCTGACAACGGAGGTTCCATTCCCCATGCCGCCACCAATGATCCATGGCGCGGGGGTAAGCAGGAACATTGGGAGGGAGGAATCCGTGTGCCCACCTGTGCAGTCTGGCCCGGCAAAATACCCGTGCAAGAGACAGATGAATTGGGTATATCGATGGATTTATTTCCTACCTTTGCGGAAATTGCGGGTGTAAAAGTGGAAAATGAAATCGAGGGAAAGAGCCTCGCTCCTCTGTGGCTGGAGGGAAAAAAAGGCGATCCAAACCGCACCCTCATTTGGATACGAAGAGAAGGAAACTTCCGCTATCAGGGACGTGCCTATTACGCGATTAGGGAAGGAGACTGGAAGCTTCTGCAGAACCACCCGTTCGAACCCATGCAATTGGTCAACCTCAAGAAGGATCCGCAGGAACAGAATCCCAAACCCACCAACCATCCCGTGGCTCGGAAATTGATCAGCAAACTCATGCTTCACCTGCAAAAGTCAGGTGACATGCCCTGGCAAAAGTAAAATCGTTTCTTACTTAGGGGTAGCTTCGCCGTGGGGATAACGGTAATCACCCTTTGAGTCCGTTGAAACCTTGGTGGTCTCCCCCGATTTCAAATCATAAAGATAAAGCGATTTTGCTGCGTGATAAACGATACCGGATTGATCACGGGTCCACCGGGGGTAGGCAAACCAGGCAGGTTTTTCGTCCTGATTAGCAATCGGTTTGAAATTGGAAATCGCTCCCTTCTCCCTATCGAAATCAGCAAGATACAGGACTCTACCCGGTACTTTCCTCTTAAAACCTCTCTGAAACTCAAAACATATTTTCTTTTCATCGACAGACAGACTTAACCGGTCGAGATATCCCTTTTTAGCCAACTCGCATTCAATTTTTTCGAATTTCGGGCTTTCATTGTTTCCGAAACTCATCAGATAATATCCTCTACTTTCACTTGGCGGAACATGATTAACCAAGACTCGGCCATCGGTTAGACAAGTGTATGCCCAAGTATGAACCGCTTGACTGGTTAACTCGATCTCATCTCCCGGATTTGCACCAATCTCGCTGATCATCACATGGTACCCCTTGCCATTCGGATTCCTCCGGTTCCAAATAGGACGGTTGCTGCCATCCCGGGTCCAGGTCTGGTTAAAATTGGTTTTCTTGGCATCCGTAATTTGATGAAAACCAGTACCATCGGCATTAATGATGCAGATTGCCGTCTTCCAATTCCAGACTTCCGGAGCGTTCGTATACCGGCGAAAGAAGACCAATTTATCGCCGGTCTTTGACCAGGAGGGCTTGAAATCCCAATGTCCCGAAGTGAGCGGCTTCTTATCAGGTTTCCCTAAAATATTTACATGAATCTCGCCATTTTTAAAATAAGAGATGCGATGTTTTCCACTCTCTCCTCCATCTATTGCTTCGGCTGTGACTGCCAAAAAAATTAAAAATAGCAGCATATCCCGACGGAAGCTGTCCCTGAATTTCACCTAATGACCACAAATCAGGACAAAAGAATTATCAGCTTTGATCGATGATCCAGACATTTTGGTAGCGCACATCCTGGCCATGTTCCTGTAGTTTTAAACCCCCGGGAGCGGAGGTTACTTTGATTCCTCCGTTCGCTTTTTTCACCTCGGCATTGTCATGAACTTTTATGCCGTTCCACCAAACAGTGGCCCGTGCATTGGCTATCTTTTGGTCTCCATCCCACTTGGCATCCTTAAAAATGAAATGAAAAGCATGCCATTGCCCATTGGGTCTCCAGGCATTACGGTCAGGCACGCGATCCATACAGAACGCGGCAATCCCATGTCCACCAATCTTCCAGTTGTATGGGTCTGCGATATCTTTCCCTTTGGGTGATTCGATCTGAATTTCATAACGGTTCTGCATGTAAACTCCACTGTTGGTGTAGCCGTCAGGTTTTCCATCTCCACGGGCACCCATCATGACGAATTCAACATGTCCCTCATAACTGGAATATTTCTTTTTGGTCACGAGATCGTGGGACCCCCAACTCTTTCCACCAGCAGACATTAGGGTCTTCCCATCCCCATTTGGATTATCCATGATTTCCCAGGTAATCTCCATGTCCTTCTTGGGCCACATTTCCCAATTTTTCTTTACTGATTTCATGCTTCCATCAAAGAGGACTTCCGCTTCCTTTGGTGCTTTCAGTCCCACATCCTTAGTCTTATCGTATCCACTCTGTTCTTCGGGTTTTTTCCCGGCATAAATAATACCCGCAATAGATAAGCTGACTATGGTGATAAGGGTGGATCTAAGGAATTTACTGTTCATATGTTTAATAATGGTTAATTAAAATTTGCTTGATGAAACTTACTCTTCCTCGGATTCAACATGTTCGTACTCGTGATCTTCCACTTCCTCATGATTGCGCCACTCTTCCCAAATTTCGCGGGCTTCTCCCTCGGACATTCTGCCAAGTCTAACTGCCGCTTTTAATCCCCGAGCAACCTGGTCCCAAAGTTCCTCCTCATTCTCCCAATATCTGCGTCCTCCGCGATGCTCCTTCTTGTAATGGTCTACTCCTCTTTGCTCATTCATCCTTCTTTCTTCCAATTCCATTCTACGATGCATCTCCACCAGACGACGCTCCCCATCCTCCTCACTCATTCGCCCCTCCTCGATCGATTGGTAAATACGGCTTTCCTGTGCTTCAAAATCAATTCGGCGATGCGCCACATGAATTTGACGCTCCAGATTCTTTCGCATTTCATCGCCGCCTCTGTGGGCGTCTTCCTCGCTGATCTCTCCCTCACGAACTGCGATTCGTAAATCCCTCATACCCTTTTCAACTTCTCGATGCAGTTCCCGTGCAACTTCTTCCTTTTGCTTTTGAGTCCGTTTGATTCGCTCGTATTCAGCATCAGCTTGTTTACGGGTCATACTTCCCGAACGAACAGAACCATCAATCTTTTCTTCCACTTTTTTCCAAAATCTCTGTTTTTCATCCTCATGATGCTTTCGGTTAAGAGCATCGAGTTTCTCGCGTCCTTTTTGATGCGAGATCTGGCCTGTCCTCACTGCTTCGTGAATTTCACGGGATTCCCGATGCATTTGTTCCTGCTTTTCACGAGCTTCTCTATGTTGCTTATTCCTTGCGCTTTCTTTTTCACGCCCACCATGATCATCGGCCAATAAAATGGATAAAGCACTCGAAACAAGGGCGGTGACGAGGAAAAGGGACTTTTTCATGATTCGAGCATAAAGGTAAAAAAACTGAGAAGATGAAAAATTACTTTTTATGCTTTTTCTTGGGAGAGTCCTCTTTTTTATCGGGACAGGATTTTTCTCCTTTTTTGCAGGATTCCTTTTTATCGCATCCGGATTTGCATTTTCCACAGCAGGATTTTCCTTCCTTCTTCTCGCATGGAGATTTATCGCAATCTGATTTTACTTTGTCATCGGAATATGTACCTCGTTTTGAATCACCAGCCTTGAAGCCGTGATAATGTCCCTGCTTGTGCCCCATTGTCCCGGATCTGGATCCGCCACGCATTTGCATTTCCATAAGCTTACGACGCATATCCCACTGCATATTTTCCATATCCCATTCACGGCGTTCACGATCAAAATCACGCTCCATGCTTTCGCGCTCATGATTCCATTCCATCCTTTGCATCTCATGTTCATGCTCAAGTCGCTCCAATTCAAATTCCAATTCACGAATTTCAATCTCGCGTTCAAGCTCTTCTGCTTCTTCCCAATTATCTTCGCCGTGGTGATCATCGTAGTCATCATCCTCATGGTGACCATGTTCACGAAGAACCGCATACCACTTGGCCCAGCCTTCCTTTTCGGTGATCTTGCCGGCTTTCACTGCCCGCTTAATACTTTCACCTATTTCGTGAAGTTTTTGTTTATGATCCTCTGCGGTGACCGTGGTGTATCCAAGTAAACAAATCGCGAGGGTAAGGATGGGTAGAACTGTCTTTTTCATATAAACATGGGGTTGGGTGACTAAGACTTATACAAATCATAATAAAAATAAAGTAAACCGCTTTTTGGCACTTGAACGGACTTATCTAAGACACTACGAAACCCCATGAAACAAATTTTTCTATCCGTTTTGTTTACCGTCCTTTCTTTTTCGACCCTTGCTGAGCGTCCAAACATCATCCTCGTCTTCATCGATGATATGGGGTGGGGCGATTTCTCCTGCTTCGGCAATGAAGCCGCTCAGACTCCCCATATCGACCGGCTTGCCAAAGAAGGACTTCGCTTCGACCAGTTTTATGTCAACTCGCCCATTTGCTCCCCTTCACGAGTGGCCATATCCACCGGTCAATATCCACAGCGTTGGAAAATCACTTCCTATCTGAGCAACCGCGACCATAATATAAAACGAGGCATGGCCCAGTGGCTCGATCCCAAGGCTCCTATGCTCGCCCGTTCACTCAAGAAAGCGGGCTATGCAAGTGGTCACTTCGGCAAGTGGCACATGGGAGGGCAACGCAATGTGGCCGATGCCCCCGCGATCAGCGCCTATGGTTTTGATGAGTCCCTGACCAACTTCGAGGGCATGGGACCGAAACTGCTCCCTCTCACTCTCAAACCGGGTCAAAATCCTGAGAAACCCGGAAGGATTTGGGCGGACGCCACCCGACTTGGTGATGGGGTCCGCTGGATGCAAAGATCCAAAATTACCGAAGGTTTTGTGGACGCCGCCATACCCTTCATTCAAAAAGCAAAACAGGACAAGAAACCCTTCTACATCAATCTCTGGCCGGATGATGTTCACACCCCATTTTGGCCACCCGTGGATCAATGGCGGGACGGATCCAAAAGGCAGCTCTTTTTATCCGTGCTTGAGGAAATGGACCGCCAACTGGGCAAGCTGTTCGACCATATTCATAATGATCCCGACCTTGCCGATAACACCATTATTCTGGCATG
>CACMBV010000032.1 GCA_902612125.1 uncultured Verrucomicrobiota bacterium
ATTAGATACTCTCAATATCCAATATCTTAGAAGAAAGAAGAGATAAATTTTCGTCAGAAAGCCAATTGGGATCCTCTAATAGTTTTCTTGCATTCTTGACTACATCTTCACGGATATCCGGAGATGAGTCGTTTGCTGCCTTGGACAAATCTGACAATGCGTCTAAATTCGATTTAGAATTTTCAGAAATCACATCGGGAGAATTTGCTTCCAAAGCAGACTTTTTTGGAATCCCACTCCAATGAGGCTGAATGGAGGATGGTTGAGTTTCTCCTATTATTGGTTCCATATTTTGTTATAGGTTATTATTGAGAGTAGATTTATGCAATAAAAATATTTATCTTTTCGGAAGAGTCGAAAAAATGGTAGATGCTACATATTTAGTGAAGTGTCGAGGCGAATGCAAAACGCTTCCACTGGTCCTTTCAGACAGTGCCCGAACTTGTGACAATTCCTGAAATTGAGAAGCATTCACAATGATACTTGCATGCCCGGCGTCAAAAGTCTCATCAATCGCCCACATAAATTCACCGGTTTTTAAATCAACCAGTTTAGATCTTACCCCTAAAGACATAGGACGGAAAGGTCTGTATGAATCTAAATCTATAAATATGACCCCGTTAGCAGCCGTATAGTTTTCGATAATTTTAAGAAAATTAGCCGGCAAACTGGCGGTGGAGGAGACCCTTCTAACACGAAAGAGATTGACCATTTCGTCAGGTGAAAGTTTTACAATCTCAAAAATCTTTTCTTGGGCTAATTCCCGATGAAAAATCTGATCAGAAAACTCAAGTATTGAATTATCCGGGTCCTCATGGAAGCAAGGGAGTAAAACTACTCTTGTGAAATGCTGCGGTAATCTTTCAACCGGATATATGTTTGACGGAGAAAAAGGCTTAGCTTTTGTAATTATCTTTTCTTCCTTAAATTTTCGGCAAGAGAAAGAAGAGATTACAAAAAAAGCTAAAAAAAAGGATGTTAAAAACTTCATTATTTTTTCTGAAAAGAACTTTGCAAAGTTTGTAGCTGAGTATTTAGCTTTGACTGCATTTCTTCCATGCGCATGAAACCTTCGCTCAAGGTTTGCTCCCTTTGCTCAAGATATCTTTCAAGATCTTCAATCCTTTGATCTAAACGCTTGTTTTGAGATTTTATGCTATCAATGTGTGTGTTATAAGTTCCTTTATAATTACTGGTTAAATTTCCTTCAAGAAAAGTAGTAATAAATTCATCCAGTGCCTGAGAAATTCCTTGTAGCGGACGATCCGATTTAGTTAAGGAGTCATATCTTGTTATTTTATCCTGATCAAAAAGTGACTGAACAAGGTCAGGTTGATCCTCAAGTGCTTGAATCAGCAAAGCAGAGTTTGTAGTTTTTAAATTGTCACTACCAACCCCAAAGTCAAGTCCTATGTCAGAAAGTCGAAATGCACTGAATGCCGGTTCAGCTTCTTCCCAGAGTCCGGATGAACTATTGTATTTGTAATAAGTTTGTGGATTGCCTGAAGAATCAAGCATAGTATCGTTGAGGACTTTAACCAAATAACCGTTGTTGCTTGCACCCAGACTGAGTTCAGCTTTTAGGGTCATAAGTTCGGAAGACGAATCCGAATTGATTGAGACTAGTGTCGATCTTGTTTGTTCATTAAGGATGAAATCGGAATTATCCTTGGTAACTGTACTCGCGGAATGGGGTGTAGATTCTCCAAAAACTACTTTTCTTAACTGACTACCCAATCTCGACATTTCAGTGTTACTGGAAAAACGCCCGGCAGTGACATTCTCGCCATCATTCGTAACCGAAACAAGGCTATGAATAAAATCTTGTGCGTCATTGAATTCCACCACGAATTTGTCGATCGCACCTTTAGCGGCACTGCTATCTTTTCCAACAGTGAAATCAAAGGTGCCACCGAGAGATACGCTAGAAATTTCAAAATTAATTCCCTTGTATCCATGTTCATCATCACTAAAGCTATTCTCCTTACTGAAAACTATCTCACCATTGTTTACTCGAACAGATGAATTTTCGCCAATTTCTGCGATGGTAGTGCGACCAACACCCTCGATGACTTGACGCCAGTTGCTGCTCGAAAGGCTTGGATCTCCTATTACTCCACTGTCTAGGGCTTGCCAATGGGAGATATTTCCAGATGAGACAAACTTAAAATATTCTCCTTTAGCAATTGAAACCCCAGAACCCGCAACATATTGATTGGTTATCGATTTGGGACTGGCCAGACCCATTAATTCTAATATATTACCGGCGCCACTATTTGAACTGATTGCGTCCCAACTGGATGACTCGTGTACAGTAATTCCAGTTGCACCTGTGTTTTTGTTTCTAATTACAAACCTGTCGCTAACAGGATCATAGAACATATAAACATTTGCATCTGAAGAATTAACTTTTTGGACCAAGGTGCTGACGGTATCAACGGTAACATCGTAATCAATGCGAACAACCCCCTCCCCTTCACCAATGAAAAAGGTGCCAAGTTTTCCGGCATTAAGCCCACTGAAAGAGTTTCCAAAATTCGCATTTTCAAGAGTTTTAGAAAGGTCAATTGAACCTAATGCCTGACTACTTTTGAGGCTGGGGTTATCGAGTTTCAATGCAGAAAGAAAATTCGAAGTGTCTGTCGGCGATCCCAAAACAGGCATATTTCCAAGAGAGACTTGATAGTCGTCACTGGTAATAGAAAATTTATCCTCTGAGAAAATATAGTTCAACTTTATGCCGGTACCGTCGGAACCTTCAGGATTAAGTCCCAGTGCGGAGGAATCGTTGATCATAGAAACTACATCCTCTAAAGTAGCATCTAAACTGCTAATTGAAAATGTTTTACCAGATATACTAAAGGTTCCGGTAGTGATATCATTTTGTAATGGCAAGTCTTTAAGCTTCAATGAAGAGTCAAAGGTGTCATCTGCAATTCCAATTGGATTGCCCAGACCTTTGAAATACCTGTTTTTGGATGTCATTTCCGTACTTGATGCCTTACTTAAGACTTGAACTGAAAATTCACCAGTAAGAGAGTCAGCATCCGCACTGACGCTGGGATTACTGAGATTGGATGGGCTTAATCCAACTTTTCGTGATTTAAAAAGATTCTCATTTTGGAGTGCTTTCGCTGCACTTTTTAAAGTATCAAGTTGAGTTTTAAGGGTGCCAAGATCTGAAATTTTTTCATCGTTTTGAACTTTTTCCCTCTCAAGCCTCTTTTGAGGCATTCTTTCAAGTTCGATGAGTTGGTCAACCACAGGTGCCCAGTCAAAGCCAGATGCTAAGCCTGTGAGTTGAAGGTCAGAACCCATTGGTAAGAATGGAGATAAAAGACTGGTTCATTTGGTGATGACAGGAATCAAGATACACATGAAAGTAGAAGCATCTTTCATGCCACCAAGTGGCAAGCTATCACTTCAAGGAAGGAGATTCCGTAGACTGGGTATAAGATTGGTTTTCAAGTTCTTGCAGCAACCAATGGCAACCCTCACTAAGAGCCCAAAAATATTCTTTGTTTCTCTGTATCGCGTCCCAATTTTTATTATTCGATTTAATGTCGCGAATTACTCTTTTATAGGTGATTAATTCACCCTTTGTCTTGCCTTCAAAAACCAAATTCCACAGATCTGGAGATGAGTCGACCATTCGATTGACTTCGCCCCCTTGCAGAAGAATGTCTTTAATTCTCTTGTTCTCAGAATAATGTGGCTGGGCAAATTTTTCGGGTAGCATCTCTATTTCAATTGCAAGGCTCAAGGACTTTTTGAGCAAAGATTCTGTGTACTTGACCAGAGGTTGTAGTAGCATGGTCAAATCCGGACAAGGAATCTGATTAGATAATAAGTTGGATACTTTTTCATCAAAGAGATGTGCACTTGCATCTTTATCAATCCATTCAAAAGCTTCGTCAAAATTCAAATAAGGAACTCCTTCAATTTTAACGCCATCTTTGGCAAGATTTCCATAATTCACCTGCGGGTTGTTTCGGACAAACTGCTCGAAGGTTTTTAGATAGACGAACAGGCGACTCTCAACATGAACTAAATCTTTGGTGTTGCCGGGCAATTTATGTCCTTTTTGCATATCGGTGTAATGACTACCAGTATCTGCATAAGTGGAGTCTGAAGTGTAGTACTGTCCGTCATCGCGAACTGCCATATCCTGACCTACAAAAAGAACCTTATTGCACCCTAGTAATTTTGATAAATCAAGAACGCAACCTGAAACAGTGCCTTGTTCTAAAATTGGAGTCCCGGGAGCCTTTCCCATTCTTTTCTTCGTGAATTCTGCAACGGGATTAAGCGTGCTCCACGAGAGAATTCTGCCAGCAAATCTTTTAACGATTTCAGGATAAGCACTAAAAGGACAGGCGAGAGGAACGTGATCCAGTTTGACATCTTGAAAACCGGATAAAGTTGGTCTCATTGGATCAGCAGTTACAACTAAATGAGGTCTAATACCGCTATTAATAAGCTTTCGGTAAGGACTATTGCTCGCGACTATAATTGCTTTATCCTGAACTTTTCGTAGAAAGTCGATAGAATCATCTAATGATGGGCCGGCACCAATAACAATAAAAGGGACTTCTTTAAATTGATCCTTTAATTCGCCGACATCAGGCGATGTTGCCATATGCTTGAGATTCGTAAAAGAATTTTGCTGAATATTAATAGATGTCCTTACATTTACCTCCATCAGAGGACGCACAACTAGATATTGCCTTAATAATTCATTACGCATTCTATCGTAATAGCCTTCATCCACTGAATGAAGAGGAGAAAAAACAGCGGAGTTAACTTCAGAAATTGCAGTTAATGCAGCACTTTGAATATCAATAAAAAAATCGTCATCAAGCTCACCCGTACCAAGGCCAAATCTTTCATGTGAAAGGATTTCTGAACAATCGATTCTTGAAAAGGTTTCCCTTAAAATACTTGTATCTTTTTCTGTGCCAAGACAATATGCACCATTTGAAGAGTTTTCCAAGAAGTATTGTATATGGGTTCCATCCCCGAAACCTGTAACTGCATAAAGAGATTCTTTTTCCAGATTTAATCCATCAAACCACCTCTTAATCAGCTTTTTTTTATTGTGTGAACCATATGCTGGGAATGAATGTTCACCTCGTTGCGTCATTAGAATGAATTTCCCTTTTTGTTCTTCGTAGAAAAAATTGTCAGATGCTCGATTTCCTGACTTCAAAATACGATCAAGAACAACGGGAAATCTATTTGCTAAAATTTTGGCGTTTTCCTCTAACATTGGAATGCCTGAATTCATGACATTGTCCCTTGCTCCACTTTTTCTTTAAGAAAAGGAACGACTTCTTTGTGAAATAACTCCTGCGATGTATTAAAAAGAGGCATGAAAACTTCACCAAGTTGGTCAGAAAGCTTCGCCGGACTTCCTTGTTCAAAAGCTGAAAGAATTCCCCCAAGACATTCAGTTTGCCCAAGAGCAAGTTTTTCAAATGATTCACTCCATGGAGGAGAATAAGTACTTACATAAGGACCTAAGTTATCAATAAGGTCTACAAAGGGTTGAATTTTCTGGATAAACTCATCCATTCTTTTGAAAACTTCAGACCAGGAGATGTTTAAAACATTTTGTGCATAAGCTTGCATTTGCACGCCTGTATCACTGATCTGATTAAGGGCTTCAATTACCAACCTAAGCGTTAATTCGTCGTGGGTTAGGGAGAAAGCTTCGATTTTCTCATACTTGTCAGGGAATGCACCCTTTTCTAAAGCATCTTCACCGTCTACAATAAATTTAACCACAGCCCTGCCTTGTTCACTTAGTGCATTCATGAGTAGTTCATACACATTAGATGGATTCTTGGGGACATCTTCAGTGAAATTAACTTTTTCGTTATCTGCCCATACTATTGGCATCAATTATCTATATTTCTGATCCGACCTCTACACAATGACAAAAGATCCCATCCATGAGGGTCTATGAAAAAAATTTCCAAAAAAACATCATAACTTAAAGAATTGATTGTCAGCAATATATGTATCTCCCTGATGCATATTTGAGAAAAAACTAAATTTTTTCTAAAGCTATGACCCACTTTGTCGATTATCCACACCGTCGAAGACAAGGAGGTCGACGACAGAGGTCCTGAAAAGAATCTCTCCAGTTCAATCAATAGCATCAAGGAAGATGCTATCACAAAGTCAAGGAGGACAAAAGTGAGCATTACAATAAGTTCTAACCAAGCAGCGTCTTACACGGCGTTACACATGAAAAGAGCAAACTCTATGCTAACCAAGAGTTTGCAAAGATTATCAAGCGGGAAACGAATTGTTTCACCCGCTGATGATGCAGGCGGCTTAGCTGTCGGTATGAAGCTAGAAAGTAGTTTGAAAAGAGCTGCTGCTTCGCGAATGAATACGCAGAATGGCACCTCGTTTTTACAAATGCAAGACAGCGTTATGAAAATAGCCGGGGAAATTTTGGATCGTATGGCCGAATTGAAAAGCTTTTTTAATGATGTTTCCAAAGGTCCCGATGATCGCGAAACCTATAATCACGAGTTTACTGAGTTACAAAAAGAACTAAATTCTTTGAAATCCCAGAAATTCAACGGGGTTTCATTATTTGCAACTCGGGAGCCCGACAACAACCCTCTCAAAATAATCACTTCTGATGATGGGTTAGGAGAGCACATTGAGCTTAGGCGCACTGGATTATTTGAAAACCTAAAATCTAAGTTTGGTGCTGATGGCGAACTTAACACGGGATCGACCGGATCCTTCAGGCAACTGATAGGAGAATTTACCGCTGACGGCGGTCTTTCGGATGCCAATCCTGGTTATGCGTCAAGAGATTATTCCGAAGGTCAAGTTGTATTTAAAGCAGGTGGCGTATCGGATGATTCAGGCTATTTTATGGCTTTAACCTCAGTTAAAGCAGGAGTTAAAATAGAAGACACTGCCTCCCCCACAAGCCAATGGATAAGAATTGCAGATTCTCAAGGTAAAGGTTTTGCAGAAGCTTATCCGTCTGCAGCTGATTTCAATCCAGATAGTATTAAATATACCTCAGCTGGAAATCAGGTTGCATATCTCAAGGGAGACATCATCAAAGTTCCTGCACACTGGGCTTCACCTGGAAGCAACCTCTTCATCCGTGCGGAAGCAGATGTTCCCCGTGGGTTTACATTGGCCAAAATCTTTGAAGATGATGGCACAGGTAGCCCTACCCATATAGGCACAGGGAAATATTTTTCATATGTCGGAGAAGATACTTTGGATGGAGCTAAACCCACCACAGAATATATTCGCGCTAACATCAATTTACCTGAGCCTTCGTTCTACGGAGGAACTGCAGCACAACTTCTAAATTCTATTACAAGCAATGCTGCAAACGGGTATGCTCCTAGCTATGTCAAATATACGGACGGTGAAATTTACTCTCCTGCCTTCGACTGGGGATTAAAGCAGTGGAACGCATTAAATGTATTCAATTATGGAGATGCGGTCTTTGACGATGCCACCGATAAAGTGTATCATATGCATACGACCGTTAAGGGCACTTGGGGTGCAGCACAATATGCAACTGGTGATTATGTTCTTCATGACGGCAAGTGGCATCAGGTAACTAGTACAACTGGTGCATCTTCTTCGCAAATGCCTTTTAACCCAGACACGACTCTGGCGTTTAATAATATAAATGGTTATTCTGAAGGAGAGGCCGTGCTTGCCGCAAATAATCAAATTACGGTTGCAACTGCGGTAATGAAGGGAGAATTCAACCCATATGCTGACTATTCTAATGGAGATGTCGTTCATCAAGGCAATCAATTCTTCGCTCTTGATACAGCTACGGCAGCAGCCCTGAGTACAAACTGGACACAAGATACTCATGCAGCGGGTAAGATTGTTAGATATAACGGTAATTTCTATTATCGTGCTGCGGGTTCTGCTACAACGGCAAACACTGACCCCAATCCTTCGCAAGACTCTTCCTGGACATTATTAGGCTCCAGTTTAGCTGCAATCGATGCTGCAGATGCGAATATAACGGGAGTGACATTAGACGGTGCCACAATTACAACAGCTGTCACCAATGAAGCTGGCACTGCCAATGCAGCCGGCACCTATTTTGCCACTTCGCCATTTCAAGCTTATTCTTCGGCCAATGGTACAACCCACATTGGTGATCCTACTGCCAATCTCTCGGGTAATGGAACTGCAAATGGAAATACTGGGGTAATTGACAGAACCGATGAGTATCGATCAGTAGCTAATACCAAATACTGGACGAAATCTCATTTTGGAGCACTTGACGGGATTACCGTGAATGCGAGTTATCAATACGGCGACAATATACATTACCAAGGTAAGAATTATATCTACACTTCACACCTATCTTCCGAGAACTTTTTATATCTTAAGGGAGCAGACCCATCGACCGGATACACTGAATTCGAAAACCTCCTTGAATTAGGAGCAGTTCGCGAACTACCTATGTATGTTGATACGATTGGTGGCGGAGGAAATGGAAGTTTGCCGGAAGGTGTTTACTACAAACCAAACCAAGACTTAGAATATACTGATCGTATTTCTGATTCTGGCATGGTTCGGACTAGTGGTACCGAGCGTAGAACGGATGCCCCCATGCCTCCTGGTGACGAAATCTACGCTTCTGCTGATGATCAATTCTACGGGGGACTCAATGCCGGGAATGATGGTATCTTTGGAACCGCTGATGATTTCTATGCCACCACCGTTGATCCTAACATAGCACTTAATGGCGGACAAATTGATGCCGATGCAGACAACAACAAAGACCTCCTTGATGAGAATCTTGATCTGCAGCACTTCAGTGTAGCTGATTTCGTTGACTACATCCAGACCTTGGCTAATGTACGTGCCGTAAACGGAGGTACAATGTCCCGCCTTGGCTACGCAGAGCGTATCCTTGAAGAGAACGAGATCAACTTAGGTGCTGCTACCTCTAGGATAATGGATGCTGATATGGCTTATGAGTCAACCAAGATGGCAAGCCAAAATGTTTTGCTACAGGCAGCAGCTTCCATGGTTACACAGGCAAATAGCTTGAATTCCATAGTGCTCTCTTTGCTTCAGTAACGAAACAAAATTAAGTTTTGAATTAATAAGGTAAGAGGAATGTTCGAAGAAAACCATAGATTTAAAAAGGCAGTAGGTCATGGAACTGGAACCTGTCCTGCCTCTTCGAACGGGTACCCGCCACTTGGTAAGAAAAGTGGCGGGTATGCCCTTACCTTCTCTCTTACATCATTTGAAGCTGCTACAGAAAAAATTCCAGTTCTGGGTTACTGTGTTCAAGTTAAGGATGACCACAGCAAAGAGGCAATCTATACTCATTATCCGTGTAACCATAATACCTATGATAATGACATATTCGTTTGTAATTTAACCATTAAAGCAGTCTCCACTTGCTCATCTGATATAGATTACACTTTTCATAAAAACTATTTTTCCGAATTAACCCCAACGACTAATAATCACATCATCAAAGGTCAGCCAGGTTATTCACGGGACTACAGGGAGCATGTAAAGGAATCATTGTTGCCCACAGTAAACTCTCGTGAAGGATCCGAGTATAACAATGTACGAGAAGGATCACCTTTCTATTATAGTTCTCAAATTTCAAAAAAACCAATTCTTGATCCTCCTCGTATATTCTCTCCTCAATATTCATTTTCTCAAAATAAGCAGTCTAGTTATTTTTTCACCTTCCAACTTTCACTCATGGACTGTTCGTCCTGTAACTCAAATACCGATGACTAAAATCACACAGGTTAAGAGTGCTGGAAGAATTCAGCACCAATATCGAATTTTACCATCTATTTTAACAAATATAGGTGTGTTCAAGGGGAAACAAATGTTTACGCTTGGAGCCTATGGCAGTCCATTTCAAACTTCCAATCCAAGCAAAGCTGAGATTACCTCAGGACAATTACCAAAATGTACATACAATGCATCCGGGTTCCTTTGGAGATATCTAAAGAAGGCATCTCAAACCATTGAAGATTTTGGAAGGAGTTTTTATCTATTTAAAACAAAGCAGACCAACCTAAAGTGTTTGCTAAAACTTTTAACTCTTCCTGGCGAACTTAAGGAGTTTTCGCGAAGAGCAACCCTGCCACTTGTGAGACCTATCAATATATGATTATTTTCAATAGACATAGGTCCCTCATGGGACAAAAAAAAGACTACATTCCCATCTGGGAGAAGTATGGTAGAAAAAAACAGAGTTTCCTTTGGGAAATCATGCATCGTGCTCCATATCCCAGCAATTTTTATCACAGAGAGAAAAGAGATGGTAATAAGTATTTTCACCAAACCAAAATCTTTAAAATGAAATGGAGCAAACGGTTCAGAACAAAGAGCTAAGATCCATTAAGAACAAATTCGAACACCCTCATTTAATACAGAGCAAAAAACCATTCATATAACATAGAATACTAGCACTCACTGAAATTTAGTCAGTCTAGTACAAGCCCATTTTCAAACAACTATACCAATATCAAAAAGATAAAAATAAACAAATGTTAACTATTTATTAAAATATACTTAATTTTATCCGATTATTACATGATGTTCAATGTTTAACATAGATTACAATTCTATTAGTTCGCCTAGAACTGCACCGGTCACAGATGTGTCATGTCTTGATATTTGGATCTTTCAACCGCCATTTCCTACCCGCCAAGCAACGGCTGGAACACAAATCCATACATAATATGAAAATAATTCCCTCATCCAATACAGCCCAGACTTCGCCGCCCAACGAGAATCTTAAAAACGGATTTGCCAAAGTAGTGGCAGGTGGGCGCATCATACGCATAGATTCACAGAAACCATACCTAGAGCGAATGGTAACTGGCACAAGTATCCCTGGGGTGACGGTCTCCCACAAATCTAAAAGCAAAGAGCTCGCAATACTTGAATCGATCACCGCTAACCTGGATGCAGGTATTAAATTTGCTGACCAACAGGAAATGTCCCTTGCGAAGATTGGGGGGAAGCTTTCTGAGATGGCGTTATGTTTAAACAAGACAAGATGCCCGGACTCAGACCACACTGAACGAACGAAATTCCAGGCAAAGTTTTCGCAGGCAAAGGACGCAATTCTTAAGGAGTCAATTTCTTCTTTTGACCACTCTGCCCTCTTCTCCAACGGACCCTCAAAGCCATTGATTATTGCTGTCCCCAATCATGGCGAGTGGGAAGGATTATCAATTGAGCGATCAGATCTGGGGCAGACTGGACTCAAGACAGTCATGGGTGGAAAAGTTTATGGAGATGGTCCGGGACTCCATTTGGATCATGGTTCAATCAAGCGTGCTTTTTCTGAATGGCGCTCCCTATGTACCACCAACCGACTGAGTTGGGGGATGCTGGTGGATCGACTCCATGGAATTTCTTCCCTTCATCAGAAAATATTAGACGGCACTCCCTGGCGGATACCCGACTTCAATTCGAATCCAAGCTATGGTCCGCTGAGGAGGCCGCACCGAAATAACTAGTACCCTCATCATAATATCATGAAAAAACTTTGTGTGAAAACAAACCCACAAACATGTGGGACTAACCAAATAAACCCAAGGCCCGGCATGGATGCCAGGCTAAGTAATCAAACTCAAGGAGGATCATAAAATGCCGATCGTAGTAAATAGTAATACAACCGCAACGGTTGCCTCGTTTAATTTATCGAGTGCCAATGATGCATTGCGAAAAAGTCTTAATCGATTGTCTTCGGGCAAGCGAATCGTAAGCCCAGCCGATGATGCTGGAGGCCTGTCAGTTGCCTACAAACTAAATTCAAAGCTCCAAAGAACCGAAGCCGTAAGGCAAAATATTCAAAGTGGAATTTCTTACCTACAGGTTCAGGATGGAGCCATGGTCACAGTCGCCAAAATCGTAGATCGTATGGCAGAACTACGCACGATGGCATCCGATGTAACCAAAAATACGCAGGATGTGGAAAACTACTCCAAGGAGTTTATCGAACTTCAGAGGCAGCTAAATCAAGTCCGCCGTGAAAAATTTAATGGAATCAGTCTTTTTTCAATGAGCAGATCGCTAGCAATCACCACTCCCCCTGATTTGAGACCACAATTGGATAAGGCTGCTGCAGTAGACGACGAAGGTAGGACTTATCAAACTTTTTCGAGAAATATTTTAACAACCGCAGACGGTCAGTTTGACGATGGAAATGTTTCGCTAAATGTCATTAATTTTCAATACATTCTTTCCTTAGGAGGCATAGACACTCGCTATATATCTACTGATGCAGCAGCTAGTATTTCGGGTAGATCAGCATTGGCTACAGTGAATGCCGGAAATGTCTCTGTTGGTAATCATGTATTCATAAACCTAGCTAATGTGAATGGTGGTAATTTAGACGACTTTGCATCTACATCGATAAGCAACGAAATCTACACAGCTGATGGGTTTCTAAAGAGCATCATGTTTGTTTCCGTAGGAACTTTTACAAATATCATACAAAGGATAGCAGATGCACGCTCAGAAAACGGTGCTGAGCAAAACCGCATGGGCATGGTTAATGAATTATTAATTCAGAATCAAACCAACTTGGAGGCTGCCTATGGAAGAATCATGGACGCAGATATGGCTCTGGAGTCAACTAGGTTTGCGAAGCAAAATGTACTCGTGCAATCGTCCGCGGCCATGGTGGCTCAAGCCAATCAGCTAACCAATATTGCACTCACCCTACTGGGTTAAAATTATTCAACTATAATTTCTAGTTTAAAGTTATGTCATTAGTTATAAACGCCGAATCCTGCGTCATATCAGGCCCTAGGAACTTAAGTTGTGCCTATGAGTTTCTCAGGAAAAATTTATTGAAACAAAAGCACCTATCGAGGTCGATGGCTCTAAATAATTTATCTAATCTGAAATCGCTAGATTTCTTATTAGACAAGAGAGTATTTTCATCTTTGATGAAAAATGCGCTAACCCTTCTGTATAAACAGAAAAGGATCATTGGTCTATTACAGGAAGACATTAACAAGATAGTTGATTTAGTCTCTACATTTGAGGTGGAAGATCTAAAAATTAACTCTCATCATGAAGATAGGGAGTCACAGATTAATTATCTTTGGGCCAGAGTTACTTATCATAAAAGTAAATTTTCAAGAGATCTTCATTATGATCTATGCCTCAGGCTCTCTTGTGAAACTTTACTTAGTGCAAGAACCGCCAAGTTTGGTACTTTGTCAGACTTGCTTGGCACTCTTAAGTCCTCTCTTTATCTGCCTAGTGTAAGAGAAGTACTGTCGTTACTCGAACCTCTTAGCGGTAATTCCATCGATCAACTAAATTTAGATGAGTTACTCAGTGTAATGAATAAAATTTCGAATTTACGCTCTATTATATCATCTGTAATTCATCAACTGAGTAATTATCCAACTCATTTTTCAGATCAACAGTTAGCGGTTCGAGAGAGTCTGTTTCGGGGTCATGAACATAATCTTATTGAGCCGAACACAACACCTTTAAAGAGCCACGGCAAGAGTCTCCCTTCGAAGAAGGATCACTTATTCGACTATTCGGGTAGTATCGTATGTCAGCAGGGTGCTCATTCAACTCAATCATTTTCCCAGGCTTTACATGCCTAACATAAAGAAATTTTTAAACTCTAAATAGGAGGTGTAGATCAATCATCAAATTAAACACTAATAACCGATTTACTCGTTTAGTTGATTGAGTCACTTAGACTCAGTTCAGTAGTGCAATGAGATGTAAGTATACCACTTCTATTATACCATTAATCATACCTAGGAAGACTTAGGTAACTACATTATATCAATCCATACATGCTATAAATCTAAAATCATATTGTTAACCATATTATTCATTTAGCTTAATATTTATTTATGCGTACTTTTCACACACACAGTAAAGCATGTGGTGTTGCGTACGAAGGACATGCCGGTTCGATCGGACGCATGCATCCTTCGTGCGCAATCACCTCTGTTCCTTTGGGCCTCCAGGATTTACCGCCTGACCCCCACACTCGTAGATTTAACAATCTTTCTACTTCAGACATCGTAACCAATTCGATTAAAGAAGGACTGATTTATGTTCGTCGACAGATATCAGGCCTTTCGGACTCAGAGGTCATGATTCGGGAGCTATTATCCACACAATCTGAAAACATTCTTTCTAATGGTATGTCCCCTACCTTTAAAAGGAAATTTTTCTTCCAATCGCTTTCTTCTATTACGGAAGGAAAGTACAAGTCTTTTCCTCTTTTTGGTTTCGGTTGTGAATCACCAATGCGTCTTCACATGAGGATTAGCAATGTAAGATTTACTGAAATACTTTCACCAGTCCCTCTCCTTAATCAAGCCTCATTTCGTTCGTTATGCCTTACTCTAGGTCTCGACGAAGATGTGGAAAGGAGCGTCACTGAAAAGAGTGTGAGCGAAATTCTCAACCTTATGCTTGAGACAAAATCGAAAGAAGATCGGCTAAAAGATTTTTTCCATAAATTGGAGACGGAACGCAAACAAGCTCAGTTTTTCCCGGATAAAAAAAGTCATGCGTTTCCCGGATTTTTTAAAACCCTTAAAGAACGCTTTTTTACATCAATTTTAACCAGATCCAGACCAAAGGTCCCAGTATAGATATGTGAAAATAATTTAATTAAATGGGTGGTGCCCCCATTTCTAAGGTACCAAACGCGGCAAGGATGCCGCTAGCATTAATCAAGGAGGATTAACAATGCCAATCGTAGTAAATAGTAACGCTTCCGCCACGGAAGCATCATTCAACCTAAGTCGAAACAATGAAGCTTTGCGCAAAAGTTTGGGACGCTTGTCATCCGGCAAGCGAATTTCCAATCCGGCCGATGACGCCGGGGGACTTGCAGTCGCATACAAATTGAATTCGACCATTAACCGCAGTTATGCAACCATCCAAAACGCCCAAAATTCACTCTCGTATCTTCAGGTACAAGATTCGTCTCTTGCGACTATTGGAAAAATCCTAGACCGCATGGCTGAACTTAGAACTATGGCTCAAGACATCACCAAGAATAGCGGTGACATTGAAAATTATTCCAAAGAGTTTATCGAGTTGCAAAGTCAACTCAGGCAAATCAAGGAAGAAAAATTCAATGGAATAAGTCTATTCTCGATTCATAACGGTACTGCAGCAAGTTCCAAGGCACAACTGGCTACAACGACCGGAGGAGGTGTATATGTTGACGCTCAAGGCGTTTCTATCTCCTATAATAAATTCGGTCGTGAATTAGTGACGCACCCAAGTGGTAACACAGGTAATGGAAGCATATCGCTCAATGTGGTTAACTTGCAGTTTGTACTATCGTTAAACGGTAGTACAAATTCGGGGATAAACCTAGGGGGTATAAGCCTCAGCAATTCTGGTATTACAACTACAACTATAGGTGGTGATAACTTCATTACCCGTATTCGTGATGTGTCTGTCTCTGAGATCATTAACGCCATCGAAAAACTGGCTGATGCCCGTGCAGAAAATGGTGCTGAGCAAAATCGGATCATGAATTCGATCAACCTGCTCCAGACCAATGTGACCAATCTGGAGGCGGCTCATGGACGGATCATGGATGCTGATATTGCCTTAGAGTCAACCCGGTTCGCCAGGTATAATGTGCTGGTACAGGCGAGTGCTGCCATGACTGCACAAGCCAATCAGATGACCAACATCGCTCTCTCCCTACTTCAGTAAAGATAGCCATACCAAAAAGAAGACAAGATATGATTATGTTCCAAAATTTAATTCAAGAACAAAACCAATTCTTGTCGTTCGCAACTTTCACCACACTCCGTTTGCTCAGAGTCGGACGGAGTGTGGATGGAAGCTGCAAATCAATTTAAAATCTCCGCAAATCAATCTTATTTATTATGCAACTGACCAATTTTAGCTTTTTACAATCACGGATGGATTATTTGGATTCTCAATCTAAATTCAAATCTGCCGTGCAAAGAATTTCCAGCGGTTCAAAAATGGAAGGATTGCGAAAGGATGTTGGTGCTTACTCTCAGGGAGTAAATGCTCGTTTGAATCAGTTGCATCACAGTTCGTATAAGACAAATTTACAGAATACGAGGTCCTTTCTTAAAGTTCAGGAGCAAGGTCTAAGACAAGTGCTCGATATCTACGATAGGATGGATGTCCTCACCGTAAAAGCATTGGATCCTACCTCAAATGCGTTGGACAGAAGACTCTACGACAAAGAATTTAAGTCACTTTCTGATCAATTAGAGGAGATCATGAGTAGAAAGTTTAACGGTGACTATCTTTACAGTAGTACTATGGTCTGCGGAGGAATAAGAGAGATTGGCCTTGGCGAGCTTGATCTTTTGAATCAAACTTGGAGTCATGCAATAAGAGCTCAGTCTGTTGCGATCGGATCGCCTTCTGGTACCTTAAGTTTTAGAGTCAACTCAGGAGGTGCAGGAGACACTTACAGAGTATGGCTTGGAGACGAATTAGTCTTTAGTCTAGGTGACCCTCCCCCCGCCGGTTCCTCTGTAAATCATAAACAAAATTATAACACACATGGAGGCGATGGAGAAGATCCTTTCTCATATATGCCTGATGTTCCTGCCGATAATCCCATGCGTAGCGGTTGGAGAACCTCAACTGGTGCCTCAAGAGAGGATGATGATCTTATCGAAGTAACTTTTGAGCCAGGGAAATCTACTTCCTACATAATCACACCAGGTGGTACAAATCGAGATGATTCGGACCCGAATTTATCTGACTATAATCCAGGTACTGCAACCGGAGACCCTGACACTCCTTACACTTACACAAATGTACATACATATGACCTGCCTGCAGGATTTGATAATCGCGAATTGACCCTTCAAATTGAAACAACTTCTGTTGGAAAAATTTATGATAAAGGAAGTTCATCAGGAATCCGCGAGACTGATGATGGAATAGAGAATTCGGCAATAACTTTTACTCCAAAGGAATTCAATACCGATGTGGAAATGAATGCTAATGGAGAAACCATTACCCTCAATGCAAAAGGGTTTGGGACACTTACAGATGCAAGTCCTGTTACCGGAAAAATTCACACACTGGCAGATTTTGCGAGTGCGAAAGACACACTCGATCATTTAAGGGGTAATCCTTACGGCAATGACATTTCTAAAAGCTATTTCGGAGAAGAAAAATGCGTGGTCAATGAAAGACTCGCTTCGCTGGGGGCGGAAATGTCACGCATCGATAAAGCCCTCGAAGATCTGGAAAGAAAAGCGATTACCGACGAGCTCACCATTAGTCGCATTGAAGATGCTGATGTCGCACAGGAGGCGACTACTTTGGCCAAGTCCTCAATCAAAGCCCAAATGTCAGCACAAGTGATGAGCAACTCTACCCGACTTAAGGATATTCTTATACCGCTTACAACCGAGCACTTTCGCAGCTCGGTGCTCAGTGCAAGACTTTAAAGATAATACAACCAAGAATATATCATGGAACTTACAAATCACACTTACCTAAGATCCCGTGTGGATATGCAACTTGCGGACAGCCTACGCAAGAAAGCAAGTAATAAAATCTCAGCAGGTACTCTGGGGAATGCCCGGGAGAATTCAGGTGGATTTTCCGCAGGTATCCGTTTTAAATCCAATCAGTATTTGCTGCAGTCAAGGAGAGCCAATATTCAAAATTCTCTTTCCTACCTCGATGTGCAAAGGGATGCGATCAAGGAAGCAAGAGATATTATGGAAAGAATCGCCCTGGCAAAGATCAAGTTTGATGTCCCAATGCTCAACGCAACTGATCGCAGAAACCTCGATACTGAATTCAGTGAATTAACCGATGAACTTATTTCTTTACGAGAGAAGAAATTCAATGGGGTAAGTCTGTTTACTCCAACCTTAACTTCCAGCTCCGAACTTTTTGGGAGCACAAGAACCAGTCTTGAAACTGGAAGTGGAGCGGATAACGGAGTCGGAATTTCACAGCATGTAATTGATTACCAGGATGTGAGAAATATTTACGACGCTGGCGATGGAGTTCGTCGCGGAGTTGCCGGATTAAGTGTTATAAATTTTGCGGCAGATCCCGTTGCTCAACAGGTTGAACGTGTAACCATCGGTGGGTCGATTGCAGATGGTGATGTTTTTACGCTGAGCTTAAATGAATTGTCTTCAATCCGCGAAGTTGAGTCTACCCATACAATAACTGTGACTGCCGATGCGACCGACGAAGCGGCTGCGCTTTTAGTTGATCCGGACGGCACCCCAAACAGTGGGGATGAGTATTATGATCAAACTCCTGTTCATCAGATGATAAGGGACAAGCTAATAAATGCAATCAATGCGCAGGCTGCCACGGGTAGAAATGGACAGTTTGTAACTGCCTCGGCTGACGGCACAAGTAACCTCTTGATTACTTCAGAAGGCAAAGGTGACCCATTTGATTTGTTTAAGGTCAGTTCAAGTGGTTCGGAGGGATCAATTACCAAATCAGCTGATTCACACCCTAATGGACTTGATGCAACTGGATCAGGTGGGGCTAATAACGAAAATGAAGCAGAAGAAAGATTGATAACCATTGATTTCAAACATGATGATAAGGACACTGGAATTGCACTGAAAATTGGGGATAAAGTTGGCGTAACCATTAATGGAACTAACTATGAATACTCTGCCACTCAAGCCGATATTGATGCGACAAACTTCACCACTGGTGACACACGTACAAACCCACAAAATTTTCAGCAAGCAGCAATTCAAATGGCAAATGGTCTGGTTGGAGTCATCAATACGGATTCTGCTATCAACAAAGCCTATGCAAACCCAGGTGAAGTCCAGGCCTCGGGTGATGGGGCAACTTTTATGGTCCGGTCAACAGAGCGTGGGAATGATTTGGCAATTACTGGAACTGGATCCGTTACCATCGCACAGGCAGAAGTTTTACCCACGCCAACCACCTTCGAATTTAGTCAGAATACTGCCAGGACTCTTCGATCAGGTGATGAAATACAAATTGATAAAGAGGGCACTGTAGTCAGCTTTCAATACAATGCGGGTTCCGCAGCCACTAGCTTTAGCAGCTGGACTGACTTAGCCACTAAGATTCAAAATCATGCATGGTTCGATACCGCAACCGTCGCCGGAAATAAGATTTCCGTCACAGCCGTGGTGGAAGATATAGATGAACAACCAAACTTTAAGGTAAGACAACTACAAACGGATGATGCGGGTTCCCTGTTGGCGAACCCAACTTTTGCCAGCGGTACCTTTGTAAAACAGGCAAATTGGACTGGTGTAGCCACTCAGGATGGAAACGGTACAGGTTTAACCCTTGATCTAACCATTGACAATAATGATGGCTCCCTGACTTCCGCTGTAGTCAATAACGGAGGGAGTAGCGGTTATCTTGAAGGAGACAACGTGAAAGTTCTTGGTAGCTCTTTAGATGGTGATGACGGTACTAATGATTATGTTCTTAGGGTAGATGATGTTGTGGGCGCCATCAATGCCATTTCTGGTGCTCTCTCCGGTAGAGGTGCCGGTAGTTATGACTACAACGGCGTCGCTACAGTCACAACATCAGGTACCGGATCAGGGGCAACGGTTGGTATTACTGCCGACGCATCAGGGGCTATAACCGGAACAGCTGTCAACGCCGGGGGAACCAACTACCAGGTGGGTGACGAATTTACCGTAGCTGCTGCTGACTTGGGTGGTGGTGATGCTGCTTTAGCCACATTTCGAGTGGATACTGTAACGGGTGGTGCGATAGCTACTTTTTCTCAGGTCGGCGGAGATGGCGGGCAAGCGAAATCTAACAACTCTTTTACCGGACTATCTGCATCTGGAGGTAGTGGTACAGGAGCCACCTTTGATGTCGGTCTGAATGCAAACGGTACAATTAACTCACTCACACTTACCAGTGCAGGGACCGGATATGGTCAAAATGATGTTCTTACCATCGCTGCTGCCGATATTACGGGAACGGGTGGTGCAGGTGCAGCCGATGTCTCCTTTTTCATTAGTTCACTTGCAGCCGGGACGACCACGGTAAGTGCAGTTTCATATGTTTCTGGCACCGCCAAGACATCTTTCACCAATAATAATGTAGCCACAACCGGTGGGGCAGGAAGCGGACTCACGCTTAATGTTACCACCGATCGGCTTGGTGCGGTAACTGCCGTTGCAGTTAATTCGAACGGACAGAATTATGTCGCTGGAAATACCGTTACGGTTGACGGAGCTCAATTGACTAATGGAGGCGGAGCAAGTGGTACCGATAACCTCTCTTTTACCGTTGGGGCAGTCGAAAGTGATTGGACGGAATTGTATAATACCGCTACTGGCGGTCCCCAATGGAAAAGTACGGATCCGGATGATGGTGATTATGATGTAGCATTCGGCACAATGGGGAATCAGAGAATTGCTGATCCCGATCAGGCTGCTTTGCCAGACACTGAAATCATTGCAAATAGAACAGGTTCGTCACGTGTGGTGGAGGTTACTGTGGGAGACGATCCGAGTGCGGGCCAAATTGCAGCAGGTGATACTTTTACCGCGACGGTCACAGAAATCTTGCATCCAGATGAATCAAGTGGAGCCTGGCCTGAAAATAATTCTGGAGGGGAAGGAAATCGAAGTGGCAATCCTTACACTTTCTCCGCTACCGTAACCGCTCTTGCCGGGGAAACATCAGCCCAAGTTGCCGCAAATCTTGAAACCGCACTTACTGCTGCAAGAACAACAGCTGTGGGCGGAGCCACACAAATTGATGAGGATTTACCGACCGTTGCTGTTGCAGGAAATGTACTCACTCTAACCTCTCAAAAAGCAGGTGAAGATTTTGATGTAACTCTTAACTACACTTCAGTTGCTGACAGTTTGAGTGGAACTGGAACCGGTAATTTCGCCTCGGACCCTAAAGGTAAATTCGATACTGGCACATCCTATAACAATAACATATCGCCCTTTAGCATATCTAAATCAATTTCATATTTCGAAGAAATGCTTGCCCAAAATGAGGCTGAAACATCTCGCTTAATGAAAGCAATGGAGCACCTGGAGGATAGCATGGTGCATAATGAGGATGCACTAAGCAAAGTTGTGGATACTGATTATTCGCAGGCTTCCGTTCAGCAAATGCGTAATGCCGTAAAGATGCAGATGGCGAACAATGTGATTGGAAAAAGCATGAGGATGAATGATCTGCTCGTTGATCTAACAACCAACCATCACCGTGGTTCCATACTTAATGCACAGGCATAATCAGTCGATGAATTGAGCCATAAAACCAAAAATCTTATCACCCAAAAAAATTTAAAATCATGCAAAGAACCCATTACCTAAAGCGAGAAGAAAAACCCAGTTCCACAAGTCAACCTGTCCGAAACAAGGACGCCCAGGTAAGTTACTTCTCCCATGAACTGAGCCGTCTTCTTTTTCCCTGCAATCCCAAACAACTGATTAGGGCCAAGCATAGACGATCTTTGCAAACGCCCATGTCAGTCATCTCACCGCACAACTAAAAATATTTTGAAATACAAGATACATAAATATAAACCACCCGACCGGCTGGGACGACCCCCCAATTGCCGATGGATATATGGGCGACCACCCAACCCGTCCCCGAATGCTTTTTGCGAAGATCCGATTCATTTTCGTGGCCGACTCAGGGGTTCGGATAGTCCTGATGACTGTATCCCCTTTTATTTCAAACCTACGCTTGGAAGTCACAAGTTAGCTTATTCTCCACCAGGAGAGTGGCGATCCAATCCGCTA
>CACMBV010000033.1 GCA_902612125.1 uncultured Verrucomicrobiota bacterium
GGGCGTGGCTCTGGATTCTTCCGGCAACCTGACTTTCTCTGAAAGCGGTCATTCGATAACTCTGCTGGGCGTGAAGGATTTGATCGTGGTGCAATCAGGAGATGCGACCATGGTTTGCCATAAAGATAAAGCCCAAGAAGTGAAAGTTCTTGCTCAGGCCGTGGGTTCAAAAAATCCATCCCTAAGCTAAGGTTCTTCTGCGAACGGTGCCGGCTTATCTTGGACTTGATTATGGAACTAAGCGAATCGGGCTGGCGTTGGCGGATGAGTTAGGGATTGCCTTACCCTTGGGTACCATTCCCGGTACTGATTTTTCTGACTGGATGGTGGAAATGAAACGGGTAGTCAAGGGGCGGGGAATTGATCAATTTGTGATTGGTTATCCCATTCATATGGACGGATCGGTGGGCAAACGGGCCATGGAAGTGGATGCCTTCATTGCTGAACTTGTCCAAGAATTCAGTTTGCCGATTCACCGGGTGGATGAAAGATTGACCAGTGTGGCGGCCGCGGAGTCTATGCAGGCAAAATCCAGGGGAAATAGACGCCGGAAGCCCGCTGACGGACGGATCGATGCGACCGCGGCCAGTCTGATTCTGCGCGATTTTTTGGACGGAAAGGAAGGACTGAGTTGACCGAAGCCGTTCAACGATGGCGCTGTGATTGTGCTTATGATGGCACAGAATTTTCAGGTTGGCAGAAGCAACCGGATGGAACAGCAGTGCAGGACCATATAGACAAGGCTTTGTATGAAATTTTTCATCGTCCCGTAAAAACGGTGGGAGCAGGCAGAACCGATGCCGGTGTGCATGCCAGGGGGCAGGTTTTTCATTTCGATAAAAATTGGGAACATGGGGAAAAATCCTTGTTGATGGCGATACGTTCGCATGTGCCCAAAGGAATCAGCCCACGAAAAATTCGAAAAGTGGGTCCCGGGTTCCATGCCCATTTGTCGGCCCGGGGTAAACAATACCTCTATCGTGCGGTGAAGGGGTGGGCGATGCCACAGGATGAAAGATTTACGCTGTCGCTTAAAAAAAGGAGAATGTCCCTAGTGGAAATAGGGCAAGCATCTCAGTTTTTCTTGGGTCGACATGATTTTTCCGCCTTTTCCGTCTCGAGAGGAAAAGATGCTACTGAAAATCCAAATAAACATGTCTGGGCGGTGGATCTAAGGTCTAGGGGAGAAAGGATAGATTTTATTATCGAAGGAAGCGGTTTTCTCTACAAGATGGTGCGCAGCATGGTTGGTGCCCTGCTAGATGTGGGGGCGGGGAAGCTCGCTCCTGATGAAATTGAGAAAATCTTAAGCAGCCGACAACGGACGGAGGCAGTGGTCAGTGCCCCGGCTCATGGTCTCTCCCTGGAAAAGGTTTTTTATCGGCGTAAGGTGAAATGATCGGAAAACGGAAAGGTTGGATTCCGGTGCTAAACCGGGCACTCGATTTTGTATTTACCAGTTTTTGCCCGATTTGCGACGGGCGGGTTTTTAAGGACGGATATTCCTATGTGTGCCAGGAATGCCTTGATACCCTTGCCTGGGTACATGGGGTCCGATGTAAGCTTTGTGGCATTCCCATGGCAGGGATGGATTTTCAGGGCCTTACCTGTTCCGGTTGCCGGGAAGAAAATTTACTTTTTGATCAGGGTAGGTGTTTGTTTGTTCTGGAAGAGAGAGCGAGAAGATTGATCCACGATATCAAATATCATGGAGCCCGGATAATCCTCCGTGATATGCCGAGTTGGCTGGACCGTAGTGAAGGATTTAGGGAATATTTAGAAGGAACCGTACTAGTTCCGGTTCCACTTCATCGCCGACGGTTGGGGTCGAGGGGATTTAATCAAAGTGAATGGATTGCCCATGCGTTTCGAAAAGCAGTCGGTCCCAGCGTGGAAGTGGTTCATGGCCTCAAGAGAAAGAAAAACACTCCCACGCAAACAAAACTTGACCGGAGCCAACGTAAAGAAAATGTAAAAAATGCCTTTGCTCTTACACGGAAAAATCATTTAAGAAAAGAGGATAGAATCATGCTGATAGACGATGTATTTACAACGGGAGCCACCCTGAATGCTTGTGCTGAAGTGTTGAGGGAAGAAGGTTTCAGCCAAGTAAGTATAGCCACGCTCGGGCATGGATAATTCAAACTTAAAATGTCCTTTTTCAATAAACCAAAATATTCAACCGTTAGCGTAAAGTCCCGAGACGGAGTGCCTAAGGGCGTATGGACCAAGTGTCCAGAGACCGGGAACATGGTGTTCGCCAAGGAACTGAAAAAGAATTTAATGGTGGTCCCCAGTAGTGGGTATCATTTTCCATTGTCGGCTCCAGAACGAATCGTTTCACTGTTGGATAAAGGAACTTTCGAAGAGCACGACCAGAATTTGAAATCTTCCGACCCCCTGAATTTCAAAGGTGTCGCTTCCTACAAGGAAAAACTGCAACAAAACCGCGAAAAAACTAATCTTGAAGATGCGGTGATTTCCGGTTCCGGTAAAATCGGTGGATATGACTTGAGTATTGCAGTAATGGATTTTCGATTTCTCGGAGGAAGTATGGGTTCCGTGGTTGGTGAAAAAATTACCCGCACCATTGAGCGTGGATTGGACCGGAAAATTCCGGTGGTGATTGTATCCGCATCTGGTGGAGCCCGAATGTATGAAGGGATCTTAAGTCTCATGCAAATGGCTAAAACCAGTGCGGCCCTTTCGAGGTTAGCCGCTGCGGGCATCCCTTATATATCCGTCTTGACCAACCCAACCATGGCCGGGGTGATGGCGAGTTTCGCCACTCTTGGAGATGTGATTTTAGCGGAACCCAGAGCCTTAATCGGTTTTGCGGGACGACGGGTAATAAAGGAAACCACCCGGGCTGATCTTCCCGAAGGTTTTCAAACTTCCGAATTTTTGCTTGAGCACGGACTGATCGATCAAATCGTCAAGCGTCATGATCTAAGGGATCGACTGATTTCCCTGATCGGGCATCTGGGACATGCATTGTACGGACAAAAGATACCACCACCTGATGTTACCAAAAGAGATTCCGCTCCGAAAAAAGGTGCCGCTACCAAGCCAGGACCCAAGACCCCCGCGAAAAAACCAAGGTCTCCCAGAACCCGAACGACCAAAGCGAAATCTTCCCCATCCAGAAATAAATAATCGTAGATCATTTCAAATGGGAGGGTCTGGTCCAAGCTTAGTCGACTCCAGGATGAAAGACCTTTGTGCCTATTTGTATTCCCTGCGAAATCAAGGATCGAGCTATGGCATCGAGAGAATGGAATTACTCCTCGAGAAGATAGGTCGAAAAATTCTGAATTTTCCTGTTATTCATGTGGCTGGAACGAATGGGAAAGGTTCAACTTGTGCGATGCTCGACGCCATTTACCGTGAAAATGGGTATAAAGTTGGTTTATTTTCCTCTCCTCACCTTGTCGATCTGGGAGAAAGGATCCGGGTGAACGGAAAAATTCTTTCGATGGATAAGTTACTTGGCCACATTCATGTGCTCAAGCCTTATGCCGAGGAAATCGAAGAGGAATTTCGCGGGATGCATCCTTCTTTTTTTGAAATGATGACCGCGGTCGCTTTTTGTGAATTTGCGGGCGAAAAGGTCGACTTGGTCGTTTTGGAAACAGGGCTTGGCGGGCGTCTGGATTCAACAAATGTGGTGGATCCGGTGGTTTCGGTCATCACCACCATTTCACTCGATCATTGTCATATTCTGGGTAATACGGTGGAGAAAATTGCTTTTGAAAAAGCCGGTATTGTCAAGGCGAGACGCCCGGTAATTACGGGTTGGTTATCTTTTTCAGCTAATGAGGTGGTGAGGAAAGTGGCATTGGAGAAGAATTCTTCTTTTTTTACCTTGGCTGATCAACCCGTTGATCAAAATTTACCTGAAACAAACTTAACCGGTGATCATCAAAAAAGAAACGCAGCCCTGGCGATGTGTGTGACCGAGTGTCTGCAAGACCAATTCCCAGTGAGCCAGGAAAAAACAAAGCGAGGGCTCCACCATGTATCGTTGGAAGGAAGATGGCAGATTCTGAAAAACAAACCTCAAATTGTGCTCGATGCCTGCCATAATCAGGAAGGGGCCCTTGCTTTGAGGGAACAGTTGGTGAAACTTTCAGGAAAAACGGAATTGATTATCTGGTTTGGTTCTTTGGGAGAAGAACGGGCTGAAGAGATCCTGCATTTAATAAGTGAATTTGCCACGCAGATAAGATTCTTCCAACCCAGCCAACCACGGTCTTGCTCATTCGAAAAACTTCAATCTTTACTTCCTCCAAAATATTCAGGGAAAGTTCTAAATGGAAAAATAAAGGAGGTGAAAGCTTACCTTGATCAAATAAATTCAAATCAAATTCTTTTAATTACCGGATCCATTTATTTACTGGGCGAAGTACTGGAAATTGTGAAAAATAAGAAAAAAACACTCAGCGCTGATTTTCAGGACCTTATTTAGCGAGTCAGGACCTTATTTAGCGAGTATGGTTCAAAAAGGTAAACTTTTTTTAAAAAATCCTGTAAGGATGCGGAATAAGGAGACAATTGGGAGGGTATTATTTAACCCCTTAAGATACATAAAATAATAAAAAAGTTATTATTCTGGGGTTGCCGGACCTTGTCCTTTTCACTTTTGCCGGGTTCCCAATCCTTGTCAATAAGTACGGGAAAAACTTTGAATAACTTAAGGTTGGAAAATCAGTAAAATTAGGATTTGTTGAGTTTTCTTGGTACTCCGGTAATGTCCTTACTCAACCACATTTTTTAATAAACTTTATTCACATACCTACATGCAGTGTCTAAAATTCCAGATAAACCCCACATCTAGTGGCTCATTTTCAGTTTTTTTTTCGTTATCGACATTTTTTTCTTTTCTTTTGTCATTGAATCGGCACTATCGAGAAAGGAAGCAACTACAGATAAACTAAATAAAAATTGAATTAAATTGGCGGGATGATTGAACAATCATCTTTATATAAGAAAGATGTAATACAATGGATAAAGAGTACAAAATTGGCGGGAAAACATTCGTATTAGACGAACAAAAGGCAGTACAGGCATACAACGAAAAGCAAGTGATTAATGGCAGGGATACCATGACTTTTAATTTGCTTCCCCTGAAGTATCAGTGGGCATATGATTTGTATCGTAAGATGAAGGCTAATCATTGGGAACCTGAGGATGTTCCCATGCAGAAGGATCTTGAACAATGGAAAAATTCTGCCGAGCTGAGCGATGCTGAGCGATGGATCATTATGATGGGAATTGGGTATTTTTCCGCAGCGGAAGGCATTGTCGGCGACAACATCCAGCATGTCGTTCGTGAATTGGTCACTGCACCGGAACTCAAACTTTCCCTTGGACGCCATGCCCACGAGGAAAATATCCATGCGGACAGCCTGTTATACATGATCAGTTCCTTGGGTATTAATCCTCATGAATGTGAAGCCATGTTCGAGCAAATAGAGACCATTCGCAGAAAAAACGAGTTTGTCACCACCGCTTCTAAAAATTTGCGTCGTGATCTGGATTTAACCCAAACGGAAAATAAACAAGAACTCGCCAAAAACATATTTTTGTTTGGTCAATGTATGGAAGGTACGCAATTTTACGGCCTCTTTGGTATGATTTTAAGTCTTGCTCGTCAAAATAAGTTTCCCGGAATTGGGCAAATGTTTCGCTACACCCTTCGTGATGAGTCCAATCATATCGAACTTTTCCGTAATTTGTTTCGTGTTCTTATTGATGAAAACCCTGACATCTGGACCACGCAATTCAAAGATGAGTTGGTTTCGATGATGAAACAGGCGGTTGAATTGGAAAAAGAATTTATACGGGACTGTTTGCCCGTAAATTCAGTCGGATTAAGTTCTGAAGAATTTTGTACATACATTAACTACATCGCAGACCGTCGTCTGAATGGTGTGGGATTGGAAGTTTTACACCCCGGATTAGAAAATCCCTTTCCTTGGCTTGCCGAAACGATCGATGTGAAGAAAGAACAAAACTTTTTCGAAGGACGCGTTACAGAATATCAAAAATCCTCTTCATTGTCAGAAGTTTCTGACGACGAACTGTGAGCAGGAAATAATCTTAATAGCTACAAAATTCTTTGGGTGGGAATGATAGGTAATGCGTAATAAAATTTTCGAAGAGGATAAATTATTAACTAAAGCGGTGGAAACACCCAGTGAGAATAAACCGCGGTTTAACTGGGCCGAAGCTTTGGATGATAACCGATTCGAAATACCAAAGGTACGCATTACGGATGGCGCGGGTGACCGTGATTTCCATATCGCCGAGGTGGCAGATGTGATCGGAGAAGCATTGACGGATCTGATGATATCGAGGGAAGAAAATGAAATATACACCCCCAAGAACCGGGAACTCGTGGTAGAGTCTGCCCGGATCGTTGCTGATCGCTTAATCGAGCGGATGGCTGAGGAGGATGAAGGCGGTGCCCCACGCCTCTCCTTTGACGAACTCTACCGCCTGATTGAAAAGGCACTCGTTGAAAATGATGCCTATGATGTGGCCAAGAGCTTGGTTATTAGCCGTTCCAATGACGGAAGTTCCGTCCCTGGTAGTTTTCACAATGCAGGCACTGAAAGTGGGCAAATCCGCTTGATCCGTAGGAGCGGTCAGGTTGTTCCATGGAATTCTGCCAAAATTGAAGTGGCCGTTCGGAAAGCATTTCTTTCCTTGAGATTGGATTCTGAACCAGCCGTAGAAATTGCGCTACGCGTCACTCAAAAGGCTATTTCAACGGGCCAAGCTTTTATCAATATCGAAGATGTACAGGACATCGTGCAGGAAGAATTGATGAGGCAAGGGTTCTTTAAGGTTGCTGAGTCCTACATTCTTTATCGGGCTCGCCGCCGTATTGAACGTGAACTGGGTGGTACGGGTGAAGAAGTTAAACAGGACTCCATGATTGTCGTTCAGAAGCAAGATGGTAGCACCTATTTTTGGGACGGGATCGATTTAAAGAAGAGAATATCCTTCGCCACCATCGGATTGGACTTGTGTTTATCTTCTGAACAAATCGAAGAAGCCCTGAGGCGTTCCGTTTTTTCAGAAATTTCTGAGGAAGATCTCCGCAAGACCATCATTCTTAATTCCAAAACCCTGATTGAGCGGGACGGGGACTTTGCCAAATTTGCCGCCCGTATCCTGTTAACTTTTATTTATGAAGAGGTGCTGGGTTGGGATATTTCTCAAAACAGCATAGACGAATTGAAATCTTTCCATGTTGAAGGATTGAAGACATACCTAAAGAGGGGTACGGAAATTAAGCGGCTTGATAAAAAATTACTCAAACTTGATATTGCAAAGATTTCCGACGCCCTTGATCCTTCTGCGGATCTTGATTTTGATTACCTTGGAATACAAACCCTTTTCGACCGCTACCTTGTCGTAGATAAAACCGGTGATAAACCCAAACGTTTGGAAACTCCTCAATTATTTTGGATGAGGGTGGCAATGGGAGTGTTCGCCCACGAAACTAACCCTGAAGATCAAATTATTTCGTTATATAATCTATACAAGAGCCGGCGTTTCTGCTCATCTACCCCTACCTTGTTTAATTCGGGCACACCCCACTCCCAGCTTTCCTCCTGTTACTTATACAAAGTTGACGACACCATAGAATCGATTATGTATCGGGGGATCGCCGAAAATGCTTTTCTCTCCAAGTGGGCTGGAGGTTTGGGAGGCAGCTGGACTTCCGTCCGAGGAACCGGCAGTCATATCGCAGGGACCAATGGTGAAAGTCAGGGAGTTATTCCTTTCCTTAAAATGCACAACGATCAACTTTGTGCTGTCAATCAGGGTGGGAAACGTAAAGGTTCAGGGTGTGCCTATCTTGAATCCTGGCACTGTGATATTCTTGAATTTCTGGAATTAAGGAAAAACACTGGCGATGACCGCAGGCGCACTCATGACATGAATACCGCTAACTGGATTCCAGACTTGTTTATGAAAAGAATGGAATCCCGTGAGAATTGGACACTGTTTCGAAGTAACGAAGTATCAGATCTCCATGACTTGTACGGGCAGGAATTCGAAGTTAAATATGTTGAATACGAGGACAAGGCTAAGACGGGTGATATTTGGGGGCAATCCATTCCCGCAATTGATTTGTGGAAGCAAATGCTCAAGGTTCTCTTTGAAACCGGACACCCATGGATTACATTCAAGGATACCTGTAATATCCGAAGCCCTCAGGATCATGCCGGGGTTATTCACAGCTCAAACTTATGCACAGAAATTACGCTGAACACCGGAGCGGATGAAACCGCCGTATGCAACCTAGGCTCGGTGGTCTTGGACTCGCATCTCAAGGCGGATGGCTCTTTAGATCACCAAAAATTACGGGATACTATACAGATTGCCGTTCGTGCCCTAGATAATGTGATTGATGTCAATTTCTATCCCACCGAAGCGGCTAAAACTTCGAACAGTCGTCATCGTCCAATCGGACTTGGGGTCATGGGTTTACAAAACGCCCTTTTTACCAAGAATATACCATTTAGCTCTGAAGAAGCAGTCGATTTCAATGATGAGTTCATGGAAGCTATTTGTTACTACGCTTATGAAGCGTCCAGTGACTTGGCTAATGAACGGGGGACTTACTCAAGTTACCGAGGATCAAAGTGGGACCGAGGCTTGCTTCCGCAGGACACGATATCGATCCTCGAAAAGGAAAGAGGTGATTCCGTTGATGTGCCCAAGTCCTGTAAAATGGACTGGTCGACCGTTCGCGAGAAAATAGCCAAGCAGGGCATGCGCAACAGCAATGTGATCGCGATCGCTCCGACCGCCACGATTTCCAACATCATGGGATCTTCTCCATGTATTGAACCTACTTACAAAAATCTTTTTGTTAAAAGCAATTTATCAGGCGATTTCCTCGTTCTCAACCGTTATTTAGTGAATGACCTGAAGTCGGAGGGACTTTGGAACCGCGAGATGTCCGACCAACTCAAATACTTTGACGGAGAGCTCGGTGCAATCCAAGGCATCCCAGATCGGATCAAGAAAAAATATTCCACTGCTTTTGATGTTTCTTACGAGTATGTGATTGCCGCTGCCGCCAGACGACAGAAGTGGATTGATCAGTCTCAATCAGTCAACCTGTTTCTCGGATCGCCAAACCTGAAAACGCTTTCACACATGTATCGAGATGCCTGGCGAAAGGGTTTAAAAACAACCTACTACCTAAGAACATTGGGTGCCTCCAACATTGAGAAAGCGACTGTCACAATGAAGCAGGTTGAACAGAATCAATCTGGTGCCGTAACAGGCTCGATGGATACCAGCGCAAAACAATACACTGATGAAGAGAAAGAAGCCTGCAGCATAAAGGCAATGATCAATGGAGAAGATTGCGAAGCTTGCCAATAGAAACTTTTTCATATAATACCCGACAACTCCAAATCCGTAAGTGAGCGCGGAGGATACTTTATCCCGATTTCTGGCGAAAAAGCCCAGAATTTCTGAAGGTGTTTTTATTGCCCCTTCCGCGGTTGTGGTGGGAGATGTAAGGTTGGGAAAAAATTCCAGTGTCTGGTACAATTCCGTTTTACGAGCAGACATTAACTACATTTCCATTGGAGAGGAGACAAACATTCAGGACGGTGTGATTGGTCACCTGGCGAATGAACTACCCTTGCTCGTAGGTAAGCAGGTAACAGTTGGGCACGGGGCCGTTATTCATGCCTGTACTATTGAGGATGAATGCCTCATTGGAATGAATGCAACAGTTCTTGATGGTGTCCGCATTGGTAAGCAGTCTATTGTCGCAGCGGGTACAGTCGTCCCAGTCGGCACACAAGTTCCGGATGGAAGTCTGGTTGCCGGAGTGCCTGGTAGAATCAAGAGAACGCTTACCGATTCACAGAGGTCTTCCCTTGCAGGCTGGGCAGAGAAATATCTCGAAGTTTCGAAAGCTCACCAGTCCCTCGGCTACCAAAAATATGTTTGATAATTAATTTACTTGCTCCACTCGAGCATTCTCTCGATAGACCGTTTCGATTTCTCAATCAGATCATTCTTCATCGAGATCTCAGGTTTTAGGGATCTAAGGCATTCGAGTAGCTTAGGGACGGTATTCATTTTCATAAATCTGCAGTCATTACAGGCACAATTACCCGTCGGACCGGCTACGAAGGCTTTATTAGGTAGTTCGCGAGTGAGGCGATGCATCATGCCTGTCTCCGTCAGAATTATGAAGGTATCAGATGGGTGACTCTTGCAATAGTGAACCATTTTTTCTGTGCTACAGACTTCGTCAGCTAGGTCCCGAACGGTTTGGACGCATTCAGGGTGAGCAACCACGGGAGCCTCCGGGTATTCCATTTTGCACCTTTCAATGGACTCTTTGGTGAACAAAACATGAGCATAGCAACTCCCTGGCCATAGTTTCATCTTCCGTCCGGTTCGTCCAATGACCCATTGACCCAGATTTTGGTCAGGAACAAATAGAATTTCCTTTTCCTCTGGTACCTGATTAACAATTTCAACCGCATTGCCGCTTGTACAGATTACATTACTTAAAGCTTTAACCGCAGCCGAGCAGTTTACGTAGGCAATCACAAAGGTATTCGGATTCTTGGCTTTATATTCGGCAAGTTGTTCGGCAGGACAGGAGTCGGAAAGTGAACAGCCTGCATTGAGGTCAGGAAGTAAAACAGTTTTCGACGGATTTAGAATCTTGGCGGTTTCAGCCATGAAATGGACGCCACAAAATACAATAATATCCGCATCGGTCGATGCTGCCTGCCTTGCAAGACCGAGGGAATCTCCTACATAGTCGGCAACTTGTTGGATGGGCTCAATTTGATAGTTATGACAGAGAAGAATCGCATTCTTTTCTTTTTTTAATCGAATAATTTCCTGCTGATCCAGTGTAAGACATATTTCATCTGTTTGGTTTCGAAACAATTGCAAGGCTGGAGGAGAAGCTAGTTCTTCCTGAATCATGATTGAATGGTATGGGAGCAATTACCATTCTTACGAAATTCAGGGCACTCCGCTTGGACTTGTAGTCTTTGATCTTTGACTTCGAGTCCCAATTTTTCAGAAACGGTTTTACCATACCATTCCATGAAGGGGGCATCGACATCGTGAATCCGGTCGCAATTAGAACATATTACCTGGGCCTTGAAGGTTTCAGAAGTTCCGTTCAGGGCGTAAAATTTATTTTCCTGCCCAACATCAATTTTTCGGATTATCCCGCTTTCGACCAAAAGAGGCAGGCTGCGGTAAACGGTGGCCCTTGAAACGGTCTCATCCAAATTCTGTGCGTCCTTGAGCAGTTGTTCAGCAGTGAAATGGCCGCTTTGCTTAAATAGTGCCACAAAGACTCCTTTGCGCTGATCGGTCATGCGCAAACCCCTGCTGCCAAGAAAGTCTGAAAAACTTTCCAATGTTTCTTGAGGTATGCTTCCCGGCATAATTATCAACCTTAGGTTAATCTTACAGAATGGTCAAATGTATTGAGACAAAAGTGAGATTGAAGATCTTCCTACTTGTCGAAAGCATTTAGAAAAAGTAAATTTTATCGATGGCGATAAAGGTAAATGATCAGTTGATTCCCTCATGGGCCATCGAAAGACAGGCTCAGTCCTTGTTTGATCAGGTCGCCAAAGGAATGCAGGGCAGACCTCAGGAAGTAATTCAGTTGGCGGCTATTGATTTAGCGAAGGAAAGAATGATTGACCAGTCCCTGATGGCTCAGGAAAGCAGCCGCCGGAAATATCAAATAGATCCGGAGGAAGTGAATAAGGGTATGAAGCACTGGATGAAAGAAAATGGCGGGAAAAAAGCAATCGAAAAAACAAAACATCCGGCGATTAAAAACCGGGAAGATCTAAGACGCGAAATCCTCGCCCAATTGCGCTATAACCGACTTCTCGAAGAAGAATCATCCTGTGAGATACCGACCGAAAAGGAAGCCCGGGAATATTATGAAAACCGTCCTGATCTTTTTACCAGTGAAGAGATGGTATCAGCTTCTCATATCCTGAAAAAAGCTTCATCCGAAAAGGAATTCAAAGTTGCTGAAGAGCAGATTCAAGCTATCCGGCAACGCTTATTGGGTGGGGAGGATTTCGTGAAATGCGTGCAGCAGGAATCCGATGATGGAGGAAATGATGGTAACCTTGGCTCGTTTGGTAAGGGAAGAATGGTTCCTGAATTTGAAAAAGTGGCCTTTTCTTTGGAGCCTGATCAGTTGAGTGAACCAGTCAAGACGCAGTTCGGCTGGCATCTGGTCAAACTTCACGAGAAACGAGAGCCGAAGATTACTCCTTTCGATGAACTGAAGGAAAAAATCATCGAGTACTTGCATGAAAGAAAAAAAGACAAAGTTTTTGATTCCTTTCTGGATGATCTAAAGGCCAAAGCCACGATCGAGGAGGTAAGTGGGTTATGATTCTAAGCCGCTGATTTTTCGATACCAAGGTAATCTAAGATCTGTAAGGTACTTTGGGGTTTATTCAGAGCGTAAATATGGTAGCCTGGTGCCCCTTCTTCGAGCAGTTGTCGAATTTGCATAGCAGCCCACTCTGAACCAACAAGTGGTTGATTTTCGTCTTCTGCCTCAGTAAGTCTCCGCTCTAGGGAAGAAGGTAAAGTTGCTTCGCACATCTTACAAAAACGCTGCACCTGCCCCAGAGACAGAACGGGGAGCAAACCCGGCAGGACTGGCTTGTTGATTCCCACACTCCTGCAGGATTGTACAAAATCGAAATACGCCTGATTATCGAAGAATAATTGGGTGGTAATGAAATCAGCTCCCGCATCCATTTTGGTTTTGAGATGGGCAAGGTCGGTTGATTCATTGACAGCTTCGGGATGTTTTTCAGGATATCCCCCGACTCCGATTCCAAAAGCGGGGAAGTTTTGACGGATTAATTCCACCAAATCAGAGGCGTGTGATAATCCGCCTTCCGTAGGTTTAAAAACTTTTTCTCCCTTGGGCGGATCTCCGCGCAAAGCCATGATGTTACGAAAGCCGGCCCTATCGAAATCTTTGAGTATTTCCAATAGTTCGTCTACAGTATGACCCACGCAGGTAAGATGCGGCATTACCTCGAAATTATAGTCATCTTGCAATAGGCGGGCATATCGCATGGTCGTTTCACGGGTGCCTCCTCCCGCTCCATAAGTAATGGATACAAAATCTGGCTGATATGGAAGAATCGCTTTCGCTGTTTCCAAAATTCTCTGCCCACCCGCGTCATCCTTAGGGGGGAAAAATTCAACGGAAAATACGGGTCTTTTGCGGTGAAGCGCTGTTGGGATGGTTGACATTTTAATCAATTTAATATCAATCTATCATGATAGGTTGATGTGTTCAAGTAGATTTAGAAGCTCAATTCAGGGCTTTTTCCTAGCACTTAAAGCAAGGTTATTAATTGCGTTGAGATATTTTTCGACCCGTTTTTCCTGTTTGATCAACAGAGCTCTTTCTAAAAGATTGGCTGCCTGTTGATATTTTCTGAGATATACAAGAAGTCGTGCATTCTCGATCAGTGCTGGGTTTTCGAACTCGTCAATCTTAGCAGCTCTTTGGAATTGCATGATTGCAAATTCATGGTCGCCAGTTTTCCAAGCAAGTTGGCCAAGCTGTATCAGAGCTCGACCTTCTAAAGGGTGTTGATTTACTATCTCCCTGAGCAATTCGGCAGCTTGTTGGTTTTTACCGGTCGCCTGAAGAACTTCAGCCTTAAGCAGATGAATCAATTTTCTGTCCTCCTTTGACTTTCCTTCACCAAATTCCCCTTCAATTTTTTCTAGGTAGGAAAAGCCTTCATGGTAGGAAGATCTCTGGATCAGGGTTTGTGCAATGCGTATATATTGAGAAAGAGATAACTTCTGGGTACTTGCAAGTGCTTCCTGATAGGCATCCAGTGATAAATGATATAGGGTAAGGTTATGGTATAAATCCCCAAGAATCACCAACTCTTGTGTCTTGAGAGCACCCATTCTCCGTAATAGATCCAGGGTCACCGCAGCTTCCTTTTCTTTGCCGAGAGATCCAAGTGTTGATGCTCTGGCTTGAAGATATCTTGGATTTTGAGGGTCATTCTCGAGTAACTCGTCCAAAAGATTTAGGGCTTCGTCATATCTACCAGCCTTGTCCAGGCAGTTAATCAGACCATTAAGTCCGTCCTTACTACCAGGGAATAGAAGTAAACCCATCCGGTAAGCATTTTCTGCGGAAACCAACCGGTCGAGAGATAGGTGACAGTAGCCCAATGCAATAAAAGTGGAACCGTCATTTTCACCCAGGCTAATTGCCTTGGCTAGGTGCTCAGTTGCGGATTCCAAATTTTCGAGGCTTACATTTACAAGTCCAAGGTTTTTGTGAGCACGGAGAAAAGAGGGGAATTTTTCAATCGCTTTTTCATATGCCTGAGCTGAGCGAGTCAAACGGTTTGACTGATAATACATAGTACCGAGGGCAAAATCTAGTGCTGCACTTGAATCGTCTTCGATTTCTTCTTCCAAGTATACAATTGCTTCGTCCAGTTTGTTTTCACCTTTGGCAATCACTTCACGAAGAATAAAGCTTTCGGATTTACTTATTCTTGGTTCAATTTCACTACGAAAACCGTAGTCTCCCATAAAGCTTTGTACGAAAGTTGGGTTGTTCCAGAAATCACTCGTTAATTCAAACGAAGGTGCCTTTCCAAGAAGAGTCATGGCTAAAGATATGTAAAAAAGGAAATAGATTTTCTTCATTTATTTTTGGTGTAAAGTAAATCGAATCGGGAGATAAAATTGTGTCATCACTGGCTCACCATTGCGCCTGGGGGGTTCGTAGATGGAACTTTCAGCGGCAATTTTTGAAGATTCGATAAAATCGGGATGGCTTGTAGAAACTATTTCTATCACCGAAACTTTTCCTTTCTCATCAATCTGTACTAATAATTTTACTTCGCCTTCCAGTCCCCGTCTTTTTAAATGTGAAGGATAAGCAAGTCTCCCCCGTTTTATTATCGATGGGTTTCGATCAAGCTCATGTAATGAAAATACAAGGTCTTGCCCCAGACCGTCGGGAGCTGGGTCATAGCTCGCCAGGCTAAAGGCAGCCTCAAAATCTCCAGGGGATACATCCAGTGAAATATCCAAAGGAGTGGTGTCGAGAGTGATGGATGAACGGGTAAGCTCGGGTATCTCAACCTTATTCTGTTTAACTTTTTCTACAATTTTTTCGAAATCCGTGGGCGGGGGAGGAGGTGGAGATGGCATTGCAGGTACAACGGTATCCCGAACCAGCCATTGCTCATTTTTTGCAAATTCAGAAAGCGGTAATAACCCAAAAAGTAACATGGAAAAAATGGCCGCCAGAAGAAAGCTCTTTCGGCGGATACCCCTGATTTTTTCCGACTCTAATCCGGGCAGCAGGCTGTTTTCTAGGGATTTGCTCACGGTGAAAGCGGGGTTAGTTTTACGGTTGAAGCACCCCCTCGCATCGCTTGATCCATTACTTTTGTGGCCAAGCCTGCACGGGAACCTGGTTCTACCCTGACGGTTACTTTATCTGAGGATTCACGACGGGTCCTCACTACAATTGGAGCAATTTCCCCAAGACTCACAGGTTTACCATTCTGAAGGATCTGACCGCTACTGGTAAGGTCAAAGGTAAGTGGTTCCAGAACTGATAAATTTGGTGAAGCCGAGTCCTTGTATGTCGACGAAATGCCAATTTCATTTACAAAAGAAGTGGCCACGATGAAAAAGATTAAAAGAATAAAGACCATATCAATCAGGGGAGAGACATTGATCTCCGTCTTTTCGTAAGAGCCTGAGAGTCTTCTCTTCATTAACTTGGCTTTCGTGTTGCGATCGACACTTTTATTCTGGATTTTCTGGCCTGTGCTATGACTTTTGCCAAAATCGAGGCATCTGCCCATTGATCAACCTGAATGATAACCGGTTTGTCCCGTTTTTTGTCAGCAAGTTCAATGATTTGAGTGATTTCCTCCAACTTAATCATTTCTCCCCCATGGAAAAGGTGGTTTTCATTGGACAATGCAAATAGGATGGCGTTGTGCTGGAGAGATTTGGCCGTTTCCACTCTTGGCCGATTTATCTCGATTCCAGGCAAGCTCACAAAGGTTGCAGAAACGATGAAAAAAATCAGAAGAATGAAAACCACATCGATTAACGGAGAAACATTGATCTCCTGATCAACCCGGTCTGTATTTCGGCGATAGTTGATTTTCATCTCATCTTCAGTGGTGCAGGAGATATTTGCCTCATCGCAATGCTTTCCATCCGACTGAGGCATCTCAGCCAGTCATTTTTTCTACGGTTCAGTAAATGAATAAAGGCGAGGGCAGGTATGGCAATAAGGAGTCCCGCCTGTGTGGTTACTAAAGCCTGAGAAATACCGCTGGCCACTAAATCCATCTTGTAACCTTCCTCCATACTCAACCCCGCAAAAGTTCTTAGCATTCCTGCAACTGTCCCCAATAAACCAATCAGGGGTGCCGAGGAGGCCAGAACAAAAAGAAATCGTAAACGACGTTTCAAATAGGAGGATTCGCTTTGCCTAATTTGAACAAAACGTTTACGAGTTTCATCGCGGTTCTGATAATTAGCCAGGCAATGCCTCATTACCTGATCCACTCGACCACCTGCCTGAAAGCCCGCCCATTTTTCCCTTGGGATCGATCGCAGTTCTTTGGGAATGACGGTCTTCATTCTTAGCCACAGCTCAAAAACGATGAAATAAAGATAAAGAGAAAGTCCCAGCAAGGCGAACATCAGTCCACCTCCTTTTTCCCATACAAAAAGGGCTTGCTGATAAAATTCAGTCAGCAGATTCATCTTTCTTCTGGCTGTTTAGGTCGATGGGATTTTCCTTTTTTAGATGAACCAGTCTGGCGGAAAATCCTTCCATTTTGGAGACAAGGCCCTGCAGTCTTCGATTCAATAAAGCATGAATGACCAAGGCAGGAATCGCGGTGACCAATCCGAACTTGGTGGTAACAAGAGCTTCGGAAATACCTCTGGCAAGTTCACTGTTTTCCGGATTGGCAAAGTTGGTGATCTGGCGGAAAACATCGATCATTCCTGTGACTGTTCCAAGAAGTCCGAGCAAGGGGGCAATCGCAGCGGTTATTGCGACAAGTGGAAGGCCCTTTTCGAGCCGTTCCTGGCAGTCAATGATGATTTCATAAAGAATTTCTTCGAGTATTTCTGGTTTATTACCGCGATAGCCTTGAGCAGTTTTCCGTAATCTCTCGAACGGACCCGAGAAATTTCCGGCTAAGGTAACGGGGCTGCGCGGAGAGGGAATGGCAAAAATCTGTTGGGATTTGAGAATTGCAATTACAACAGAGAGGCAGGCAAAAAATAAAATTGGGTAGATCCAAATTCCACCTTTCTGCAGTTCCTCAAGAATCGTGGGTTCACCCACCTCGAGGACGGATGCCTTCCCCATCGTCGGGTCCAGGGGTAGTATTCCAACTGATCCTGATTCTGACCTAAGGGTTACTTGGATGAGATTGGCAGTATCTGGGGAACTGGGTGTCAGGCGAGCAGGTTCATCAGCAAACAAACCATCGCTGAATAATTCCAAACTGCTTCCATCGCTTGTGGATCTATGCTTTTCCACCAAGCCTGAGCTCCCTGCCTCTCCGGCAAAATAAAGTACCGGTCCTATGGACCAGAATATTCCTTCTTCTCTGGTACCTTCGGGAGGTACGATCGCATTACCGGAAAACCTGACTCCCGCCGCTTGCATTTCTAAAAATTTTCCGGATTCGGAAGTGATGGTAAGGAGAGATTGAATCTGCTCTTTTCGGCTAGCTGAGCCGGAGTTTTTTTGATTCTGGATAATCGAATTTAAAACGGTTCTCTCAGCTGGAGGTATACTCTCAGCCCAACTTCTCGAATAATCTGCCAAAATTCTGCGAATCAATTCAATTTCATTGTCTCCTTCCTTTACCTGCTCTTTAAGTTGAAACAGGTTGGCATCTCGGTTATCGCGGAGGCGAATAAGCCTATCCATCTCTGATCTTTTTTTCTGTGCTTCTCGCTCAAGCTTTCCCACCTCAGAAACCAGCGGGATTTTTTCATCTTCTATGGATTTTCGGAGATCCGTCAGACGGGTAGTCGCATTTTGTAAATCTTTTTTCGCGGAAGCATTTGCTTGGGCAAGACTTTGCCCGTTCAGTGAAAAAACCAAACAAGAGGCAGCCACCAATGAGTTTATAATTAAAGATCTCATTGGTTGGGCTCTTCGGGGTGGGGAAACGGTAATTTCAGAAAACGGGGCATTGCCTGATTATTCATCATATCAACCCCGGTCGCTATTTCCTGAGCTAGTGAATCGTCTCTTTTCCAGACCCACCCATCTTTACTGGGAGAACCATATCCAGCAACCGTACCGGATTCGTTTACAAAATAGGCAATCCCTAATCCAAAATACATTACCTGAAATTCGCGCGAGACACGATCCTCAAGCGAGAATTCCTGTCTTTCCAGCGAAATGTTTCGATGATAGAGGGAAATTGCCTGAAGGAGTGAAAGAAGGGTATCGATCCTTTGTCTGAGTGTGGAATTGTTCCTTTCATTGTGATAATTGAGTTTTTGACGAAAAGGTTTTAAGCGTTTCGCAAGGGGAGTGGGAAGAAGTTTAAAGGCCTCTTCAACCTCAATTTGCAGTGCATTCACACTTTCGACCAGCGAGCGTGTGGTTTCTTCAATTTCACTCTTTTGCTCAAGCAATTCAGTTCTTTGTTGGGCTGCACCCACAGCCTCTTCTTCAAATTCCTCCAGTCGTTTATCAAGCGCAATGATTTCAGTCTTTAGGGCAAACCTGATATCCAACAAGGCAGCTTTTTCTATATTCCATTCGGTGGTTTCCTTTCCGATTAATTGTTCAGTCTGAACCCATTCCTGGATGATTGAGGAAGTGTCCTTAAAGGTCGACCCTTGTAGGTAACTTCCAACCAGTCCATAAATTATTGAAAATTTGATCCGTAAAGAAAAACTCATAAAAAAATCACGCTAGAGATTAAAGGACAATATTGGAAGCCTCAATGAGACTGAGTCTCAGTTCCAACTTCAGTGTAGGAAATTTGTGAATCAGTCTAAACTCCGTTCTATTGAGAAAGTAATCGACGAAGTATTTCGTCTACCAGTTTGGGATTGGCCTGACCACGGGTCGCTTTCATGACGGATCCTTTAAGTGCATTGATGGCACCCTCTTTTCCACCACGGAATTTTTCGGCCGCATCCGGATCGGCGGAAATGGCTTGAGCACATAGAGTTTCAATCTCATCTCCATCAGATTTCATTTCCAAGCCTTTTTCTTCAACCAGAACCCTAGCTGATCTTCCTGAACTGAACATTTCAGGAAAGATTTCCTTGGCTACATTATTGGAGACAACACCATCTTCAATTAAATTGATAAGTTCAGAGAGTTTTTCAGGACTTACCGGACAATTTGACAAATCTTGACACTTATCATTTTCGTTATCTGCCTGTCCCAATTCTCTTAATAAATCATTAACCACCCAGTTCGCAGTTTTTTGTGGATCTTTCGTGAGTGAAGCTGTTTGTTCAAAATATTCGCACAACGGCCGGTCGACGCATAGGGTCGAGGTTGAAGAATAAGGTAATTTCATTTGATTCATGTAGCGTCGTTGCTTCTCAAAAGGCTTTTCGGGAATTTCTTTTCTAACCCGTTCTACCCATTCAGGACTAATTTTAACGGGCATGAGATCCGGATCGGGGAAATAGCGATAGTCGTGG
>CACMBV010000034.1 GCA_902612125.1 uncultured Verrucomicrobiota bacterium
AATTTGTTGGTGAAGTTTTGTCATTTTTGGAGAACTGAACCAATGAATAAAGAAACTTCAGATACAAAAGCATCCTGATTTTCCCATGGTACCCGGTGACCCGCTTGAGGAATTATTTCGTGTCGAATCTGCAGACAATGTTTAGCCAAATCCTGTCCAAATTTTGTGTACTTTAGATCATCACTACCAGAAATGTAGAGCAGAGGAGTATTTTTAAGCTTCCTTAACATTGGAAGCATATTGGGCTGCCTTGCTTTGGAAAACACATCAAAAAAAAACGACCAATTTTTTCTGAGTCCAATTCAGAAATTTCTCTGCTCGCACAATTCGATCTCCCACAAAAGACCGGGAGCCGATCCCATTCTTCGAGTAATTTCTGAAGATCTTCCGTCCGAAAGCGTCGTGCCCATTCAAGATCCTTCTGCAGTTGCTTCCTCCTTTCATCGTCCGAAATTAAACCTGGGTCTGCACCAACCAAAATCCCACCTCTCCATAAACCAGGCTTGTTCACAACGGCATCCATGGCCAGTCGTCCACCCATTGAATATCCCAATAACAAAGAAGGTTCCCCTTTTGTTTGACGCTCTACTTTTTTATAAAACTGTGCACGCCAATGCCCAAAACTTTCGTATTCGTTTTCATACAAATTAACCTCTTCGACCTTGACCGATTCAAATTTTGATTCGATTGCATCACCAATTGTTTTCCAAACTGATGGAGTCTGTAACGATCCGTGCAGGCACCAGATTCTCACAATAGAAAACCCCTAAAATAGGACATCCTATTCATTCTCACCATCCGGATTTTCTGATTGCATTACCGCAAAAGCCATAGGCTTTTGCTCATTTTCAAGTCTTTATCGGCAACCTGAACGCGAATACCGGATCTGGTTGCAAAAATGTGTGGAGCCACCCCTGCAATAAGTTCGTCCGGGATAAAGGCATCAATATCACAGGAGGCCAGCTTCATCTTGAGTAATTCGGCTTCCTTAAGAGTTCCATATTGGGCGATGGTTTTCATTATAGATGAGATGAGATCATAAAGGTACCCTACCCTACTCAGACCATTCATGGAAACAAACTCAAAAAATGAACCTCTTTTTTCATTTGATTATATTTCGTTGAAAAATAATTCTTTTATGATGATACATGCTCCATCCCTTACTTTGCTTTTTGTGTTCACTCACCTGTGTCTTTGGGGAAAATCTTTTCACATCTTCTCTCCCAGCTCGAAGGAGAAAACACTCTGGATCGTAAAGGCGATCCCCCATGGCGAAGGCCTCAAGCTGGAGGTTGCTGAAAAGGTGAAATTTGACTTCTCCGGTCGGGTCATCACCGCTCATCCCAGCAAGCCACTTCTCTATGTAACGGCCACAAGCGGAGATCCCGGGAAGGTTCCGGGTGCGGTCGTTTTCCTGAACGAGGATGGTTCCTACCAAAAGCATAAGAATATCAATTTTAATGACGGTGCCTGCTACCTGAGCCTGGATAAGGAAAACCGGCACATTCTGGGAGTGAGCTATGGGAACGGGCGGCTTAATGTCTACCCCCTCGACAAACAGGGCATCCCTGGGAAAGCCGTGACCACGATTGACGAAGGAAAACAGCAGGCACATTGTATACTGCTGCCCCCAGACGGAAAGAATGTCTACATCCCCTATGTGAAGGAAAACCTGGCTATTCTGCAGTACGCTTACGATGGCAAGACCGGCAAGGTCACACCACTCGAACCAAAGGATGCCAAGCCTCCCCTTGGTTCGGGTCCCCGCCACATGGCCTACCACCCCACCCTGCCGATGGTCTACTTCAGCAACGAGCAGGGCATTGGGCTTTCCTCCTACCGCCGGGAAGCCAATGGACAGCTCAAAGTTGAACAAGATATCAGTATTTTACCGCCCGGCATGTCCAAGATTGGCCTGAGTGCCTCCGACCTACTGATCACCCCGGACGGAAAATTCCTCTTCGCGGGGTTGCGTGGACACCGGCAGGATTTTGACCGCATTTCCCGATATCGGGTTTTGGAAGACGGCCAGGCCGAGTTTCTCGGACTGACCGAGGCCGACAAGATTCCCTGGGGGCTGACCCTTTCCCCGGATGGAAAATTTCTTCTGGTCACTGCAACCAACGGAGCCAGCCTCACCGCCTATCGGATTTCGAAGGACGGCAACCTCAAGAAAGTTGCCTCCCTTGCCTGGGACCCAAGAATGTCCGATCTAGTCACTCGCTAGCATTTTATCCTTTCGTGGATAAGCTTCCCATCATTCTCGCTGTCGCTACACTTTCATTGGGGTGCATGACGCTCGACGCGGATCAAACGAAGCAACCTGCCATTCAAGAAAACGAAATCAAACGAACCCTTCCCTTCCCCCACAACCGTTTGCGTGATTTTTATCGAACACAGGCACGAAGCTTTATTGCAAAGCAAGACAGGAATTATTCGCGAATATTGGCACCCTTCCCCGGTTTGGACGGAGGCGGTTGGGGCCACTGGGGACAAAACCCGGAATCCGACAATGTGGACTCTCGACTCAATGAAATCGACTTTGGCGGTGTGGTGATGCAGGCGACCAATCATGCGGAGGGATGGGCCAATAAGGGTGTGTCCGTTCAAGCAGGTGACTATACCGCAGTCTTTGATCCGGAAAAACTTTGCTTTGTGGATGCCTGGGAAGGGGGACTGCCCGAGTGGGGAAGCCGACGCTATGGCATCACTTCCGGAGTTAAGGCGAAGGGAAAGAAAGTGGGAGGCTTTCCTTCGGGAAAATGGACATTCCCGGAAAAGATGGAAACCAAATACCTTGGATTTTACAGAGCCGAAGGCAGGACCGTTTTCACCTATCGCATTGGAAAAACGCAGATTTACGAGTGGATCGAGGGAGACCGAGAACTGAGCTATCACCGGTTGATCGAGGGAAAACTTCCGGATGGAGTTGTCTTCTCCGGAAATGACTTTATCCGCTCATCAGCGATGGTGCCGAAAGAACTCCTTACACCCGGTCGGGCTTCTTGGTCAGACAAATCTGTGATCACAAAAGGCCAACGGGGCGAACCCCTACCCGATTCTCCTTATGTGATTGATACCCTGACCGTTCCCTACCGGGATCTGAACCCCTTCAAGACACCCATGAGAATCGGAGGGGTGGGTGTTTTCTCTGACGGGCGGATTGCCGTGTGTACCCTGATGGGGGACGTGTGGATTGTGGATGGAGTCGATGACACCCTCGAAAAGTTGGTGTGGAAAAGATTCGCCAGCGGCTTAAATCAACCACTTGGGCTTGTGGTTAGCGATGATCGAATCCATGTAATCGGGAGGGATCAATTAACCCGTTTACACGACCTCGATGATAATGGGGAGGCTGATTTCTATGAATGCCTGACCAATGAATTCCCCACCGCCCGGGGAAACAGTTTTGCCCTCACCCTGCATCAGGATGATCAGGATCGTTTTTACTGGTTCACCCGTTCATCCCAGTTTGGCATGACCCGTTTCACCCCCGGTTCCAAACCGGAAGCGATTGCCACCGGACTGCGGGGATGCAATGGTACCGGCGTGTCCCCGGACGGTTCGATTGTATTTGCCATGCCTCAGGAAGGAACATGGCAACCGGCATCCGGTATTTTCGAAGTGGGAAATGGAAGTTACCATGGCTTTTTCGGACCCAAGCCTGCATTTGGAAAACATGGCTACCAGATGCCCCTCTGTTTCCTGCCCCGTGGAATCGATAATTCATCCGGTGATATCATCTTTGTGCCCAACGATGAGAGGTTCGGCCCCTTGGCAGGAAAAATGATCGGTACTTCCTTCGGATACTGCCAGCATTATCTGGTACTACGCGAGGAAATCGAAGGGGAAGGAGTGCAGGGAGGAGTGGTGCCCCTCCCCGGAGAATTTCTTTCCGGTGCCCATCGTGGAGCGTTCAGCCAAAAGGACGGTCATCTCTACCTAGCGGGAACCGACGGCTGGCAAAGTTATGCCCAGGAAAATGGGAGCCTGCAACGAATTCGCTGGACCGGGAAAGATATGATTCTCCCCGAGTCGGTCAAAACTCACAAGAATGGATTGATCCTTCGCTTCAATGATTTCATTGACCCAAAATCACTGGACATCAAGAAGGCATTCGCTGAACAGTGGAACTATTTATATAGCGGAGCTTATGGCTCTCCGGAATATTCCGTACGAAATCCCGGGATTACCGGACACGACCCGGTCGAGATTAATTCCCTTCACTTGTTGGAAGACGGTAAATCTATCTTTGTGGAAATTCCCCAGCTTCATCCGGTGATGCAATTTCATCTCTATTTTGAATTGAAAACGCAGGATGGTCGGGCATTCCAACCCGACATTTACTATTCCATTTTTCATCAGGATAAAGAATTCACTGATTTTCCCGGCTATCAAGAAATTGAAAAAAAGGAATGGAACAATTTTCCACACCCGGACGAAAGTCCGGTCGATCCCAGGCTGCTGGCGCAGGAAGCACAGGCCAAAATTGTGGGAGATGAAAAGGTATTGGCCGCCATTGAGCAAGTCGAACTCGATGCGATTGCGGGACTTCAATATGCCCAAAAAGAGCTGCGGGTGAAAGGGGGTGCCAAGGTCTCCCTGACTTTCCGCAACCTGGATCCGAGCATGCCCCACAATGTGGTCATCGTACAACCGGACCGCTTGACTGCGATCATGGATGCTTCGATGAAACTCGCTGCATCCCCAAAAGGACTGGCCAAACATTATGTTCCCGACGATAAAGGGGTCATTGCCCTCTCACCCGTGCTGCAGAGCGGAAATTCCTATGTGATGTATTTCCGCTCACCCCGGAAACCGGGCGTCTACCCGTACCTTTGCACCTACCCGGGTCATTGGCAGGTGATGCAGGGAAAATTGATGGTTGAGTGATTAGAAGATTGTCCGGTTTCCAAGGGAATCTTACCTTGGTCACATGAAAATACTTACGCCCATTTTTCTCTTTTTGAGTTTCTCCCTGACCTCATTCGGAAAATCAATGATCCAGCCTAAAGCCGAAATTGTAAAACTCGCCGATGGCATGAAATTTACCGAAGGTCCCGTCTGGTTAGCCAAGGAACAAAAGCTGATTTTTTCTGACATCCCCAACAGTGTACTTATGCAGTGGAGCCAAAAGACAGGCTTGTCCGAGTTTCGGAAGAGTGAAAATGCAAATGGAAATATTCTCGATTTGGATGGGAATATTATCTCCTGCCAGCATGGGGCACGAAACATCATTCGAATTGATCAAAAGGGAAAGGCTTCCGTTTTGGTGGACAAGTTCAATGGCAAGCGGTTCAATTCTCCCAACGATGTGGCCGTATGGAAGGATGGAACCCTCTGGTTCACCGATCCGCCCTGGGGATTACGGGAACCCCATGAGATCCCCGGGCATTGGGTATACAAGCTCGATCCCAAAACCGGGAAAGTGGAGGTGCTAATCAAGGACTTGGCCATGCCCAACGGGATTGTCTTCTCCCCCGACTATTCCCGTCTCTATGTCGCGGATACCGGTGGACACAAGCGGCACCCGGACCCCAAATTTCACGACTATCCTGACACTGTTACCTGTTATGCCGTAAACAAAAAAGGGAAGTTGGGGAAAAAGCTCTTCACCATTGATGAGGGAAGTGACGGGATGGCTGTGGATGTAAGAGGAAACATCTACCTGACTCATGGGCATGTACAGGTCTACGATCCGGACGGAAACAAAATAGAAACGATTGAGACCCCGCAAAAGCCAGCCAATGTCTGCTTTGGGGGCAGGGATTATAAAACCCTATTCATTACCGCAAGAAGTGGCCTCTACAGCGTGAGGCTTACCCAACCCGGAGCCGTCTCGCTGCGATAACCACGCTAAGTCCTCACTATGAAACTTGAAGGCAAAACCATCATCGTGACCGGTAGCGGTACCGGGATTGGAAAGGCGATTGCAAAACTCTGCATTCAGGAAGGAGCCAATGTCGTAATTAGTGACAAGAATGAAAAATTAGCCGAGGAAACGGTGGATGAATTGGGTCCGGATCAGGCCATTGCACATATCCAGGATCTGACCGATGAAGGATGTGCGGCGGAGTTAATCCGCTTGGCAAAAGAACGATTTGGAAGCGTTGATGGACTGGTCAATAATGCCGCCTTTGTGACCTGGTCGGATATTGAATCCACCAACCCTGATTATTTCAGAAAAGTTCTCGATGTGAATTTGGTGGCTCCACTTTCTTTAATCCAAGCCGCCCTACCCGATCTGAAGGCGAATAAAGGAAGCATCGTGAACATTGGCAGTGTCAATGCACACTGCGGAGAGCCCACCCTTCTTGCCTACTCCACCTCCAAGGGAGCACTTACCACCCTGACGCGCAATCTGGGGGACTCCCTGATGCAGAACTATGGCGTTCGGGTTAATCAGGTCAACCCCGGCTGGGTCCTCACCGAGAATGAAGCCGCCCGAAAACAGGAACATGGATTAAAAGAGGATTGGTACAAGGACATCCCAAAAAAATTTGCCCCTGCGGGAAGGATTTTCGAACCGATGGAAATTGCAGGCACGGTGGTTCATTTACTTAGCAGTGATTGCGGGCCGGTGAGCGGTCAGGTATTTGATCTTGAACAATACCCCTTGATCGGAAGGAATCCTCCTAAAGATGATGAGACCATTCCTCAAAAATAAATTTTCGAATCCGGGACTAAGGTTTTCTTTAGTTATGCAATTGTAAGGATGAAAATTAAGGCATGAAACTACGGTTCATTACTCTTCTGATGCTCTGTTTATTATCCTTTCTTCAGGCAGGGAAGATTCCCGTTTTAATTATTGATGGTCAAAACAACCACGACTGGGTAAGTACGACGGATTCCCTGCATGCCACCTTGCAGGCAACGAAACGCTTTGCCGTGGAAGTGGAAACCGCCCCCCAATCCAAATCCATCAAAGGAATTCGTGCTCCCAAATCCGATGCTCCGGATTACATCAAGGAAGCGTACAAATCCTTTCGTCAAGTTCATCAGGAGGTGGAAAGTAAATATAAAGCATCCAACATAGCTGAATGGGATACATGGAACCCCTTTCAGGGGAAGCACCAAGCCATCGTACTCAACTACAATGGCCGAGAATGGACTCAACAAACCAAGGAAGCGGCCGTAGAATTTGTCCGTAAAGGGGGTGGTCTCGTGCTGGTTCATGCCGCGAACAATGCCTTCCGTAATTGGGATGCCTACAATGAGATGATCGGATTGGGCTGGCGAGCCGCAAACTTCGGAGACTGCATCAAATGGGAAGTATTAAAGAACAAACCCTATGTCGCCTGTGTCGACTGTGCTTCCGGGCATGGTTCCAGGCATCCCTTCCAAGTCGAGGTCCGCAAAACTGACCATCCGATGATGAAAGACATCCCCGCCACTTGGATGCATGGAAAGGACGAACTTTACCATAACCTGCGCGGGCCCGCCAGGAACCTGACCATTTTATCCTCCGCCTATTCAAGCAAGAAACAAGGGGGAACCGGGGAACACGAACCCATTACCTATGAAGTCAAATACGGCAAGGGACGGGTGATCATCACCACCATGGGACACTTCTGGAACGGACAGACGGACTGGGATGGGTTGCATTGCGTGGGCTTCCAGACCATTTTTGCCCGCTCCGTTGAATATGTGGCCACGGGGAAAGTGACCCTGACCATTCCTCAGGAATTCCCCGGTCCCGATCAGGTATCATTCAAGGAGCCTTTTGCCGTATCCTGGAACCAATCCGATCCTGTCGCTGAGATTCAATCTTCCGGTGGAAAGAAAAAGGAAAACAATCCTTATGCGATTTTAACACCCGAGGAAGAGTTGGAAACCTTTGAGTTGGCTCCCGGGTATGTGGCTGAACTGGTGGCTGCGGAACCACAGGTGCAGGAACCCGTGCTTACGGTCTGGGACGGCAACGGTGCCATGTATGTGGCCGAAATGCGCAGTTATATGCAGGACGAAAACGGAACCGGAACGAAAACCTTACGGAACGGAAGAATTAAGAAATTGGTCGATTTGGATGGTGACGGAAGGATGGATAAATCCGCCATCTTTGTCGACAACCTCAATCTTCCCCGCATGATCCTTCCCCTCGATGATTGGATCGCAATCCGGGAGACTGATACCATGGATGTGGTTGCCTATCGGGATACGGACGGTGATGGCATAGCGGATGAAAGCAAAATGCTTTACGACAAAGGACCCCACAGTCGAAACGGGCCCAAGACATCAGCGGAGCATCAGGATTCCGGGATGATCTGGAATGTGGATAATCAGATCTACATCACTTACAACATGGAACGGTATCAGTTTACTGATGGGACCTGGCGGGCTGAGAAACAGCCCGGGCACTGGACTCAATGGGGTCTGACACATGACGATTATGGTAAGCTTTTTTGGATCGATAACACCCGCCCACTCAAGGCCGCTCAGTTTCACCCAAAATACTGGAAAACCGTTCACCGGTTGGCCAAAAACCTGCCTTCGGGAGAACCGGTGTCCCTGGGTAAATCGTACAAACCTGCCTTCACCAAAGCCACCAGTATCTGCCTGACCGGAGACCGTGGCGGGCAGGTGGATGCGATGCGCGGGTTTACTTCCGCCTGTGGTCAGTCGATTTACCGGGCAAATAAATTCCCCTACGAATCACGGGGTGCCTATTTCTTTTGCGATCCCACCCTTCATGTGATCAGACGGGCTTTTGTGGAATACCCGGATGGCAAGCTAATGCTCCGCAAGGCAGAACCCGAGGGACAGGAGTTCCTTCGTTCATCCGACTTTAATTCCCGTTTTATCAATACGGCTGTGGGACCGGACGGTTGCCTGTATGTCACCGACATGTATCGGGGGATCATTCAGGATGCCCCCTGGTTCAATGAAGGAAACCGGGAGTTCGCCAGGCGGACCGGAGTTAACAAACACATTCAAATGGGTCGAATCTGGCGAATCAGACACCTGGACCATCGGCCTTATCAGGAAAAACCTCAGATGCTTACCGAAAGCACCGAGGAATTGGTGAGACATTTACAAAACCCAATTGGCTGGTGGCGGGACACCGCCCAAAAATTGATTCTTCTCCGCAAAGACAGGGAAGTAGTGATACCATTATTGGAAGGCCTGTTCCGCTTCACCCAGTCACCCCTGCCCCGGATGCATGCCTTGTGGACTCTGGACGGGATGAATGCCCTGACAACGGAAATTAAAGGTGAAGCCCTCTCCGCCCGTTCTCCGGAACTGCGACGGGCGATGGTGCAAATGATAGAACCTCATTTACCCCAAGAAATGGATCTCCTTCTATCCTTAGAAAAGGAACGGGACCCGAGAGTGGCTGAGCAACTGATTTTGACCCTTGGCACTATCGACGACCCAAAGGCCGAGGAAATGATACAAGCTCATGCGACCAATCATCTCACCGATCAGGGAGTGATGCTGGCCACCGCGGTTTCCCTGTGGGGGAAAAGAGATCTTCCCCTTGTACAGGAAGTGAAAAACAAAAAGGCCTTTGAAAAAATCGGAAAGGATCAACGGGGAGCGGTCACCATGGCATGGGACCGGATTCTGGCAAGCTGGGGCCGGGGAATGAAATTTGCCAAGGACTTTGATACGAACCAGAAAAAAATAATCCAAAATGGAGAGAAACTCTATTTCGAACATTGCACCTCCTGTCACGGAGCCGATGGCCAAGGAGTACAGGTTCCCGGGACTAATCAATACCTGGCCCCCTCCCTGGTTGACTCCCAAAGAGTGCATGGAAAACCGGAACAATTGATCCCCCTTTTCTTTCACGGAATCATCGGGCCCATAGAAGGTAAAAATTATGCAGCCGGATATATGGCACCCGCTAAAGCCTTGGGGATCGAACGGGAAGACCGGCTTGCGGAGCTAATCAGCTACATCCGTTACGCCTGGGGAAAAGAAGGAGACTGTGTTGAGAAAAATCTAGTATCTGAGATAAAAAGAAAATACCAGCAACGCAGAGGTCCCTGGACGGATCAAGAACTCAAAAAACTCTAGGTCTACTTTATCTCTTCAGGTAATCGATCTGACTGAACTTCCAGTCACCATCGACTTTTGTAAGTCCCACCTGGGTGTGAGCGTCCTCCCGAATGGTTTTCCCCGACTTACCGGTCCAACTGGCAAAAAACCGAGCTGATACAGAAGCGGTTTCGTCATCGATAGAGACAAAATTCAAATTTTCATAATGAAGCCCTATTCTGCTGGAAGCGAGCCGTAAGCGGCCATACTGTTGGGATAATTCATGATCCGTGTGCTCACCGGCAATCTTCGCCTTACTACGAATGGCAATGGTTATCCTGGGAGCAAAAAACTTTCTGAAATCCTTCACCACCATGGCATCACTAATCGCAGATGCATCTTCCGTCTTCGAGGTGATTTCGCAAAGGTCATCGAACAGATTTTTGATTCGCTCTTGTTCACTTGGCCAGAGCATCCATCCCCAAAAAATGAAAACTGCGAAAAAGATTACCGTTCCACCTATGGCCATTCGCTTGCTCATCCGACTCATTTATCTCAAAGATTTAATTTCACCCAAACTTATTCGAATGAAAATCCTACCTCTCCTTCTCTGCCAGAATCTCATTCTTTCACCCACTTTTTCTGAAATCAAGCCTGCCCACCCTTCCGTTGATGAAACCGACGAAGCCATCACGGTATGCAAAAAAGAGGGAAAACCCATCTTCCAATACCTGAAAAAGCCATCCAGGGAATCCAAAAATCATGCACTGCATTATTCCCGAACTGGTTATATTCATCCACTCTATTCGCCATCAGGTAAGATAATTACCGGAGACTATGCTCCTGATCATCCTCATCAGCACGGATTGTTTTTCGCCTGGACCAAATCAAGTTTTCGGGGAAAGCCGACTGAATTTTGGAACCAGAAAAAGCAGCTGGGAGATATCCGCTACCAAGGATCTGAATGGAAAAGAGAAAAATCTGGCAAAATCATTTTCAACTCTGAGCAGATTTTTACCACCGGCAAAGACTCGGACGAACCCATTCTTACCGAAACCTGGCAGATTGAAATTCCTGCGAAACAAAATGAATATCATCAATTTGATCTTATTTCCACGCAGGCCTGTGCGATGGATGAGCCTCTGTTGATTCAAAAATATCATTATGGAGGAATGGCCATCCGGGGAAATGATCAATGGATCAAGACAGATAAACACGGTAAACCGGTTGGCAAAATGATCACCTCGGAAGACAAGAACCGGGAAAACGGAAATCACTCCCGCCCTCGTTGGGTAGCCATGTATGGACAGGTTGATGGAGAAGAATGCGGGGTGGTGGTGATGAACCATCCGAAAAATTTCCGTTTCCCTCAATGGGTAAGACTACACCCTTCCAAACCCTACTTCGTTTATGCCCCGATGGTCGAACAAGCCTTTACGATTGAACCGGGCAAACCCTACGTTTCAAAATTCCGCTACCTCCTATACGACGGAACCCCCGATCGCGATGCAATCGAGGGTTCCTGGAAAGAATGGATTAAAAACTAAATTCTTAAATTCTTAGAAATCAAACTTCAGGCCAACTTCAATGCTTCTGCCTGGAAGAGGTGCGTATTGTTTGAGCACTGAAGTATGATTGTAAGCCAATTCGTCCGTTAGGTTGGATCCCTTAACGAAAAACTGTCCAACTGAATTCCCAAAGTTGATGTCGTAGGATGCAAATGCATTTAGTATGGAAAATGCAGGAGTAACCTCTTCATCATCGCCTAAATTATCCTGCTTCAAGGAGCGGGTAAGGTTCATACCAAAATCAAGCTTTTCCTGCATAACCTCAAATCCAAAACCAAGCCTAGAAGCTGGAATCCTAGGCAAATTACCACCTTCAGTTTTATTCTTTCCAGTAATGGTATCTCCGTAAAAGGATAACAAGAGATCCCAACTTTGATTTTCCATGGCAAGCCAGTCAATTTCAATCTCTAACCCTTGAAACTCTGCATCGACTGCTTCGTATGCTTTCTCCTCAAGACCCTCTGCATTAGGATCAAATCCGCCTGTAGGCCACCACCTTTCGTTTTCAGGAATACCTTCGGGGTCTCTTTCATTCTCCGTATGCTCTAAGAAAATATAGTCATTGTATTTTGTGTGAAAAGCAGAAAACTGCCCGGTTACATTACCCACGGTTTTTCGTACGATAATCTCAACTCCGACCGCGGATTCGTTTTCGAGATTGGGATTTCCAATTTCATAAGCTTCTGTCGCATGGTGAGCCCCGTCCGAGTATAATTCAGCCGTGTCTGGTGTACGCTCGGAGTAACTTACATTACCACTGAGATTCCAAAGTTCACTGAGATCGTGAGAAATGCCTCCACTGGCACTGAAGGTGGACTCATCATCATCAATATTTGAAGAAGCTTCGTATTTACGATCAATTTGCTCCCAACGAATTCCAGCATTAAGAGTGGTATCTTCACTCAGACTATATTGTTCGATTAAAAAGAGGGCAATTTTAGTTGCATCTTCTCCTGTAATTTTTGGATTCGCGTCCGGAGAATTTAAGGTGCCATTAATATCGTCAATCAGAGGATTCGGTAGATTTTCCAGTGTACCATTATTACCAGGATTCCAAATTTTGCTCATACCACCAAGAATACTTTCATCTCCCACAATTTTAAAATCATCGAACAGACCGTGGATACCGAGAACTCCACTCACTTCTCCAATCTCGTGTTCGAAGGCAAGACGACCTTCATATCCTTCACGAAGGTAAGTTGCATGCTTATCCCATAATCCACCCTCATAACCACTTTCGCTGTGTTGGTAATCACCATAGCCAATGTTCAAATTGATTCCGGTGAGCAAATCCGAATCTGAAATTTGAATTTCAGTACGGAATTCGAAACGATCATTTTCCATTTCAATCAAGGTATCACTTGCGGCATGTTCACCGGGTACACCATAATCATTTTCGAAAGTGGAAAAACTGAAGCCAGCGAATCCAGAGTCGAGCATATAGGAAGCTCCGAATCCGAATGATGAACTGTCGCTGTGGCTATTTGCAACTGAATTAAATGGACCCTCAGGTCGAGCTAACGGATTGTGATGATCCTCGGTGTAGAAAGTTGGAGCGTCATAATCTTCATAATCTCTTTTCAATCCATTGATTTGAAAGCTTAGTTTATCCGAGCTTCCATAGGCAATGGCTCCATAACTGAATCCTTCATTCACGCTGCTGTAGTTGGAAAAAACGGACGCACCTGGAGAATCATAGCGGCTGGTTGGGATACTGCGGTCAATCACATTAACCACGCCGCCAATCGCACTACCCCCGTATAAAAGAGCGGAAGATCCACGAAGTACCTCAATCCGATCAACCATTAAAGGATCAATGGGTACGGAATGGTCCTCAGATTGTGCTGACACACCGAAGGTATCGGTTCCGTTTTGTAACATCCGTACCCGGAATTTGTCCGCTCCTCGAATCACCGGACGGTTTGCGGTTGGACCAAAAGTAGTTTGGCTAATACCAGGGGTATCAGACAAAGAGTCAGCAATGGTTAGCCCTTTAGCCTGATCCAGCTCGTCACCGGACAGAACGCTCCATGCCTGGGTGACATCTGTGGTCTTGGTTCCCAGTGGAGACGATTCAATGACTAAAGCTTCAAGTTCAGAAACTTGATCCTTACTGGCATCGTCCTGTGCCATCACCAAGGACGATGCTAAAATAATGGGGATTGATAAAATTTTCATTATGGTAGTTTATTTTGTTTAGAGAAAAGTTGTGAGGATGATGTGAAAATTCGATTTTACAAAACCTCGTGTGCCAAAGGAGGCGTCTAGAGTTTGGGTGCCCTCTGCTCATAGAGCTAGCTAAGATAAATGAATTTAAACTAATTTGGGTGGGCCGCGGACCCGGCACTTGCTATTTTGCTCGGCAAAATATTGCATATTCGAACCCAAGTTCGATACACCAAGATCTAATAATTGGCTGCGGCAGGAATCCGAAAGAGTAAAAAAATGTTCGGAGGACTCCCCAAATAAGACCACCGCACAGGTTCCAAAATCGTCAGTTGAAGATTTTTCATCATGGGATGAACAGGGCTTACCATTATGTGCGTGCGGACATGCCTGTTCCCCATGAAATAAAAAAGCATGTATTTCCGGAGAAAAAACGGAAACAGATAAACTTCCTACTAGCAGCAAGCAAAATGTGGAGAGCAAAATTTTCAAAGTGTTTAATAATGTCCTTAATGCAAATTGCTTGCAATAAAAAAGGGGCGGAAAAAATCCGCCCCTTTGCCAAATATATTTTTATTTGTTGTGCCCAGTCTACTAAGGAGAGAGATAGGTTTGTAAATCAATCACTATTTTTTGTATATCCTCCACAATCAAATCAATATCTTCCTGGTCCACTCCACTCGCACTGACAATTGCATCCACACTGGTATTCATCGCATCAATTGATTCCTGCGTAACACCTGCACTAAGCATAACATTGACAACCGATGCCTGAATGTTATCAAGTTCCTGGTCTGATACAGCTCCGTCCTGATATGCCATTCCGACGGTCATTCCCAGGGCTGAGACTGAGGCTGTTGATGGTTGATTATCCACATCGGTTAAAACGAGATAAGTACTTTGCTTAAGAGAATCAACTTGTTCTGGGGTGACGGTTGAATCCGCCTGGATACCCATAAGATCTTCACCCAGGTCGATCATATTGGTTTGAAACTGAGCGGCAGCGGCCTGCCGCTCGGGGGCACCGGCTTGCCATTGGGCAAGGGCAGCCTGGGCATCCTGCTGAAAAGTCTGAACGCTTTCCTGGAATTGGACCCCTGCTGCCTGGGCAGCCGCTTGTCTTTCTGGAGCTCCGGCCTGCCATTCCGCAAGGGCAAGCTGGGCATCCTGATAGAACTGTTGAGCAGCCGCCTGTCGCTCAGGGGCTCCGGCTTGCCATTGATCAAGGGCAGCCTGGGCATCCTGATAGAACTGTTGGGCAGCCGCCTGCCGATCAGGTGCTCCCGCCTGCCACTGGGCCTGGGCAGCCTGGGCATTTTGTTGGAACTGCTGGGCTCCCGCCTGCATTTGAGCAGCGGCGGCCTGGGCATTTGCCTGGCGCTGAGGGGCTCCTGCCTGAAACTGGGCCTGGGCGGCTTGGGCGTTTTGCTGGAACTGCTGGGCTCCCGCCTGAAATTGCTGGGCAGCGGTCTGGGCATTTTGCTGAATTTGTTGGGCTCCTGCCTGCATTTGAGCAGCGGCTGCCATTATATTAGCCTGCCGTTCGGAAGAAGTTACTGGAGCAGATTGTTGAGCCGTGGTTATGTTCATGATCAACAGACACGGTAAAAATCCGGCTAAAGGGTTAGGGAATTTGGGTATTTTTTTCATTTTTTGGGGATTAATTTGTTTTTACAATTTTTACACTAGTTTACATTAATGTAGTGATTGCAAGATAAAGTTAAGAAAGGATATACAAGATTTACTCATTCAACAAACTTTTCTATTCCCTGAGGATGAAAATGGAGTTCTAGGTAAATAAACTGCACCTACAAACTTCAAATTCCGGAGTTAAATTGCAGAAATAATCCTTACCGAATAACCTTATATACGCATTTCACTACCCTGCCAGCCCGAAAATCAAAAGTTCGAACACCACTTCCTCCCTGATCACTCACCAGACAAAATAAAATAAAGCTCATGCTAAAGATCTTTTCCACCCTTTCTATCTTTCTATTGATTCATTTCCTTGGAGCCGCCCGTGATCCCATGCGATTGACCCATGGGCCAATGCTGGGCAATCCCACTTCAAATTCCGTCCGAGTCTGGGGCCGTACCTCCGATCCGGGGGAATTCTCCGTTCGGTACGGGATCGCAGAGGACAAGCTTGATCAAACCTCAGACCCTGCCACCACCCTTATTTCAAATGATAATACTGGGTATGCCACTCTTCGAGATCTAGAACCTGACCAGACTTATCACTACCAAATTTTCATCAAGGATCGTCCACACGGTCTGCCCGGCTCGTTTCTTACCTTACCCAATGCTGAATCTACCCGGAACGCTGAGCATAACCCCAGGGGACTGTTCAATTTCCGTTTTCAGATTGGATCCTGTGCCAATCAAAACCCCATCCATGGAAACGGACACCGGGCAAAGACCTATGAAAACCTCAACCGTGACTGGGCCCATAAGACCAATTTTCATATCATGAATGGGGACTGGCTTTACGAGGAACTCCGTGAATATCCGGTGGAGGCCTGGAGGTTACGGGCTGGCATAGATACTCTCCCCTCCTCGGTCAACCTGATGCCCACCGTGGTGGGCGTATGGGAAAATTACAAACTTTATTTGAGCCGGGGGATTTCCCTTACCCAATGGCACCGGCATGTGCCCAGCTTTTTCACCTTCGACGATCATGAACTGGTCAATGACATCTGGGGTGCGGCGACGGCGGGCCGACGGGACCGACGGGCAGTCTTTCGCGATATTGGAACCCATGCCTTTTACAACTACCTCGGCTGGGCGAACCCCACGGCTTTCAATCATCCGGTTCATTATTCCCGGGCAAAGATGGAAAAGGGAAGTAAGCTACTGATCGATAAGCAAACAGATTTCACCAAGCTTCCATTGGACGAGATGCTCAATCTTCATGTTCATTGGGACACACCCCAGGCAGGGGTGAATGATCTGACTTATGATGACTTGTCCCTTGGCCATCCCAATTCCTATGTCTATGATATTGAAAAAGTCGTGGACAAGCACACGCTTCAGCTTCACATGCCCGCCAAAGTATCCGATGAAATCACCTACTCCATCGGTCGACGCAGCTACGGAAGTTTTAAGGTAAGCAACTGCGAGTATTTTCTGCTGGATACCCGTGGATCCCGTGACATGCACGATACTTCCGACCGGGGAAAAGAAGGTCTTTCGATGCTGGGGAAAACCCAACGCGACTGGTTATTAAAATCGATGAAGAAAAGTGATGCTGATTTCTTCTTTGTGATCTCTTCCGTACCCTTCATGATTCCTCACAGCGGTGCAGGAGGATTTGAAGCAGCGGCCAATAAGGAAGAAGCATGGACCGCCTTCTTCGACGAACGGGAAATTCTGATCAAGGAGTGGGAAAAAATGGGCAAAAAGGTTTTCGTAATGACGGGTGACTTGCACAACAGCTTTGCGATCAAGATCACCGATAATGTCTGGGAATTTTGCTGCGGGCCTCACAATAGCGTGAATCATGTACCGAAGAATGATGAAATGGACCGTCCAGCCACCGGTAAATATAAATTTGGTCCAAGGGAATGTGATATCCGCTGGAGCAGCTATATTCTACCTGATCTGGAACGTATGGACCGGCTATATCCCTACTACGCCGTGGTCAAGATAAACAATGTATACAACATGCCCAAGAAACTGGGAGACCAACGCTGGGTCGCCTATCCTCATCCGCAGGTGGTGTTCCAGTATTACAACGGAAACACCGGTGAACTCGAATATGCCGAATCCATCTCAACTACCCGGAAATAGTAAACAGGCACGCGCCTGGGACTAGCTATTCGGATTTATCTCTTCGCATAACCTCTTCGCACTTCCCGGCTCAAAAGCGAGCCACTGGCTTTGTCATTGCGAGGAGGGAGCGGAAGCGAGGGACGCGGCAATCCATCGGGTCTCGAAGGACGCGGGCGGCGTTGTCTGTTCGGTTATTGAGGGCCAGTGGGTCGCCACGGGCTTTCAGCCCTCGCGATGACAACACACTCTTTGTCATTGCGAGGAGGGAGCGGAGCGAGGGACGCGGCAATCCATCGTGTCTCGGAGGACGCGGAAGGAGGGTGCGGTACGGTTACTGAGGGCCAGTGGATCGCCACGGGCTTACAGCCCTCGCGATGACAACACACTCTTTGTCATTGCGAGGAGGGAGCGGAAGCGAGGGACGCGGCAATCCATCGTGTCTCGCGGGATGCGGAAGGAGGGTGCGGTACGGTTACTGTGAGCCAGTGGATCGCCACGGGCTTTCAGCCCTCGCGATGACAAGAAATCGGGTAACGAACGGTCAGAGCTTTCTTTTCACCCTTCACCCTTCAATCTTAACACTTCCTTCACTGGCTTTTTTGGAAACCAACACGGAAGCCGATGCCGTTGCCACGGGGGCTGGGGGTGAGGCTGCGCTTAGCAGAACGCAGGGTCGTCCCGTCGCTGTTCCAGGAACCACCCCGTCTGACCCGAAGCGAGCCCGAAGCCGGACCGGTCGGATCGATCACCGGGTTGCCGGAGGGATAAGCCGCCTGGTACCAGTCCGCGGTCCACTCCCACACATTTCCATGCATATCGAAATAGCCCCATGGGTTGGCCGCATATTGCCCCACATCGCGGGTTTGTTTAAAATCGTTTCCATCATTAGCACCACCGTCCCAGTTATAATTCGCGTTCGAGCTGGCAATGGTCGCCCCCCATGAGTATGCCGTGGTCGTACCCGCACGGCAGGCATATTCCCATTGCGACTCAGTGGGCAAAACATAGGCCCAACCGGCGGGTATATTTGCCGATTGCTGAGCATTCAAACGGGTCAGGAAAATCTGTGCATCTGCCCAACTAACTTGTTCCACCGGACGATTCGGGTTGTTCGGCCATTGACTCGGGGTAGCACTCAGACTGTCGGTATTACCGGTCATCACCGCCTCGTACTGGGCCTGCGTAACCTCGTACTTGCCCAAGTAAAAGCCTCGCGTGAGGGATACATTGTGCTCGTCTTCACGGTCAGCATTACGCCCCGCTTCGGTAGTTGGACTGCCCATGGTAAAAGTGCCGGGCGGACACCAGAGCATATCCATCGCCACGGTGGCATTTAGATCCACCGAGCGGTTGCCCACCACCGTAACGGTTCGGTTGGCGGTGGCGGTATTACCCGCGGCATCCGCCACGGAGTAGGTTAATAGATAGGTGCCAGTCGTGTTCATATCCACTGTTCCGCTGACGGTGATGGAAGCGGTCAAATTTCCGTCCCGCGCATCGTGCCCCGCGGCGCCTGGCTCCGCCCAGGCTTGCCCGGCCTCACGCGTGATGGCGGCTCCCCCGAACAATTCCAGTTCGGGATTCGCCGTGTCTGGCTGGATTGCTTGGAAACCAACACGGAAGCCGACGTCGAAGTAACGGGAGCTGGGGGGGAAGTGGCGCCTAGCAGAACGCAGGTCCGACCCGCCGTTGTACCAGGAACCACCCCGCCTGACCCGAAGCGAGCCCGACGCCGGACCCTCGGGATCGGTCTGGGCAACGGTAAGATAAGCTGCCTTCCAGTCATAGACCCATTCCCAGACATTTCCGTGCAGGTCATAAAAGCCCCACGGATTGGCCGCA
>CACMBV010000035.1 GCA_902612125.1 uncultured Verrucomicrobiota bacterium
CCGAGCAAAGAACCGATTTTTTTGAGAAAAAGATTCGTCCCGTTTTATCAATGAGTTGCTATGAATGCCACTCGGCTAAGTCAAAATCATTGAAGGCAGGACTGCTTCTTGATCGCAAGGCCGGTTGGGTAAGAGGTGGGAAAAATGGTGCTGTAATTCATCCCGGAAAACCAGATGAAAGTATTCTGATGAATGCTTTGAAGTATGATAACCATGAATTACAGATGCCTCCATCTGGTAAATTATCCGAAACTGTGTTGGCGGATTTTGAGAAGTGGATCTCCATGGGGGCACCAGACCCGAGAAATTCATCTATGGAGGAAGTCTTTGCCGTAGGGGGACTGAAAGCTAAGAGCCTGAAAGAAGGTAGAGAATTTTGGGCATTCAAACCAATCAAGCTGCCATTATTGCCAGCTGTCCAAAAAGGTGAATGGATCCAAGATGAAATTGACCGCTATATCTTACGAGGGATTGAGGAGCACGATATAGAACCCTCTCAGAAAGCAAAACCCACAACATTGCTTCGCAGGATCTTTTTTGATCTCACGGGCCTGCCTCCATCCCCGCAGGATATTAAAGATTATCAAAATAGTTCATCTCAGGAATCCTTCGAAAATGTAGTGAATAAGCTGCTGGAGTCTCCTCGTTTCGGTGAAAGATGGGGTCGGCACTGGCTGGATGTGGCACGCTATGCAGATACAACAGGAGGAGGAAGAAACAACCCTTTCCCAAATGCTCATAGATATAGAGATTATGTGATCAACAGCTTCAATAATGATAAACCTTTCGATCAATTCATAATCGAACAAATTGCGGGTGATTTGATGCCTTCTTCTACAGATGAGGCATACAATGAGAAACTTACGGGAACCGGTTTTCTCGCTCTAGGGCCTCATAATTACGAACTTCAGGATAAAGAACTTTTACGAATGGAGGTGGTTGATGAGCAACTCACAGCTGTTGGAAAAGCCTTTATGGGACTAACTATGGATTGTGCCCGATGCCATGACCATCCCTTTGATCCAATCTCCATAACTGATTACTACTCAATGGCAGGGATTTTTCGCAGTACCAACAGTCTGGTTCCGGGAAATGTAGCTGGTTTTCACGAAAGAGAGCTACGGGATGAATTTAGAGAACAACGCGAACAGTACGACCAAACTTTAGCTTCCTTAGAAAAGCGGCTCAAAGATGCAGTAAATTTATTCAAGGCTCTTGGTGGTAAGGAATCTATTCGTAATGCAAGATCGTTAGATCCTCTCACATTGGAAGGAATTGTGGTGGATGAATTGGCCGTAATGAAGAAGGGAAATTGGAAATTGTCCACTCATACGCCAGGCTATGTCGGGAGTGGATATCATCATGATAACAATACCGGCAAGGGTAATAAATCCATCACTTACAGAGCCAATGTCTCCAAAGGAGGAGAGTATGATGTTCAGGTATCCTATACGGATGGTTCAAACCGTTCGAAGAAAACTCCGATCACGGTGATGCATGCCGATGGGGAACAGAAAATTTACATCGATCAAACAAAGCCCCCCGCCATACTAGGCACCTTTACTTCAGTAGGTGTGTTTAGGTTTGAGCCAATCGAACGGGATGTTGTTCAGATTACTACCGAAGGGACTGAAGGCTATGTCATTGCCGATGCCATTAGGTTGGTTGCCATTGAAAACAAATATGGAGTTCCAAATTTTTCGGACAAACCGAAAGAAACTGAACACGATTTAGTCGCCCAAAAAAAATTAGCAGATGCCCAAAAAAGTGTAGAGAAGCTCAAAGGCGAAATTGAAATTCATAAGAAGAGTCAACCGCCCAAGGTTGCAAGGGTAATGTCTGTTCTCGAACAAGAAAAGACAGGCGACTGGCATATTCATTTGAGGGGAGGTATTCGCAACCTGGGTCCCCTTGTCGAAAGAGGTTTTTTGAAGGTGGCAATACCTAAAGGAGCTTCATCGGTTGCAGAAATTCCGGACAGTTCAAGTGGTCGTCTTCAATTAGCCAAATGGATTGCGTCTTCAAACAATCCACTACCTGCAAGAGTTTATGCAAATCGTATCTGGCACCATCTTTTTGGCAGAGGAATTGTGGCAAGTACCGATAACTTTGGGGAAATGGGTGACCGCCCTACCCATCCCGAACTTTTGGATTATTTGGCCAAATATTTAATTGAGAATAATTGGTCATCCAAATCACTTATCCGGAAAATCGTCCTATCCAGTACTTATCAGATGACCACAAATGTATCAGCCATTGCCCAGAAGATCGATCCAGAAAACAATCTTTTTTCCAGGCAAAACCGCAAGCGATTGGAAGCCGAGGCAATAGGAGATGCCATGCTTCTTGCGGGAGGACAAATTTCAGCTAACCATCCTGTCCTTGAAAAGAGAAGATTCATCTTTCAAAAACTTAACCGTAATAATCTCTCGGAACTTTTTGAAGTATTTGACTACCCGAACCCCGGGTTAGTTTCTGGTAACCGTAACATAAGCTCAGTCCCGACGCAGGCATTATATATGATGAATAATGAGTTTGTAATCAAGCAGGCACGCTTAGTTTCAGAAATCATCGAAAAAAAGGAAACTAATGATCTAAACGGAAAAATCACTTTGGCATTTTTAAAATGTTTGGGTCGCCTCCCTAATGCAGAAGAAATGAAAACATCCCTTCTTTTTCTCGAAAAAAAATTTCATAAAGTGAGCCTGGAAGGTCTTGTACACTCTTTATTGGCATGCTTAGATTTTAGATACCTTAACTAATGGAACAAATTCTTCAAAGACTTACCCGAAGAGAAATGCTTAAAACAGCAACCTGTGGGTTTGGTGGGCTTGCATTAGCTGGGATGCATTATGGGAAGGTAGCGTCTTCCAATTCCCTGGTTCCTAAAGCCTCTCTGTTTCCTCAGCGTGCCAAAAGAGTAATTTTTATTTTTATGGCAGGAGGCCCAAGTCATGTGGACACTTTTGACTACAAACCAGAATTGTTTGCAAAAGATGGAGAAAAGATTGATTTCGTTGGAGTACGCACAAACACCTTCGGAAAAGCAAGCAAAAGAACTTTGATGAAACCTCTCTGGGAATTCAATAGATATGGTGAGTGCGGACAACATGTATCCTCCTTATTTCCAAACATAGCCAAGCATGTCGATGAATTGGCATTTATTCATTCTATGCACACGGAGGGAGTAGCTCATGGCCCGTCTACCCTTTTTATGCATACCGGAGCCACCAACCTAGTCCGTCCATCGATGGGTAGCTGGGTTTCGTATGGGCTAGGAACGGAAAATCAAAACCTGCCTGCCTTTGTTACCATTTCTCCATCTGCAAGTAAGGGTGGTCCACGAAACTACAACAATGCCTTTTTACCCTCGATTCACCAGGGCACAGCAATTGGCCGGGCGGGAAGTGTCAGCGGAGCCAAAATCAAAAATATTGATAACACCATGTTGAGCGATGCTCAAAGAGTGAACCGATATGGTTTGCTACAGAGTTTGAATCGGGTGCAGGCAAAGTCATCCCTGGATGACAATCTTGAGGCAACAATTTCCAATTATGAGCTGGCATGGAGAATGCAAATGGAAGCCCCTGAACTTACTGATCTGTCCAAAGAAACTGCTGCCACCAAATCAATTTATGGAATAGAAGAAAAACTCACCGATGATTTTGGTAAACAATGCTTACTGGCAAGAAGAATGGTCGAACATGGAGTTAGGTTCGTATGTCTAAACTATTCGGATGAATCAGCCAATCCAAGGTGGGACCAACACGGAAATATGCCTAAACATGCTGACCATGCAAGAGCAACGGATAAACCAGTTGCGGGCCTGCTGCAGGATCTCAAGGCGAGAGGCCTGCTTGAAGATACCCTTGTATGGTGGGGGGGAGAATTTGGAAGAACACCCTTTTCTCAAAACAAGGACGGCCGGGATCATAATCCCAGAGGTTTTACTGTTTTTCTCGCTGGAGGGGGAGTTAAACCGGGTATTTCATACGGCTCAACAGATGAAATTGGTGGGGTTGCAGTTGACAACCGCGTTCATATGCATGACTTGCATGCCACTATTCTTTATGCCCTTGGTTTGGATCATGAAAGACTGACTTATCGGTATTCGGGCAGAGATTTTAGGTTAACGGATGTTCATGGCAAAGTAGTTCACGAACTTTTTGCCTAGCTGAATGAAATCAGTTGTTCTTCATGAGCATGGCTCGACCGGAAATTTTTCTCTTGCTGAAACTAATGAACCTGAAGTCGTAGATGGTCATGTAGTAATTAGAGTTTGTGCATCCAGCCTAAATCCGGTCGATTGCAAAATCAGAAGCGGAATGTTGGCCGCGATAGGTCCTGATCTACCAGGAGTGCTTCATGGCGATGTGGCCGGAATAGTTACAGAGATTGGAAATGGAGTTGAGAGGTTTAAGGTGGGCGATGAGGTCTACGGGTGTGTAGGAGGATTCAAGGGAATGCCCGGCGTTTTATCTGAATATGCACTGGCTGATGCCAAACTTTTGGCCAGAAAACCTGGAAATATTTCGATGCTGGAAGCAGCATCCCTGCCTCTTGTTGGTATTACCTCATGGAATGCACTGATTGACCGGGCAAATATAAAAGCTGGTCAAAAAGTTTTGGTACACGCGGGAGCCGGTGGAGTTGGAAATTTTGGACTTCAGCTTGCGAAAGTCATGGGTGCGGAAACTCACTCAACCGTATCCAACGGCCAAAAAGCTAATCTTGCTCAAGATTTGGGTGCGGACGAAGTGATCAATTATTCTGAATTTGAAGTTCAAGAATATGTAGAGAAATTTACGGGTGGAATCGGGTATGATCTAGTTTTTGATACCGTGGGAGGTAAATGCCTTGATCAATCATTTCGGGCGACCAAAGAACATGGAACGGTTGTATCCATTGCTGCTCGTTCAGAACATGACCTGACTCCTGTACATACGAAAAGCCTTAGCTTGCATGTTGTATTTATGCTTTTACCAATTCTTCGTAATACCTGCAGAGAAAGCCATGGAGAAATTTTGACTAAAATCAGTGATTTGGTTGAACAAGCGAAAATCAAACCATTATTACATAAGCAAAGATTTTCCTTCGAAGAGGTTGGCCGTGCACATGAATGCTGGGAAACAGGTAATGCAATCGGCAAAATTACCCTGGAAAATACTTGGTAAATCCATGGTTTATGACACAAGAAAGAGTTGCAAATTCTGCCTCCTAAGGTCAGAATACAGTTTCGTTCTTTAAAACACGCCATTTGTTGCATCCATAGACAACCCAGCTATTGGGTTACCAACCGAGTGCGAGAGCTCCTACGGTGGTACAGGGTCTTTTCCGGGATGCGCGGTCCTGGCACAACCGAAAACAGCGCTCTCCTCGCTCAGTTTGCGAGTGAAGCGTATAAACCGAAAGGAATACGCAAAATGAATAATTCATTATTAGTTCAAACAGAAGAATCGGCTATTCGCATAGACAATTCTAACTTAAATCACCATCTTTGGAACAACAATGGTACATGGTGGATTCACTACACCATCTACCCAACTCCGGTAACAGCTGAAAGAATTCGGCATTCTCTTAAAACAAGAAATCTTAGTGAAGCGAAGCATTTGAGGGATCAAATCCTTAAGGATATTCTCTCCCAGTCGGGCAAACTGGCTGCCTGACTTATTTGTTAAGGTTTTACTTTCTTGCTTTACCAAGGGTTGCGAAGCATAAGGTAAGTTTGTGCCGACTTTTCAATTTAATAGAAGCGACTGTGAATTATTATTAATGTCTTTCTTAACTTTGGTAACGACGATTGGAAGAACAAGATATCCTCACAGGAGAGGTAAGCATTATATGACTAAACATGGATGAGAGCAGTATCTCAAGTTAGCAAATTTACACTTCACATAAAGTAATGATTCCCAAAAGTTTATTTAAATATTTGGAGAGAGTAAATCTGATTTACTCTATTTTATTTTTACTTTCCACTTTGTATTGTGGGGGTAACCAAACGATTACGACAATTGCTTTTGGTTCATGCCTTAAAGAAACGAGACCCCAACCGATATGGAAGAGTGTTATCAATCTTAAACCGGATATTTTCGTATTGTTGGGAGATAACATCTATGGGGATACGCATGATATGACGAAACTTAGAGAGAAGTGGAACAAATTTAATTCTGTTGAAGGATTTCAAAAACTTCGCTCAGATTGCCGACTTTTAGCTGTCTGGGATGACCATGATTATGGTGAAAATGATGCTGGCTTGGAATATGTACCCAAGGCAGAATCTCAGCAGATCTTCCTTGATTTTTTGAATGAACCTAAAGATTCGATAAGAAGAAACACTCCAGGAATTTATGACAGTATTATTCTGGGTTCCGATGGTAAACGAGTGCAGTTTATCTTACTGGATACCAGATATTTCCGAACTTCTCTAATGCGGGCCATGGAAAGAAAAAGTGGGAATGGTCCTTACAGGCCAGATGACTCCGAGAAAGCAGAACTTCTTGGAACGGAACAATGGAACTGGTTGGAAAAATCTCTTAAGGCACCAGCGGATCTCCGAATCATAGCATCAAGCATTCAAGTACTATCTTCAAATCATGGCTGGGAGACATGGGGGAATTTTCCCAAAGATAGAACCCGTCTTTTAAGCCTCTTGGAGAATACAAAAGGAGAGATTATTGTAATAAGCGGTGACAGGCATTCAGCAGAAATTTCACAGCTTCATTTAACTAACGGATTTCCGCTGTTGGATGTTACCTCCAGTGCTATGAACCAAAGACAGAGGCCAAACTCGGAAAAAAACAAGTACCGTATTGGTGAAAAATACTTTAAGGAAAATTTTGGTCTTATTGAAATAGATTGGTCCCAAAAGAAACCATCCGTAGAGGTAAGTATTCGTGACTTAGATGGAGAGAGTCGAATAAAACATAGACTAGATTATAATCGAAAGTGATAAATTTATTTATAAATGCTTGGGTCAGTACCAAGGCATCCATGAATTCTTGAAACAGCTTCTGTCTTATCTTCCAACTTGGAAAGTGCATCCTGTGCGAAATCCAGTCTATCTTGAATGCCTAATCTTTCAGATGCTTCGCGGTTAATATGATCTTTTAGGAATTCCTCTAGGTACTCCAACCTACCTCGCCAATAACTTTCCGCTACATTAATTCGGGTCTCAAGTCTTTGCCTGTACCAATCACTCCCAATAATCGATTCAGGTTCAAAAAGTTTTCTGAACTCAGGATCCTTTAGGCCTTTACCTTCCCAGCTTCCCTTGACCATGACTTCCAAAAGAGCTTTTAGGGGTGGGCATGCACGATCGATACAACCATCCTCAAAATACCTTGAGGCAACCATCTTTCCAGCCTCCACCAGATTTAACAAACTGTCGGCGTACTGATCTTCGTCTTGCAACTCGGGCTTCAACATATCCTCTGGGAAGATTGATATTGGATCTGTAAAAATTCTGCCTAAAAATTGATGAGCAAATCTTCGTGTTATTCGAAATCCAAGGTATTCCGTGGGTAATTCATTCCCTTTATAAGTGAGTTCAGGTACCTTCTCAAGGTATCCTTTATTTATCATATCCTGTGGATCATTTTCATAATCCCTAAGTCGGCTCCATATTTCGGGAATTAATAAACTAACATCATGAGCCACTTTGTACTTTGGTCCAATATATCCGGCAGATGTGACAAATGCACCCTGTCCAGTTGATGCATAGGAGACTAGAGCCGCATTAAGATCATGAATTGGAAGAACCGCATTGAATGGAGCTTTGGTGAGTGCTCCCTCTGAACCGGCACCTGTCGTCGAAGGTGACTTACCAGTTACGGAAACAATAAAATCTATAAAAAGCTCCGGAAGCTCTAAATAATGTATGGGTGCGAAGCAACAGAGTGGTCGTATTTTACCATTATCTTCCGCAGGGTTGTTCCGACGGCCAGGCAGCACTGACCTGACAGGATAAAGAACGGAATGTTTATGATTTAACTTCCTTCGCAAGCGGGTGCCAACCAGTGCGAGGTATACTGACCTAGGATTGAACAAATCGGGTCTTGTTTGTAAATACCTCGGGTTTTTAGTCGGTTTCCCATCTACGATACGCGGATTTGCAGAAGAAACGAATTGGCTTGCTTCCGCCTCTTTTCCAGAAGCGGATAAAATCAGTTCCCGCATCGGGTCCGTATATTGATCAAAGGTGAGGGTTTTAGAAACTTGTTCCTTTGCATCCTTTTCGTCAAGACACTGGAAATTACTGATGAAATTTCCAGGTCTTGAAAGATCTTTTTCGGTTTGTTTATCAAACCCCCGATAAATTGCATCATCCGGGCGCTGAAAAAGACGATATTCGCAATTGTGGACAAATTTGGCTGACTCCTTAAATGTTCCCGGTCCAATTTCATTTAACAAATGTAGGGGAGCTACCGTAGATACAGTAATATCATCTTCAGCTAATAATTTACCAGCGGGGGCAAAGTCTTTTCGTAGGGCAAAAAGTCTCCAAGATCCGTTTTGATCAAAACCGACCCGTAAGAGTCGGGTTATCAATTTTTCACCTTTAAATCTCAATTCATTAGCAGGCTGCCCATTAACGGAATCCACGCTGAAATATTTCTCCCAATCATCATCCCATTCTGTTCGGTATCTTCTCTTTATTATGAGAACCAAATCCTTCACCCGTTGGGGTATAGTTTCCAGCCATTGATTAAATCCTTCAGTGTAGAGGGACTTTGACGGGGTAAGGAGCTTGATAACTGAACCAAGAGAACGCTCGGGATCCAGAATAGAACGGTTTCTTATTTTCCCTTTTTCTGAATCAAGAAATCTACCCGAATAATCCTTGTCGATGACTTCTCGGGCAAGCCTCATATCCTCCTTCCAATTGGCTATAAAAACAGGACCGCAGACGATTGCATCAGTCAAAGGTTTTGAAATCTCAGACTTCCCTCCTCCCGATACCGTGCAAGGCTTGTGACAAAGAAAGCCCTCTCCCACTGTTCCCACTAATTTCCATGGACCATCATTTTCAACTACTTTCATTTCGACCTTGTAGCCAGATGGTAGCACATAAGAATTATCAGGTATAAGTGACATCGTTTTGGAATCACTTTGATAAGTCCATGAAATGGACTGTTCTCGGAGGCTGAATTTGGCATTTTCAGGTAAAAATACAATCGAAGGGAAATGAGGGTCACAATACGTACCTTCAGGTGCCTGAGTTTCAGAGATACCGAGAGTTTTGAGAGTATCCTCAAAAGTATGGGGTGTACTTGGCAAAATTGCCTGTGGATCAAATTCTTCGCCCAAGTCATAGCTGGGGAAAACAACTGCTCCGCCTGCGTGCTCTTCCTCTGATAGTCCAGACAGATTAGCAGAGAAACTAACCTGTGTTTTCACCTCTTTTTTACAGTAACCAAAATAATTATCAGCAATAACCGTAACAACAAGACCGGACGAATCACGAAAGGTCAGCTTAAAAGCACCACCGTTGTTGTAGAGTTCATTTGGATTTTCATAATACATACCGTCACGAATTTCTCTTTCGGATGCATTTGATTTAGACGGCAGATTGAGAATCTGTTTCGGAGTGCCTGCTAGATGTGGAGCGACAATCACGCATCCCGTGTGCCCGGTCCAATTTTCAATATCCAGGCCGGCATCATTTTCAGCCAAAAAGGGATCACCCCCATTTCCAAAAATACTCTCAACGAAATCAAGATTTGCCACACAACCGCCGGGTGCAAAAAATCTAACTTCCATAGATTTCTCTCTGATATAACCTTCCACTGCAGGACATACGACAGGGCGAAGCATAAGGGATACCCAGCACTTCGCTGGATCTTCTTCTCCAGAAGAAAAGGGGAAGATCATGTCACTCTGGGGTGGATTCAAAGCAATACGAAGAAGCTCTTTGGCTGCGTTTAAGGGAACGACTTTCTTATCATCAGCAGCCGGTAGTCCCACATCGGCGACATGGAAGACACCAGATGTGGTTCTTCGGTCGCTTGCCGGGTTATGGAGAACTCCTTGAGCAATCCTTTTTGACTCCATGATCGTAGAGGAAAAGTTGTAGTCATCCCGAGGTAAGGAGGTGACACGTGCCAGTCCGTGACGATCCAGAACGAAGGACTCGGTAGGGAGACTCGGGCGATCCGTGCCAAGTATTTTGGTAAGAAAGTCCTGTATTCTACGGTCTGCAGGACATAAGTACCCTCGTAATAAGCGTACCTTTTCTCGATATTCCTTTACCAGGGAACCACTTAATCTCAGACTGGGGTTGTCACTCTGATCCCCGACCGTGGGTAAACCAAGGGTAGCAAGCTTAAGATTGGCATAATTTATTAGCTCATTGTATTCAGGAGATCCTAAGTTGTATCCCGAACCAATGCCTAGTTGTTGTTGTTTTTCTTCTGCAAGTATTGTTTTCATGGGATAAAGTTAACCTTTTTAAGAAGACTCCATGCCGAGGGGAAAGAAAATAATAAAATGGATAAAAACTATCCACTTAATGGTGGGCCCGCTCGGATTCGAACCGAGGACCAAGGGATTATGAGTCCCCTGCTCTAACCACTGAGCTACGGGCCCATTAGTTGATAAATACTGATGAATAAGCATTTTGCTTGCAATCAAAAAAAAGCTTTTGTAACCCTATTTTATAACCCTCACAAAATGAACGAAAGTAAACAGACCTCTTTTCGGAAGGTAGCAGAGTGCTTATATCGCAATGAATCATCAAAAATATACTATGCTTTTGTGAAGAGAAACGGAAGACAAATTCGTCGCTCTCTGAAAACCTCAGACCGCAAACTCGCCGAAAGAAGGCTCAAGGAATTTAGGGGAGATGCGGACAAATTAGTCAGCGGTGGAAGAAATCGGATGTCTTTTACCCAACTGGGAGAAATCTGGAAACCTGTAGCCTGTGCCAACCTTAAGAAATCAAGTGCAGATAGAATCGGAAGATGCTTAAGGACTTTGAATACATTTTTTGGTGATAGGATCGTTTCTTCCATAACCATGCGTGATTGTGAAGAATGGGAGGTTTCCAGGGGTAAAGGAATTGCCGCTTCTACATTCAATAAAGATGCACAGGTATTAAAGGCATGCCTACAATATGCAGTTGATCGAGGAATGCTTTTAGATAATCCATCCATTGTGATTAAACACAGAAGAATAACGGACAAAAGGATTGTTATTCCTACAAAAGAACAGTTTGAAAAATTATGTGACACGATATTAGGGTTGGATCCTAGGGCAAGAGAAGCATTTCCATTAGTAAAACTACTGGCAACTTCTGGAATGAGACTTGCCGAAGCAATCAACATTACATGGGGAGAAATTGATTTTGATAAGGAATACTTTGTGGTATCGGGAGGTGAAGTTGGAACTAAAAATCGACAGGTAAGAACAGTTCCTTTGTTTCCTGCAATGAAGAAGTTCATTAAATCATTTTATGATATTGAAAACATTGAGTTTGATGAATATTTATTTAAATTTAAGTCTGCTAGGAAGGCTTTAGAAACAGCTTGTCGTATAGCTAAATTACCCCACTTCACTCACCATTGTTTGAGACATTATTTTGTCAGTAATGCTATTGAGAAGGGTATTGATTTTAAAACCATAGCAAACTGGATCGGTCATAAGGATGGTGGTCTATTGGTTGCTAAAACTTATGGTCATCTGAGAGATGTACATTCACATCAAATGGCAAAATTAATGGATGAATAAGAAGGAATATCTGGAGAAGATAAAATCCATGGATCATAAATCTCCCGGATATTTGAAGGCTATTCTTGAAATAGAACCTCCAAAAGAATATTCCGTTAAAGTCGAACTTTCACTTAAACCAGATGCTCATAAAGATAAAAATCTTCCTAGATGGGTTCGAAATATACGGAAAAATCTAAATAAAAGTGTTTTTAAAGTTTACCAATATTTAAGTTCTAGTCATGACGACCCTTATAACCTTGGATTTCATATTGGTGCAGCTCGTGAACTTAAAGAATATTTATTTAAAAGCTTTAAAAATTTAGAAGAATTTGCTGGTACCGAAATAGATAGTGAAGAAGTCGAAATTTATAAAAAAGATTTTAGGATGGTTGAAGGACTTGAAAGGAAAACCAAGAGAGAATTATCCTCATTATCTCCCAGTTATCAGTCGATATTTCATAAAGGTATATCTGATGGTTTAGTGGCTATTTTTACAGAAGATGGGTTAATGAAGGGCGAAAAAGAAAACACAAAGATATCATTACTTTTGCTAATATCGTGGCCGATTTTACACGATACAATAAAAACTAGAAGGCAACTTTATGACTGGCTCCTTTTTTGTTTAGGTCCAAATCAAGTTGGTGAATTTAAGCGAATTGAACAAATGCTAATGAGGATTAAGTTTTCACCCGCAAAGCCAGGTCGCCCTAAGAAGTCACACTAATTCATCTTTTAAGAAGATGTCATTAGCCTGTCTGGCTTACAGACATATGCTATAATGATCTAAATCATTCATTCCTAGCCTTCATTGTCAGATAGTGATGTGTGACGAAATACCTTCACGGATATAGGGCAGTGAAGGTATTATTATTTGATCAACGGTGGTAATCTAATGAGCAATGAAACATTACTCAAAGTTCTTAGATCGTCTTGCATACTCTAGAATCGAGACTGCAGAAATTATGGGGATATCTCCTGTTACTTTAGATCGACTTACCAAGAGAGGTTTAATCAATCCATCTAGGGCAACCCGAAGGCCACTTTATCCTAAATGGGAGATCGAAAGGTTTCTTCGTGAAACTTCAGAAAAGATTAAAATATGAAAGGGTTATACATTAAAGAATATATACCTCGATCGTGGTTCCATCCTAAAGGAGTTTTAAAAGTTGTAGATCGAATTAAACCACATTTACCAGATGTTAATGGTAGTCTTTTTGTTACTTTAACTTTGGATCGCCAATGGTTTAGAGCACAACAAATGGGTCCTTCAGAGGCTTATGATTTTGCAAGAGGCCACATTAGGAAAATGTTTTTTAAACTGAGACATGGAATCTCTTGGGAAGACAAAAAATACAAGATTAAATCTGCTTACTGCACTAAAGTTGAATTTCATGATGACGAGGAAGGGTGGCCTCATTTTCATATAATATGGCTTACCAAAAGGTATATCCCTTGTGATCTTTTAGCCTCATTATGGGGTTACGGTCGAACTAATATTTCGAGAATAAATAACACTAAATTTAATTATATTTTAAAGTATGTATGCAAATCTGGTAAAGTTCCCAATTGGGTTAAAACAAAAAAATCTATTCGAATATTTCAACCTTCGAGAGGATTTTTAAATAAATCTATATCCTCCAAAAAGAAAAGTAGATCCACGCAGCAAAAGTCTTATAGAAAACCTAGTACGATTGGAGAAAGGGTAAAAGCTTTTGGTAAGACGGCATTAGTAATAGATGAACGTTTTATTAATCAGCCTGTTCAATATCGCAAGATAGAACTTAAGGATAAATTTCACATTCTCTTAGATCGTCTTGTTTATTCCATCGCACAAGACGGTCGATATTTAGGCGATGGAAAAATACAAATAAAAGAAATGGAGGATTTTTATCCATGGATAAAACTACCAAACCACTAGTCTCTGCCATAGGCTCTAAACCTGGCATATATGTAAACGGCATTGTAATTTCTAATGATGCTAGAAAAGTTAATCTGAAGGACGGAACAACCCGAGTGTCAGTTAAGCATGAGTTGGCTTTAGACCCTGGCTTGATCAGCCTCGATCGGTTTATCGATCCAAAAATGAATAATGAAGTTAAATTAGTAGGAGAAGAGATTAAGGAATATCCAAAACTTACTAAATTCGAACCGATTATAGTGCGTGTTCAAAAAATCAAAGAATACAATGGCCAAATGACAGCTTCAGATTGGGAATTGGCCTCAAATTAATGAAGCACTGGTATGGGCTAGGAGCGGCCTTTGGCCGCCCTGCCCTACCTTTTCCTTGTTTATATGGGTAATAACTGTCTAAACAAGTATTATGAAAATAAAACGGCGCCCCAGAAGAGACGCCGTAAGGTTTACCCGTTAGGGATATCCTTCAAAGCTTAGAGCTTTTTGTTTTAAAAAGCGAAAAGGCCTTGTTTAAACACTTCGTTTAACTTCTTACTTGCATAGTTCTTTGTCAATTCAAAGATAAATAAATGACTAAAATACTAGGAATTGACCTTGGCACATCATCCATTGGTTGGAGCCTTTTAAATGAAGAAAATAAGAAACCCACTTCCATAATCGACATGGGAGTAAGAATCTTTCCAGAAGTAACTGATGCTAAAACAAAAACCCCAAAAAATCAGGAAAGAAGGGTGAAAAGAGGTCTAAGAAGACAAACGAATAGAAAATCTAGAAGAAGGAAAAAAGTAGCAAGTATTCTTAAAAGATTTGGTCTTTTATCTTGTACACAAAACAACCACCAAAAATGGCGGGATTGGAATTTCAAAATGGGTTGTCCATATGAAATCAGGAAAAAGGCACTAGTTGAAAAAATATCAAAAGAAGAATTCGCCAAAGTAATGGTTCACTTTAGCAAAAGACGTGGATTCAAAAGCAATAGAAAAGTAGCTGGAGGCGAAGAAGGAGTTGTAAAATCCGCAATATCTGAAATTAGGCAAAAAATGGAATCTTCAGGATTCAAAACTGTGGGCGAATTTTTGTATAATCAGGAAATTAAACGCGGAAAATACCTTCACCGAGATATGTTTGAAGAGGAATTTAATCAAATATGGGCAAAACAATCATCTTTCGACTCAAGCACATACAACGATAAGCTAAAGGAAGAGCTATGGGATTCCATTTTTTTTCAACGCCCTCTTAAAATTCAAAAACATCTAATAGGTAACTGCTCTTTGGAGCAAAACCGAAAAAGATGCCCTAAAGCTTATCTTGCATTTCAGGAATTTAGGATTCTTTCGGAACTATCCAATTTAGAGATTAAAGATCCCATTACTGGTGATCACGAGCCACTTTCAACCGATCAGAAAGAGAGGATTTTTGAGGTACTTAATTTTACTGAAAAACTAACCTGGAAAAAAGTTCGTAAAGAACTTGGTTTACACGATGGCGAGACGATCAACCTTGAAGCAACTGGAACAAAGCATCTACAAGGAAATAAAACAGCTCATCAACTTATTAAAATCATTGGTAAAGAATTTTGGTCTAGCTTAAGTCTGGCTCAAAAAGAACAGTTAATCACAGATCTGACGACCATTGAGCTAGAGAAATCTCTTGAAAATCGCCTAACCGATCACTGGAAGATTCAGCAAGACGCAATACAAAGTTTGGTTAAGGTAAGATTGGAGGACGGATATGGGAATTACTCGCATAAAGCTTTGAATAAGCTTCTTCCATATCTAAGAGAGGGAAAAACTTTATCTGAAGCCAAGAACCGAGCAGGATACCAAGAACATGAAAAGAATGAATTCTTAAATGCCCTACCCCTTCCTGAAAATTTAAGAAACCCAGTTGTAATGAAAGCATTCCACGAGGTGAGAAAAGTAATTAATGCAATCATCAGAACTCATGGGAAACCAGACATTGTAAGAATAGAGATGGCTCGCGATTTAAAACAATCAAAAAAAGATCGTGATCAATACCTTAAAATTGTTCGGGCAAGAGAAAAAGAAAACGAGAAAATCTCCTCTAAACTTCGAGAAGATTCTGAATTTAGTCTTGTTAAACCTACACGAGACGACCGCATCAAGTATCAACTCTGGGAAGAGTGTGGCATGATATGCCCTTATTCTGGCCAATCCATTTCCAAAACAATGCTCTTTGGAGGAGGTATAGAGATAGAACACATCATTCCATTTAGTATTTCTCTCGATGATTCAATTGGAAATAAAACCCTCTGCACTACTGCCTTAAACAGAGAAAAAGGAAACAAAACACCCCATCAAGCATTTGGAAAGCAACCTGAATGGGCAGACATGCTACAAAGAGTCCGTTCATCAAGAATGAGCTTCGGTAAGAAAAAGCGATTTGAGACCAAAGAAGTAAACTTCGACAACTTCTCTTCACGGCAACTCAATGATACTCGTTACATATGTAAAGAAGTATCAAAATATGTTAAGAAGCTCGGAGTCAGGGTAGATGTAGGTCGAGGGCAACTCACACATGCAATTCGCCATCAATGGGGACTTAATCGCCTATTAAGCACAGAAAATCAAAAAAATAGAGATGATCATAGACACCATGCAATAGATGCACTGATAACTGCTCTCATCTCGCCAAGGATGATGCAGGAAGTTTCAAGAATTTCTCAAAGACTGGATGGTGCATCACTAAGCGATCGACTTTTTATTCTACCTAAACCTTGGGCTACATTTGATAAAGATCTTAAACAAAAAGTTTTTGGAATCATTGTCTCTCATGCGGAAGATAATCGCATAAGCGGTGCATTTCATGAAGACACTGCATACGGAAAAAGAAAGGACGGAACACTTTCATACAGAAAAAGTATAGAAGTGCTAAATATCAATGAGTGCCAAAACAAGATCAGGGATCCAGCAGTTAAGACAATTATAGTAAATCAAATATCTAAATATAATGGGGATATAAAAAAAGCATTGGCAGAGCCTATTTTTCATAAAGACGGAAAGACACCCATTAAAAAAGTTCGTCTAGAGACCAGAAAGGAAGACCACTCACTTTTTGAAGTCCACCAAAATGGAGAACCTCTCAAATATCATTTGTTAGGGAATAATCATCACCTAGAAATTTTTGAAGATAAAAATGGTAAATGGATACCTAAAATAATTTCGACCTATGAAGCTGCTAAACGAGCTAGAGTAAAGAAAGAAAATATTTATTCAAAAGATTTTGAAGGAAACAAATTCATTATGACACTATCTTCAAATCAAATGCTTGAGATATCGAATGAAAACAATCTCGAATACTATAAAGTTCAAAATATTTCTGTCTCATCAGGAGGAAGAGTTCTTCTAAAGAGACATTATTCAGCCGATATAAAAGACTTATCTACAACTGTAGATAAAACGGTCAATGCTTTAAAAAAACTTAATTTTAGGAAGATTACAATAGATCCTATTGGTCGAGTTCAGTCTCGTAATGATTAAAAGAATAGTTGTTGTAGAGTCTTCAGCGAAAGTCTCTTCTTCTAGATCTCAAATTCATATAAAATCAGAAGAAAAAGATTCAGTAAGTATACCAGCAGAAGATTTAGGTTCTGTTCTTATAGAATCAGACCGAACATTGATTACAATTCCAGCATTGAAAACTCTTGCTGAAAAAGGCTCATCATTAGTTGTTTGTGATGAAAAGTTCCTTCCTTCTGGTATTTTTCTTCCCCTTAAAGGTCATTTTCAACAAACACTAATAATTCGTGATCAAGTTAGTTGTTCCGTTCCTACTCAAAAAAGACTCTGGAAAGAAATAGTGCAGGGTAAACTTTACAATCAAGCAACAGTCTTAGAAAGTTATGGAATTAATGCAGAAAGAATTTTCAGATTGTCAAAAGAAGTTAAATCGGGCGATCCTGGCAATTTAGAGGCACAAGGTGCTAGATTATATTGGAAGAAGTTTTTTGGTAGAGATTTTCGGAGGGAAGTGGGTGGAGAAAAACAAAACCTTCTTTTGAATTATGGATATGCAGTGTTGAGGGCATGTATCGCAAGAATCGTTGTCGCAAGTGGATTACATCCATCAATAGGAATTCATCATTCAAATCAATTTAATGCATTTTGCTTAGTGGATGATTTAATTGAACCCTTTAGACCATTTGTCGACAAAGCAGTAAAAGACATCATGCAGGAAAATGAAATTGGTATGACTCAAACAAATAAGGCGAAATTAATAAATGTTCTCCATGAGCAAACTGTATGGAACAAATCAGTATTTCAAATTGAAACTGTAATGCCACATTTCATTAAGAACTTTGTTGAATGCCTGAAAGAAAGAAAAAAACTGCAAATACCTCATCTGTTATAGATGGATTCCGTCAAATGTGGCTAGTTGTTATGTTTGATCTTCCCACTGACACTAAAGATTCCCGCAAATGTTACAGAGAATTTAGGAATAGCCTTATTGAGGATGGTTTTATGATGTTACAATTTTCTATATATGCTAGGCATACGATTAGTGACGAACAATGTACAAAACATTCAAGAAGGGTTCGCATAAATCTTCCCCCTGACGGACAAGTTAGAATGATTCGAATTACTGATGCACAATTTCAACGAATGGAAGTTTTTCATGGCAAAATACGAGGCAAAACTGAACCAAATCCAGCTCAACTAACATTTTTTTAGCTCATAAAAACAAATTAAATTCATGATCTACAGATACTTAAGGACTTATTATTAGTGTTTAAACAAGGCCTGTCCGCAAGCTAAAACCAAAACTACAATCGCATCAACAAGCATTATATTAGTGTTTAAACA
>CACMBV010000036.1 GCA_902612125.1 uncultured Verrucomicrobiota bacterium
AAATGTCACATTTCGAAAGGATCCTGATTGTTCGGGAGTTTTCCTAGCCTCCATTCAGGCAGCAGCTGCCGGTGAGCTACGCTTTGAAGCAGTCTGTGAACCAGTTGACAATTTCATTAAAACCAAACTTTATGTAGAAGAATCAAATCGCGAGAAACAGGGTAATCCTGCAAATCCCGTTGCTCTTCAACAACTCGCAAATTTAACTGGAGGTGTTTCAAAAAATTACCGCGATGCCAAAGATGTGATTTCTGCCTTATCACTCGAATCCAAAACCACTCCGATGTTAAAGATTAATAACCTAAGGACCAATTTGTATTGGGGCTCTTTTCTTTTTTTTCTGCTGGCAATATACTGGACGAGCAGGAAATTCTTTGGGATGGTTTAGCACAAAAATGAATAATCAGGACTTTATCTCTAAGAGATTCTCCCCGAATTCCTCGAACCAGCTCAAGGACGGACTGGTCAGGTTTTTCCATATTCTACAAAAAACAGCCCGCGTGCGACTGGTGCTGAAATTTCTTCTTCTCATTTTCTTCTTTCTGGGGATTTCATGGATGAGTCTAAGTGTTTCGGATCGAATTTGGGAGACACCCGTTGCCTGGCGCTCGGTCATCCTCTTTACCGGAATTTTTCTTTCCACCTGGGCCGCGTGGAACCTCTTCCTCCACATTTTCCGCCACACCTGTAATACCTTATGGCTGGCTAAAAAAGTAAGGGGAATCTCCCGTGCAAAAGGGGAAAGACTGCTTGGGATTGCCGAAATTGCCAAAACTGGCTCATCCGCAGAGCTGACATTTTCAAGCCAGATCTTTGAGGCAGCCCAGCAAAAAATGCTGGGAGAAATTAGTTCGATTAAACCTGGAGAAGTCTTTCCATGGAAAATCGTACGCAACCCAGCCATTTTTGCCTCCACAATTTTTGTAATCATGGTCTTCTTTTGCTTTTCATTTCCTGAGCTAAGTAGAAATTCATTTTATCGATGGGCTCTTCCTTTTTCCCCGATTGAAAGAGCTACGCTTACTGCATTTACAAATATCGAAAAGCGAGACCTCTACACCATTGCGAATGAAAGCCATGTCACACGGTTTTCATTGTCGAAAAATTCTAAAGGCAAACCAAACTATGCAAGTCTGCATAAGACAGCTGCTCCAGGTTTTGATTTGATGGCACCGATCAATGGTCAGGTGTATGAATTTAGATTACCCCCCCAAAAAGAGTCTTTCTTAACAACGCTTCAGGCCGGTGATTTTTCGAGAGAATTCAAGGTCAAACCTATCCCAAGACCCAAGCTTGAGTCAGTGATTGCTACAGTTGAATATCCTGCCTATCTATCGATGGATACTGAAGACTATGAAGTTCTAAATCATAATATTTCAGTGCCTGAACATTCGAAAATTTCTCTGCACGGCAAAGCAAATCGGGAGATTTCAAAATTGCTTCTCAAAAGCGGGCAGGCACAAATAGGTCAAAATCCAGACGCCATCTACTTTGATTTTCAGCTTGGAAAAATCAGGGAAAATCAAAATTACGAACTTCATCTGATGGATCGTTTTGGGTTTTCTCAAATGGAACCTGATATTCTTTTTATCGATATCCAAAAAGATCTCCCGCCCTCTGTTCGCTTAAATCCGCAAACTGATATTTCGCCAGTCTTGGCTTTTGAAACCCGAAAGATTAGCTTTCAACACTCGGATGATTTCGGTTTATCAGAAATTTCCCTACTCTTTGAGATCTCCAAGGGATCGCAAAGCAATGACCGTCAAGTGCTATTTAGGAAGTTTTTTCCTTCTCGTGGCGAAATCAATTTCGAACTTTCTTTTCCTTTTGATCCAAGCCTTTTTGATATCGACGACGGAGATGAGATCGTCTTTTATGCAAGTTCTAAAGATCACTACCCGCACAGGGATACCGTTTATTCAAAACCGCTTAAACTGAAAGTTGTCGGACCTGAGAAACATGCCAAAATGATCCGTGTTCAGATGGATTTAGTGATTGCTGAAGTTTCAGAAATAGCTCGCTGGCAGGAAGCCATTCAATTTGAAACCCTCGCTTTAGAAACCACAATCAAAGATAAGGATAATCGTGAATTGGACCGAAAGTCAGCCAATGAAATTTCAAACTTGCAGGGTGACCAAAAAGATCTCGCCAGTAGCCTCGACTCAATCACCCGCAGTGGATTTGACACATTAAATGAAGCCATGAAGAACCCATTATTTGACTTAGAAATATTAAGGGAATTTGCTACTTCCTTGCAGAAAATGGAAGAGACATCCCGAAATCCAATGCGTGAAGCAAAGCAAAAGTTAAACGCAGCGGGCAACTCCCAATCCTCCAAGGCCAGCCAATCGATGTTACAGGCGGCTGAATCTCAACAAAAAGCTTTGGATAAGCTTAGAGATGTGCTGGCAAAATTTTCAAATCAACTGGATAAGCTGGAAGCAATTACCCTTGCTGAAAGACTAAGGAAATTAAAAAGGACGGAGCAAAAAATTTCTCAAAAATTGGTTTCTCTTCTGCCGTCCTCCATCGGACGAATGACAACTCAGTTAAACAACGATAATCGTGTTTCAGTTTACGAAATGGAAAAAATTCAGTCCAAAGTAAGCCTTGATGCGGATGAAATTAAAAACGAAATAAGCAGATACCATGAAAGAACTAACAAGCCGGAGTACGGCGAAGTCAGTCAGCTCATGACACAAGCCAAAGCTAAGCAAGAACTGGCTTCAGTTGCCCAAAGTCTTCGAAACAACATTTCCTTTCAAGCACTAAACGGATTGAATCAATGGGAGCAACTTTTCGAATTATGGGCAAAACTCTTGCAGGTAGATTCTCCCAGTGGTGACTCATCCGGAGGAAATGCTGGTGGAAAAGACAAAACGGCTGAAATCCTTTCATTACTTAAAATTAGAAAAACCCAAAAGGAAATCCTTTTTAAAACTTCTAACCTCGACCGAGAAGGATTCCGCGGAAATAAAGATTATTGGGCGTCCTCTCTGACAAAACAACAGAACACTCTTATGATCGATTTGACCGATACCCAGATTTCAATGGCAGAGGAAGCGATTAATCCTCTCTTTGATGATACCCATATGGCTATGTCCAAGTCATCCGAAAAACTCTCGCAACAGGTTTTCACCCAAGTTACACAAGAGGCACAAAAAGAATCCGTTGAAATTCTCAGTGACCTCATCAATTTGTTGATTGAGGGGCAAGGTCAGGGGGAACAAACAGAAAATAAAGAAAACCTCACTGCCATGGAACTTTTGATGATGCAAATGGGAAATAAAAACTCCGGAGAAGCCAAAGGAAAAAGTCCCCTTGCCGGTAAAACTGGAGGTGGTTCTTCCCAGGGTGGCAGTCCGAAAAAAGTCATCAACTCTCTTAAAGGAAACAATTCCTCTCCTATCAAGGCTGATGCTTCCTCTCAAAGCAATGGAAGCGGCAACCCATCCATCGCCCCTGAATTTCAGGAGGCCATGGAAAAATACTTCAAAGCCATCGAAGATTGAAAACCACTGCTTCTGTCATTTTCTTTTTGCTGGGACTGGTCATACGGTCAGATGGTCAGGAAATTTTTGAACAAAAAAACGACGGATTTGTTCGTTCTCTGGATCAATCCTACCTTCAAGGGCTCCTTTTCTTGCAGAATACACAAGGGGAAGACGGCCGATGGACAGATTCATCATATGGATCAGAACCGGGTGTTTTGGGAATGGCGGTTCTTGCATTTCTTTCAAGAGGGGATGATCCCGAGTTTGGCCCGTTCTCCCACTCATTGACCAAGGCTATCAGGCAGATCCTCACCCAGCAAAATAAAGAGACAGGCTATATCGGTAGTTCTATGTATAACCATGGTTTTGCCACCCTTGCCCTTGCCGAGTACTACGGAGTGACCAATGACGCTGAGATTGGACCCTCATTAAAAAAGGCGACAAACTTGATCGTTTCGGCTCAAAGTACAAATCCGAAAGGTGCTTGGCGATACAGCCCCGAAAGTAAAGATGCGGACACCACCATAACCGGAGCCCAGTTAGTTGCCCTCTTCGCTTCCAAAAATGCGGGTATCGATGTGCCGGACGAGGCGATTGCCAAAGGCAAAAAGTTCCTCCTCGAATGCCAGGATAAAAGGGGCGGGTTTGGGTACACTGGAAATTCAGGTGCCAATTTACCACGTACTGCAATCGGTTCCCTGATTCTGGCCCTGAGTGAAGATACCAATTCGAAGGCCTACAAAGCCTCCGTAGAATATTTGCGCCAAAATTCAGCTTTTGGAGATCAAGGGCACAAATTTTACAGTCTCTACTATACAGCACAGGCCATGTTTCGTAGTTCCCCTGAAGACTGGAACCGATGGAACCTAACCAATGTACGCCAGCTTCAGGCGTCTCAGTCAGACAACGGATCATGGACAGGCAACTATGGAACGACCTTTGCCACTTCTGCCGCCTTACTATCCATGGCATTGAATTACAGGTATTTACCGATTTACGAGCGATGAGATGTAAATGTATTCACCTCCATAGAAAAACTCTTTTTCTCCTCCTCATACCCGTAACTTTACTTACTTCCATTTTCGGGGAAAAGAATCAAACTATCGCGAAACTAAAGGGTCTGGAAACAGTTTCTTTTTTTGACGGTTCATCCCTATTGGGAAGTCTGCATGAAATCAGAAATGAAGGTAATTTAGTATGGAGCCACAAGTCTTCAAGGAATCCACTGGTGTTTGATTATCAGGCTGTGGAATCGATTCTTTTTAACAGGCTAGAAAAGGAGTTGGTAAAACCAACTGGTTCGATGGTGATCCATTTTAAAAACAAGGATTTTATTCGGGGTGCGATGAAATCATTGAGTAAGGAAAAACTCATTTTTTCATCCGGTTTTGGCCAAAATTTGGAAGCGAATATTTCGGATGTTCAATCCTTGGAATTTCTTCCTAAATCCTACCAAGTGTTCTATGATTCATCTTACGATTTTGAAAAATGGAAAAAAAGTAACACTAAGGCATGGACGGAAGAACAGGGAAGTTTAATTTCGGTTTTTTCAGGAAGCACGGGAACCACTCTGCCAGAAGTTGATGCGATTGAAGTCAAATTTGAAGCAAGTTGGCAGAGATCCTTTTATCTGGCCCTTCGCATTTTTTCTGATTCAGACGGAGGAAGTTATGGTAGCGAAGGGTACCATCTATCTTTTTCCAATAATCGAATTAATCTTCAATCCAACCGCAAGCTCAAGGGTAGGACAATCAGAGAAACTTTGGGTTCTGTAATGGTCGACTCGTTGGTCGGAGTGAAAAAAGCTGACTTTAAAATATACGCCCACAGACAACATAAAGAATTCATTGTTTTCGTAAACGAAACTGAAGTGGCCAGGTGGAAAGATCCCACTTCCGATCATTTTACGGAAAACAGAGGTTTGCTTTTCATAAACCAGGGAGGCAATTCATATTTAAAACTCGAAGAACTGACCATTGCCGGATGGAAAGGACAATATTTTTTAACCATACCCCCTGCAACCGCCATACAAGATCGCGGTCAATTTATTGCCTTTAAAAATGGAGATTACACTTCAATTCAATCATCGTCATCGACCAAAAACGGCTTACTTATCAAAACAAAAAGAGGAACTTATGAGGTTCCATACGAAAATATCAGGTCAGTCCATTTTCCGAATAATGATCTTACTAAAAATGAATTCACTTTTAATGAAGAAATCAACTTAACGAAATCACTTGGTAAACTTTCCTTTGAGCTAAATTCGATCAGTAACCACCTCCTAAGTGGTCAGCACCCTTATCTGGGCAGTTTCCAGATTCCACTGGAAAGGATTAAAAGACTCAGAGGCAATCTTCTTCTTAAATCCCGCAGAGAGTATTTATCCCAACTCCGAATGGCCGAGACGGAGCTGAAATCACAAAACAGCGAAAAAGCTCTTTCCATTCTCGAAAAAACAAATCCCGCTTTTCGAAGCTGGTATTGGAAAAGACTTTCATTCCTTGCTCAGGATTCTGAAGCAAGGGAAATTCTATGGTTTACTCCACACCCGGATGTTGGAATCTTGAACGCAACTCTTTGTGACGGAGAAGATGGTACTATTTTCACAACTTCAAAGAATGGCTCTTTTGCCCTCTGGGATCAGTATGCAAAACTAACTGAGGGAAACTACACGACAAAAGATTCAACCACCCAAGAGGCAGGAAGATCCAAAAATGAGAAATGGAAAAAAATATTGATATCCAATAACTTTTGGCTTGGATCCACTGAATTTAAGCAAGAACAATTCGAAAAAATAACCGGAACGAACCCAAGTAAGAAAAAGGGTCCAGATCTGCCAGTTCAAGTCAGTTGGTTTGAATCCATGGAATTTTGTAAATTGATGAACCAGAAATTTCCTCCACCTAACGGACTGACCTGGCGTTTGCCTACTGAAGCAGAATGGGAATATGCGGCTCGTGCCGGTTCAACCGGCCCCTATTGCAACACCTTTTTTGGCAAATTACCGAACAATCAGAAAGCTTACGAAGAGCATTTAAAAGAGTATGGATGGTACTCCGAAAACTCCTTCGGGAAGATAAATCCTGTATCTCAAAAATTATCCAATCCATGGGGGTTATTTGATATGCACGGAAATGTTTGGGAATGGTGTCTAGATGGCACCAGCGTAAATAAAACCGAGCTTTTTTCATTTCCCAGAGCAGGGGCCAAAGATCCAGTAAAATTGGATGGCGACTGGAAGGTTCTCAAGGGTGGCAGCTTTCTTACGGACTATACCCGATGTCGTTCAGGTTACCGGGGTGCCAATGCACCATCCGTGTCAAATGGAGACCGAGGTTTTCGAATTTGTCTGGGTCCAAGCCTTTCAGTCGAAGAATCTCATGCTTCAAAAATAGATAAATTAAAAAAGATTTCTGCGAGTCAGGTTCAAGAATTTTCTCCCATCCCATTAACAATGATAAATTGTGGTGAATTTATGATGGGATCGCGTGGTTCCTTCAACTTTGCGGATGTGACATGCAACCTGGAAAAGAAAACTATTTGGAGTTGTAATTCATTATCAAAATTCGCGAGTAGAAAGCTAGCATCCAAAAAGCCGGAATGGGAAATAGATCTTAATGGAACTGGACTTGTGATCGTCCACCTTGCTTTACAAAACCATCTATTAGTTGGAACTGAAAAAGGAAATGTCTATCTCATTGATGGAAAGGATAAAAAGATAATAACCACATACAAGGACCACCACGCTCCCATCTCATCCATTGCCGTAGATAGGAAAGAACAAAGCTTTGCTTCTTGTGCCCTAGATGGAAGGATTGTCTTTCGCAAATTATCAAAAAAAGAATCTTCATGGACCCTGACAAGCGATGACTATCAGAGTGATGTTGAATATCTTGAGTTCTCCAATGATTCCAGAAGTCTCTTGGCCTCTGGATTACATTCAAATGTAATGATCATTGATACCAAAATCGGAAAACCCCAGACTGTTTGGCAAAGTAAAGAGGGCATCGTGCTAAAAGCCAAATGGTTGCCCAAAAAAAATTATATTATCATTCTGCATGCCAATGGAATCCTAAGCTTCCTCGAAGGGAAATCAGGAGTTATATATAAAATTGTCCCTACCAATCTTTCGAGTGCATTTGACTTTCAACTTTCAAAGGACGGCGAAAGAATTCTTCTTATCACAGATAAAGGAAGTTGCTCTTTACGCGAGTTGCCTGATCATACTTCCATCGTAGTTTTAAATCCAGACGGGAAAATAGAAAAAACTCCTGATTTCTACTTTTGTTTAGCAAAACCCAAAAAAACAAACAAATCAAACCTCGATGATTACTTATTAAAAAATCAAATGGAATCTAATGGAAGTCGGTCGAAATTCATTGCTTATTCTCCCGGTAAACATTTAGTGGCAACTACCCATGACGGCTCCTTGAGAATATGGTCGGGGCAAACAGGAGACTTCATCACAACCATAGCAGAAAAACTTTCAAGCTATTTTATCGATTGTAGTTTTTCCAGGGATGGAAGAATCCTTTCCGGCAAACTTGAAAGCGGTCATCAACTGTTTTATCCGACCACAAAAAAATTTATTGCCAATTCTTCCGAAGAACTTAAAGCAATCATCGAATATAATTTTTTCGATTCCATGAGATAAAAGGCAGGATTAAATAACCTGTCATGCAACTTGATTTAAAATTCTAGTTGAATCCTTTTCTACCTTTCATTTAATAATATAGGTATTACTCATGCATTTTTTAGTTTCAAAACTATCATATTTTTTGTACCCCAGCTTGATTTTATTTTTTGTAAGTTGTGGTGGAAATCCGAATATCCCGGATGCACCTCCACCCTACCCTACCTTTTCTACTCCAAGTTACTCACCTCCTTCTGATTCGAGTGTCTATCAACCTTCATCCTCTTACACTCCCAATCCTCCTGCATTTAATGGAGAATATGGTGATCAAAGAGGTTTGTCTCCTTCAGTTCCAACCTTCAAGAAAGAATATTATGCCCCACCGCCAAAGCCGAACCAACCCTCATTGGAGTCTCGCTACACCATAACTGCGGAGGCAAATATTTGGGTTTTGGTTCAAGATGAATTTGGGACGGAAATTGATTGGAAAAAACTTAGCAAAGGAGAATCAATGCCCATTACACATCCTAGACCCGTGACAGTAACATGCTCATCCGGTTCTAAGGTAAAAATTTTGGATCAAAAGGGAAAAGCGATTAATCAGTTTACGAATTCTAGTGGCATTGCTATCGTTAGACTTCCCTAAATTGCAAATTCATTGAGGATTAACTTTTACTTCTATCCTTGAGTCAGAAATAGGCAGCTTCATAGGCGGATGCTCGAGCCGTATGTTCACTGAAGAACACCGACCACTAAGGAACTTAAATGAAATCAAACTCCAGCCGTATATTTGATCGCTTGCCTCGTCGTAAACGGGTCTTCGGTAATCCCATAAATATCCATTCCCGCCGTCCAAGCTTTTGCCCTCTGGGGATCCCATCAAATTTTCAATTTCAATTCGATTCTTCCCTATCGTCAAGGTTTGTAAATTCATCTTCCTCAAGACTGGCAGATCTTTGTCTAGCGATAAAACCTCTGCAGCTTCACTTATACCATCAGAAACTGGATAACTTTGTTGTGAACGATATACATTGTTCGGTCGCTTGCAGGAAATCAAGATTAATAAACCTAGTAATGCCCAATAAGATAGCTGAGTTTTATTTGACATTGGGTAGGAAATTCATTGGGCAACAATTAAAAACAATTTTATATATTTTTCTACCAAGACTTTGATCTTTTTTTTTGAAATTAAAATTTAAAATGGCGGAGAGAACGGGATTCGAACCCGTGGAGGAACAATTAGCTCCTCACCGGTTTAGCAAACCAGCGCATTCGACCACTCTGCCATCTCTCCATTAGTATACTATTAATCATTCGCTACATTCAGGTAAATCATAAAACACAAAGCACCGAATTACTTGAGCATCGATCTGATGGTGACTAAATTTTTTTGGGCTATTAAATCTCCACCCTTGGCTGCTTTTTCGAACCAATCGACCGAAGTTTGTAGATTTTTTCCCACACCCTTACCCCTCAGATAAATAAGACCCAAATATCGAGCAGCCTCGGCATTCCCGCTGTTAGCAGAAAGGATAAAAAATTTGTGGGCCCCTAGATAATCCACCTGCACTCCCCGTCCCCAATATAGCTTTTTAGCCGATTCACAAATTTCTTGAGAAGACATACTCGTAAGAGCAGGGCTGAGGCTCGGTTCTTGTTTGGTATTATCCACAGTATAATTATTCATACTCAGACTTGCTTGAGGGAAAGAAGCACTCATTCCATTAGTTGTATTCTGGAAGGAAGCGGATGCATAAGGCGAAGGTAACCGAATTGTTCCTGGGCTGGCTGGCGGACTGGTGGCCATGTCACTAAGGGGAGCGGGCGGCTCCGGAATGTAAGCAGTAGAGCCTTCTGCAGACTGAGGAGGCTCCGGCGTTGTCTTCGCTAATGAATCATTCGAGTCTGCGGAGAGAATATTTTGGTATTCAGCAATCTTTTCCAGTGCAATTTTTTCATTGTAGCTCAGTGCCAACCGTGCATAGCGGAGAGCTAAATCAACTTTAGGTGGTCCTGTCACTCCATAGGCATAAAAATCTGCCACGGTTAGTTGTGACAACCCATAGCCACGATCGGCGGCTGCTTGAAAATGGATCAGGGCCATTTCCAAATCACTTTCCACTCCATCCCCTTTGAAAAATGATCTTCCCAAATAATGATGAGCAGAGGGAAGCTTTTGTTTAGTTGCTTCTTCCAGCAGTTTGTTGCCAGCTGCAGCATCCCGCTGTATTCCCGTTCCTTCATCGACAATGGCATGAAGTTTAAAAAGTGCAAATTGGACGCTGGCTGGCTGATAACCACCTTGGCTTGAGATTTCATAGTGGCGAGCGGCAAGTTGTAGATCTGGCACGATGTCGGGTCTGACCTCATCAGAAGTGAAAATCTCGCCCAGGGCGTAAGAAGCAATTGGATCTTTTCTCGCAGCTAACTTTACCATTTGGCCATCAGGATCTTGAAAAGCCTGAAGATATCGTAATCGCACTTCTTCTTGGTTGGGCCCCAAGGGTTCAAATCGGTGTAGATAGCCAAGAACAAAAAGTCCCAACCAGTGTTCTGATTCAGCGGAAATTTTGGCCAGTTTTTGGGCATTTTCCATTGAAATATTGAGCCCTTTATCGCCATGAACATAAGCTAAGGCAAGGACTGCCTGGGCAAAAGGATCATTCTGCGACGAAGCCCCTTTTAAAGTGTCAAGGTCAGATAAAACCCAGCGGGTTCCTTCTGAGGTCTGTCCATATTGAACTTGATTCAGCGAACAAATAAGGAGAAAGTGGATTATAATCCAAACAGTCTTCATAACTATCTTTTATGCATTTTTTAAAGCAAGATTACAAGAACACACTCATAGGATCAATTATTTTGCGAGCGGAAAAAACACTTACCTACATGTAAACCACTAATGAGTGACGAATTTGAAGGATCCTTAACATTGAGAAGTCCAGGCTTAGATCCAATCAGACAATTTGTGATCTATGCCGAACATAAAGTTGGGTGGCTCAACGATTTGATATCTATGCTTAAGGAGGTGGATATCCATATTCTTGCCATCTCTGTTTTGGACACGACTGATTCCGCCGTCATTCGGTTAATTCCAAATTACCCGAAAGACTTGGCCCGCTTACTAAAATCGCAATCAATTGCCTTTACTGAGAGAAATGTCTTGGCTGTGGAAGTTTCCAATGAGGATTCAATTCAAAAAGTCACACAGTCATTACTTGGTGCTGAAATCAATATTCATTATGTCTATTCTTTTTTGCATCAACCCAATGGCAGACCCGTTTTGGCCGTTGCAATGGAAGATCAGGACACCGCAAAAGAAGCCCTTCATAGTTATAATATAAAAGTATTATCTCAGGAGGATTTTCTGCGGTAGAAATTAGTCTGGGTGAATTTCTAATATAGAAAATACTTAGAAACCTGAGTTCGAAATGCCTTAGTGTCCATATCCCATTTTGTAAGAAACTTTTGAGGTTCGCACATTGCACCGTTTTCAAATAAATGTCTCCACCATGCGGTTGACCCCACATGTTTATTAAAAAGCGTAATTTCTGATTCATTCGCCTGAGTAAACGGGCTTGGTATTTCCCATAGAGCAGACAACTTCATCATGTGGAAAGCAAGTTCTGTTGGGCGCCAGTCATTCCATTCCGTAAGCACAATATACACCCCTTGTACATTCTTACCCGCACTGTTTTCAAAAGTCCTGATTTGAAATGACAAGCCTCCAAGATTTAAAGCATCTAACGCACTTTTTAATTCGGCTGGTTTTTTTCCTTCAAAAGTTAGAAAACGGAAGGGTTGAGGGGTTCCTATACCATGCTTAAATTTTCCCATTTGGGCACCCAGACCCGTCATGGGGTATCCAGCAACCGCGTCTAAAGTAGGGATATTAGGGGAAGTCGGAACCCACCTTAGACGCGTTTGGGGCCAGGTCATTGTTCGCTTCCAATTTTTCATCGGGACAATTGCTAATTGGCCGGACTTCCTCGCTTTTTCGGAGATTTTTAAAATTCCACTTACTTTTTTTGACCAAAGTGCAATTTCTCCGATGGTCATCGCGTGAACAAAAGGCAAGGGGAAGGCCCCCACATAACTCATCCACTTCTCATCAATCATTGGCCCGGCCATCTTAATTCCACCTAAGGGGTTAGGACGGTCGAGGACGATTACTTGCACTCCTTCTTCAAAGCAGGCTTCCATCGTATAGCGCATACAACTAATGTATGTGTAACATCGTACCCCAACATCCTGTAAATCGATCACTAAGCTATCTAACTTGGCAAGCATGTTTGCAGTTGGTTTTCTATACTTTCCATACAGCGAATAGACAGGTAACCCAGTTCTTTGATCGATTTTATCCTCCACCGGAACTGCTGCTTTTTCATCCCCGTAAATTCCATGTTCGGGCCCAAATAAAGCGACCAAATCAACCTGTGGGGTTCTTCGAAGCACATCCACCGTACTGATACCCTTACTGTTTAAACCGGCCGGGTGGGTAAGTAGACCCACTTTTTTTCCTCTCAAAATGGTAAAGTTTGTTTCCTCCAGGTAATCAACACCCAAAGAAAACCTGGCTTCAACTTGAATGCCGAAAATCAAAAAAGAAGATATAGAGATCCGTAAAATAAAAATGTCTGAAAAGCAGGATTTAAAGAAATTTAGTATCATCATTTTCCTCTTTGTAAGTTTTCGAAACCACCTTGTAAAGGAATACTGCAACAACACCCAATGAAATGCCTATAACAGAACCTCCAACAAACATAGGCGGAAAGGTATCGAATAAGATTTTAAGATCCGACCATGAAAATTCCGCCCAATTGAAATGTGGGCTGAGCAGTTTGTTTCGTTGGTAATCAATGCCGAACAAACGCAAAAAAACCATTCCGATTTGATAATCAGCAAAATAAATTGGACCCATACTGAAAGGATTTGAAATCCATTGCAGGGCAATAATGATTGGCAAATTCGCCCTAACCAACAAAGCCAGAAAAAAAACTACCAGCATTTGAAGTCCAACGATGGGAAGCATTGCAATCCATACTCCCCAAAAAAGAGCAGGGACAATTGTTCTTCCACGAAAAGTCCAAAGGAAGGAACGCTCGTAGGCAAAATTAGAAAACCATTTTAAAATTGGATACCGATGAATGTTGGATCGACGTGGAAGGGGCCGCATCCATTTCTTAAGTCTTCGAATTCTTCTGAATCTTACCTCTTTATTCATATTTGAAAGTAAGTTAGATTAAATTCGGAAATGGGTAATTCCGCAAAGTGCTTGTGAAGTTATCTCGGGCACATGATAGATTTTTCTCGATTGTCCAATCACTCCTGCCAAAAGAAATGAAACTACAATCAGGAAAATTCCTGGAAAGCTTTACCGCTACTTCATCATCAATGGAACCTGCGATAACCAACGATTGGGTTGAGTTTTGATGCGAGACTTTAACGACTTGATAAGGTCCTTTTCCATCCATGGAAGTTTGGTCAAATCTGCCCTCTGCTGTGATCACGAAATCTGCTTTTTTTATTTTGTTTTCGATTTCGAGCCAAGAGCTGAGAAGTTGAAATCCCTGAACAAGCGAAACCTCATAAAATAGAGAAAGCCCAAAACCCATTCCTCCTGCCGCCCCACTCCCGTTTACTTTGGCTAAGTCAAAAGTTCTGGGCTCTTTTGATTCTAGTAAATTGAGCAGACTTGTGATTTCGGATTCGAAATGGTCAATTTCATTTTTTGGTAAACCCTTTTGCGGACCATATTGTGCAGTTGCCCCGAATTCTCCGAGCAATTGATTTTCTACATCACAAGCAATTCGTATTGGAGGCAAATCACTAAGGCTTTCGGCATCAAGATTGCGGATATTTGTCCAAGTCGATGGGCTAGGGAAAGGGATTTCCTCGTGCATTTCATTTCTGATCGATAAGCCAAGAGCATGCAAAGCACCCAGACCAATATCATTGGTTGAACTTCCACCAATTCCCAGAAGTATTGCTTCCACTCCCAGTCCTGCTGCTTCCAGTAACATTTGTCCCACTCCGAAAGTCGAAGTTCGCCAAGGATTTCTTTGATGACTCGTTAAATCTGCAAGACCGGCTGACTGTGCCATTTCCACAATGGCTAATTTTCCGGAAGAAGGAAGTTCAAGAATTTGTGCAACAGAAACCGGTAGCTTATCTATTTCACAAATACCCATTTTGACTTTCTTTTGATTCCCTATGGAATCTTTAACCTCCATTGGATGTAAAACCCCTGAGGCTTCGCGGGTTAAGATATCCGTAAAGCCCTCTCCACCGTCCGTTAATGGGGCCTCGACAACTTGACTGTCAGGAAAACGTCTTAGCAGAACCGATTTTGCAAGACTGCAAATTTCAAACGCAGACAGCGAACCTTTGCACTTGTCACAAGCTAAAAGGAAATTAGCCATACTTAAAAGTTATCGAAGTTCTTTACCCGAAATTTCATCAACAAATTTAAAGTTTTCCATGTGAAAAGAATCCGAACTTTCAAAATTTATCCGAATATCATAATTCTTTTCTATTCGTTCAATAAGTTTTGCATCAGGCCCTCTTAATCTCCTGTGTACGCCAGGATGCAGAAATATCTTCAATTTTAGATCAGTGGTCTCCACCTTTAGCCTGAATCTCCTCACGATACTCGAAAGTTGCCTCTGAATTTCAATACTAACCGATTTGGGGGATTTGACGATACCTCTTCCCACACAATAGGGACATGGCTCGTAGATTCCACTTGAATTACTCTCATCATGGCGTTGCCTGGTAATCTGCATAATACCAAGCTGAGAAATGGGTAAGATGTTGTGTTTTGACTTGTCCTCGACCATGGAAGCCTTCATTTTTTGAAAAACCTTGCGTTGGTCGCTTTTGTTTTTCATGTCAATGAAATCAACAATCACCAAGCCCCCAAGATTTCTCAATCTCATTTGACGGGCTACCTCCGCGGCTGCCTCTACATTTGCCTGCAAAATAAAGTTTTTTCCGTCCTTACGATTACCCTTGTGACTTCCGGTGTTCACATCGATTGAAACGAGGGCTTCGGTCTCTTCCATAACAATCTCTCCGCCCGATGGCAGGAGTACCCGCCGCATAAATGTTTGCTCAATTTGACGTTCAACATTGAACCTCTCGAAAATGGGAATCTCCTCATTAAAGTAAGAAACCTTTGATTTTGATTTTGGTGAGATTCTTTGAATGGTATCAATCAAACGGTCGTAATCTTCCTTCTTATCGACTTGCACACGATCCACATCATCCGTCAGGAAATCCCTTGCAGTTAACCCAATAAGATCGGGTTCCTGATAGAGAAAAGAGGGGCAGTCATGAGACTTCATCTTGGCCTCGATCTCATCCCATTGCTGAAGTAAAAGATTCAGATCTCGAATAAAAAAACGCTCTGGTTTATTTTGGCCGGCTGTTCTGATAATCACACCCATACCCTCCCTAAGGGATAAATTGGATATAATTCCTTTCAGCCGGTTTCTCTCCGACTTTTCTTCAATTTTCCTTGAGATACCACACTGTCCTGCATACGGCATGAGTACAAGAAACCGGCCAGGTAAAGACAGGTTGGTGGTGGTCCGAGGTCCCTTGCTTCCAATCTGTGCTTTGGTAATTTGAATAACGATTTCAGCACCAATGGGGAAGGCCTTGGGGATGTCTTTGATTGAATTTACTTCATTTTTTGCAGAATTTTTTTTCTTATTGTCACGAACAATTTCGATGGAGGGATCATTATTCGCCCCAGGCAGCATATCCCAGTAATGCAAAAAGGCGTTTTTATCCTGGCCGATATCCACAAAGGCAGCTTTCAATCCTGGTTCAAGATTTTGTACTTTACCCTTGAAAATTGCACCAACCATTCTCTCTTCATCGAGCCTCTCTACATCGAAACCTTGCAAAATGCCATTTTCAATCCGAGCAACTCTTCGTTCAAGGGCCTCGGTATTTATGATTAACTCTTTATAGTCCTGATTTTTTTCTCCTCGAAAGAAAGCAAGTATGCGTTCGCGAATAGGTCTTTTCTTGGCCCGTTGGAGGGAGTCCTCGCGAAGTTTTGCCTTATCAATGTGAACAGGTTTAGATTCCTTCGGTGAGGAAGTCAGGTCATTTTCATCGGATGAATTTTCGGTTTGAGGAGTTGACCGTTGGTGCTTACGGGAAGAGCGGTTTCTAGTTCTTGGTTTTCTTGCCATGATATTTTGAGTTGATCAATCTGCGATACAACCTTCGAAAAAACGGATTTTTTCTTTTGATTCACACTAGAAATTCCTTTCTGTGTCGATATACACTCTGTACCACTCCCATCATCAGGAAACAGGTAACAACAAATGACCCACCGTAACTCATAAATGGAAGAGGCAACCCGGTTATAGGTGTAATGCCCAGAGTCATTCCCACATTTATGAAAAGATGAACCATGAGTAAGACGGCAATGCTTGAGACAAGCAAACGACCAAACATGTCAGCGGACTTGGATGCTACCTTTAAGCAACCATAAATGACAACAGCATAAGCAATTAAGGCAAATACACTGCCAATCAAACCCCACTCTTCTGCGAGCACCGCGAAAATGAAGTCGTTGTGGGCGACGGCTGGTGGAAGGTAGCCAAGCTTAGCTTGCATGCCTTCCCCCAAACCTTTACCCGTGATTCCACCAGTGGAAACAGCGATTAAGGCTTGAATTCTGTTCCAATTGGGGCCAATCCCCTGTGGATCGACAACTTCGGGTGCAATGAAGGTGAGAATGCGTTTACGTTGATAGTCTTTGAGTGGTAAGATTGCGTTATCTTGATAGGCCACCACCGGCTCAGAAGAACGCAGATTTTCAGATTTATGTTGATAATAGCGATAGATGTCTAGTCCCAGCATACCCAACAACACAACAAACAGAATTGCAGTTGTTACAAAAAATTTAACAGGTATGCGTGCGATGTACAAAAGAGTAAAGGCAATTGGTGGAAATACCATCGTTGACCCTAGATCAGGTTGCATAAAAATCAAGAACATAGGAACAATGAAAGAGAAAGAGAGTCTTAAAATTCCATTCAATGAATCACGAAGATCTCCAATTTTAGCACGGGATAAAATACTCGCACCCATCACAATGGATGCAAACTTAGCCATCTCAGATGGTTGTATCTTAAACAAACTCAGATCAACCCAACGATTTGCCCCATAGATCTTGGGCCCGCCAAAGACCAATAACAATGACATAATTGATAGACCATAAACGATGTGGGCATATTTCAAAAATATCCTGTAGTCTAAAAGAGAAACCAAAATGTAGACGATAAAACCAACGACACACCAAATGATCTGTCTTTGCCATTGATTACCGCCGTCATAGGCTTGGGCTGATTGAATACATAAAACACTCATTACACAAAGAACAGCAAGAAAAAGTGGAGTAATCCAGTCCCATCTGTCCTCTTCCAGTAATTCAGGCTTGGATGAATGAATAGAAGAATGGATTTCCATAAAACTCTCTAGATCAATAATAAAGGTTACAGGAATGCGGTCTAATTAAGCAAGGCCTGACTAATTTCATTCCATTCTTCGTCCCGGCTCTCATTGGTTTTAGCAGATTTACCTGCCAGCCGATACCAATACGCCGCATTTTCCAAATCACCCTCCACTCGATGCAAGTATGCATGAACCCAGGAGCCATTTTTCGTGCCTATTTCTTGTGCAATAATGTGGGCTTTTTCCCAGTTTCCTTTTTTGGCCCACCATAAGGACTGGACCAAATCTGACCAGTTATCATCAGGTTTTTCCTCTTCGGTAATGTGTTTAATAAAATTTTCCAAACCATTCATTTTGCAATTACTAAAATTATAACCTTCTCCAACGAGTACCCCAAGAGAGTGAGTATTGGTATTTTCTTTGGTGTTCTCTAATTAAAAACGGCAAATCTTCTTCATATTCGAGTTTAAACCAAGGGCTAAGCTTATCTTCAAGCTTCTCTTTCGAGTCACCGGAACCAATCCAGTTATTTCTTGGAGTGTATTCCTCCA
>CACMBV010000037.1 GCA_902612125.1 uncultured Verrucomicrobiota bacterium
CTCGTCATTCAGGCATTTGACGAAGTCAAAACATATGGGCGAGGTGCAGTTTTGGATGAGAATGTTTTCGGAGTCAGAGGCATGCAAGGTGTAGAGCAAGTTACAACCGTTTCACTTCTAAGCGATGGAGGAAGTACAAGTGCAGCATTAGGATATTATGATATCGTACCGAGTGAAGCCCGCGGTCCAAACTTTGACCCTAATAATTACGATATAGTTTATCTCTATGGAGCCTTACTTGTAGAAGCTTCCCCCTTTGAGCAGAAGACTGCTTTGGTAAGCATAGAAAGTGTTCAGAGTCGAGTTTCTCCAACTGAAACATCATCCATTCAGTCAGTAGATACATCTACTTTTTCAACGATCACTCCCACCTCCATTGGTCCTCCTCCTCCTACTTTTATTAATGCAACTCCGACCACTCTAGTTGTGCCCCCTTCAGTTTTGTCAACCATTCCTGTTACTCCTCCTCCAACCAGCGTTGCGGCACCGAGTACTTCTACTATACCGCTGGAACTGGAGACAGGTTCTACGCCGATCACCATACCGGAGGCTTCTCCAGTGCTGGCATCTGAACCGACACCCGTACTCGTAACTACGCCGGAGGTAACCCCCACGCCTGAATTAACTTCTTTACCCGCAACTACGCCGGAGGCAACCCTCACACCTGAATCGACACCCGCACCCGCAACTACACCGGAACCAACCCCCACGCCTGAATCAACTCCTGTGCCCGCCGCTGAGGCATCAACGATGCAGAACAGTGCTAAAGTGCCGGAGAGTTCTTCAGGGCTAACCGTTGATTTAGTGGATAGCCCGGATGTATCAACTGTTGGATTGATTGCCGTATCAGTTCCCAAAGAAACCACCTCAGCAGGAACAGGCTTTTCTTTTGAGGTGCCTCAAGAAATTTCATCGATGTCTCAAAAGCAAGAGGTTTCAGTTGAAGTAACCTTAGAGACCGGTGACCCTCTTCCTAACTGGTTAAATTATCAACAGGATACCGGAAAATTTAGTTCAGCCTCCGTCCCCGATGGTGCTTTTCCCCTAACGGTAATTATGAAAATAGGTTCGCAACAGGTGGCTGTGGTTATTTCAGAAAGACAGGATTAATTTCGATTGGTTTTCGATCAATTCAAAACGCGTCTTCTTCGAGTCCGTCGTTGTACTCGTCGTAGGTATCGAAGGAGGAACTGTCTGGTTCGTCCGAAACATTTTCTTGTCTGCTTTCTTTTTTAATCTTGTATCCGTTGATCGAAGTGAACCATTTGGTCACACCGTCCGTTCCCGTCCATTCTCTTCCGTTGATTCGGGCATCGATCGAAACTTTGTCTCCTACTTGCAAACCTTGACTTTTTTCAATAGCGTCTTTGATAAATTCAACTGGAACTGGATTGTCCCATTTGCCATCTCCTGTTTCCACGACCACTTGATGTTTGCGGAATCCGTTGTTTCCATATTCACGGACTTCGTCCACAAATTTAATCTCTCCTTTGATGGTAACTTCATTCATAGTATTTTTCGTACTTGAAAATGATTGATTCGCCAACTGTGATTTTAATCTTGGCTAACAAATTTCTTACCTTTCACCTGTACGCTGATTTTTGTTTTTATAATCTGATAAAGTGGAGAAAGCATTTTTATTTCGCATATATCTTTTTTCCTTCCAAGCATGCGATGGTTTTTAATACAAGACCTCTACACGCTGTAGAGTAAATCCCATGACTTTATTCTGAGAAGTGAAGAGGTTTGATTGAGGCGAAGAACGGTTGTTAATCGGATTTGTAAAACAATGGGAAAGGTACGATTTACGCAAATAAATTTTCACGGGAATCTTTCTGGATGAAAGTTTCGAATCCATTTCTCAATCCACTTTACAAAAACACTCTTCCTGAATTACAAAAGGTGTGCGTTCCGATGAGTGAGGGCAGAAAGGGGAACGAAGTTTGAGCTAAGTTTAAAACAATAAATGTACGCGTGCCTTCTGGGCAGATTGTGTATACTTTAAACAGGGGCGAAGGTCGGAGGAATCTTATATCTTGCCAACCAAAAAAAAGAAAATCAGGCAACTGGGATTGTCCCTGAGCGGGCCACCCATTACCTATTTAATTTTATTGACGAAAATAATTTTCTTATTTCTTACCCGGGCATGCTTGAACTGTTGAGTGGGGGGCAAAAAAAGGGAAAATTCCTTATTCGCAGAAAGCTTTTAGTTTGAATTGAATTTGGTATTCAGAATTGACCAAGTCTTCGATCTGGAACCAGGTAGTTGATGACATAGTCCTTTACGGCATCCTCCAATTCAAAAAGAAGAATTGGATATCCACTGGTTTCGAGTTTTTTGACTTTGGCTTCGGTAAAATACTGATATTTCTCCTTGAGAATATCGGGCATCTCGATGAACCGAATATTGGGTTCCTTCCGCAGAGCAGAGAAAATAGCATGGGCCAGATCGAGCCATGACCGTGCTTTGCCGCTTCCCAGATTGAAGAGCCCCGTGGCTTTGTTGTTTTCCGTGAGCCACAGGGTCATGCAAACAGCATCCTTTACATATAGGAAGTCGCGCATCTGTTGTCCGTCTTTAAAGTTGGGATGGTGACTTTTAAAGAGAGTCATTTCTCCGGTCTTTTTAATCTGTTCGTAGGCTTTGCTGACTACAGATCGCATGTTGCCCTTATGTTCCTCATTCGGACCGTATACATTGAAATATTTAAGCCCGACGATTGAGTCTAGGTAGCCTTGTTTTTGGGCATAGATGTCAAATTTTTGCTTGGACCAACCATACAGGTTCAAGGGTTGATATCTTTCAATTTCCGCCTCCTCATCATCCATGCCCATACCACCATCCCCATAGGTTGCGGCTGAAGAAGCGTAGATAAAACGGACCTCGTTTTTAAGTGCCCATTCGCACAATTCTTTGGTGTAGAGTAAATTGTTGTCGTTTAAATAATCTTCGTTAGTTTCGGTAGTGCTGGAACAGGCTCCCAAATGAATAACCGTTTTTACATCATTTAATTTGGGACTTTGTTCACGAAAAAGATTTCTAAAGTCCTGAGTCGGGATCTGTCCTTGAATATCAAGGGGGGCGAGGTTTCTTTCCTTCAGGCTACCAGTTTCATAATCGTCAACAGATATGACATTATTCAAGTTACGATTATTGATTCCCCAGATCATGGCACTTCCTATGAGACCGGCACCTCCGGTCACAATGGTTGTGCCCACGCCTAGATCATGCATTGGACAGTTCGATGGACCGTTTACAAGCCGCAACGGCTGCTCTGTTGACAATTTCTCGCAACTGATCAGACGAAAAACTCTCTAGGGCCGCTTGGGTTGTTCCATTTGGCGAAGTAACCTGTTCCCTGAGTTCTTCGGGAGATAAAACTGAAGTCTCCAATAATTTTGCTGAACCAAAAACAGTTTGCAAGGCAAGTTCCCTAGCTATCCCGGAATCTAAACCAATCCTTTTGGCCGCTTCTTCCAAGGCACAGGTGAATTCAAAGACATAAGCCGGACCGCTGCCACTGATTGCGGTCACGCGGTCAAGATCACTTTCTTGCTCCATTGGATAAATCTTACCCAGAGCAGACAAAATATTACGGATAATTTTCATTTCCGATTCTTCAGGGATCTTCATGAAAAAATAACCAGTCGCTCCTGCCCCTATCTGACCGGGCGTATTGGGCATTGAACGAACCACATTTTTAGCTTCGGGGAAAGATTGGTGAAGCCGTGATGTGGTGACACCTGCCATGATCGAAAGAACAAGGCAGTTTGCTGTCTTTTCAGCAATGCTTTGGGGAAGTTCCGCCAGTTGTTGGGGCTTGCATCCAAGAACCAAGGTTTGCGGGTTCTCTGCAAGCATCGCATCCAGATCATCGAACCGAATGATGTCAGTTGCCAAAGAAAGTTTTTCGGAGGTTCCATCTTTGGCCGAGCAACATCCAATTTGGGAGGGCCTAAAAGTCTGGGTTCGCAAAAGACCCTTCACAATCGCAGAAACCATTTTTCCAGCCCCCACAAACGCAATTTCAAGATTCATTTTTTTTGACTAAATTTTTCCGTGATGAAATAGTAATGGAAGACCCTGCCAAGTCATGGAGGCATCTTCTTTTACGGTTAAAAAAACAAAAAATAAAATTAATCAGTCCGGGGATGAAAAAAGGGGATATCAGGCTTAATGCACTTATTCCTTTCAAGACTGCCCTGGCAAATAGACGAAGCGGGGAGAGGGGAATGTCATTCCTGACGGGGGCGGTACGCAAACGCATGGTCGCTTTCCCAAGAGTTTGTCCGTTAAAAAAAAGTTCACTGATAAAAAAATAAGTGGGGGGGACAAGACAGGCAAAAAAGATCATGGTCATCAGCATTTCGTAGGTCTCTTCCGAAAGGTTTGCATTTTCTAAAAAGTCGGTGGTCCGCCGCAGGTCAGATTGCTCATCTTGGGAGAGGAGGCTGGCATCGATAATCAATTGATTGAATTCTATTTTTACATGCTGCGGATATGCACTAGGTAATATTTGTACAATAGACTGAAGCAGGACAATCAAAAGGATCATATCCATGGCAAATGCCAAGGTTCTTTTCCATATCGGGATGAGCTCAGGGTCATCCGATTCTTTGGGGGAGTCGAATGAATCCGATTTCATAGAGCCATTCCTGCCTGAAGTGATTTTTCATAGGCTTTGACCGTGTTTCTCATAAGCATGGCAACCGTCATCGGCCCAACCCCTCCAGGGACAGGTGTAATTAAAGAGGTCAGGGGAGCAACCTCTTCGAAATTAACATCTCCAACCAGGCGAAAGCCGGATTTGCGGGTATTGTCGGGAATCCGGTTGATCCCCACATCGATAACAATTGCTCCCTGCTTGACCATACTTCTGTCGACAAAGAGTGGTTTGCCAATCGCAGCAATTAAAATGTCAGCCTGTAGGGTATGATTGGCAAGATCAGGTGTCCCCGAGTGGCAGTAAGTAACGGTGGCATTGCCTGGTCTATTTTTTTGTAAAAGGAGCATGCCCACGGGTTTACCGACGATCAGACTCCGGCCCAACACCACCACATGTTTGCCGGTAGTGTCGACTTCGGTTCTCTTTAAAAGTTCAAGGATCCCAGCAGGCGTGCAGGAGGCAAAAGCGTCTTGGTTCTCCTGGCAAAGGAGGCCCAAGTTCGTGGCGTTGAAGCCATCCACATCCTTCAGAGGTGATACATGGTTGAAAATTTTACGCTCGTCCATGTGAGGGGGAAGCGGGGCTTGCACCAAAATACCGTGTACGCCGTAGTCTTCGTTCAAAAGAGATATTTCCCTAAGTAATTGATCTTCGGTGATAGTTTCCGCAAAGATCAGCAAGCGACTTTCTATTCCCACTTTGGCGGCAGTGTTTTCTTTTTTTCGAACATAAGAAACGGAGGCCGGATCTTGCCCCACCCGCACAAATGCGACGCAAGGCTTTTGGTTTTCAAAAGATTCTACCTTTTTCGAGAGTTCTTTAAGCAAGTCGTTGGCTATAGCATTGCCATCAATGAGTTCCATCTGCTCTGGGAATCAGAAAAAAGTCAGTCAATGCTTCGCAATTGCCTAGCACGAATAACGAGATCTTTTTTCCCCTCCTCGATAGGTTCAAGCTTGCCCAAGATGTTTACGCGTTGGTTTTTGTAGTCAAGGGGATCAGTAACCTTGAGATTTTCCATGTCGACAAAGGCAAGACGGCGCCCTCTGGTGTTCTCAAGTTGAAAAGGAAAATACTTTTCAAAGCCTAGGGATCTGGGTTTAAGAACAAGAGTGCCCTCAAAGTTGCGGTGCAGATTGACCGCAGGAGGAATTGCTGGGGGAGTAATTTTCATATTTACACCTGCCGTCTGATTTTGTTTGGTTTCAAGAGGGTCCAATTCTTGGATAGCAATGGTACTGGCGTCCAGAGAAGGTAATTGAATATTGCTCTCTACAGTGGGATCGGTAGCAGGTTTTTCGTTCCATTTTTTTCTGCCTACAACGATCGGTTCAACCTCAGGTTCTACGGAAATTGGTTCCGAAAGCTCCTGTTCCGCTTGAGCAAAAGCATCTGCAAGGTTCAAGTCGCCACCCTTATCTTCCTCTTTTCCAATAGATATGGTGACAGAAATAACAGTGGTGAAAAGAAGTGCCAATTTTTTGATTATTATAATTCCCATCTTTTCAATCTAGAAAATTTACCGAGGAAAGAGCAAACCAATTTCTTTTTCATTCAGTTCACGGAAACTACCAAGAGGAATTTTGCTAAGATGAAATCCTCCGATTGAGACTCTTCTTAGTTTCCTTATCTGATAACGGAAATGTCCAAAAACCCGACGAATCTCCCTTTTTTTTTCCATGACCCAAAATGACATCAAGTCGGGTTTTTCCAATGGGTGATTTTCCTTTGGCTTTAATCTCGTCAATTCGTAAAAATTGACCCTCATCTTCAATGCCCTGTACCATCAGTGGAAGGTCTTCACCAGAGAGTGGTTGTTTTAATTCAACCTGATATCTTTTCCTGATTTGTTGGGAAGGGTGCGTGAGCTTGTGGGCCAGACTTCCGTTGTTGGTAACAATGACGAGCCCTTCACTTTCGACATCCAGGCGACCGGCACAAAAGAGACGGGTTTGCAGGAGATTGTTGGGAAGAAGTTCGAAAATTAATCTTTCCGCGAATTCATCATGATTCGAACAAGCGTAGCCCATAGGTTTATTGATCGCAATAGTCAATAACTTGGGAAATTGGAAATGAACGACTTTTCCATTTACTTTCACCACATCGTCCAATGTGGAAACCCTTTCTCCTAGTCGGGCAACTTTTCCATTGATGGTTACCCGTTCCTCCAGAATCCAGTTCTCTCCTTTGCGGCGCGAACATAACCCCGCATCGGCCAAAAATTTTTGTAGTTTTGGTCTTTCAAGTGGCGAATTCTCGGATGTGCCTTGAATTGTCATGAAACTTGTGTGTTGCTTTACATCTACGAATTTAGCATTTGTCAATTGAAGAGCTCTTGAAAAAGCATTATTCATATAAGAATATTTAATGAGTCAGGATTTAGAAAACAGAAAGACAGCAGTTGTTACTGGGGCGGGTAGGGGAATCGGAAAAAGTATAGCCGAAGCTTTGTCCCGTGATGGAATTGAAGTGTTTTGTGTCAGCAAAACGGAATCATCCTGTGGTGCCGCTGCTGAACAGATTCGTTTAAATGGAGGAGTGGCTCATGCCTTGCCCATTGATGTATCCTCTGGAGAAGAAATCAGAAATGCCTGTGAAAAACTTTTAGAAGAGAAGAATTGTATTGATATACTCGTCAATAATGCGGGAATCACCCGGGATAATTTGCTTTTTCGCATGGATGAGGAGGATTGGAATGATGTATTGACCACCAACCTAACCAGCTGTTTTCACTGGATCAAAGCATTAGGTCGTCCCATGACCCGTAAACGATGGGGGCGGATTGTAAATGTATCATCTGTGGTCGGTCTCACCGGAAATGCGGGTCAGGCGAACTACGCCTCAGCCAAAGCGGGAATGATCGGGCTAACCAAAAGTCTTGCTCGCGAATTTTCCGCCCGTTCCGTTACGGTCAATGCAATCGCTCCTGGGTTCATTGACACTGATATGACCTCCGGTCTGGACGACCGTGTCAAAGAGGTGGCTCTCGGTACGATTCCACTCAAAAGATTTGGCAAAGTCGAAGACATTGCCGAAATGACCTCTTTTTTATGTTCAGAAAAAGCAGCCTATGTCACCGGACAAGTTTTTACGGTTGACGGAGGTATGATCATGTGAACATGAAGAAATCATCAATTAACCAATATATAAATTATGTCTGAAAACAACGCCGATCGCGTAAAAAAAATTATTGTTAGTCAACTCAATGTCAGTGAAGAGCAGGTTACTCCTGAAGCAAGTTTCATCGACGATTTAGGTGCTGACTCCTTGGACCAAGTTGAATTAGTTATGGCACTGGAAGAAGAGTTTGATACTGAAATTCCCGAAGAAGAAGCGGAAAAACTTCAAACTGTTGGATCTGTAGTCAAATATGTCGAAGCCAATCTTTCTTCTTAGATCATTTTAATTTCGGGGAGTGGATGGGAGAGTCGCTCACTGATAATAATTCCAAGTTGATATGAATCAAGTTGTTGTAACGGGTATAGGAGTGCTTACTTCAGTTGGGACCGGCGTTGACAATTATTGGGATGGTCTATTGTCCGGAAAATCCGGAATAACAGCAGTTGCTCGCTTTGATTCCACCGATATTGCTAGTAAGGTCGCATCCGAAATTAATGATTTCAACCCTGAGGATTACATGGATCCGAAAGAGGCCAGGCGAAATGACCGCTATGCCCAGCTTGCTTTGGCCGCTGCTTATTATGCCCTTAAAGATTCAGGTTTAACCAGAGATGATTTAGTCCCAGATCGAACCGGTGTAATCGTAGGCTCCGGAATTGGCGGGATGGAGACGATCGAAAAACAGATGACCACCCTCATCCAGCGGGGTCCACGTCGTGTGTCTCCCTTTATGATCCCTTCGCTGATTGCCAATATAGCGGGAGGAATCATTGCGATTGAGCTGGGAGCAAAAGGTCCAAACTATGCTCCAGTTAGTGCCTGTGCGTCCGGTTCCCATGCGATTGGGGAGGCGTTTGAAATGATCCGTCGTGGTATGGCCGATATGATTTTTGCAGGTGGTAGTGAGGCGGCGGTTACCCGGATTGGATTTGCCGGCTTTTCCTCAATGAAAGCGATGAGTACCAATTATAATGACGATCCCAGCCGTGCATCGAGACCTTTCGATCGTAACCGAGACGGCTTTGTGATGGGAGAGGGTGCTGGGGTACTTATTCTCGAAACTTTAGAAAGTGCAAAAAAACGTAGAGCCAAAATCTATGCTGAAATTATTGGCTACTCGGCTACATGTGATGCATACCATGTAACCACCCCGGATGGGGAGAGTAAAGCCCTTACGCAATGCATGAATTTAGCGATAGGGCAGGCTAGGATTAATAAAAATTCCGTCAATTATGTCAATGCCCATGGGACATCTACTCCATACAACGATAAGTCTGAGACCACGGCCCTGAAAAATGTATTTGGGCATCATGCTAAAAATGGATTGATGGTCAGTTCTACAAAATCCATGACTGGGCATCTTCTTGGGGCTGCGGGGGCGATTGAAGCGGCTGTTGTTTGTAAGGCGATTGAAACCAAGGCCGTACCGCCTACCATTAATTACGAAGAACCTGACCCGGACTGTGATCTCGATTATGTTCCCAATGTATCCCGTGAAGCTTCGGTCCAAGTTGCCATGAGTAACAACTCCGGGTTTGGCGGGCATAACGCATCTTTAGTTTTTCGAAAAGTCTAGTCAATCTCATCTTCATTTTGCTTGCGAGAACAAAGTCATTATTTATCATAGATTTTAATGCACCCGTAGCTCAATTGGATAGAGCGCCTGACTACGGATCAGGAGGTTGGGAGTTCGACTCTCTCCGGGTGTGCCAAAAATATTATCTTCGATAAAACAAATTAAGGTAGATTTTATGAAAGAATATTATCGACTTCTCTTTTTGTATTTAAAGAGTTCGTAATCTACATTATAATGAGTTTCGATAATCTTTCTTGAATCATTACTCAAATGCTCTTCTATATGAGATGGTTTGCCTACATTTTTTCTCGTTACATTATATTTATTGAAATTAATTTTATTTAAAATGTTTTTAGAATCACATTTAAAATTCTCGAAATATGCAATTTTGTCTACAAAAATTTGTTTATTCTCATCAATAATAAATTTAAATTGCGGAATGAAAAAAACAAAATTTTTGACCTCAGGTTCAACGAAAGCTTTGTTCACAAAATGATTAATATTATTAGACTCCTTTAGGTACTTTTCATAAAAGTTTTTATATAATTCCATTTTTTTTATATTTAAATCTTGAGTACCATTTTTTTTAATAAAGTTATAAGCTGAAACAAAGCGATCTTCCGGGTGCCTTACAAAGCAAAATTTAAAATAGTTGTATTTCAGATTATCGAAACCAAATTCATTAATATAATCTATACATCTATTATGATTAGAAACATTAATTCCAAAAAGTGCAAAATTAATGCTTGTACCACCAGTTTTGGGTATATGTATAAATAAAAACTTATGTTTTTTAAATTGGTTTAGTAAAAAAAAATAGCCCGGATATCTTTCGTGCTTTTTTATACGATAAAGTAATCTGTAAAAGTTTAAGCTTAACGAGTTACGAGGTCTTAGAAATAAAAACTTTACCTCATTTTTCAACCCATTCATCATAAGAAATAACCTAAATTATGACTAAATAAAAGTTTAGTATTGTGCACGATTATGAATATTTTGTAAATATTTTTTTTCGTAGGTAGATAAATTTTTGCAAGAGAGTCTAAAATATGTGTTTAATACTAGCTTAAGCCAATACACCATATTTTTTCTGTTAGATAAAGTTTTTCAAGTGTTATCTCTAGAACTAGAATCATTTGAGTCTTTTGTATTTATTGAATCCCTTTGTTTCATTTCGTTCTCATCAGTTTCAGGTATGGTGGAGCTTTCTCTTTCTTTTTTAGAATCTTCCACATCTTTAAGGCTATTATCGGAAGAGGAACTTGAATCTTTCAAAGGTGAGGATGTCTTGTTGGGTTCATCTTTTTTGCTTTTACTTATTGGATCGGAAGCTTCAGGTGCATCAGATGATTTTTTCTCTACATGTGTTTTGTTTTCTTTTTTAGGTTTTGAGGAATTCTGTTGAGCTTTTATAGGTTCTTTGTTGGGTTCCGGATTTTCAGTACTCGGACTAATATTTTCATTAGCCTTTTGTTCCTCTTTTGAGTCTTCTTCCGCTAATTTTGTTAAGGATTTTTCTATTTTTTCATCGTTTTCAATCTTATCAGGCTTTTGGTCTTCTGTATCTTCATTTTTCGCTTTTACTTTATGAAGGACTTTTTTCTTTTTCTCGGCATCAGCTTCAGCCTGAGCGGCCATTTCCTTCCTTGCACTAATAAAAGAAACTACACAAAGAATCACAAAAACCAGTAACAACCCTGCCGAGGCCAGCATGGTCGTAGCCTTTAAAGAAGAGGCTTGGATAATTCCGTAGGTTTCACCCTTTAACCAATTCATTTCTGAGACAGCCTTCGGTAGCATCTTGGCCACGGCAACGAACCCGATGAGTCCGACTGTCACAGCTGCATGCATTATATGTTTTCTGGCTTTTGGTGCCATTTCGGCACCTTGGGCAAGAACAATAAGTATGATACCTAGAATTCCGGGGATGAAGGCAGTCCAGCTTTTATAAAATTGAAGAGAGTTGCCGGGTTTTAATGTAGTCTTGGACTCGATATTGGTCCAATTGGTTGAAGTAAGCGTAACGGGCAAGGAGTTGCCGGTGAAATTTTTATACACCAGACGGACCGTGGATCGTTCGGCATCGGTTTCAGCCAAATTACCAAGTTCCCCAGTCTCCGCATGGAGAACTAGTGCTTCCTGTGTATCTCCTTTGGAGGAAGCATGCCAAAATGATTGTGTTTTGTATGCAGTCGATCCTTGCTCTACAGCATAATTGGCCTGTGACCGGTCTTTAGCGTGATTCTGATTCAAGCGATGTACCATCCAGAAAGCATATTCTCCGGCTGACTTGCTCGATGGAAATCCTAAGTCAAGAATCACTGAATCATTCCCATCGGAGAGAGTGAACTCCGCATCATCGGGAATTGGACCTGTCAATTTTAAGGACAGACCAAGATCTTGAAATAAATAACCAGCCAAACCTGTGAGGATCAAGAGTGCGCCGATAATAAATGTTGGAATTTTTAGCATGTATCTAAAAAATTGGTAATCGGGCAATCAGGCAAGCTTCGAACGATTAATATTTGAGCCTAATTTTTAATATCGAGGAATTTGAATATGTAGTGTAAACAAAAAGAATGCCATCTCATGCGACACCTGAAATTGTAGAACAAACTGAGGTTGAGACTGAACTGACTCAACTTTGGAAGGTGATCGTTTTAAATGACCCCGTTAATTTGATGAATTATGTGGTCCTGGTCTTTCGCAAGGTTTTTGGCTATGGAGAGCAGAAAGCGATTAAACACATGAAGGAGGTTCATGAATTGGGAAAATCCATTCTTTGGACAGGTGAACGCGAACAAGCCGAGAGCTATGTTTTTCAACTGCAAAAGTGGCGACTGCAGGCGATTCTTGAAAAGGATGATTGAATTTCAGATCAAGGTGGATTCCCGGATCCTGCAGGCGATATTGCCACAGGTAGAGAAAACTTTTGGATGTGCATCCAAATTAGGAGGTATCGCTTATGTCTGCCCGAATCCGATGGATGACGACTTCGTGGAGGCCTGGGAAAGTGGATTGAAGGAAGAGTTTTTACATGATCGTAAGGTTTTGGCCCGTCTTCTCCAAAATCCGAAGTTTAAGCACGGCTATGTTGAAGTGAAGGAGAAAGAAGTGGATGAATTACTCCGGAGTTTGACGGAAATCAGGCTTACCTTGCGTGAAGATGCACTCAGAGGAGTTACAGATGAACAACTAGAACAAGGCGAAGTCGACCTACAGGCAGAGAAATCGACTGTTCGTATTGGCTACTTTGCCTATTTGGTGATGGCTGAAATTCAGGAAAGACTTATCTCTGAAATTAGCTAAGCAGGTCTGAGAATTTGATTGTTGGCCACGGCAATGCCACCAAGCATGGCACCGACGATTCCAATATAACCCTGATCGGTTCCGGCAAGAAATAAGTTTTTATATTTCGTGGAACCATCTCTTGCTTTTGTTGGCGAACCATAAAGAGTACCATTTGTGTGACTGGTGAAATGTTTGATGGTTTTGGGCGTAAAGGTATCTCGCAATACAACTTTTTGGGCAATTTCTTCTTTACTGGCAACACCGCCCTTGAGGTATTGAAGTCCATTTTCAAAAATGCAATGCTCATATTTTTCTTTTTCTTTTTTATATTCATGCTTTGATAATGAACTCCAAAAGGCAAAGTTGGCGGGATGTGTGATACGAAGTTTAAAATCAGGTGGATTATTTACAGACTTATAATTTTCCGGAATGCAGATGACCCCCGATCGCAAATCTACCGGATTTTTGGGTGGATTGTACTCGAATTTTTCAGAGTCATTAAAAAAGATGACCGTCTCTTCCCAGTTCAATTCCACAGGTTTACCCTGGATGACAGAGATCGATTCAAGGATGGTAAATTCACCAACTTCGGCTTGGTTACTTTCAACTGGGTTCAATGATAACAACGCTTCGGTTTCAATAACTCCACAGGTTGAAATAATTTGTTCGGCGACCACATTCTCTCCTGATTCAAGTTCAATGTTTGTGATCTTTTGATCGCAGACTTGAAATTTCACCACTCCGGAGTTCATTCGTCTCTCGACTCCAAGTTCCTTTAACTTTTGGCAGAGGGGATCAAGGATTGCTCGAATTCCCTGCTCCGGTCTTGCAAGTCCCTGCTTGAAGATTGCATCAAATAACATGATAAAAGTGGGAAAATCGATATCATCATTACGGGCTGACCCGTAATAACAGGTTGGGCAGAGGAGCATTTCTGCAAGCAGTGGTTCAATGCCCGAATCTTTTAATATCTCCCTCGTGGAAAGTTCCGGTGCGTCTACGGAATAAGCAGGAAACTCATTCATTTTTTGCAACAAACGGGTAAATTTATCCGTGCTTGCGGGAAATTTATGGTCGATATCTTCAAGAAAGTTGGGAAAATAATTGGAGAATTGAAGCTCTTTTTCGGGAAAGCAGATTCTTGAAAAGCTCTGTTCTTTCAGCTGCAGGGATTCGAGAGGTAATCTCAATTGTCGGCATAATTTAAGGAGCGGGGAGTTTTTTCCTGAGTTTTCGGACGGGTAATTGGTTAGTGCATGCAGACCAACATCGAATTTCTTGCCCCCTTTGGCGTAAAAACTGTTCAGTCCACCGACTACATAATGTTTTTCCAAAACCAGAACTTTTTTCCCAAACATTCCGAGCCTGACAGCTGCAGACAGCCCAGAAAGACCGGCCCCAACAACGACTACATCGTAGCGGTTACTCTCCATATAAGATTAGGAGAAAATAAAAACTTCTCCGGTTGGAGGAATGGATAAAATTACGCAGCAGCAGAGGCTTCGAATTTCGGCAAGAGATAACTGGCACAGCTGTCCAAAGATTCGAGCTCTCGGTATTCTGCCTCGGGCACATCAATGCCGTGTTGCTTTCTTAGTTCCATGACAATGTCGAGAAAATCCATCGAATCAAGATCCAGCTGTTCGCGTAACCTAATCTCAGGTTTGACTTCGGTTAAGTCTTCATCCGGGGCAATCTCAGCTATAATATCAAGTACAATCTGTTTTATTTTATCCTTAGTCATATCGAAAAATGAAACTACTATCTTACCCCGTGTATTTTTTCAAGAGCAGAACTGAATTGATTCCGAGCATGCCAAAAGAATTGTTCAAGATGATATTGACTCCCCCATCCTTTTCTTTGGGTTGATTGACTACCAAACCAGGTAAATGACAGGATGGATCCAGGTTATCCAAGTTAATCGTTGCGTGGGCAATCCCATCTTGGAAAGACGGAAGATTGCCCGCCAACTCAATGGCTCCAGCCGCTCCCATGGAATGTCCGATGAAGCTTTTGGTATTGTTTACCAAGGTCGACGAGCCATCTCCAAATACATTTCTTACCGCTTTGCATTCCTGCTCATCTCCCTGTGGGGTGGAAGTCGCATGCGTGCTCAGCAGGTCTACATCTTCGGGGTTCAAATGGGCATTGTCGAGAGCTTGCCGAATACATTCTTCCTGCCTCTCTGGGTTCGGAAGGACATAATCCGTTCCATCAGAGTTGATTCTGTATCCGACGATTTCCGCTATGATGTTAGCATCTCTGGCCATGGCATCTTCCAGTCTTTCCATGACATAAATGCAACCGCCTTCACTGACGACAATACCATTTCGGTCTTGGTCGAATGGGCGACTCGCTTTGGTTGGATCAAGATGAGACGCCAAGGCTCCCTGGCTCTTGAAGCCGGCAAAAATTCCAAAAGCCCGGATGCTTTCACTGACCCCACCCGCAAGGGCATGATCGCATTCACCAAGCCGCAACATTTGCACGCCCTGAATAATTCCCGCGTTACCTGCGGCACAGGCAGCACCAATGGTATAGTGGGGTCCCGTCAATCCAAGATTTACGGTTATTTCGCCTGCTGGGTTATTGGCTACCGTTCTTGGGTTGTGATGGTGGGTCCAATATTTTACATCCTCATCATAATGGTCGACCAACTGACAAACTTCCGTTTCCGTTTCCACATTGCCATGCTCGGTAATCCCCATGTAGACGCCAACCCGTGATGGATTTAGTTCTTTCAGGGAAAGACCCGCATTTTGCAAAGCCTCATGGGCACAAAAGATGCCGATCCCTCCTGCTCGGGTCCCCACCCTTACTTCCTTCCGGTTTTGATACTTCGTCCTTTCAAATTCACAAACGCCAGCCGCCTGTTCTCCCATATTTCGGACGGAAAATTGAACCACCCCGCTTTTCCCCTCGAGGAGTGCTTGGCGGAAAGTGGGTAGATCATTCCCCAACGGACAAGTGAGTCCAACTCCGGTAATGACAATTCTTTGTGGGTGCATAAAAAAAATGTAGTCGGGGCTATTTTCTAGATGTAAAAAATCCTGATTAGAGACAAGATATACTGAATGACGAATCTAGTTTAGTAGCGAATTTCAAAAACATCAATTCGCTTACGCAGGGTTGCCCGGGTAATCCCAAGAAGGGCTGACGCCTTTACTTGATTTCCTCCACACTCTTTGAGGGCTCTTTGTATAATTTCTTTCTCTACTGTTTCGATCAAGTTACGGTCCGTGTTTTGCCTGGCATGTGCATAGGCAATATCAAAACTCTCCTCGATGCTGATTGAACTGGGAGCATTCGACATCGGGATAACTTGATCTTCCTGTGAATTCGTTTCACCAAAATTAATCCTGTTTTCTTGGGTCTGATTAATCGAGGCTGTGTCTGATCTTTCTTTGGGAACATCTATTGCCCCTGTAAGTTCGCCAACGCCAATTTCATTATTCACCTGATCATCACCCTGATCATGAGATGAAGTATGATTTTCAATTTCAGAAATTAGAGTTGAAGGCAAATCTTTACTGAGGATTCTTTTCCCTTTGGAAATTACAGATGCGGAGTGAAGAACATTTTCCAATTCACGCACATTACCCGGCCATGGATAATGACCCAACAAGTCCATGGCTTCCTTGGAAATTTCCGCAGTCCCGGTCCCTTGTTCCTTATTTAGGCGTTGCAACATGAAATCAACCAGTTCGGGAAGATCTTCCATTCTTTCGCGTAGGGCGGGGGTTTTGATCCGAACCACATTGAGACGATAGTACAAATCTTCCCGGAATGTTTTCTCCTGCACCATGGATTCTAGATTTTTATGAGTGGCCGCAAGTAACCTGACATCCACTTTTTTAATCTTGGTCGCCCCAACTCTTTGGATTTCACCCTCCTGAATCGCCCGGAGAATCTTGGTTTGAGTGGGGAGTTGCATATCACCAATTTCATCGAGAAAAAGAGTACCTCCATGGCAAAGCTCAAATTGTCCAGCCTTCGCTTCGGTCGCACCGGTAAAGGATCCTTTTTCATGTCCGAAAAGCTCACTTTCAATAAGGTTTTCCGGAATGGCAGCACAATTAACCGCATGAAAGGGACCATCCGAGCGATGACTATGCCGGTGAACACATCTCGCAACCAGTTCCTTTCCGGTTCCGCTCTCACCGGTGATCATTACGGTTGCTTCAGAAGCGGCAACTTGTCCGACTTGCTTGAGGACATGTTGCATTTTCTCACCACTGCCCACAATACCCTCAGCGTAATCGGCTGAATTGAGAAGGTGTTCGTAGGCATCTTCGCTATTGAGAGAATCATTGCTGGCTTTGAGGGACTTACTAACCAACTCTTTTAGTTTGGCTAGGTCGAATGGTTTGAGCACATAGTCAAAAGCCCCGTGTTTCATCGCTTCGATAGCGGTTTGTGTTGTGCCATAGGCTGTCATTAGGATAACCAACGATTGAGGTGCCGCAGTTCTCAAATGTTGCAAAGTTTCAATACCTGACATGCCCCCCATCCGGTTATCGAGGAAAATCAAAGTGGGTTTTTCTGACTTGGCTGTTTCGATACCTTTCTCCCCGGAGTCAGCAGAAATGACTTGAAGCCCTTGGCTCACCAATACTCGGTCGAGTGAGTAGCGGATCTCAGCATCATCATCAATAATTAATACGGTTGCTTCAGTTTTATTCACATAAATTTCTTGGAATTATATATCTATTTCTAAGATTCTTCCTGAAAAGATCAAAGACAATGATGAGAAAGATTCTTATCATTGACGAAAAATGGCTACTTTACATAATAAAATCTCGTTGTGCCAGGGTAGCTCAGGCGGTTAGAGCGTCGGACTCATAACCCGAAGGTCGGCGGTTCAAGTCCGCCCCCTGGTACCATTTTTAAGTAGAAATCAATTTACTAGTTTCTATCTTTTTTGAACAGTCGATCAAAGAGGCTTTTCTTTTTGATTTGTTTATTCTCATTAACATCCGATGAAGTAGTATTCGAATCGAACTTTTCAATGATGAGGGGAGGAATGATCTCTGCCGGCACGGTGGCAGGAGGAGATTGCTGGTTGCTTCGAGAAGGTTCAATTATGGCTCTCTCGGGATTTTGTGATACAGGGCTTGGCAAAAATTCATTG
>CACMBV010000038.1 GCA_902612125.1 uncultured Verrucomicrobiota bacterium
TGTTGGAGGCACCCTGGCCAATGTAAACCGTTGGTTGGGCCAGATCGGGATTGATCCCGTACAGGAAGTGGATCTTGATCAGTATATTTCCCCTATCATTCTTGACGAAAAAGAAGCACAACTGGTGGTCGCTGAAGGAAATACGGATTCCCTTTATGCTGCCATTCTGATGGTTGATGATCGCTCCTGGTTTTTTAAAATTACCGGGAGCCGGGAGCTTGCCCAAGTTGAAAAACCTAACTTTCTCAGTTTCTTGGAGAGTGTTTGTTTTCATTAATAATCATGCCTAAAGAAAAACAGAAAAAGAAAAGGGGGTCCCTGGGGGAAAGACGCAAGAAATTTTCCTGGCTCGTTCCCCTTGCATCCATCAACCTAACCCTCACCCTATTGAGCCTTTCGATGATACTCATCTTTGTGGCCACCCTTGAACAGGTGAGGATTGGAATTCGTGGGGCATTGGCCGAATATTTTGAATCCATGTTTGGCATCTGGTATTACCCCGAGCAATTTTGGGGTGGTGAATTTCTTAATGCCATTCCCATCCCCATTCCCGGGGGATATCTTTTGGGCGGTCTGCTCATTGTTAATCTTACTGCGGCTTACATCACCCGTTTTCAATGGACAGGAAAAAAAATGGGCATCCAGCTCATCCACTTAGGCATTATTATGTTACTGGTCGGACAACTCGCAACTCAGGCGATGCAGGAAGAATCGCGCATGCAAATCAACAAGGGTGATTCGAGTAATTATATTGAGAGATTCCACGGGGTCGAACTTGCTTTTTCGGATGTGACCGATCCGGCTACTGAAAAAGTGGTAACCATCCCGCAGCAAATTTTGGAAGACGGGGGTACCATCCGGACCTCGGATCTTCCATTCAAAATTAAAATTAAGCATTTTGGGGTGAATTGTGACTTCACGGTCACCCCGGAGGGTTCGAAACGCAGTGGTCTGGTTAGGGATGTCAATCGGGGGGTTGGGCAGACTGCCAACCTATCCGTTTCCCTAAAAGACGAAGACTTCAGCAGCGAGGGCCTGAATTTCGGATATTTGGTCTTTGAACTATTCGACGGAACCAACAGCCTGGGCACCTGGCTGTCCATTGCCCATCCCGGAGGAAATCATTGGTGGAAGGAAAGCCCGAAATTATCGGATTTCGCTTTTCAACCGATTCGCCACCAGGGAAAGCTCTGGGGTGTCACCTTGCGCAGTGAACGGGAATATCTTCCCTATTCGATCGAACTTTTGGATGTTGAGAATGAATTCTATCAGGGCACAGAGATTCCTTTCAATTTTGAGAGCGATGTTGTGCTCAACATGGAGGGTAAGCAATCCCGCCGTGCCTTGGTATATATGAATACCCCCCTTCGACATGACGGAAAAACTTTCTACCAGTATCAAATGAATGCCGCGGCCAATTACACCGTATTTCAGGTCATCCGTAACCCGAGCTGGCTGATTCCATACATTGCCTGCGTTCTTGTTTCCATCGGATTGCTCTGGCAATTCAGTTTTCACTTGATCCGGTTCCTGCGCAAAAATTCTAGCTCCGCCCAACCCGCATGAACGAAAAAAGCTCAAAAAAATCCGTTAAAGGAAAGATCGTTCTCTGGTTATTGATCCTGCTTGGGGTTTACTTTGCCTTTCTGCCCAACCGTTTCGCCTCCTCTTCCGTCTTGGATTTTGCCAAGGGTGAACCGGAAGCTCCCACTGACTCGTTTGACCTCGAAGGCTTTTCCAGAATTCCCGTTCTTCGTGGCGGACGGGTCAAGCCCATTGACAGTGTTGCCCGAAACACTCTTCTTGTCCTTCGTAATAAACGCACCGCCCTTGATGATGCAGGAAATAAAATACCTGCGATCAATTGGTTTGCCGAAGTCCTTTTTAATCCTGATGCGGGAGACCGCCTCAAGTCCTTTCTGATTGATCATGATCAGGTTCTCGGCCTATTGGGCAAGAAATTATCCGTGGATGGAAAGTTTTTCTCCTATCAAGATCTTGAGCCTCATCTCAGCGAAATTGACTCCACAGCCCGGGAAGCTGGAAAAGTGGAACAGGAAAAGAGGGATAGTTTCGATCAAAATATAATCGAACTTTACCGGTCGGTCCTCCTTTACCGTAAGATCAAAACCACCCTCTCTCCGCCCGATCCGCAGCTTGCCCCTGAGATGGCGAAACAACTCCAGGTTGCCGAAGTGTTGTTTGATCCGGAAAATGATAAGGATCTGACCGCAGAGTTTGCCCGTTTTCGTGAACTGACTGCGGAACTTTCTTCCAGACCCGGGGATATCCGTATGGAGAGTGCCGATTTTGCCAAGGTGGTCTTTTTCCTGGATCACTATTCACGAATGAACCTATGGTCCGAGTTCTTTGCCATTCCACCCGAGTCAGACGATCCCAAAAAACAATGGCGGACAATTGGAGAATCTTTGGTGGGGAAGGAACCTCTGGATTCGCAGGAAAAACAGAAAATGGATCCTTCCCGCTTCGCAATTACCCTGCAACAACTTGTTTCGATGAAGCCCGAAGCTCTCAAGGTAAAAATCAGGGATATTCGGGAAAATCAAAAAATGGATCCCACTGCTCTTTTTGCATCTCAATATGCCGAAGCGATTAAGTTGCGAAGAGAGGTTGATCCGGTCCTTGGTTTATACGAAAACCTTAAAGCCAGTTATGCAAATGATGATTTCTCGACCTTTAATTCTACGGTCGCTGAGTTGAGAAAAGTGGGAACGGAACGAGCCGGAGAAGATGCTTCCACCCTTGAGTTTGAAAAAATTTACAATGGTTTCGAGCCGTTCTACCGCAGTTCCATTGCCTATGTTTTGATCTTCCTGATTGCCGGAGTCTCCTGGCTGGCGGCCACCTATTCCACCACCCTCGGCCGAAAGGGTGACACCGCCCGCCTGCTCCGCAATGCCGCCTACATCCTCACCGCGATTGTCCTGCTCTCTCACACCTTCGGCCTTGCGGGAAGAATGTATATTGAGGGCCGTCCACCCGTGACCAACCTCTACTCATCCGCTTTGTTCATTGGATGGGGAGCGGTGCTGCTCTGCTTCTTTACGGAAAAATATCTCCGCCTTGGAGTTGCCTCCGCCATGGGATCACTCGTGGGATTTGGAAGTCTGGTGATTGCCCACAATCTCAGCCTGGACTCATCCCTCAATCCAACCGGAGACACCATGGAAATGATGCGTGCGGTGCTTGATTCGAATTTCTGGCTGGCCACCCATGTGGTCATCATCACCATTGGGTATTCAACCACTTTTCTCGCCGGGTTTCTTGGCATTGCCTATGTTTGTCACAAGTTTGTGCTTTCCCTGTTTGGCGGATCCGCCAAGTACGGGTCCAAACTTATGCGATCCGAAAAAGACGCTCAACGCATTCTTGGGGCCATGATTTATGGGATTACTTGCTTCTCTCTCTTTTTTAGTCTGGTTGGAACCGTTCTCGGAGGCATCTGGGCAGACCAATCATGGGGAAGGTTCTGGGGATGGGATGCCAAGGAAAACGGCGCTTTGCTCATCGTGATTTGGAATGCCATTCTTTTACATGCGAGATGGTCAGGGATCGCCAGAATTCGTGGAATTTCTTCCATCGCCATTTTTGGAAATGTAGTCACCGCCTGGTCGTGGTTTGGTACCAACATGCTGGGTGTGGGTCTTCACTCGTACGGATTTATGGATAAGGCATTTAATCCCTTAATGTATTTCATCCTCAGTCAAATGATATTTATTGGGATGGCCTACCTACCCAGTTTTAGGAGCAAACCTGTTGTTGAGGCCTCCGCCTAAGCCTATCCCTACTTTATCTTCCTCGGTGTCTTGTCAAGGGACTTCTGAAGCAGTACCAAAACATCGTCAACCGGTCTGCCAAATGAACAAGGAAATGGAATTTCAGGGTCGTGAAGCTTCAATTTCTCGACCGCATGCCGTTTAAGCTGTAAGATGATAAGTCGACGGTTAAGGTAAGCCCGGCTCGAAAATGATTCGATTTCCTCGTGATGGTATTTCTGCCGTTTTAACCAGGTTCGTAAGTCATATCCATGCTCGTCAATTCGCAGACGCGACCATTGCAGTAGCTGATCCAAAAAACTGAGCATAAAAAATAAGCCAAAAAAAATGGTGCAAACCCAGCTTACCACCGGCCCGACATAATCAATCAGAGCAAAGAAAAAAGCGCAGACAAAGAGAAATAAAGTAAGGGCTGACTGACGCCAAACCATTGCTTTGATGATGACTGGATCATCCCCCTTACGAACGCCCTTGGTTTTTTTCATTTAGGGAAGGAATTTGTTGGCTGTCTGGAGGTCAGGAAGGACGGAGGGTCGGAAATAAAATGGTGTCACGGATGTTGGCCGCCTTGGTCAAAAAGATGACCAACCGATCGATCCCCAGACCCATTCCACCCGCAGGAGGCATGCCGTGTTCCAAGGCCAGCAGAAAATCTTCATCCAACTCCTGGGTTTCCTCGCCCACCTGCTTAATGAAGGCATCCCGTTGCACCGCCGGATCATTCTGCTCAGAATAAGCTGGGGAAATTTCCTGCCCATTGATGCAAAGTTCAAAAACATCGATCGTACTGGAATCGTCTTTGGTAATCTTCGCAAGCGGGCAAAGTTCACGCGGAATATGGGTCACAAAGGTGGGTTGAATTAAAGTGTGCTCAATAATCTTCTCAAAGACATCGTTGGTAATCTCAAAATCCTCCAGACCCGGGTCCACTTCAATCCCAAGATCCTTGGTCCTCTCTAGTTTTGCACCCTTGGGTAATTCGAACCAGTCATCCCGATTAACGGCTTCAAGGATGAGATCTTTGTATTTCGCCTCTTTCCATTCCCCGGATAAATCAATCGCATCCCCTTCGCTTCTTTCCATCTGCAGGCTACCAAGTGCCCGCTCAGCCACCTGTTGAATAAGGGAACGGGTGAGCTCCATCATGCCCCGGTAATCGGTGTAGGCCTGATAGGCTTCGAGCATGGTGAATTCCGGATTGTGCCTACGGGAAAGTCCTTCATTGCGGAATACCCGTCCCACTTCAAAGACCCTGTCAAACCCACCAACCAGGAGCCTTTTCAAATGTAGCTCCAGGGCAATGCGCAAAGAAAAGTCGCAATCCAAGGCATTGAAATGGGTGCGGAATGGACGGGCCGCAGCCCCACCGGAAACGGACTGCAACATCGGCGTTTCCACTTCCAGAAAGTCACGCCCCCAGAAGAATTCACGGATTTCGCGAATGATCCGGCTGCGTGCCTGAAATCGTTCACGGGATTCTTCATTTACGACAAGATCAAGATATCGTTGACGATAAATCTGTTCGTTATCGGTGAGCCCATGCCATTTCTCGGGGAGTGGACGCAGGGCTTTCGAAACGAGAAGATACTCCTTGGCCCGGACCGTCACTTCTCCGGTCTTTGTTCTGAAAAGAGGTCCGCGTATGCCAATAAAATCCCCCAAGTCCAGTCTCTTAAAAGCAGCATATTCATCCTCACCAATTTCATCCCGGCGAACATAGGATTGGATTTTCCCCTTACGGTCGAGAATCTTTAGGAAGGTGGCTTTCCCCATCAGGCGAAAGGCCACAATCCGTCCGGCAATGGAAACTTCAGGACCTTCTTCCTGATCTTCAGGCAGCATGCCTTTTGCCTCTTCTGAGGTATGGGTTTGATCCCAGTTTTCCCGAAACGGATCATAGCCATTCTCTCGCATTTGATCGAGTTTGGCTTGGCGGACGGCCACCTGATCGCTTCCGTCCATAGGCATTTCCTCTTTGTTCTTCTTGGGGGAATCGGGGTTCATAGCAAAGGATTGGAAAATGCCGAAATTCGATCTTATTGACAACAAAAAGCCAACCCTACCCGGTGGATACACCAGGTAATTGAGCCAAGGCCAGACGAAAGCCAAGATTCCGAAAGCGGTGATGTAAAGAGTTGGTCGAACGGGATGCCGACTTGCATTCAGAGGCCGTTTTCATGTAGCCACCTCCCCGGCTGATCCTAAATTCATCCTGATCGCTGTCATTCAGGAGGGTGTTGACAAATGAATTTCCCACCCACTCCCTGACATTTCCGTACAGGTCATGCAAGCCCCATGGATTTGGTGCCTTCATGCCAACCGGGTGAATTCTTTTTTGGCTGTTTGCCTTGAACCATCCATGCATCAGCAATTCATTCGGATCCTCCCCAAAATAATAACCGGAAGTGGTCCCGGCCCGGCAGGCGTACTCCCACTCGACCTCCGTGGGTAGCCGGTATTCACTGTTTTGGGGAAGCGTGTGATTATTACGGGCAAGGATGGTGAGTGCCTTACAAAAGGATACGGCATCTAACCAGGAGACATTATTGACCGGTAGATGCTCCTCCATGGCTTCAGAGTGGGATTCAGCCGAACTTGGGTTCTGTCCCATAATCGCTTGATACACTTCCTGGGTGACCGGATATTTAGCCATCCAGAAACCCTGAGTGACTTTGACCACCCGCTGTTCCTCCGCGTAGGGCACCCAAATGGAAATTTCACCGGGGGGTATCCACATAAATGTCCCGGCGTAGGGATCATCCAAAGCTTTCTGGGCTCCAATGGAAGCCTTATCTTCGCTAACCTCAACTTTTACCGTCCAAGGATGACGGGTTCTGCCAGCCGTGGTTCGATCCGGAGAAGGTTCGAGGCTCGGGTTGGACAAAATACCTTCATCCTCCTCGATTCCGGTGGCGGGTGGCGGTAAAATGTCGTCCAGAAGCTTGGCCTTCCTGGTAATTTTTAACCCATGCCGGGTACCTTGGGTCCGTATGGCCCGTTCCCAATGACTCCATAATTGCTCCCCAAGATCGATGCTGGGTATGTCCGCGATATCAGTTTTGAATTCGACGAGATTACCACCCTCCTCCTCATTAATCTGAGTCTGAATGGCCAGGCATGCTTTTTGGAGCCAATCCGAATCGCTTACTTCGAGAGACTGAAAGGGTTGCAGGTTCAGGGACAATCCCTCCGGAAGCAGGGTTTCCTCCAGATAAATCGTAAGAATATTTTTATCCAGGCTGACCGCATAGCTGATTTCATTACGGACAAAACGGGAGGAAACTGCCTGCGGAGACATGAACAAAACGAAAAGCGATGACTTTTTAATTGCCTGGGCAATCTCTTCCACCCATTCAGTTGAGGGGGGAATACCCTCGTCATACCAAACATTTACCTTTGCATTATGCAGGACCTGCAAAGTCTTGTAGACAAATGATTTGTCGAGTCTGGCATAACTGACGAAAATGTAGGGATCCTCTCCGGTGTAAGACTCGAAAGGCTCCGGGATTTCGTCGTGCTGTAGTGGTTGATCGCTCATTCCCTTACTTCCTCGGAGTAGCCCTTGCGCTGAAGCATGTAAATTGGATAGGAACCAAAGTCCTTGGCGAGCTCAAGATTCCCGGCATACTCAAAATCATATTTTTCATACCCAAATGAAATCAGAGCCGCTACCGTCTCGGACACAAACACGGAGCCGGGAAGAACAATCGGCTCAATCCGGGCAGCCTGGTTCACATGCCGACCGAAGAAATTTCTTTTTTTAAGGACAGGATCAAATTCCTCATAGACCGGTCCCGCATGCATGGAAATACGCACTTCCATCTCTCCCTCGACAAGTAGATCCTTCCAGCTTCCCTTGTTGAAATAATCCCTAATATCGAGTGCCAGCTTTAGTGCATCTTCCATCGAATCAAAAACCGCAAAAAAACTGTCTCCCCAGGTGTTGACAAAAACAGGAGGTTGGGAAAGCTTGTCGATCAGGTTGGAGATACCACCATGAAAGGATTCAACAAAGGCACCGGTCTTCTCTTCCACCACCCGGCTAAATGCCTGGACATCCGCAAAGAGCATCGTCTTGATCGAACGGACAGCCAGGTTAGACTCTCCAAAACTCGGTTTAAAATTGGGACGTGTTTCTCCGGAGTGAATCCGTACAGGATCGGGTTCGTCCAAATGGGCTAGAATATCCTTGGAATCTATTATTTCGGGTTCGTTAAATTCCTCCCGCCAAGCTTCGACCAGTTCTCCCGTTCCTCCGGTGGCACCGGGTTCTCCATCCCAAATCACCAAAAGATTGGGGTCTTCATCCAATCCCCGACCGCGCATGGCGGCAAAGCCAAGCATTACTTGATTACAAAAAGTAAAAAGGGAATCATCCCCGTAATACCCCTCATTGGTAACATAGTGAACCGAGGTTGCATGATCCAGCACCCGTTCAAACCTCGATACCCAGTTACCTCCCGCACGACGAACACTGGTTTCAATAAATTCATCCTTAGCAAAAGGCAAAAAAACATGGGTCTCCCCTCCTCTTTCAGCCATCGTTTCCAAAAAAAGAATGTCAGTCCCGCAGGCAGCAGAACTGTAGCCGCATCGGGCACCCAATTTTTCCAAGGCTTTTTCTATTTTTTCCTTGGCCTCGGATTCAGCTTCCGGGGGGAACCGTTTGGAACGGCCAGGGTTATCAATCACATGGCCAGAACAGGCAACAATTCCAAGCAGTGGAAAGGCTTTTTCCATTTTCTTGCGAATCGAATTATCGTCGAACATCGCCGCGATTTGCAAAGCCTGTTTACGGGTGCTGGCAATGGAGGACGGTTGGGCATCCTCCCTTTCAAAGGCAGACTCATAGCTTTCCTTGGCCGCTTCCACCTGACCGAGGATGAGGGAGGCTTCCGCTTCGGTTGCCTCAATCCAATAAGAATCCTTTTCTTTTTTACGAAGTTTCAGGCATATTTCTCGGGCTTTTTTTGCGTATATATTCGCATCGTCGAAGTGATGAAACATGAAATGCATGAAGGCCACATTGATGCACGGATAATATTGCTTTTCTAAATCCTCACTTTTGCCACTACCTTTCAACACCTGGGCATTGTACGCCTCCTCATAACGGGCAATGGCGAGGTCGGCGTAGCGGAATTTACTTTCCTCACTGGTTGAATATTCACAAAGATCTTTATACGCACTGGCCAAAAGACTTTGGGTTTCCACGTCACGCCCACCCGAAGCAACCAACTCCTCCAATAATTGAGTGGCCAATTTGGGAGAGCCCGCCTTGCACAGGGCATGGGCTCCACGCTGACTCAATTCTTTATGGTTTTTGTGGCGTTCCAACCCCGCCCGGGTCACATCATGGGCGAGAAGGAACTCCCCCACTTCAATCATGCGATTGCATAACTTTAGGTAAGCTGCCGGGGTTCCCCTGTCCTGATCAAAAAGCCGCCATTCACGCCGTAGGCTGAGGGCATTGCGTTTGCTAAGCTGTGACATACGAACTATTTAGTGGTCCGACCGCCGGCTGACGAGAAAAATACCCCAAACGGGGCGTAACCAAAGATTACATCTTTTCGTAACGCGTGCGAAGCATTTGGGTAAACGCAGCCACTTTGCGGGCCTTGCGCTTTACATCGGAAGGCTTTTCAAAGTAGCGTTTTGCACGAACATCACGAATGACACCTTCACGGTCCAAACGCTTTTTCAAGCGACGGATGGCCCGGTCCATGGGTTCACCTTTACGTAATTTAATTTCGATCGTCATAAGAAAAAGTTGTTAAATTATCATTCTGAGCAAATGGGTCAAGGGAGAAGAATGACTCATTTCACCCTTTACGGGTCCCGTATTTTCTATCAGGAGGTAATTCTGGCTCCAAAATTTTGACTCGGGCCCCTCGAACCGGAGGCTTTGCCCGCCATTGCTTAAAAGTATTCACTGCCATTTGCATCCGGAACCGATCATCCGCTTCGGCAACGAGACCGGAATCCTCGCCTTCCCTGGCAATCCCCAGGCGAATCAGGCAACCTCCCTCTCCTTTTTCCCCCAGGGCAAAAAGTTCTTTGGCAAACCCAAGGGCATCTTTATGTTCGGGATCGATCAACCAAGTCACCTCCTCCACCCATTTTGATAGGGCCTGATCGATGGGAAGAACGGCATTGGCATTTATCCGGACCTCTCCATCCCGGTTGGAGGCAACTCCCTCCACCACCATGATTGCTCCCTCCTCTAGTTTCATCCCGTACTGATCGAAAGCTTCGGGGAACATGGGAAAGGAGAAATCTTTTTCCTTCGCCAGTAGTGTGAAACGGGCCCAGGGCTTGGCATCTTTTCTGGTGTATCTTCTCTCGATCTCAGAGACGATCCCACATAAACGATAAACCCGCTTACCTTCCATTTCATCCAAATCTTTCTGCTGGATGGTGTCAAAAAGGGGTCCGAGTCCACCAAGCGTATCGATTGGATGGCCGGAGAGAAAAAAGCCTAGCAGTTCTTTTTCAAGTTTCAGTTTTTCCAATTCTTCCATCTCAGGAACTTCCAGTGAAGACCGGTTGGGTGAAAAATCATGGGCTTTTGCGGAATCCCCTTGCTCATCCCCTCCCATTAAATCGAAAAGATTGGACTGTCCTGCCTCCCGGTCCTTCCGTCTTAGCTGTGCCTCGCCCATCGCACGGTCCAAATCCGCAAGCAGAGCCGCCCGGTTATCAGCCAAGGAATCAAACCCACCGGACTTGATTAGGCATTCCAGCACTCGTTTATTGACCGATTTTCCATCCACCCGTTCAACCAGGTCAGTAAAGCTCGCAAAGGCTCCGTTCGTTCTTCTTTCTTCCACGATGATTTTACCGGCGACATCGCCGACTCCCTTGACTGCAGAGAGACCAAAACGGATGGATCCAAGATTTTTATCCGCGGTTTCGACGGGAGTAAAATTCTCCCCGGACTCATTCACATCCGGCCCGAGCACGGAAATCCCCATCTCCGCACACTCGCCTATAAAATGAGCAAGCTTGTCCGAATTCCCCAATTCACAGGCCAGCAAGCCCGCCATGAAATCAACCGGATGATTGGCCTTTAAGTATGCTGTCTGGTAACTGATGATGCCATAAGCGGCCGAATGAGATTTATTAAAGCCATAGCCTGCAAATTTTTCCAGAATGTTGAAGATGTCATTAGCTTTTGTTGCTTCGATTTGGTTGGTCTCCTTGGCTCCCTTGACAAAGATTTCCCTTTGCTTGGCCATTTCTTCGGGCTTCTTTTTACCCATGGCCCGTCGCAGAATATCCGCTCCACCCAGGGTATATCCAGCAATCCGGCGGGCCGCCTCCATAACCTGCTCCTGATAGACCATTACCCCATAGGTTTCGGCACAGACATCCTCCAACAAGGGGTGTGGAAATTCAATCGTTGATGGATCTTCCTTACCCTTGATATAATCAGGAATCCATTCCATCGGTCCTGGTCGGTACAGGGCAATCAGGGCAATAATCTCATCAACATTCGAGATTGTCATCTGTCGGCAAAGCCGACGCATCCCATCTGATTCAAGTTGAAAAACCCCAATCGTACGGGCTTCGTTGAGAAGTTCAAAAGTGGGTTTGTCTTCGAGAGGCAACTCAGTTACCTTGAATTTTTCGTATCCCTCTTTGAGGCGGATATGGCTTTCCGCTTCGGCAATGACGGTCAGGGTCTTAAGACCGAGGAAGTCCATTTTCAGAAGACCCAACTCTTCCACCGGGTCCTTGGGATATTGAGTGGTGAGGATCCCGTCCTGGGTGGTGAGCGGGACTAATTCCTTCAGCGGTCGGTCAGCAATGATCACACCCGCCGCATGTGTCCCCACATTCCGCACCATTCCCTCGATCACTCGTCCGGTATCAACGATCTGTTTCGCGATTGGGCTGTTCTCATACTCTTTTTTAAATTCCGGACTTTTTTCAATCGCATCATCCAGGGAAATATTAAGATCATCCGGCACCATTTTAGCCAGCTTATCGGCCTCTGCGTAGGGTAAATCCCGAACCCGGGCGACATCCCGCATTACCATCTTTGCACCAAAAGTACCAAAGGTAATAATGTTCGCCACACAATCACGCCCATATTTTTCCCGGACATACTCAATGACCTCGGCCCGGCGTCGCATACAGAAATCGATATCGAAATCCGGCGGAGATACCCGTTCCGGATTAAGAAACCTTTCGAAAAGCAAGCCAAACCTGAGGGGATCAATATCGGTAATTCCCAGAAGATAAGCTACCAGACAACCGGCCCCGGATCCACGACCCGGTCCCACCGGGATTTCCTGCTCCCGTGCCCAGTTCATAAAATCGGCCACGATCAAAAAATAATCATTGAAACCGGTCTTGGCAATAATGCCCAATTCATAATCCAGGCGTTCACTTAATTCCTTTACCTTTTCCTCCGACTCCTTGCTTCGGTTATCCTCGGACAGGTATTCCACACCGTATCGTTTTTGCATTCCAGATACGCACTGCTGCTTGAGGTAGGCATCATTATCGGCAACCTCCGATTTTATCTCCGGAGGCATGGTAAAGACCGGGTAGTTGTTTTCTCCAAAAGGTAATTTCACATCACACATTTCCGCTACCGCAAAGGTGTTGGTGATGGACTCGGGTGCCTCCTTGAAAAGATCTTCCATCTCTTCCCTTGATTTCAGATAAAATTCCCGTGCCTCGTATCGCATCCGGTTCGGATCGTCCAACTTGGACCCGGTTTGGATGCAGAGTAAGGCATCATGGGGAGCCCAGTCGTCGCCCTGTACATAATGAACATCATTGGATGCAACCACTTTCACATCAAATTTCTTGGCCAGCTTGAGAAGCTCGGGCACCAATTGGGCTTGCTCCTCAATCCCATGATTATGGAGCTCAACGAAATAATTCTCTTTTCCGAAAATATCAATCATCTGTCCCATCGCTTTTTCAGCCTCTCCTTCCTTACCGTGAAGGATAAGCTTGGGCACCCACCCTTGCATACAACCAGTAAAGGCAATTAAGCCTTTGGAATGCTCAGCCAAAGTCTCCAAATCCGTCCGGGGCCGGTAATAAAAACCCTCCACATGAGCATCCGAGACCACTTTGGAAAGGTTTTGATAGCCCTCATAATCTTTGGCAAGCATCCCCAAGTGATAAGACTTATGATTCTCACGCCCCGGCTTTTCATCATTCTTATGATCCGTGACCATGTATCCCTCGCATCCAATGATCGGCTTGATTCCTCGTTTTTCTGCCTGCTTGATGAAATTAATGGTACCAAAAAGATTCCCATGATCGGTCAGGGCCATGGCAGACATTCCCAACTCCACCGCCCGGTCCATCAGCCTGTCCATCCGGCAACAACCATCAAGCAGACTGAAATCAGAATGCACATGCAAATGAACAAAATCTTTATCCTTGGAAGACATCAGGGGTAAATTTTTTATTCACTCACTCTCCGCCCAACCTTTCAAGGCAATCTTGCTAACAATTTGCAATTTCCGGGTCGACTAAATGGTTTTGATTCCCAATCCAAGGAATGCTTACTCGGGAGGCGGCTCGAAAAAGAAGGCCTATCCCAGGATTGAAAAATCAGCACCAGTGTAGTTCCACTTACATTTTGAAACAAGGTCTGGATAGGTACAAGTTACCAATACAGAATTACCAAGGATGGCTACATTTTCTCAAGCCATAGCTTACGAAATTCAACTTCAGATCCCTCCGCCTGAATCGCCAGTTTCCCCTTCTGGGCGGTGCAGGCAAATCCATGATTGACCAAGTCGCCATTCACCCAGACGCGGACTTCACCTCCCTTGCACTCAATGGTCATGGCATTCCATTCGCCGACCGGTTTTTCAGATCCATCGGTTAAATTAAGGATTCGCCGGGCCTTGCCCTCCGTGATCCCCCAATTCTTTTTCGGACCCCTTCTTTTTTCCATATTGGGTACTTTAATATCTTCCACGATACACCAAAAGTCTCCGGCGTGCTGATGATTCATCTGCACCTCGATCGATTTTGGATACATCTTGTAGAGGTTTCTCAATTTGGAAGCATGCACGAGTACTCCGCAGTTACCGGGCTTCCCTGCGAAACGGTATTCCACTTCCAAACGATAGTTCGAGTATTGCTTTTCCGTCAATAAATGACCTGCCGGCTTCCCCAGGCTTACAAGCATGCCATCCCGCACAATAAAGGGCTTGAGAGCATCTGGTTTCTTATCGTGTGCAGGTACATCCATAAACCAACCTCTTAAATCCTCTCCATTAAACAGAGATTCCCCAAACATCCTGTCTAACAAAAACAGAAAGCCAAAGAGGACGGGTATACTTTTCTTCATCTATTTAAATTGTGAAGGTCGAAGGGATTGGTCAACTGTTGTTAACTCAAGATTAAACTGTATTTTCTATTCCTTGTATTAGAGATCCTTGTATTTATTGGATTTGCCTTTCGATTGTTCCACCGGATACTTTTTCGCATTTTGCTGAATCTTATCTTTCACAATCTCGGAAATATCGAGTCCATGCCGACCTGCCAGCATGATGGCATAGGCAAAGACATCCGCCAATTCTTCCCGCAATCGCTGTTGATCAACCTTCTCAGATTCTGTCTCTTTTTTCCATAAGAACAATTCATTGAGCTCGGCGGCCTCTATGGACAGGGCAAGAGCCAGATTTTTTGAGTCATGAAATTGGCCCCAGTCCCGTTCATCCCGAAATTTTTCGAGAAGGGTTACTAATTCCTTAAAATCACTCATTCATTTTTAACCGACGAATCAAGCACTGGCATTTCATGCTTGGCTAAGCAGAATTATATCCCCAACCACAGGCATTGACAATAAGCATAACCAAGGTAGGTAAAAGCAACAGCACCCGTAATTGCTCCAAAGACTGTCCAAAGGACGGGTGCCCATCCGAAAAAATAAGCGACCAACCAGGGGACAATCCAAAAGGTACAAATCAGAGCATAACTCACCGGAATACCACCCAGGAAAAATCCGTTTTCCCGGTCATATTTAAAATTGCAGACCTCACAAGCATCCTGTCTCGTAAATATATCTTTCAAGACTTTCCCTTCTCCGCAACGCGGACAGCGGTTTTTACAGGTTCTCGTGAAGTAGAGAAGTTTCATCCAAGAGTAATTGAAACCAAAGAACTAGCTCTGACTGCTTTTTCTCTGGCTTGCTCGATCGAGTCTCCGCGGGCCAAAGCAACCCCCATCCTTCGTTGCCCTTTGACCTCAGGTTTTCCAAACAGGCGTATTTGTACATCCTCCTCAGATAGAGCCTGATTTAGATTGCCAAAAGTCACATCCTTCGAATTACCTTCCACTAAAATAACGCTTGAGGCTGCTGGTCCAAGTTGCCGGATGGATGGGACCGGCAGACCAAGAATCGCCCGGGCATGCAAGGCAAACTGTGAAAGATCCTGAGAAATCATCGTAACCATTCCGGTATCATGGGGCCGAGGGGACACTTCACTAAATAAAACCTCGTCCCCACCAATAAAAAGCTCCACCCCAAAGATTCCGTATCCTCCAAGGGCTGCGGTGATGG
>CACMBV010000039.1 GCA_902612125.1 uncultured Verrucomicrobiota bacterium
TCCTCTATCAGACCATTCATGTGTACGATGCCAACCCAGACATCAATAACGGTGGTAGTGGAGGATCGGGAGGCACGGGCGGATTTACTGTGATTGCAGGAGCGGAATATTTTATCGGTAATGATCCCGGCGAAGGAAATGCCACCGCCCTGCAACCCAAGGATGGTGCCTTTGATTCGGAGGTGGAAAGTACCCTGACCGCAAGCCTGTCGCTTAACGGATATGCATTGGGCACCTATCTCGTGGGGGTGCGCTATAAAGACAACAACGGTACCTGGGGAGATGTGCTCTTTAAAACGATTGAAGTGGATGTCGATACCGACGGGGACGGACTGGCGGACAAAGCGGAAACTTTTTACGAGACCAATGCAACGATTCAAGACACCGACGGAGACGGGTATCTCGACGGGGAGGAAGTCGCCTTTGGCAGTAATCCCAAGGATGCCAATTCCCTGGGCAACCGGGCACCCACCAGTCTGTTTACCTCGAACACCCTTTCGATTTTGGAAAACCTGCCGGCCGGTGAATTTCTTGCCGAGTTCAATGCCACGGATGGGGAAAGCAACAGCACCTTCACCTACTCCCTCGCAGATGGGACTGGATCGGGCGGAAATGCCTTCTTCTCTATCGATGCGAACGGCACCCTTCGAACAGCCGCGATACTTGATTATGAGACTCATTCCTCACACACAGTACGGGTACGGGTGAGCGATCAGCACAATTACTTCCTCGATAAAAACTTTACCATTCAGGTACAGGACATGGATGAGGGGACTGCCCCCACTCTCGGCGATGGGTCAGAAGAAAACCCCTACCAAATTCATACGCTTGCCCACCTCAAGTGGTTATCCTTTACCGAATCCGCATGGCAAAACAAACACTTCATCCAAACCAGTGACATCAATGCCACGGAGACCAAGAATTGGGCGAATGGATATGGGTTCTCGCCCATTGGTTACCATGGTGTGACGCTTTTTAACGGGAATTACGATGGCCAGGGACATTCGATTTTCGGTCTCCACATCAATCGGCCCAACCATTGGGACTGCGGACTATTTGGAAAAACTGTCGGGGGAGCCAAAATCCGAAACCTTTCTCTTCTGAATGGTTCAGTTACCGGCAAAGGTTTAGTGGGTGGATTGATTGGAATTGCTGTGCATACGGATGTATTAAATTGTTCATTCGAAGGTAATGTAACTGGGTCTGCAAAAATTGTTGGTGGATTGATTGGACAGCACAATCAATGTCGTACAGAAAGGTCTTTTAGTAGAGGTCTAGTTAACGGCCTAGAAAAACAAACAGGCGGACTAGTTGGCTTGAATACCGGAAGCGAGTCCGAAATCATAGATTCCTATTCCGAATCATCGGTAGTCGGTAATGACAAAGTAGGTGGTCTGAGCGGAACAAATTATAATGGTGCGTCAATCATTCGATGCTACAGCACTGGCTTCGTCAGTGCTCAAAATAATAAAGGAGGTTTAGTTGGAATAGTAACAGCGTCGATCTCCGCATCCTTCTGGGACATAAATTCTTCGGGCGTTACAACGAGTGCGGGTGGAACGGGTGCAGTGGGTAAATCCACAGCCGAGATGATGGATCCATCGACCTTCCTCGATGCGGGTTGGGACTTCAATGCCAGCGGAGGCATCTGGAAGATGACTGCCGGGCAAACCTATCCCCGCCTCGCCTGGGAGAACACACCCACCACCCTGCCCTATGATTTAAACAACACCACTCCCCTGCAGGTCTTGGAGAATCAACCGGTGGGCACCGTGGTCGGACAGTTTACCGCCAAGCACCTGGATGTTCCATCTGAATTACGATTTGGCCTAGTAAATGAAAGTGGCCTAAACCCATCCGATGCCATGGATAATCATTTCTTCAACATAGATACAAATGGCAACCTGCGCACTGCCGTGATTCTTGATCATGAAGCGAATGCCACATTTACTATTCATGTAAAAGTGCGTGATCACTATGACCAATGGCACCAACGCGAATGGGTAAGAAAAATCTTCACCGTGCAGGTTCTCAATGAAGTGGAAGACCTCGACGGGGACGGAATCGAGGATGCCAATGATACCGATGATGACGGAGACGGGTACTCCGATGCCGAGGAGATTGCCTATGGTTCCGACCCATGGGATGCAAAATCGATCGCCAATGCATCTCCCACGGATCTCACTCTTTCCAATCATACGATCCTGGAAAACCAACCTTCAGGCACAATTGTCGGACAGTTAGCTGGCTCCGATCCAGACGCGAACACTACGCTTGATTATTCCCGCGTGCTCGGACCGGGAGATCAGCATAATTCCTATTTTATAATCGATCAGAACCGGACATTACGAACCACTCAATCTTTTGATTACGAATCAGATGATCATAATCTTTCGGTACGGATACGGGTGAGGGATGAACATAATGCCAGCCTCGTAAAAGTGTTCACGATTGCACTGCTCGATACGAATGACACCGTCCTTCCTCCAACCACCGATCACGACAAACCACTTGCTCCAATTGTACAAACAGGGAGTTTTTCAACCGATGGAAATGGTACTTACCGGTTTGAAGGAAAAATTCTCTCCGGCGTATATACCAACATCCTGGAAGCGGGTATTTGGATAAAACCTGGGGATAGTAATGCCACACAGCTACTCCCCGCCGATCTCAGTGGAACTGATGGTATCATCAGCATAACCACCGGCAGCCTGACCGTAGGAAGAACCTACTTCTATCGAGCCTATGCCCTGACCACAATGGCGGAATCCCTCGGCAATATCCGCCGGATTGAGGTGAGTGATAAGAATGACACACTTCACTGGTGGTCATCCATCGCTTTTGCCCGGACGGATGGATGGATAATTGATTCATGGATGGGTGACCTGCTCCCCTACCCCAACCAGTGGGCTTACCACCGCCGGCTGGGATGGATATTCATGAGTCCGGACGGAAGCAACGGTTTTTGGATATGGAGGCAGGAAAATGGCTGGCTCTGGACCAACTCATCGACCTGGCCATTCCTTTGGGCACACGAATCCACCGGTTGGCTCTACCTATTACCTGCGAAAAACAAAGCTCTCTTTTACGACTACGGAAGCGGTTTGATGCGATAGAAATGAGATTCTCTCTAAAAAGCAAAGACAGACGATTTTCGACTGAGCGAAAAATGGGTATTAGGCAAATGCTGGAGTCTCTTTGTTTATTAACCCTATTTTCTTCAATTCAATTTTATTCCCTAGCAAACTCGGCACCCACAAGCATTACCTTTTCAGAAGAGCTTACGATTGCTGAAAACACTCCGGTTGGAACGGTAATCGGCCAATTCAACTCGATTGACCCAGACGGAGATAGTAATTTCACTTATTCGATTCTTCCAGAATTACCTGAAAATCTTTCTCCTATTATGTGGTTAGACGCTACTGACCTAATATCAGTAGTTGAAGAATTCGGGAAGGTTTCTGAATGGAAAGATAAAAGCAATCCCAATAATTCATTTATACAAACTGATTTAAACTCGAAGCCTTCATATAAGACGCGCCTTTATAAGGGTTTGAATGTAATAGACTTTGATGGAAATGACTTTTTAAAATCTAAGAGTTCTTTCGCTACTGGTTCTGATTTTGATATCATCATGTTTGCTAAAATTGATTCAGTACAAGATTACTACAGTTCTATTATTAGCTCTCGAGGCAGTCCACCAGACTTCCAATTTGCCTCTGGTAACAATCAAGAATTTAGATTCAGAGTTTTGTCTAACGATATTTTTGCAGATAAAACCTTTTCTCAAAGTAAATTACATGATGCTGGGATTTGGCACTTTTCATTCAACTTCTCAAAAACTCGAAGGTTAAATGTAAGATTCAATGGAGAATTACTAGATGAAGCTTACACTGATTACACATCTCCACCAAACCAAAATAATACATTCAACCTTTTCTCAAACCGAACTGAAAATTCATTCCTTAACGGATTTATTGGGGAAGTTATGATTTTCGACAATAAATACCCATCAGTAGCTGGAGCATATAGATATTTAGATTTTAAATGGATGAAAACATCTACTTTTAAAAATAAACTCGTTTTGGACCAAAATGGAACCCTTAGAATTAATTATGTTTTTGACTATGAAAATAGTAATGAAATTGAAAATCTTAATATTATCGTCAGCGATGGCAAAAATGTCTCACCAATTAAGGAATTTACATTTAACATAACTAATATCGATGAAGATTACGACAATGATGGTGTAGAGGACTTTTATGATAATGATATAGACGGTGATGGGATACCTAATGCTATCGAAATTCAGGGATTGTCCGACCCTATGGATCATACTTCAGGCAACAGAGCTCCTGCGAATTTTTCAAGTACTACCGAGATTTTATTTATTGAAAATCTTTCACAAGGAGCTGAAATTCACACTTTTGGTAATCATAAAAATGAAAACGACTCGAACTTTACTTTTCGCTATGCCCCAAAGTTTGATTCATCGAAAATCCCCAATTTAAGTGCATGGTTTGATGCATCACAATTAAGTTCAATCAATACTGACATCTCAGGTAAAAGGGTTTTAGGTTGGGAAAATTTATTAGATCAGTCTGTCCAATTAAGTGGAAGTCAAAGGTTGCCCAAAATGCACGCTAACCTCAACGGTTTGCATGCTATACTTTTTGACAGAAATGAAAGTTTAACTTCAATTAAAGAAAGTGAATACTGGAGTCCTTGGACCAATGATGGCAGCATCTTTGGAACCTTTAGAGATGGGGCATGGATTGTTGTGCTCAAAACTTTCGATTTACAAAGATCGGTAATCCCCAATTTGGGAAATGGATGGGGCGGACATCTTCCTTGGTATAATGGATACATGTACTGGGATATTTGGAAAGATGGCATTAATCACCGCTTGGATTCTAAATTGACCGATGGTAACGAAACAATGCTTCTCGTTTACAGTCACTCAGTTTCTAGTAATGAAAGAAAAGTTTTTAAAAATGGTTCAATGATATTCTCAGGCAGTCCATTAACAACTCCGCTCAATGGTCCAATGACTATTCCAAATATCCAATTTGAACCGAAATATGTTTTTGGGGAAATGCTCTTTGTAAATGGAAATATCTCCGATCATGACAGGCAGGAATTAGAAGGTTATCTCTCTTACAAATGGGGGTTAAAAAATTTACTACCCTCGAATCATTTACATCACAATGAGGATTTTATTTTGGATAAAAACGGGACTCTCAAAACTAACCGAAATTTTGATTATGAAAACGATAACCTTAATTACTCCATTCGTGTTTGGGCAATAGATGAAAAGAACGCAACTAGTTGGCAAGACATATCCCTGTCACTTTCAAATGTTTTAGAGGACTTAGACCATGACGGGATTGAAGATCACTACGATTTGGACATCGATGGGGATGGCTTAAGTAATGTACAAGAACAGGAACATGGATCTGACCCGAAGGATAAAAATTCCATAAATAATCATCTTGGGACCTATCAGGCAGAAGATGCCTTTTATCATAACGCAGAAATTCGTGGAGAATTTTTTAGTGTGGGCTCAGGTTGGAATGGAACTGCAGCAATTGATTTAAAGAATGGAGGGTATATCAGGTGGACTGTCGAAGTTCCTGCTAAAGGAAACTACGATATAAAAATTAAAACCACCGGCGCCGCTAATAGTATGGGTTGCGAAGTAAAAGTTAATAATTCAGTCATCAAAAACAATCTCCCTATTCCCAACACTGGAAGCTGGTGGAAAAATTGGACTTTTGTAACTATGGAAAATGTTTTGTTGAATGAAGGAAATAATACTTTCCAACTAAGGGATGTAGGACATCAGCAACCCAACTTTGATCAAATTGAAGTTTTAGGTGTACTTGATTTTAGGGTAGACAGCACCAAATTCATAGAAAACTTACCTCCCAATACAACTGTAAGCACAGTGACTGCTTTTACTTTTGGTAATGGAACTTCATTGAATTATTCGTTCTCGAATGGTGAAGGAAGTGATAACAATCATCTTTTTTCAATCGATGAATCCACAGGTCATATAACAAACCTTTTTCCTTTAGATTACGAATCAAATAAGAGTTCCTATTCGGTTCGAATTGAGGCAAAAAACGAAAATAATTCTATCATTCAGAAAATTATACCTTTCCAACTAATCGATATTTTCGAGGATTTAGACGGAGATGGGGTAGAGGACCACAATGATGCAGATCAGGATGGTGATGGTTTTACTAATGCTATTGAAATCGCATATGGATCAAATCCTCGTGATATAAGTTCAGTGGCAAATGCCCCACCCTCTAGCCTCACTCTTACAAGTACTACATTTCAGGAAAATATGCCGGTTGGTACAGTCATTGGGAACCTCAATGCAACAGACCCAGACACTGATGCGATTCTATCCATCTCAATGACAACCGGGAGTGGTTCGGGTAACAACGCCTTTTTTCAGATTGATGCTAATAACAGTCTAAAAACCAAACACATTTATGATTTTGAAACCCACCCGCATCTTTATTCCATCGGGGTAAAAGTGGAAGATGAGCATGGATTTACCCTTGAGAAAGTTTTTTCTCTTAGCTTGCTTAACGAAATAGAAGATTTGGATGGGGATGGTGTGGAAGATTTCTACGATACTGATGATGATGGCGATGGATTTTCAGATAGCATAGAAAATGCCTACGGATCAAACCCACGGGATAAACAATCGGTTGCAAACGCATACCCTGATTCAATTTCCATTTCAAATAATTCGATTGCTGAAAATCAGCCGGTCGGAACCGTAGTTGGTTCCATATCCGCAACAGATCCGGACAATGGAGCCGTAATCTCGCTATCATTGGTCGAAGGAGAAGGTTCAAGTGCCAATTCTCTATTCGGAATTAATGAAGGAAAGATTGTAAGCAAGAAGTCATTTGATTATGAGACTGATCTAACCTCGTTCCCCATCCGCGTACGCGCAAATGATGAGCACAATTTCTCGTTGGAAAAATCCTTTGCTTTAACCCTTGTTAATATAGTTGAAGATTTGGATAAGGACGGACTTGAAGACTATTATGATACGGATGATGATGGAGACGGCTTCTACGATATTGATGAAATCAATTTTGGATCTGACCCGCTCGATGCCAAGTCGATGATCAATCAACCTCCTTCAGAGTTATACTTGAACGGATCCAATATCGTTGAAAATTCTCCATTAAATACCATCGTTGGAAAACTGGTAGCGGAAGATCCTGATAAAGGAAATGCATTCTCTTACACTTTAATTTCTGGCAAAGGATCTGGTAGCAACGCTCTCTTTACTCTTTCGACTGACGGGATTTTGACGACCGCTTATGTGTTCGATCATGAGGATAGAAAAGAGCATTCAATCCGCGTACGGGTGGAGGATCAATTGGGGGCATCTTTGGAAAAATCATTCTCTCTTAGCATCGATAATCTTTATCTTCCGGTAGCGGTAACTCATCCTCATACCGAAAGTGCAAACGAAGTTTTATTTAAGGGTGAAATTTTGGAAAATGGCGGGGAAGCACCCGAAACATTCGGAATTCAATTGAGTTCAAACATTACTTTTGAAAATGCCGATACTCTACTCGCTTCTAAAATTACTGGTAAATTCTTCTCCGTCTCGAAAAGAGAATTGGCATTGGCAAGGACCTATTTCTACCGGGCTTTTGCCATCAATTCAGAAGGGACTGCTTACGGGGCAATTATGCGATTTCATCAGCCAGGTCCCGATTGGTGGCTGGATCTTTCCCATGAAACAATCAATGGATGGATCATTGATTCATGGATGGGATCCATGCACCCCTACCCCAACCAGTGGGCATACAACAGTCGACTGGGTTGGATATTCATGAGTAAAGACGGAAGTGGTGGATATTGGATATGGAGGCAGCAAAACGGGTGGCTCTGGACCAACTCATCGACCTGGCCATTCCTTTGGTCCCACCAATCTGACGACTGGTTCTACCTTCTACCTCAAAATAACAAAGCCCTGTTTTACGACTACGCAAGCGGGAATTTAAAATAAGAAATCAATCCTCAGGCTGATCCCAAAGGCGATAGGGATCCTGCAGTCGTTTCATTTCCCGTAAGAGCAAGGATTCCATTTGCTTTAATTTTTTGGCGTATCTGGGATTTCCGGCAAGATTCATCTGGTTTTTGGATGGGATGTTGCCCGTCTTGGCAATCACATCCTTTTGATGATGTTCGGCCAGTAATTCCTCCGGGTTTTCCTTCAGATTAAATAACTGGGTCTTGCGAACGGTACCGTCCATGGTGTCATACTTGATCAGTTTCCAGTCGCCCTTGCGCACGGAACGCATGCCGGGCTTGGTTCCTCCGCAATAGGCACCATACAAAACATTACGGATCTGCTGGGCTTTCCCCGTCAAAACGGGTTTCACACTTTTTCCCTGTACCGTGTCAGGAATCTCAATACCGGCGAGATCACAAACGGTGGGCAAAATATCCAGCAGGTAGTTATTTCCTTTTGCCCGGGTACCCGCCTTGATCCCGGGACCGCTGACGATGAAAGGAACGCGCCAGGAATGCTCATACAAATTCTGCTTACCCATTAGGCCGTGGCGACCGACCGCGATCCCATGATCGGCCGTGTATATAACATAAGTATTTTCCAGTTCACCCATGGCTTTTAATTTCTCGATGGCCAGGCCGACTTGATCATCAATATTCTGAATGCAGGCATATTCACGACCGAGTTCGTTACGGACGGTGGCTTCGGTGCGCGAAGTCATCACCCCGGGCACGCGGACTTCATCACGAAGATCAGGATGGCCGTCGGGAAATGGATGCTTGGGTAGCCAGGAAATGGGAACGCGGGGTGCCTGTTCGCTTACTTGCGTGGGAGGAGAATTCACATTTTTCACTCCGTATTTTTTATTCAAATCATCCCGTCCCCAGCGTTCATCATGAGGATGAGAAAATCCAAAATAGGCAAGGAATGGCTTACTTGCTTTTCTCCGTGCCCGATCATCCAGGTAGTCGAGTAACTGACGGCCATGCCACTGGCTCCCATCCTCATTGCCCGCCTTGCGGGCGGTTTTGTCCCTCACGATTTGGAAGAGTGCATTTGCCTGCGAATAGCTGTTTCCCCTTTTACAGGTTCTAAAGGTTTCATAGCCGGCCCGGTTAAATACGGCGGGAAGAGTATTGTTTAAAATATCCTGACCACTGGTTTTGCCCGCCTCTTTTTGGAGATGCTTTTTTCCCCGGGGAGGCAGGTGCCAGAGGGTGCGCCCGGACATTATCATGGTTCGGGACGGGGAGCAGACCGCCCCGCTCATTGATCCCATATGATAGGCCTGATCCAGCACCATGCCCGAAGCCGCCAGTTTATCGATGTGGGGAGTCTCGCAGACTTTGTTCCCGTACACGGATAAGGTATGCGGAGCCTGATCATCGGTCACAATGAGTAAAATATTGGGACGCTTCGCCCAGGAAAAAGTGAAAGTTGCAAGAAGAGGAAGTAAGTATTTGAGCATGAGCCAAGAATTATGAAATCAGTTTAGCCCGTCAACCCGATGCTCGGAGAAAGGCAAAGAATTTATTCCCCGTTTACCAGGGAAGAATGCCTTGGGTATGCAGGGAATGCCCCACCCAGAGGATAAGTATCAAGTACAAGCCACACCAGGCTTTGGTTGAAGGAAAATGCCTGAAAATGGACGGGCAGGTTTCCCGGTACCAATCCTGATAGAACCAGGCCACGGTGTTGGCAAAAGCACAGTCAGCTGCGAGGAGGTACCAGAAAAATGCCTGAAAGTTAAAATCCATAAAGCCGTAATTTAATCAAAGACCACGGTTTTATTTCCATAGTCCAATACCCGGTTTTGTAAATGCCTGCGAACGGCCCGGGAAAGAACCAGTTTTTCAAGATCCCTCCCCTTTTCAATCAGTTCACCGGGTCCATGACGATGACTGACCCGGGTCACATCCTGTTCAATAATCGGGCCTTCATCCAGGTCCTCCGTCACGTAGTGAGCGGTGGCTCCGATCAATTTCACCCCACGCCGGTATGCCTGGTGGTATGGCTTGGCCCCGGCAAAGGAGGGAAGGAAGGAATGATGAATATTAATCACCGGACAACCAATGTGATCCAAAAAGTCAGAACTTAATACCTGCATGTATCGGGCGAGGATCACCAGTTCCACTCCCTGACTTTTGAGCCATGCAAGCTGCTCTTCCTCCACTGCCTTTTTCGAATCCTGAGTGACGGGCAGGTATAGATAATCCAACCCATACCCTTCGGATGCCGAACGCATTTCCTGATGATTGGAAAGAACCCCTCTAATTTTGGCATTCCACTCACCCGATCGGACCCGTAGCACCAGGTCATGAAAACAATGTTCGGCCCTGGATACCATCAAGGCAATTTTGGGCCGATCCTCGCTCAGGGCAATCCGTACCCTCATGCCCAGATCCTGGTGGGCAAAAGAGGAAAACGCATCCGCCTCCGAGCGTAGATCGCGGGATATCTGCGGACTCCATTCCACCCGCTGGAAAAAAATATTTTCCTGACGGTCCAAGTGTTGATCCGCATGCAGAACATTACCCCCATGCTGATGGATCCATCCGGCCACTCTTGCCACGATACCGGGCTGGTCGGGCCCATGTAAAAGTGTGATAATTGAACGGTCCATCCTAGACAGCCTACTCGGATCTGGCGTAATCCTGGAGGGATTTGACTGAGAATTTTCGGTCTTTCAAGGAACGGATTCCCTCCAGGGCCGCATAGGCAGAGCCCAGGGTGGTGATGACCGGTACACTGTGAGAAAGCGCTTCCTGGCGAATACCATTCTCATCACGGCGGGGAATCAAGCCAAGAGGGGTATTGATCACCAGCTGCACTTTTCCATTCTTGATCAGATCCGCCACATTGGGCCGGCCTTCACTGATCCGGAGGGTGCTATCCGCCTTGATCCCATTTTCATTCAAAAATTTAGCGGTTCCCTCCGTCGAAGTAAAAGAGAAACCCAATTCCGCCAAACCTTTGGCAATTTCAAGGGCTTTGGGTTTGTCCGAATCCTTCACACTCAGGAAAACATTTCCTTCCATGGGAAGCGAAGGCTTGGCAGCCATTTGGGTCTTGGCAAAGGCCATTCCAAAATCCTTGTCCTGCCCCATGACTTCACCGGTGCTGCGCATTTCAGGAGTGAGCACGATCGAGGAACCGGGAAATTTGTTGAAGGGAAAAACCGATTCCTTGATCGCCCAACGGTTGGGCAGGATCTCTTCGGTAAACCCAAGATCTTTCAGCTTGGCCCCGGCCATCACCCGGGCGCCCAACTTGGCCAGGGGGACCCCAATCGCTTTACTTACGAATGGAATGGTACGGGAAGCACGAGGATTGACCTCGATTAAAAACAATTCGCCGTCCTTGACCGCATACTGGACATTCATTAATCCGACCACTTTCAAGGCTTTGGCAAGATCGTGGGTGGCTTCCCTAACCTCGTCAATCATATCTATGTCCAAGTCGTGCGGAGGAAGGACCATGGCGGCATCTCCACTGTGAACACCGGCAAATTCAATATGCTGGAGCATTCCGCCCACCACCGTGGTTTCGCCATCGGAAATACAATCGACATCCAGCTCGATTGCTTCCTCGAGGAATTTGTCCAGCAGGACCGGTTTTCCGGGGGCCACCGCGAAGGCTTCCTTGACCACCCCGTTTAATTCCTCCTCATCATAAACGATAAACATGCCACGGCCACCGAGTACAAAAGAGGGACGAAGCAGGATCGGATAACCCAGTTTTTCCGCCTTTTCCGCGGCTTCCTCCGGTTTCATGGCAATGTCATTGGACGGCTGCTTAAGACCAAGTTCATTGAGGATAGCCTTGAATTTTTCCCGGTCCTCCGCGGCATCAATACTTTCCGGAGAGGTGCCGATGACATTGGCTCCGGCTTCCTTCAGGCCGGTGGCCAGGTTTAATGGAGTTTGCCCGCCGTACTGCACAATAGCCCCGTCGCACTTTTCCTGATGGTAAATCTCCAGAACATCCTCAAGGGTCAGGGGTTCAAAATACAAACGGTCGGAAACATCGTAATCAGTGGAAACGGTTTCCGGGTTGGAATTGACCATAACCGTTTCAAAACCAGCCTCGCGCAGGGCAAAGGAAGCATGCACGCAACAGTAATCAAACTCAATCCCCTGCCCGATGCGATTGG
>CACMBV010000040.1 GCA_902612125.1 uncultured Verrucomicrobiota bacterium
AAGCCAGCTTTTGGAGAAGGGTGCTCATATCGTGGTGGACCGTTTGGATGAAATCGACCTTTCCATTTTGGATGATCTAATCAAGAGTAGAATGCGATGAAGCTTCACTGGAAAATCCTCATTTCACTTTTTATCTCTTTTGTGATCGGACTTTGGTCAAACCTGAGTATCGATCATCAATCCGCATTTCCGGCTTGGTTTACCGGACTTAAGGAAACTTGCCTCTTCGTGGGAACTCTTTTTCTGAACGGACTGAAAATGGTGGTGATTCCGCTGGTCCTCACCTCCATTATTTGCGGGGTAGCCAAAATAGGGGGGGAGGCAGGGTTTGGCCGTTTGGGACTGAAAACCATAGGTTTTTATGCCCTCACCGGTTTTTTTGCCGTTTGTACCGGACTGCTCTGCGTTAACTTAATGAACCCGGGACTAGTCGATGAGGAGGTTCGGGCAAAAATGCTTTCTACTTCTGATCAGAGTCAGTCTGACAAGATTGAAGGAGCGATCGACCATGCGGATAAGGGACTTCAGGGCCTGCTCGAAATTTTTCACCGGATGGTGCCTTCGAATTTGTTTAAGGCAGCCACCGAAGGACAGCTGCTTGGATTAATCTTTTTCGGATTACTTTTCGGATTTTTTGTGGCCCGCTTAAATCCAAGGGCAAGGGAGGCCCAAATGGCTTTCTGGGAAAGCCTGAATGCGGTTATCCTATCGATAACCAAGCTAATCATATCCTTTGCCCCCATTGGTGTTTTCGGTTTAGTCACCCCTACCCTTATGCAAGTGGGCTTTGAAACTCTTGGGGTCATGGGTAAATTCGCCCTGACCGTTCTCTTAGGATTGGCCATTCATGCCCTGATTGTGCTTCCCTTCTTATTGTGGCTACTTGGAAAAATTAATTTTAGGAACCATTACCAGGCGATGGCTCCCGCTCTTTTGACCGCTTTTTCGACCGCATCCTCGTCCGCCACCCTCCCGCTAACCATGGACTGCATTCAAAAAAGAGCCGGCGTATCCAACAAGATTACCAGTTTTACCCTACCACTCGGTGCGACGATCAATATGGACGGCACTGCATTATTTGAATGCGTGGTCGTCGTCTTTCTGGCCCAACTATTTGGAGTCGAAATGGGATTTGTCACTCAGTTTACGGTGGTGATCATGGCCCTGCTCACATCCATTGGGGTGGCAGGTATTCCCTCAGCCAGTCTGGTTGCAATCATCGTGATTCTTCAGGCAGTCGGCTTTCCTCCTGAAAGCATAGCCATCGGAGTTGGTATTGTCTATGTGGTCGATAGAATCTTGGACATGACACGCACCGCAATTAATGTTTTCGGGGATAGCTGTGCCGCGGTAATCATCGGTAAATCCGAAGGTGAAACCGGTTACTACGAAGGTTTGTCTACAAAAAAGTAAGCGGTTAAATTTTTTTAAAATCCTTGGATTTCAAATTACAATCAGACTATCAACCACAGGGTGATCAGCCCGAGGCGATCCGAAAACTGGTTACTTCAATTCGTCAAGGAAATCAAAAACAGACTCTCCTCGGTGTGACCGGATCTGGCAAGACTTTTACCATGGCCAACACGATACAGGAACTCCAAAGACCTGCCCTGATTATATCCCACAATAAAACTTTGGCGGCCCAGTTGTATTCTGAATTTAAGACTTTTTTTCCTGAAAATGCAGTGGAGTATTTTGTTAGTTACTATGACTACTATCAACCGGAAGCCTATGTCCCTTCCACCGATACCTTCATTGAGAAAGATTCTTCGATTAATGAAGAAATTGAAAAATTAAGGTTGGCTGCAACCGGTTCCCTGATCAGTCGCAATGATGTTATTGTCATCGCCAGTGTATCCTGTATCTACGGACTTGGATCTCCGGACGATTTCCGGGCGCTATCCATTGAAATCCGGGTCGGGCAGGAATTGGAAAGAGACATCCTTTTGGAGAGCCTGATCGATAGCCTTTACAACCGCAATGATGTTGAACTCAAAGCCGGAAAATTCAGGGTCCGAGGGGATGTCGTGGATATTTTTCCAGCCTATGCCAATCAGCCTATTCGGGTGGAATTTTGGGGAGATGAGGTGGAAGCCATTCGGGAGATTGATCCAATTACAGGGGAGACCCTGCAAACTTTTGAAAATTACCGGATTTACCCCGCAAATCAGTATGTAACCACCAAGGATAAAATCGCGGGTGCATGCCAGGCCATTGAAAACGAATTGGACGAACGGGTTAAATGGTTTGAAAAAGAGGCCTTGCTCTTGGAAGCACAGCGTATCCGTATGCGCACTGAATATGATTTGGAGATGCTTCGGGAAATTGGCTTTTGTAATGGTATAGAAAATTATTCCCGTCACCTCTCCAAAAGAAAACCCGGTCAGCGCCCTTGGTGTCTGATTGATTTCTTCCCCGAAGATTTTCTTTTGTTTATTGATGAAAGTCATGTGACCATTCCTCAAGTTGGAGGAATGTACAATGGAGATTATTCCCGTAAAAAACGTTTGGTCGACTTTGGTTTCCGCCTTCCGTCTGCCCTCGACAACCGTCCTCTCAAACCGGATGAGTTTGAGAAGGTCACCAAACAAACGGTATATGTATCAGCCACCCCTGCTGCCTTTGAAATGGATTCCTCCTCAATTGTAGTGGAACAACTTATCCGCCCCACCGGACTGCTCGACCCGGAGATGGAAAGAAGGCCCATAAAGGGACAGGTCGAAGATTCGATTCAGGAAATTAAAAAGACGGTGGCGGAAGGATTTCGAGTTCTGGTTACGACATTGACTAAAAGAATGTCTGAGGATCTGACCGATTTTCTTCGAGATCATGAGGTTCGGGTCGAATACCTGCATTCAGATATCGACGCGATTGAACGGGTTGAAATTTTGCGAAATCTACGGGCTGGCGGGTTCGATGTTCTGGTTGGGGTTAACCTCTTGCGGGAAGGACTGGATCTTCCTGAAGTGGCTTTGGTCATTGTTCTTGACGCCGACAAAGAGGGCTTTCTCAGAAGTGAAACCAGTTTAATTCAAACGGCGGGACGGGCTGCCAGGCATGAAAAAGGAAAAGTCATCTTTTACGCGGATGTGATGACCCAATCCCTAACCAAAGCGTGGGAAACTTGCCAATATCGCAGGAATAAACAGATGGCATACAATCAAAAGCATGGCATCACTCCCCGAAGCGTGATCAGGCCCGTTCAGGAAAGCCTGCGGGTAAAGAAAGAGCAGGAAGAGGATGATTTGGCCGTGGCTGAGGAAGTCTCTTCTAGGGATGCCAAAAAGCTGGCGAAGCAACTGGAAAAGGAAATGATCGAAGCGGTCAGGAAACTGGAATTTGAGAAAGCAGCCTTGCTTCGTGATCAAATCTCTTTTCTCCGGGGAGAAGGAGGTGAGAAGAGTCTTCAAAGCCGGGAGGTTGGTGGTTACAAAAAAAATAAATATGGAAAGCGTCGTAAGTTCAGATCGAAAAAGTAGCCCCCGTATCACCTGCTTCCTCTCTCTACTGATTGCGTGTGCCTGCACACTTTCAGGTGAGCTTATCCGAAAGCGGCAAATGCTTTTTTATTTTGATAAGATTGAAGTGAACGGGGCCGTCGATGTTTTTGTCTCACCCGGAAATAGAAACGACGAGGCATATATTTTTGCTGACTCCGAAGTAATTGAGAACATCTCCCTGAATGTCCGGGAGCGTGTCTTGTTTGTTGAAGCTAACAACACCTTTAACATCAGCCGCAGGCTGCCGTTTTTAAAACTGCGGGCTGAAAGAACCTTTCCAGTGGAGGTAATTATTCATAAGGAAAAACTTACTGAACTTAGACTCAACGGGAGTGGAAACCTGACCGTAACTGATATCCGAACTCCGAAACTTTCCATTCACGCAAATGGCAGCGGCCGTCTCCATTTGGAGAACGCTTCAGTCGATAGTCTTTCGATCAGGCAGGATGGGGAGGGACTCGTTATTCTTAAGGGACAAGAGGTCAGTAATCTTGAAATCCTAGTTATGGATGATGGCCGGGTTTGGGCTCAGTCACTACCCGTTGACCGGGCCAAAATCTTACATCACGGGAACAAAAATGTTGAGATCAATTCACTTGCATTTCTTGATGCTAGAATTTTTGGGCAGGGGAATGTTGTGCTGCACAGCCAACCCAAGAGCATAGTGGTAAATCAAAAGGGGACGGGAATGGTGCTGGATGTTCTTCCGGACATGCCAAAATTATATGACATAAACGCCAGCGGACCAACTCTACCACTCAAATGAATCACTTTAGAGCGAAATTAGAGGGCAATCTCTTCGCCCTCAACCGCGGGTCTCGCGTTTGCGTTAATCACGGCCGCTTCCTCAGCGATTTGATTCATTCGCTCGTCATTGTGAGAAGGGTCGTGATGAAAAAGGAAGGTATTTTTGACCTTGGCGGCTTCGGCAACCTTTAAAGCTTCCTGCCAGGTGGAATGGCCCCAGCCTTTGAACTTGGGATATTCTTCATCGGTGTAGGCGGAATCGTAAATCATGGCATCAGCCTGATCAGCCAAAGCCAGAACCTCATCGTCTAACTTTCCCTCATAATGTTCAGTATCGGTACAAATTGCGAGCGATTTGCCTCCGTACTCGATTCGATATCCACAAGCGCCATTAGGGTGATTTAATTTACCGGTTTTGATTACAATTCCATCTCCCAGGTCAAAAATCTTACCACAGGGATAATCATTAAATGAACAGGCTTTTTCAATTAAGGCACTCGGCACGGGAAAAACCGGATCCTTCATTAACATGGTGCCGATGATTCCGAGCAAATCATATTTTTGATCCCCGAGATGGCCTGCATGCAACCTCACATCGCTAACGGGATTGTAAAGGGGGGCAAAAAAGGGAAGACCCTGGATATGATCCATGTGTGTGTGGGTAAAAAAGAGATCAGCATTGAGAAAATTACCTTCTTCCAGCATAATCTTTTTGCCAAGAAGCCTGATTCCCGTACCCGCGTCGACAATGATACGACGTTGGCCACAAGTCACCTCAAAACAAGTTGTGTTGCCTCCATAATGAACGGTCTCTGGACCGGGGCATGGAATACTGCCTCTTGTTCCCCAGAACTTAAGACGGATCGTGGATTCACTTGTCATTTTTATGAATTATCATGGGAAAAGTAAAAACCTTGGCAACCTTCAAAATTTGCCCACTTATCTTCGAAGATTTAACGATCAAGCCAAGTGCCGGTTTCATCTTGATAGGAATCCGTGACTCTTCCGTCTCCCCAATCATACTTGCCCTCATGTGCAAAACCATTCTTAAAATCTCCCACATAAGTCGCTCCGTTACCAAAATCCACGGTTCCCGCACCTTCCTTGAGACCATCAGACCAGGTGCCAAAGTAACGAACCCCATTTACTTGCTCCTCAACCCCATATCCATTGGGTAAACCAGCGGAAAACTGACCGATATATTTTGACCCGTCACTTTCAATGAGCATACCACTGCCCGAGAATTCGCTATCCTCAAAATCACCCACATATAGAGTCCCGTCCACTTTTTCAAGGATTCCCTTACCGTGATAAGAGTTGGCCAAAAATTCGCCCGCATAGATATCGCCGTTGGGGGGTTTTATAAAACCAGTCTTGTAACTGCCATCGGAGTTGAACAAGCCATTGTATTCAGAGCCTAAAGAATCTCTGGAAAATCCCTCCTCGAGGAAGTCCCAATTACCTCGCCATTTGCCGGACCGTATAGTGCCATCACTCCCTTGGTAATCGCCATATTCCAAACGATCCTTAACCCATTGCCCGGTAACTCTCGAACCGTCACTCAAAACCAAGGTTCCGTATCCGTCCCATTTGTCGTTGGCCCACATCCCCACATAACGATCAATCAGATCGTCTTGCTTAAAACGGTAAGTACCATGTCCATGGGCTTTTCCCTTCTGAAACTGTCCTTCATAGACATCCCCCCGCGGAAAATCTTTTTTTCCATAGCCTTGAGGCTCTCCACGCATTAGCTCACCCATGTAAGTTGAACCGTCTTCCAGTTGTTGTTTGCCAGACTGGGACTTTCGCAGTAATACCTCCCCTTCAGAAACAGATTCATCCCGTGAAGGAGTAAGGGTGTTATCGTCTTGGGAACAATTGCAGACAAAAAGAATGCTAGCTACTAAACAAATGCGTAAAAGATTTAGTTTTTTCATTTATAATTAGTAACTGATACTTTTACTAACTTGAAAAATACTTGTGACAATAGAAATCGCTACAATTGCCACGAGGGAAAAAGCAAAACCCAGGGCTAAGCCCGAAACAAGAGTGGTCATCGCTCTAATTCGTTTGGTCAATTTATCCCTAAATGAGAGACTGGAATCCTCAATGCTTTTTCCCAAGTTCCCAGTTTTTTCCCCAACTTCAATCACATCCAACTGCATCAGAGGCATGAACTTATATTTCCGTAAAGCTTCCGGAAGAGATTTTCCCTCATTTACCAAAGCCCTCGCAGACCTAAATTGAGCTCTTAAAAATCGGTTTTTGATTGTTTTTTCGCAAAGTCTCAGGTTCTCGGTTAAGCCAATTCCACTCCAAATTAAGGTCGATAAAAGGCTACTTAATTGAAACATTTCTGAAAGATAAAAAATCTCACCAAAAAGGGGTATGCGGAGTAAATTTTGATCAAAAAGCACACCACCTTTATCTGTTTTACTCCATTTATAGAGCGTGCCACCACCAACTAAGAGTCCAATCAGGGCAAAGGGTCCGAAAGTAAGGAGCATATTAGATCCATTAATTAAAACCTCCGCCATCATATTTAATTCTCCACCCAAAGAATCCAACATCTCCTCAATTTGGGGTAAAAGAAAGAATAAGAAGAAAAGAACCACCCCGAAAGCAACAGTTCCGACAAAGACGGGGTAAGACATGCTGCTTAATACCTTATTCCTAATGTCACGCTTCTCTTCAATGTGCAGAATAATTTTCGCTAGGATAGGAGCCAAATTTCCAGTAGCTTCCCCCGCCTCGACCACAAAGGTGGAAGACTCGGAAAAATATTGGGGTAATAAGCGCATGGCTCTTGATAAGGTTCTTCCTTCCGCCAACTCCTTCCACAATTTACCTGCTATTTCTTTCTGGAAAGGGTCTGAAAGTCTGAGATTTAGCAACTTCACTGATTCAGCAACGGGCATGCCACTGTTATGCAGTTCATGAAGACGCTTGAGAAACTCTAATCCCAATCTCTCACCCTTCTGCCCCCCTTTGCCAGTTGTTTTGCTTTTGGGATCAGTACTTACAGCTTCGCTAGCAATTTTTGACTGTCCTTTTTGGCTTTTGCCTTTTGCTCTTAATTTCAGGGGAGTAAGCCCCTCAAATTGTAGTTTTTCCTTTGCCTCTCTAGAATTTTTGGCAAGAAGTTCACCTGAAGCAGACTTTCCCCTTTTGTTAATGGCTACATAAGTGAACTCACGCATGGAGTAATTAATTCAAAATATTGGCAGCCTGAATGATCTTGGGTCGATCATGTCTCTTCTTCCACTGCCCCATCGGCATAACGGATCACCTCGTCAAAGGTGGTTAAACCCCTTTTTATCTGTTGCCACCCACTCCCCTGTAGAGTGCTCATTCCTTCTTTTAAGGCAACTTCTCGAATATCCGGAGCGGATGCACTTTTTATTACAAGACTGTGGATCGTGTCGCTCATTCTCATTAGCTCAAAAATTCCCACGCGACCTCGATACCCCAGGTTCTGACATTTTGGACAGCCTTTTGCGTCTTTTACCTGTCCAAGGAAAGATTTTTCGGAAGGATCAATTTCAAGTAAAGAGAAAGAAGCTAATAAGTCTTTTTCCGTCATTCTTGTTGGCAGGCAGCATTCCTGACAGAGTCTTCTTACCAAACGCTGGGCAATAACCATTTCCACTGAGGATGCGATCAGGAAAGGTTCAATTTCCATATCCACCAACCTGGTAATGGCACCCGGAGCATCGTTTGTATGGAGCGTGCTAAGAACAAGATGTCCCGTTAGGGAAGCCCGAATGGCGATGTCAGCAGTCTCACGGTCACGGATCTCCCCAACCATGATCACATCCGGGTCTTGCCGTAATATCTCGCGCAATGCACTCGCAAAATTAAACCCTATTTCAGAATTAACCTGAGTCTGGTTGATTCCCGCAACTTCATATTCCACTGGATCCTCCACCGTCATAATCCTACGTTCCGGCTTATGTATCTTGCGAATGAAAGCAGTAAGAGATGTTGATTTACCCGATCCGGTTGGTCCAGTGACAAGAACTATCCCATGAGGTTTCTCCAGCACGGAGACAATATTATTCTCATCCTTAGATAGCAAACCAAGTTCAGGCATGGATAAGGGTTGCGATTTTTCATTTAGCAAACGCAGACTTATACTTTCCCCGTAGAGAGTTGGTAAAGTCGAGACCCGGATATCCAGGTCACTTTGCCCATGAGAGAAGGTAATCCTTCCACCTTGCGGTCTTCTCTTTTCGGAGATATTGATTCCGGCCATAATTTTGATCCGAGATATAATTGCGTCCTGAAAACTACGTAAATTATCAGGCACCCTAACTGGCACCAGTTGCCCATCAATTCGATATCTTATTTGCAGGGTATCTTTGTGAGGTTCAAAATGAATGTCAGTTGCACGGTCGACGATTGCCTTTTGCACCACTTCATTGACGAAGCGAATTATCGCTGCATTCTGATCCTCCAAATCATCCTGAGTATCTTCGTCATTCTCTTCATCCAGATCCGAATCGTCCAGGCTATCTGAACCGATCCCAAAGTTTTCAGTTATCGCACCGATTACCATTTCAGGGAGCCCGAGGTACCAGATTGGCTTTTTACCTGAGACTGCATACACCCATCTACTCATCCTAGAAGTGGGCGGCCAAACCGTGAGTAGATGAATTTTACCGTCATCTTTTGGATGGCTTACTTTATCTACTAGCTTCTTTTGGTGAATCTCGCTCCCCTCTTTGAGCGTCTCTTGCAGTTCAACGACGGAGCAGGGCTTGGTCAGAATTTTGAAAACCTTTCCTGAATTAATGGCCTCTTTAGCCAGTTCGAAATCTGAATGACCCGTAATCAGAATACTTGCAATATCTGGGTCTAACTGATTGATTTTTGAGAGCATTTCTGACCCGCTCATCCCAGGCATTCTCATATCGGAAAGTACGACTGAAAATCCGCCTACTTTCTTAAATATTTCAATTCCACTTTCCCCACCCTTGGCGATATGAAGATCGAATTCTTTTCTCAAATTCAACTGGTAGCCTCGAAGAATCGATTCATCATCGTCCACGCACAAGACTTTAATCTTCTCTTCATGAACGGGTGATTTTGTCACCTCGATGGGTAAACTGCTGAAAGCGTGAATAAGTCGAAGAGGAAAATGGCGGGTGGGATTCTCAGGTAATGAAAAATCATCAAGCAGCGGAAAATTTTTTCTCTCCGAGATCGACTGCATAGTATGCTCAATACTCAAGGAAACTTTGGCTGAAAGCAATCGGGCGCGATCCTCCAAAGCGGCATTTTGTATATTCAGCCTGTCCAAATCTGACAAATCCGGCCACCAGTCAAAGCGTGCACTTGGGTCATCGCCCAGTACCTCATATTCTTTGCCTTTTTCCGTGACATCCTCTTTTTCCTTGTGGATATCCATTTCGGGTGGATTATCAGCATTGTTCTCGTAAATACCGTCTTCAACTTCGACTGATTCTTTTTTATTCTGCAAGCCTTTGATGTGAAATGAAGTCTTATCACCTTTATTTTTTCTTTTTTTCTTCTTGGAAGAAAAACTGCTGGTAATAAATTTTGGTCTGAGAATAGACATCACTAAAGGGTCAAAAATTACTTTCTTGGAGTAGGTAAGTTTGCCCGGGGAGGTATCGTTATGGTTCGCTTGCCCTGTAAATTGACCTTTGTAGGAGCTTTTATCGATGATCCGCTGGGTTTGGGATTTACTTTAGGTTTCGGAACAGGAACTCCGCTTGGAACCTGCAGAACTTTATGCTCTGATTTTTTCAAGGAGAGAGTCAGGCCGCCTTCGATCTGCAAAACCTCGGTTTCTGGATTAAAGCCTTCAATTTTTACACTGCCATCCTGGTAGGATTCTCCTTTCTTCAGCCAAACACCTTTGTTTTTGGCTCGGTCAAAAATTGAAAAGTACCACTGATTATTGAATTTAAAAAAGCCCCGTAATTCGATATTTGTGATTTGTGGTTTTGGTAGCGGCGGTGGCGGCACAGGTCTCGTGATAACCGGAGGTCTGGGTGTGTTGGAACCGGGTCGCAAAAATGGATTTTGACCAAAAGTTAGAACCACTTGGACAAATCCGATCCATAAAACAAAGCACCAAATTAGGGGTTTCATCATGGGAATAAGTCAGAAATTAAGAAGATCCGGAAACGGGGACTTTTCATCAGTTAAAGCAGGCTTGGCTTTGTCAGGAATGCCCAATGATTTTCCTGATGGAGATGTGAATGTGGGGAAATAATTTTGCCGCATTGTTTGATCGATTCTAAGTGTATTTTCATCACTTCTGTCGGAAGACTCAGGGTCAAACAGCTTTGGTCTGATAAATATAATCAATTCAGTTGGGGTATACTTTACCGATTTGGGTGTAAAAAACTTTTCCCCAAGGTATGGAATATTACTTAACAGATTGTATTTGGACTCCGATTTATTCAGCTGAATCTCTCTTAATCCTCCCAGAACCATAATTTCCTGATCGTTGACCGCAAGATCAGTACTCGCCGTCCTCGTCTTTTTACCAGGCAAGTTCTGACCCTCATAAACATTGGCGGTAGTTTCATCAAATTTTTCCGCAGAAACTTCTACTGACATAAAAATGGTGCCCTTCGAATCATCCTCTGTGTTGTTTCCGAGTTTGATTCTGGGATTTTTAATTTTCATTTCAGTTTTGGCTTCAATTTCTTGAAGATTTGTAACATCTTGACCCACACCAGTGGCTCCTCGGGTTACAACATATCGTGTATCCCTAATCTCAATTTTATTACGATCACTCGCGGAATTATTTTCTGTTCCTTTGCCTCCGTGAATCACGGTTAAGGAAGGCGTAGAGAATATCCTGACATCGTTGCGCAGTTTGGCCAACGAGAAAATCTGATCCCATTTTATTTGCGTGAGCTTCCAATTCTGCAATTGAAAGGGCACAGCTGAGTCAAGCAAGGGCACCTGGAGAACCCCATCCAACGCATTTTGTGCGTCTGATATTTCGGTACTCTGGACATCGTCACCCGTGTCAAGAATACCATCAGGTCCTGGGTCTGTAATCGTTCTGGAAATTCCGCCTTCTTTGGCCCACTGTAAATCTTTGAAAAATGAATCCACTCCACTGCTACTACTCTCACTTATGTCTACCATTACAAAAATGGTGTCAATCTGAGCCATGGGAAGCGGTTTGTCCAATTGCGTTACAATATCCGTTGCCATTTGTATGTCCTTATCCGTGCCGTGTATAAAGATTCCATTACTTCGTGGATCGGGAACCACCTGTGCAAACTCACTAAAGTTCCCGTTTAATGAACCGCTCGAATTCGCCGAACTGGTTGTACCGCTGGTTGCGGGCTTGGTGGCGGGAGCAGGTGCCTTGGATGAACCACCTTTTGAAATGCTCTTTGTCGAAGCTCCGATAATTCCCTGCAAAATATCCGAAACCTGTTCTGCATCAGCATGATAAAGGGTGATTAATTCACTTCTAGGTTCTTCTAGAGCGTTGTTAACATTCAGAGATTCTATAATTTTTTGTAAAACATTAACATCCTTCATGTGGCATACGACGGTAAGTTTTGTTCCCTGATCGGGAGCCTGAAAATGCGGTTGTACCTGAAAGCGTTTAGCCAGAAGACCTCCTTCCTTTAAAATTGGATTTAAAGATTTAGTCAAAAAATCCTTCGCTTCTGTGTAATTCAAATCGACGGTAAAAATTTCAATGTCAATTTCCGATTCTGTTAGAGGTTTATCCGTCTCGCCAATGATTTTTTCCATCCTTTGCAAATTGATCAGTGCATCCGTAATCATGAT
>CACMBV010000041.1 GCA_902612125.1 uncultured Verrucomicrobiota bacterium
ACTGTAAAGGGCAGAAATTATCTTTCTTTAAACCGTTTACCGGTCTTATTACGGGGTGTATGGTTCGGTTTGAATCGGGTTTTTCGAAAAAGATTACGCGAACTGGGAATTACCACGACCCAATACACGGCGTTGAGATGCTTGCATGAAAACAAAGGCCTGAATCAAAATTCCTTGGCTAACCTAATGTCGACCAATAAAAATAATTCTAGTGCATTAATTAAAAGGCTCTATGCCCGGGGGTTGATTCTCAAAAAAGCGATTCCAAGTGATAGAAGAAATTTCACCCTGAACCTGACCGAGAAAGGAAAAGTTACCTTTCTTAAGGCAGAAAAGATTGCCTCTAATTTACAAAGGGAAGTGATGGGCGTTCTACCCGATAATTACGAGCCAAGGTTCATTTCAATATTGGAGAAATGCACTGAATCCATTTCCATTGACGACTAACAACCTAGTCACATTGTGCAAAGCTCAAATTTAATCCAAAGCCCGATATTAAAAGAGCAGGCTCACAATATTTTTGGTGGTGGTAATCGCCTTGGCCAAAAGCGAACGTGATCCCTCCAGCATGATCCCTGATTTTGCAGACTCGATCTGCTTATCAATGCTGGCTTCATCCATCATCGAGTTTTCAAAAGAATTACCTGCGATCACTTGGTTTTCAATATGTTCATTCGCAAGTTCGAGCTTAGATAGATTAGCTCCGATCGCTCCCATCTGAACGCTTACACTCTCCATTTCATTCTCCAATAATTGGAGGGCATTGCCTGCCTCTTCAGCCTTGTCGAGATTTGAATTTACTAAGGACAGACCAACTCCCACCGGTTCCAGATCAACGGAAGATCCATCGCCCACCTGTACCTGGTAGGAACTTGCTGGGTTAACTAGGTTGGTGTATTCTGCCTTAACCTGAAAGATAGAGCTAGCTTCCACGCGTAAGGTGAGTTTGGTTTCGCCTGCAATCGCCGGGAATGTTTTCACTTCCCCGACTTCACCAGAAAAAATGGTATTTGAATAATCATCGCCCGCATTCCAGGGCGTAGTCTTGTCTCCATCGGAAGAACCAAGCCCAAGTTGTGGTAGGTATTTTGCCTTATTATCAAATGAATTATCAGGAGCGGCTTCTGCAGGAACCTTGACTTCCGAATTATTTCCGGCCGATTGGGGAACAAATTTAAAGGTTGTGGGCTCGCCCGGAGAATATTCGATTTCAAATTTATCAAAGTCATACTTCCAGGCATTTCCTTCCGTTGCCCATTTGTTATCCCCGGAGGAACCTCCTGCGGTATCAAAAATGATATGATCGCCCTGTTTAAGCATGTACCTCTCTCCAGTGCCTCCGCCATTTACTTCTAGACTGAATTTTCCTTTATCAAAGTAAACCTCTTTTTCTACCTCGTAGTATTTGCTTAAACCATCCAGTCTCTCCGAAGAGGGGACGGTACCATCGTGCACGATGAGTGATCCGTCATCGTCACTTCTGAAGCCAGCACCATAGTCAATTGGTGGAAAATATTTGGCCGCCATCTCATCAAATAAAGCCTTGCCCTGAAAGGTCTCCTTCCCGATATCGATCGATTCCTTCTTAAGTATCTGAAATTCAGCAGCATATTGAGAACGTAGTTGAGTATCGAGGAACGGGTCCGAAGCGTAACCCGCAAGTTCAGTCATACGGGTATAAATGTCCTTCAGCATTTCCATCTTTGACTGTTGGGTCTGAACAAAACTGACTGCATTCTGGATACTTTTGGATAGGTTACTTTTGATACGCAGGTTGGACTGAATGGTGGAGTTTTTAAGGAAAGAGCTGGTTTCGGAGGGGTTACTTCCAGCAATCACCCCGCCCACTGCAGATCCGCCATCATGGTACTTTGGCTGATGCGTCCGTTTAATTAAGTTCCGGGTACTTAGGTTTTGCTTCGCTACCTGACCGGATGAAATGACACTAAACATGACTGTACGAAAAAAGATTGAAGGTAGTTATCACACTTTCCCATACTATGAGTGAAAGTTATGAATCGATAACGAGAGTTGCCGAGAAGCCTTCAGGAGGCCGCTAGATAAGGTTCTGCCGTACCCTGATCTAGTTCCGCTTCTTCCTTGCCCAAATTTTCCAGGCTCAGGGCAATGGAATTCGCACGGCTGAGTAAGCCGTTAATTCGGTGCTCAAGTGATCTTTGCTGGGTCTCAATCGCCAGATTGGGCGTGGACACCGCACCATCCGGGTTGATGTTCCGAATTTCCACATTGGGCCAGAAAAAACCAAAAATGGTAACCGCAAGTCCGCAGGCAGCGTGATAAACTCCAAGCATGTCGCTGAATAAGCTCGCCCCAACGATAATTAGTCCAAAAACCACTAATGCAAAAGACATATTAAATGTCACTACACGACGAGCTTTATTTTGCTTCGGGTTGTTGACGCCATCCTCAATGTTTTTTTTGAGGCCCTGAAAATGAGAAATCTGGGATTGAATTTCAGAAATTTCATTATTGAGGGAAGACTTCTCGGATTCAATTTTTGTTTTCCTTTGCTGAAAAGCAACCTGATCACTCTCCCAAGCTGATTGGATTGATTCAGACAAACCTTCTTTGAATTCTATTCCTGAAAGCTCCATGTATCTGGAGATCAGTTGCTTGATATCATCATTAAAGGAGTAAATCTTGCCTTTCTTTTCAAAAACCTGATCATGATTGGAAAGAAAATAAGACAGTTGTTCGTATTCAAATTCATCGAAAATCTTTTTGCACAGGCTTTTTGAAAAAGAATTAAATGCCAACAGATTAACCGGAACCCAGTGATTCTCGGTGTCAGGAAAGACTTCGTAAAAAGCATCAAGCACAGAGGCCAGGGTGGTCATCTCTTCAGCCGTATTCGGTTCTTGCTCCAAATGAAAGGCCCTCATTTGTTGCTTGATTGACTGATTTAGCTCCAAGTCTCCGAATGGAAGTTGCCTGCATACGGCGGGTGTTCTTTTAAGCCAGTTGTAAGTGAAGGCGGCGAGTTTGGGCGAGCAAAAGTGCTCGAGGTTATGACGGTTAATTTTGGCGGGATAAGAAGCATAGAGTAAAAACTCTAACTCTTTCTCCGGGAGTTTGCTTAGATCAAACTCAGTATCCTCTATTGTGACCTCCATGTCTTGTTTGTTATTATTCATAGTAAATCCATTTTGTAAATAATTCAATGCTTTGGCAGGATTGCCCTTGCTGATTTGGGTCAAGTCCTCGGCGCAAATTCCTTCATGCTTATGAAATTCGATTAAATCCTTTATTTGTGATACCGACAGGGCACGCAGTTTTAAGTCCAGGGGATTTTCAAATCCGAAATTGGACCAAAAGTTGTTGAAGTGAGAAGGCGGTTTAGTTGAAGAGAACAAAAACCTGCAGTTTTTGAATGGGGGTGACTTTCGTAATGCGTGATTGAATTCTCCACTCAACCATTCCAATTGTTCCTGATGGAGTGATTCCAAATCTTCGATGATCAGGACGGGCGTAGCCCGCAAATTAGGTGAATTAGAATCAGCAAGAATAGCTGCAATTTCATTGATGAAGCGAATGGACGGGGAAGCATTTTCATTATCCTCAGAGTCAATACTTGACTTAAGCTTTCCGGTTATATTCCGGGCAAAGCGGTTCAGCGAATCCCCCAGCTGCAATTTCTCACTGCTCAGAAGATTACGGATGAAATGAGTCATTAGCTGCTCCACACTCCTGCATTCTTGGCCGTTAGCAGAGATAATAAGATGGCTTCCTTCTGCAATCAGGTCGTGACAGAGGTTTTCCAGCAGAGTCGTTTTCCCCATTCCCTCGTCCCCATTGATGAAGGCACACCTTAGGCTTCCTCCTTCAATCAGGCCATTCCTGAGCAATGATAACTCTTTGTTTCTACCTATCATTTGGTTCTTGTTTTTAATACATCCCCGACTTGCCGGTCTGATGACTCATCAGACCGGCAAGCTCGAGAAAACGAATTCAATCTATCTTCGTGACATTGTGCTGAAGTTTAGCAGGTCCAAAACAATGCCCATATTCAGGTTCGATTGAACGAGGGCTGCACTGGCAGCGTAAACCTGTAGGTTATATTTTGCCATATTGGTGGTTTCCTCCGCGACATCCACATCAACGATTCGGCTCCTTGCCTCTTCGAGATTAAGCATGCTCGTGGATAAGTAATCCGTGGAGAACTGAAGCCTCGAAGAAGTGGCCCCACTCTGTGCCCGAAGTGAGGCAACGCTATTAATTGCAGTTGTTATGCTTCCAATCGAAACACTTGCATCCGATATTGAAATCGCGTCACTCCCGTACCTTTGCGCAGACAGGTTTTTACCTGTCCCGATACTCAATGCACTGGATAGATCAAGGGTACTCACTGATATGGTCGCTCCTGCACTACCTTCGCTTGAGAGATATACATTCCTGGAGATCCCCTGAGAGGAAAACAAGCTAATGGAGTTAAACTTTTCTCCTTTGAAGGCGAAAAGTTGTGCCTGCAGTTCTTTGAACTCAGTAGCATAACTTGCTTTGTCCGATGTATTGGCAGTTCCACTCCCGTAGGAAGTGACAAGCGTGGACATGCGGTCCAGGATTGTGCCGACCGAAGAGAGGGCTGCATCCTGCGTGTCGATATAGGACTTAGCATTGTCAATGTTCTGTTTGGTCGCAGAAGTTACGGTGAGTGCATTCTGCAATTTCATTGAAACAGCTAATCCTCCTGGATCATCCGATGGCCGGTTAATCCTTTTACCGCTGGACAGTCGCAATAAGCTTTGATTGAGCATGGACTGCGCATTCCGCAAATACAGCGAGTTGAAACTGGAGGTCATAGAACCTCCTCCTAAGTTGAGTGCCATGTGACTTCTCTCCTTACAGTAACATCAACGCGGTGGCAGGCGTTTGATTTGCCTGCACCAACATCGCTGCTGAGACCTGTGACAGGATGTTGTACTTTGCAAACCGGGTCGACTCCGCGGCCACATCGACATCCATGATACGACTGTTGGCCGCTTCTAGGTTTGCGACAGTCAATCTCACATGATCCTCTGCTAATTGCAATCTGGCCAATCCAGCCGCACTGGTAGCACGAAGCGTCGCAATATTTTCCGTAGCCTTGGCAAAGAAGGAAAGGGTAAATCCACTACCGGCAGTTGAAGAGGCGATACTAATTTCACTCCCACTTGCATTTGCCAGAGTCTTACCTCCTCCCACCTGATTAGCATCTGTATCAGTGAAACTCTTGAATGTAAGTGCTCCGAGAAGTAATCCTTTCGACATACTTACTTTGGCACCAGACCCTCCTTGGTCTGAAGTGATAACCTCCATGTTATCGACATTCGTCCCAAAGGTCTTGCCATTATCGGAATTAAATAAGCTTACTCCATTGAATTTTTCGGTAGTCAGATCGAAAAGCTGATTTTGAAGGGCCTCGAATTCAGTGCTGTAGTTTGCAACATCCGTGGTGCTTTTCATAACATCGAGACCGAGTGCAGTTAACTCAGCCATTCGATCAATAATTTTAGCGGCAGAGCTTAAAGCCCCGTCCTGCACCTCTCCAAAGGACATTGCATTTTGGATATTGGCCACAATGGATTTGTTTCTGGCGATGGATGAGCCAAGTTTCATGGAAACGGCTAGACCACCTGCATCGTCTGCCGGCGTCACAATTTGCTTTCCACTGGACAGGCGATTCAGGCTTTTATTAAGTTGAACATTGTTACTGTTCATTGCGAAAGCTGCTTTCGTGGCAGCGGTATTTGATAGAATTGATAATGCCATGATATCTATTCCTTTCTTAAATTAGTGATTAATATTTGGGGTTATCCGAGAAGCATGAGGGCGGTGTTTGGTGCCAGGTTGGCTTGGGCCAAAACCGCTGCGGATGCTTGCGAGAGGATGTTATACTTGGCCAAGTTGGTAGACTCTTCAGCCACATCGACATCCATGATCCGGCTGTTTGCAGCACGAAGGTTGGTCTCGGTGAGTTGGAGATGCTCTTCGGAGAAAGTTAACCTGTTTGATGTTGCTCCATTAACGGCACGCAAAGTCGCAATGTTTTCAAGGGCTGTAATGAAGAAGCTTACGCCCAATGCACCAATGCTGATTTGTGAAGATTGATCATTAGCTAAGGTAAGATTAGTTGCGTTAGTGACACCAGCAGTGGTTTTATGATTAGATACCGTGCCTACACCTGAAGCGGCAAAGTTAAATGTCACAGCACCTAAAAGCATAGCTTTATGAAGACTAACTTTTGAACCTGCTGCTCCTAAATCAGAGGTGTAAATCTCAACTACCTGATTTGTGGAAGCATCATTAAATTTTGAATTGCTATTGTTATTAAACAGGCTGACACCATTGAATTTTTCGACGGTAAGCGATTTAAGCTGCTGCTGTAGTGACAAGAACTCGGTATTGTAATTACCTTTATCCTGAGAACTTTTCATTACATCGCTGCTGTAGGATTTCAACTCAGACATTCGATCAATTATTTTGGCAGCAGCTTGGAGTACTCCATCTTGAACAGAAGCGAACGATTGCGCATTTTGAATGTTTGAGGACGCTGCTCTCGATCGTGCTATGGAAGAACTCAGTTTCATTGAGATTGCCAGTCCTCCTGCATCATCCGATGGTTTGGTTATACGTTTACCGCTGGACAATCGGTTCAAGCTCTTGTTGAGCATTTCGTTGTTTTTGGATAGGTTAAAGGCTGCACTTATGGCAGCTGTGTTAGTATTTATTGTCAGTGACATTGGATTTATCCTCCGTGATTATGTTTTAGTTACGACATCATGTCGCTTGGCCGATTTTAGAAAGGATCCGGCAACCTTGTTTAAAATCGATGATCATCATGAGTATTTTCTTTGATCTGATTAAAGGGATTTGAGTAATGTGATAATAATGCATTGAATTGTCGCACTCCCCTGAAGGGAATGATTTGTTGTTGGTTGAAATTGAAAGTAAGGTGTTATCCCGAAGTTATAAATAAATTGAATGAGAGTTCTTATCGGTTGATTATGAATTAGAAATAGCTTGGTTGATGAGTGAGGTTTTGTTGAAAGTGACGGGTTGTGAAAGTAGATGGATGATCAACCCGCGCGAAAATGCTAGAGATAACCAACTTGCAGATTTTTCGTACTTTTTTTCGGTAGACGGAGGGCCATAGAATCTTGATGCAGGAACGAAGATCACACAGAAATGATTTGAAGTGTCTGGGCTTAAACCGACCGCACCTCCTTTTTATCAGATACCTAATAATCTTTATTTGGCTTTGGCTGTAACTGACTGAAAAGATAGGTCGAATCCCTTCGGTTATGGATAAACTCCTACCAGGTAATGAGTCAGGTAGAATTAATCTACAGAGTTTTGTTAATCCTCGTTCTTCACCTGGTAAATTATTGCAGGTCTCCCCGTTTAAGACTTTTATTCGAAATAGACAGAGACTTAATTTTCGAATGTATAAAACTTCCAGTCTCTGATCCTTGAGGCTACCTACACAGGAACCCGGTTCTTTTGCACTTTTTATACTAATATAATGTTCCTGGCTGAAGATAGGGTAGTTTTGTAAGCTGGGTACATTTGAGGATTTACTCCATTTGGTGATGAAATAAGCCACTGCAAACACACTCAGGTACCGTTGGCGATATGATCCCCATATCCTGAAAACAGAATTGGGATAATGAGAAATATAATTGTAAATTGCGGGCCAGGTATTTCGTTTTTCAAAGGAATACTTTTTAATGCTTATAAAATTTAGAGGCACAGACTCGAGGCCGGATGACGCAGACGTGATCCTTAAATCAGGTGGGTCGGATAAAGTTTCATAAAGAATGAAGTCCTTGAGTGACCGGTGAAGGGAAGACAGATCTTCTACACCTGAATCATTTGGATCCTGCCATTTTCTTTTTCCCGGTAGTTTATACCCTACAAATAGTTTCGGTGGGGGATAGTGAAAATTCCTACAGAATCTTACAGTCTGATGAGTTAGAAACATAATTCTTCGTTTTTGCTAAAAGCTGATTTGAGGAGATTCATCCTGTTTTGGAGTGAACGGTTTGATAGGCTACAGAGTTAAAGTTTGTTTATTCCTATCCCAAGAGCATCATCGCGGTGTTCGGCATCATATTTGCCTGTGACAACATGGACGATGCAGCCTGAACAAGTATCTGATACTTAGCCAGACGCGTGCTTTCTTCTGCGATATCCACATCCATAATTTGGCCGTAGGATGCTTCCAGGTTGGCCCTGGTTCGGTTCAGGTTGGTTTGAGCAAAATCCAGTCTCGACATGGATCCACCATTTTGAGCCCTTAAAGTTGCAACATTTTCGATGCCTTGGGTAAAAAAACTAGTTGAGAAATCAGCTAAAACCTTCGCACTGCCGCTGACAGATACAGCCAATGTTTTTGAACTCGAAGCACCAAAGGCTTTGCTTATGGATACATTATTTTCATCAAAGGTGATTGCACTCAAAAGTAAGGCTTTGTGAACACTGACCTTAGGCCCGGATGATCCACCCTCGGTTGTGAAAATGGTAATGGTATTATCGGTGCTACTGTTATTGTTGCCAAAAACCGCGGAAATACCTCCTTTTGCCTCAGTGGTAGTGGCGAACAGACTGATCCCATTAAACTTTTCTTTGGACATCTGGTACAATTGAACCTGCAGGTTTTGAAATTCAGTGTTGTATGTGTTGATATCAGATGTGTTTTTTAGCACATCCTGACTAAGTGACTTGAGCTCTGACATTCGTTCGAGTATGCCTGCAGCTCCCTGCATAATACCATCCTGCACATCAAGAAATGAAACCGAGTTTTTAATGTTACTTGAGACTCCCTTTAATTTTTCAATCGAAGAGTTTAGTTTCATTGCTATGGCTAAACCGCCTGCGTCATCGGATGTATCAATAATTCTTTTGCCGCTTGCAAGTCTTTGCATGCTTTTCATAAGCAGTTCATTATTGAGAGCTAAATTATGACTAGCCTGAACAGCGGCAAAATTTGTGTTTATAGATAGTGACATTGTAATTCCTCCATGAATCAAATTGGATCACGCATCATCCTGATGCATGTATATTTAGTTAGGTTAATCTTGAGAAGTAAGCACCCTCAGCGGTGCCATAAGGAGATATAATTTAAATTTCGTTAATTAGGTTTTAGGCCCTTACTTTAAAAGTAAATCCACTGTCAAAGCGGTCTGCAGAATGATCAGATAACCCGATTGAGAAAAGCCCCTCACGATCAATTCGATTGAGTAGCTTCTTGTAGGCGTATTTCATCCCCAGTAGGGAAGTAGATTGTCTTTCACTAAGAGAAGAGATTTTGGTGATGGATCCATTCTCGATGTGGATAAGATTGTTGGACTTGGTTACTTGTATTTTCATTGTATTATTTTTGATTTTTAGTGCATTGTAGTGCAATTACTACAAAATGAGACTATGGTTGGTTGTTTTAATAGTAAGGATTAAGTATAAAATCTGTGGTTGTTTGGTTGAACAAGTGTGTTCAAGCAATCAAAACATTAGATTATGTATGCATTTTGTCTGAATAATTTTAAGATAGGTTTATCGTATGGATATGAGTTTAAATTTTACGGTTTTGAACATGTGTGTGATGGTTGGAGAGACGAAACTCTCGCTTTGAAAAAGGCTTAAAAGTACCCAGTATACTGTACCTTAGAGCTGTAAGACTGTAATAATTGCGTCTGACCGGTTGTAAGGAGTCACCAGGGGGCCAGACAGACCGTCGGAAAAACCGATCTGGATTCAATGCAATCATAGCCTAGGCCTTTCCCGTTGGGGTATCTGCAATACCAAGTCTGTTGAAAGATTGTATGGACTTAGTGAAAAGTGTACACACACCCAAGGACTGGAATGAATCTGCCTGTCTGGTGGAAACCAGGTGCCCGGCGGCCAAACGGACCATCGACTGAACCGATCTGAATTCAAACCAATCATAGCCTATGCCTCTCCAGTTCGGGTATCTGCAATACCCATCCTTTAGCAGGATTATATGGACCTGGCTTGCTGTGTACACAAGCCTGGTGAGTGTAATAAATATGCCTGTCCTGAGGTAACCGGTCATCTGGTGGCCAGATGGATCGTCGACTGAATAGATCTTTATTCAAGGCAATCATAGCTTATGCCTTTCTCGTTTGGTTATCTGCAATACCCATACTGTTGCAGGATTACATAGATTTGGTGTGCAGTGTACACACACCCGGGAACGGTAATAAATATGCCCGTCCGGTGGTAACCAGTCTCCCGGCGGCCAAGTGGATCGTCGACTGAATCGATCTTTATTCAAGGCAATCATAGCTTACGCCTTTCTCGTTTAGTTATCTGCAATACCCATCCTGTTGCAGGATTACCTAGACTTGGTGTACAGTCTACACACACCCGGAAACTGCAATAAATATGCCCGTCCGATGGTAACCAGTCGCCCGGAGGCCAAACGGGCCGTCGACTGAACCGATCTGAATTCAAAGAAATCATAGCCTTTGCCTTTTCCTTTGCGGTATCTGCAATACCCA
>CACMBV010000042.1 GCA_902612125.1 uncultured Verrucomicrobiota bacterium
CCAGAAATTTTTGAGAAGCAGCCTGATTTTCTCAAGACCACCATCAATCGGGAGAGATTTTTTTGGAGGTGGAACACCAATGAAAGATTTCGAATCAACATGCGTGCCTACCTGCGGATGGTCAGCGGGATTGATAATGCCATCGGTCGATTTAGGCAGGCTCTTAAGGCTCAGGGTTTGGTAGATCACACCATTATTGTCTACACCGCCGACAACGGATATCACATGGGAAATCGTGGGTTTGCCGGCAAGTGGTCGCATTATGAGGAATCCCTGCGGGTGCCCATGGTTGTCTATGATCCAAGAATAAAAGGAAAAGCCCGCGGGCAGGTAAGGAATGAATCGGTACTTAACCTCGATCTTCCCTCCACTTTTCTGGCTTGGGCGGGAGTGGATATTCCGAAAAGATATCAGGGGAGATCCTTCGACCAATTAATCTCGGGCCAAAAGGTGGACGAATGGAGAAAATATACGTTTCATGAACATTTTGCAGTGCGTCATCGTATCCCTGCCTTCGAGGGGATCAGGGGTGAATATTTTAAATATGTCCGCTATGTGGATGAAGAAAATTACGAGTTCCTGCACGATCTGCAAAACGACCCGGATGAACTGACCAACCTTGCCGGGAACCCCCAATTCCAAAAAAAGGTAAAGGAACTTCGGCGCCTGACTGACCAAAAGGTGGCCGAGCTGGGTGGCCCTCTTGCTCCGATGAGTGGGGAACTTACCCTATCCACCACTCCTCACCCCGAGTCTGCTGCAAAGGTGGCTAATCGGCCGGGTTCCGATGGATTTTCTAATTTGATAACTCCTGGGAACCGAATGAGAAATTGGGCGGGAGATCCCAAATACTGGTCAAAAAAAGATGGCGTGCTAATCGGCAAAACCGATGGCACGCTGAAGATGAATCGGTTTCTGACCTGGAAGGTGGCAACCATACGGAATTTTGATCTGCGGGTACAAGTACGGTTCACGGCCGGCGGAAACAGCGGGATTCTCTACCGGGGAACCTCCCGTCCGGATCTCGGTCTTGATGTGGTCACGGGCTACCAATGCGATGTGGTGGCCAACACGGCCCAATTTAATGGTATGTTATATGAAGAGAAAGGGCGCCGCATGCTTTCTCGTACGGGAGAAAAAGTAATCGTGAATACCAACGGACAGCCTTGGGTTATTGGTAATTTCCCGGTCCAGAAATTTGCACCCGGGCAATGGCATGAGTACCGGGTGCTGGTCGAGGCAAACCGTCACCGCCACTGGATCAACGGAAATTCCACCGCAGATCTGATTGACCTTGACGAGAAAGGGCGAGCGATGGAAGGAGTCCTTGCTATGCAAGTCCATGTGGGACCCGCGATGACGATTGAGTACAAGGAGATGCGAATCAAGCATCTGCCGGATCATTTACCTCTGCTCACCGCAAAAGATTGTAAGATTCCCAAAGGTTCAAAAGGTGTGCGCCCTCAGGGAAAACTACCCCAAGATTGGAAACCACCGGTCTATGGACGGATGCCCTCACCTTACCCAATCTACTTTTTGCAATTCTTGCCTTGATTGTGATTGGTCTTGGAGTCCGAAAATACCGGCAAAATCAGGATGCGATTGCCAAATGGGATCTGGAGCATGCCGAAGAAACCGAAGCCATCCGTGAACTGTTCGAACGGATGGAGGAGCCATGATCACTCCCTTTTTGTAATTTGCGAATAACTCAGGCTTGGCAAAGGAGGGCATCCTCTTTCATTTGTCTGGATGGAATCAAATGAAGATGAAGTTCTTACCCTTTTTGAGAAAACCGGTGCCTTGCTCAGGGGGCATTTTGTTCTCCGGTCCGGCTTGCATAGCGGTCATTTTTTTCAGTGCGCTCAGGTTTGCCAAAATATGTCGCGGTTACGCGCTTGGCTGAGTTAACCGTGGCGAAACTTGCAGGAATTGATTTTGAAACAGTGGTGGCCCCGGCCATGGGAGGTCTGGTGATTGGTCAGGAAATCGCCAGACAGGCGGATAAACGGTATATTTTCCTGGAAAAACAGGAGGGATATCTAGCCTTGCGCAGAGGATTTAAAATTAAGGAAGGGGAAAAAGTCGTAATCACTGAGGATGTGGTCACCCGTGGAGGACGCGTGGAAGAAGCCCTTCAGATTGTGCGCGATCTTGGGGGGGTGCCGGTGGCGGTGACTGTTCTTGTTGACCGCAGTGGCGGAGCTCCTGATTTTGGCACTCCGTTTCTAAGCCTGGTTGCCATGACTTTTCCCACTTACCCGGATGATGAGTTACCCGAGGAATTGGCAAGTATTCCGATCACCAAACCTGGAAGCTAGCTTTTAAAAATCCTTTTTTAGTCCCATTTTTTTTCCAGCTTGTGCAATTCTTAAATTTTTGTGCTAAAATGAAAGATTGAGTCGATTTAAGCGATATGAAGCCATGTTCAATGGATTGGATAATGTAGTCCAATTCAGTGGGGAAACTATAAATATCCAAAACCTGATCCGATGGAGTATCGGGTATTTAGGTAAGGATGATCGTATAATCTGGTATCTATCAGTCGTCCGTCGGTATTTTTATCACTGCATGCTACAAAAAGCCGATGATCTTTCGCCCAAACTTCAAAAAAAAATCATCAAAAGAATAAAGGGCTGGACAAAAGAGCGCGTCCGTTCTGACTACCTGTTATTTTCAAGAAGTCATTGGGAACATTTCGAGAATTTTCGTAAAGCCTTTCGATATCAAAAAATGGATGAATATTCCTTTTGGGAAATGGTGGACAAACAAAGCATTCCCCGCCCAGCCGTCAGCATTCTCGAAGATTTCAAGCAGATGGAGAAGGAATATTCCTTTAAGGATGACAGGTTTTGTCGGGAAGGTGTCTTGTTTCTGGAGTTAAAGGATGGGTGGGGGTGGTATTTGATCGAAAAAGGTTTTTCCATGGAAGAGGCTCGGGCAATGAAGCATTGCGGGAACGGGTCAGGAAAAAAAGGAGACCGTCTTCTTTCCCTACGAGAGTCCGTTAAAACCCCTTCCGGTACTTTTTTGAAGCCTCATTTAACTTTCATTCTCAATCGGGGATATCTTCTGGAGATGAAAGGTTTTGCAAACCAGAAGCCGGACAGGAGATTTCACCCGTATATTAAGGAACTTCTGTTGATGGATGAAATTAAGGGATTACGGGGGGGAGGTTATTTGCCGGAGAATAATTTTCATTTTTTTGATTTTGACGAGCCTTTGCTGCCGCGAATTATAAATCATAAACCAAGCTTTTCCTATGATTTATTTGGAGACGGGGGCAGGGAAATGGTGAAGGTTGAGCAAGTGGGAACATGGAGTTTCTTTGGGTGTGCGGATTGTGGGGAAGAAGTCATGGCAAAGTATGGTATCAGCCAAGTTGCCCGTGAACCAAATTGGCTCGTATTTCAGGTAATTAAAAAAACAGAAGATGTTATCTACCAGAGAAGTGTCGCCTGGTGTTCCTTTGACAACGGCACGTTAGGGAAACTTCATATCGAAGAGGGCACTACTTTGCCGAATGTCTTTTTTAGCTTACTGAATCATTCCAAAGTTCGGTCAATTTCTGAACCATTACTTTGCGAGGAATCTACCTGGAGTCACTATTTTGATCTGTCTAATATCGAACAAATTCTCATTCAAAAACCAGGTTTTTTTAGGGAAACTTCCCTCGATTCTATTTATAAAATTGTTGGATGCAGTGCAGGTTTTCTCTCGGTCGTTAACCATCAGGTGGGGTTGGATACGAGCTTTTGTGGGGACTGGGTAGAATTAATTTCTTTTGCGAATTTGAACTCCTTCGCTCGAAGGACGGGAATCAGTTCCCTCGTCCGTAAAGTGAAAACTTTCGACTCCAAGTTAGAAGTTATAAAGAAGGATATTTTCCGTTTGGGTTGGTTGAACTTATACATCGGTGGAAATAGCAACCAACCTTTGTCCATACATATAAAAAGAACTGAAATGATGAGGCTCTTAATGACTCTGCAAGTTTTCGGGAAAACAACTCCCAAAGAATTGATTCAAAAAATGATCCGCCACTACGGTCCTCCTCAATTGTTTGAAAGACAAACAGCAGTAATTACAGTTTGAACGATCTTTAATTTTTCTGCCTGGGACTTCCTCAAATCTTGCCTATCTTAAAACTAAAAAATCTCTTTTTCATACCCAATTTTAAGATTCTGATTATTTAATTTTTCTAATTTTATCGTTTAAATCATCAATCAATTCCCCAATGATCCGGCCATGAAAATCTACCGCACGAAGGATGGAATCATTTTGGAAAAGGAGCAAAGTTTTAGAAACTTAGTGATCACTACTTCATGGAATGATCTGGTTAATCGGGATGATCTGCGAGATTTTTTAGTGAATGAATGGGAGAGTGCCGCACTATTGGAAATGGGGCCGGATCCCAGTCGTCTGCTTGCTCCCGTAGGAAGTCAGGAAATTTGGGCAGCGGGCGTGACCTATTATTCCAGTCGGTTGGCCAGAATGGAAGAATCGAAAGATTCGGGCGGAGGCGATTTTTACAGTCGGGTGTATGTGGCGGACCGACCGGAGATTTTTTTTAAGGCAACCGCGGCCCGGACCGTCGGTCCGGGAACAAATTTTAGGATTCGCAAAGATTCCACTTGGGATGTTCCCGAGCCGGAGCTTACTTTGTTCGCCACTTCCAATGGAAAAATTGTAGGATATACAATCGGGAACGATGTATCTTCCCGAAGCATAGAGGGTGAGAATCCATTGTATCTTCCTCAGGCCAAAACTTTTGATGGATGTGCCTGTCTTGGACCCTGTCTTTATGTGCCGGAAGAACCGATAGCTAAGAGTACCCGTATCACTCTCAAAATTGAGAGGAATTCTGAAGTTGTTTTTTTCGATGAAACCCAACTTAACCAGATGAAGAGATCCCCTGAGGAATTAATTGCTTTTCTTTTCCGGGAAACTTCTTTTCCGGGAGGTGTCTTTTTGATGACGGGGACGGGCATTGTCCCGGGAACTAATTTTACCCTGAAACCTGAAGATAAAGTGTCGATTACCATTGAACCCATAGGTACCTTGATCAATTTTGTAGGTGATCAATAACCCTGTTTACTATTTTTATACAGAATTATGGAAAGTTCTATCATTGGATTCTCGAGAGGCGATGCCAGTGCCAAAACCTTCAAGGCATTCAACCCTGCAAATAATGCTTCAATTGATGTTAATTATGCTATGGCGTCCGAAGATGAAGTCAATGATGCCTGTCTCCTGGCCAGCAATGCAGCCTTTGAGATGGCTCAGTTTAGCGGGAATAAAAAAGCTGAATTTCTCAATGCTTTGGCCGATGGGATCGATGGCATTGTCGAAGATTTGGTGTCTGTAATGACTACTGAAACCGGTTTGCCGGAACCTCGGGTTCGTGCGGAAACGGGTAGGACTTCCGGGCAATTAAGAATGTTTGCCAGGCTGGTGGAGGCGGGCCACTGGGTCGATGCCAGAATCGATCGTGCTCAGCCTGACCGTCAACCTTTACCCAAGCCCGATTTGCGGGCAATGCTACGCCCAATTGGACCAGTGGCCGTTTTCTGTGCCAGTAATTTTCCTCTTGCATTCTCGGTGGCTGGGGGTGATTCAGCCTCAGCATGGGCAGCAGGATGTCCGGTGATTGTCAAAGCTCACCATGCTCACCCCGGCACCGCTCTTTTGGTGGGAAATGAAGTGGTTGCCACTTTGAGAAAATGTAGTTGGCCAGAAGGAGCTTTTTCCCTGCTCTTTGGAGAAGGGAGGACGGTTGGACAGAGCCTGGTTACAAATAAAATGATTAAGGCTGTCGGGTTCACTGGATCCAGATCCGGTGGGCGAGCCTTATTTAATCTTGCAAATGCCCGAGAGGAGCCGATTCCTGTTTTTGCGGAAATGAGCAGTGTAAACCCGGTTTTTATTCTACCTGGAATGAAGCTCGAGGATATTGATAGTTTTTCAACAGGGTTAGCCGGATCAGCCACCCTTGGGGTTGGACAGTTTTGCACCAATCCGGGGATTGTCTTTCATCCTGCCGGAGAATTTGGTGAACAAATAAAGACCTCTTATGTACAAAAGATGAAAAAAGTGGGTGCCGGGGTTATGCTCCACAGGGGCATCTGTGATCTTTATCATAAGGGCATTCAAAAACTAACCAGTTGTGAAGGGGTGAAAGTGGAGTACCGTTTCAGTGATTCTGTGGAGGGAGAGGGTAGCAAGGCAGGACCCTGTGTTCTCAGTACTTCAGTCAATGAATTTCTTGCCGATTCAGCGATGATGGACGAGGTTTTTGGACCGTCCACGCTTCTGGTTGCCTATGATGATTTAGCACAATTGATCCGAGTCGTAAGTACGATGGAAGGCCAGCTTACGGCTTCGGTCTTCGGGGTGGAAACCGACCTCAAAAATGATCAGGGACTTGTTGACCATTTGGAGATCATTGCAGGTCGAATTCTCTTTAACCAGTTTCCCACCGGTGTCGAGGTTTGTGAATCCGTGGTCCATGGAGGTCCCTATCCTGCAACAACCGATGGGCGTTCAACTTCAGTGGGCACGGGAGCAATCCTGCGTTTTGCCCGTCCGGTCTGTTATCAGGGATTCCCAGAAGAATGGTTGCCGGACGAACTTAAGGAAGGGAATCCTCTGGAAATAGAAAGATGTGAATCCTAAGACTTTCGGTCTATTCTTTCTGGGGGTCCTTTTTCTTACCTTCAGTGAAGGTTTTTCCCGTCCTTTACTCAAAAAGGGTCAGCTCGATGGGATTCTGGTATCGAAGGGTGAATTTTGGATTGAGGTTAAAGATGACAATGGCTACTCGGAGCGATACTTAGCTCCATGGCGAGGGTTGGGACCTTCGCGGGGAGGAGGCTTTGAACTTGGATACCTTGAGCTCTTTAAGGAACTGATTGTCGGGAACCGAATTACCATGACCTGGAGTTGGGATGGCCATCTTAGGGTTCAGGATATCGAAATCGTCCGTCCCGGAAAGGAAAAGGGCGTGTTTGAAGGCTATTTACTGGAGATCGGAGATCGTTGGATTGATGTGCAAAATGCCGACGAAAGAATTCCCTGGCGTTTTTATCTGCCTTGGGTCGGGGGCTTTCCCCATAATGGCGGTGGATTCGACCAAAAAGTCATCGAGCCATTGCGTGAACATCAGCCCACCAATCCCATCCTTTTTGAGTGGAGTTATCAACTACGCCCCCGCATCATAAAATTGATCACGCGGGAGGAAATCTCCTTTAAGCCTTTTTATGAACTGCAGGAAGTCCCCCCTTGGCTTGGACCACCGGGGGGAGACAAAAACCTTTTCGATTCCAAACCGATCAATCCATTTGATATCATCCAGGATAAACAGTTGAATCCATTTGATGCCGTCGTCCCTGCCAATCAGAATACGAATCCATTTGATAGTGTGGGCACTCCTCCTGTGGTAAATCCATTTGATACAGCTAAGCCCGTTGGCAACCCTGTTAATCCATTCGATCAATCAATCAATCCAACTCTCAATCCTTTTGATTCCTCCCCGCCTTCTCAAAATCCTTTTGAACAGGGTAGGCCGAAGCAGGAGACTCCCTTATCTAACCCGTTTGATTATTCACCTCCGAGTACCAATCCATTTGATTCCGTGGACCCCTAGGAATGTCGGCTGAGTAATATTAGCGGTCAATTCCAAATCGGGCGAGAGGATCACTAGCCCGTAAAGAAAGCTGACTCCCATCGTGCAACAACCAATCAGCTCGCCCGGCAATCCCTTGCCACCAAGAACGTCGGATCTTTGTGCGGCGGGCATTGATTCTGTTATCGAGAGAAATCACATCCTCCTTTTCACGACTACTCCACAATATGTCCACAATGACATCTTTGGAGTTGAGACCAACCACTTCCACAGCGGCCCCTTTTTTCTCATAGTAGGCCAAATTGGGATCACCACTGAGGTCCAAAGCCTGTACCAGTTTGACTGCCGCAGGCTTGGCCTTACCGACAAAATATTCGTATTTCGGTTCGAACCGGTCAGGCAACAGAAATCCATCCATATTCCTTATGGCAAATTTTTGAATATGGCTCGACCAGATCGGCACAATCTCGTTGCCTTTTTCGTCAAGGGTGTAGACATAAGCGGGAATATTATCCGGGTTACGGTAGGCAGGAATTTTGGCGATTTCATCGGCGGCTTCATCGATAGCCTTGGAAAACCCAATTTCGTTTGGCTCAAAAATTTCTTCCAATCTTCCCAAAATGGGGAGGATCACGGCTAGGCCTGCAGTTCTGGGGAAGTACCTAAATTGTTGTTCTGACAACAACCCTTGATCATTAAAAGTGCCCTCTTCCTTAAGTAATTCCACCAGCTTGAGATTTTGTCCTCTCGGGTGTAAATAAGCTTTGTATCTACCGCTGGGGTTACCATTTTTAAACTGAGTCTTCAATCGTAGATGACTTTTGCTGAAAAGATCCACAGCTTTAAGTCCTTCTTCCTGCAATTTGTTTTTGTAACGAAACACATCATGATTTGATGCAGGGTAAAAGAGGGAAAAATTTCCATCCAATTCTCCCATCCGGTATGTCTTTTCATAGACGATTTCACCAATTTTACCGTAGGCGACAAACACGCCATCGCGCTTACCTTGTTTATATGATCCCGTAATTTCAAGAAGTCCATTCTCTTGCCAAAAGGAAAATGGACCATCCTTCAAACCATTCAAAAAGGAAATTTGAAAGCGTTTTTTACTATTCGGGTGACTGCCAACTACAAAGGCCTCCGCTTCCTGACCGAAAGGTTCTTTTGCATCAATCTGATAAAGGATAAGCGATCCATTTTCATCTTTGCGGTACTCCACATCCTCCGGTCCCAGTTTCTTTTCAGAACAGGAAAAAAGAAACACGAGGGAGAGCAAAAGTGAAGATGCGAGACCCTTGCTTACGGAACCTGGATACATTATCATATTCTTGATAAATCAGATAGTAAGCGTTTGTGACAGAGAATCGCAATTGAAATCTCAGGGAGTTCGGGTTCTTACCTGCTGTGCAATTTCAAGAATATCTTTGGATGGCAGGGTGACGATTGCAGAAGGTTGTCCCCGTTCCATTTTATACACCACCACACCCAGCCAAGAACCCCGTTTATCAAATACAGGAGTGCCGGGACTGGTGTTTTCGATCACATAATATTGCCTTGGTTTTTCAATAACTGCATTCACCCAGCCCCGTCTTAGGGTTGATTGTCGGTAAAGATTTCTCCCTAGCTTACTCATGGAAACCACGCCGTCTAGCACCGCAGGAGAAATGAAATTGCCTTGGGTAGAATGAACAAACGGAAAGGCTTTCCGACTATCTCTTTCAAATGACTGTCCGTCATGTATGGGTAAGACATAGGCCAGATCAAGATCGTTGTCCTTGAGCATAATCTGGGCAGGTACTTCAGAGCCATCTTGCATTAAGATCAGAACTTCCGTATAATTTACCTGCACGGAGGCATCTCCAGTCCTGAGACGTGTAAGAATTTTTGCACTCGGGTCGACGGTGCTCAGGGATAAAACAGTAAGGCCGTCCTCGGCGATGATGGTGCCGAGTGCTTCCAGTTTTTGTTCCTGCGGAGGCATGCTTCGCCCCCCGGCGCTTACTTCCACCCGCATGGTAACCGTTACCCAGGTCACACAGTTTGCATTCTGAATGAGGATATTCTTCCAGACCTTATCAGGAGAACCGGAATAGCTAAGATGCATGGAAATAACTAAGAGTAATATGGGTAATTTCATGAGTAATAAGAGGGGAGCAGGATCAATATTCGTCCCAGTCAGGCTCAAGTTCCAGGAACAAAGTATGGATGCCCCTTTTAACAAAAAGGATCACTTGTTTGGATTGACTAATAATTAATTTTTGCAGGGTGTTTTCAAATTGCTCGATTGAAAGTTGGGTTTCCCCGTCGATTTCCAGTAGCAGGTCCCCCTGCCTTAATCCTGCAAGAGATGCCCAGCCCGCTGGTTCCACATTTTCAACCAAAAGTCCTGGGTGTTCTTGATCCACCCGTGCATTAACCCGGTCGGCAAAGGATAGTTCCCTAACCGTGAATTCAAAGGTCTTCTCCTTAACTTTTGGTAATTCATTGGAAGGGGGAGGGCGTTTTTGCAATGTCAGGTTGAGATCCAAGGGGATGCTGTCCCGAAGTCCCTGGAGATG
>CACMBV010000043.1 GCA_902612125.1 uncultured Verrucomicrobiota bacterium
CTGATTAGAGTAGTGTCAGGCTCAAGTTTCTTCGAGCAGGAAGAAAAGCCTAAAAGTAAAAAGAGGAACGAAGCGGCTGTTTTCGAAAACTTCCTCATAGGGGCGAGGATTGTTAGGAATCTCGGAGGATTAGGAAATGAGCTTTCCTTTCCATGCCGGCAGTAGTCGGATCGGCATTGGGGGTCGCCATTTCATCGCCCATAGAGATGATTTCAATACGGTTTTGTTCGACGCCAAGATCAGTTAGGTAGTCGCGGACACTCGTGGCTCTTCTGTCGCCCAAGGATTTATTGTAGGCAGGAGTGCCTTTCCAGTCGCAGTATCCTTCAACCAAGATTCTGATGGAGGGATTTTGGGACATGAAGACGGCAATATCCTGAAGTTTTTCTCTTTCGTCTGAACCGATATTGTATTGGTCAAAACCAAAGAAGATCGGATCAAAAGGCCTTTCCGCAGTTTGTAACAAATCCGGATTACTCCAGAATGGATCTTGTGGTGCGAGTCCATCATCGCCTTCAATGCCAGTAATGGTGGCTCCGACGGGGGAAAGCTCTTCGGATTCTGTTGAAATCATGTAATCTTCAGGCGAGCCTGTAAAGGTACCACGATCAGTTCCTTTGATGAGTGCAGTATCCTCTGGAGATAGACTGTTCTTGTTGGAACAAGATGATATAAAAATTAATACAACGAGTGTAGTTGCCATCCACAATTTATTTTTCATAATTAATTTCCCGCTTAGTTACATTTAACAGCTTCCCAACTGATATACCTACAACTTGCCCTTCAAACCCTCGTTCGTCAATTGGAAAAATCAAAGACAAAAAAATATTTTCTGGTCGATAATGGTTCTCTTCGTCCCGAGTCTGTACTCTATATTCGCGACATAGCCCATCAACTGAGTAAAGTTTCAGGCAAAAAAGTGGAGCCCGCGGGAATTATGCATTCTCATAAAGTGGATCCCTTGAAATTAAACAGAATTCCCGGTTTATCAATGGAAGCTTTTTTTCAATCAATGGATTCGAATGAATTAGAATGCATAAATTTTATTCCCATGTTTTTGGGACCGAGTCTTGCCATTACCGATTGGTTAAAAGGCAGGGCGGATGCATGGTTTGCTGCCAAACCTGGAAGAGAGTACAAAATTGCTGATTGTCTGTTCCGTAAAGGGGATGAAAGGATCGCAAGTGCTCTTTGTGAACATGTTATGCAGTCACTTTCTGAGCACGGCCAGATGAAACCCTATGTTATTTTGGTTGACCATGGTACTCCTCAGCGGGAGGTCAACTTGGTTCGAGAGGAAATTGGCAACCAATTGAAAAAAAAACTGCCTGGAATCATTTCCGGTTTTTCAACGGCTTCCATGGAGAGAAGGGCAGGGGAAGAATACTCCTTTAATGATCCTTTACTGGAGAAGTTATTGGCTGAGATATGTGCTCGGGGTGAAAGAAATGTAATTGTGGCTCAGTTGTTTTTAGCTCCAGGAAGACATGCGGGATCCAATGGAGATATTACAAAGATCTGTCTTCCTTTTGAAAAGGATGGGGTAAGGATTAAGCAAACCCCTACTTTGGGAAAACATCCTTACCTAATCGAAATATTAGGGGAGCGCCTGAGAGAATTTCAGTAATTTGGATTTAGAGGTAGTTTGATTTAGATGGATGCAAGCCAGATACCGATTATCAAAAGCAGAGCCCCGACCATTCTTCGTAAAAGCAGGGATTTGGATGATTTGCCCTCTGCTAGTCCAATCCATCCACCAATCACTGCGACCAGCACCACGGACCAAAAACCACGCCCCGCGTAAAAAATATTCGCTTCTGTCGGGACTTGGTAAAAGCCGATTGCCACAGACATAAAGATTGCCTGTCCTCCCATGGGTAGGGCAGATAGCCACATCCAACCGTCCGCCTTCGATCGAAAAGTCAGAAAAGAGCCTTCGGTCCACGGTATGATCAGAATCGAAAATAATCCGACCGACCCGAAGATAATGAATAAGAGAAAAAACGGGTCGGATCGATGCGTAAAAAAAGGAACCAATGAATCAAGTAGACCAAACCCCGCTGCCCCGCTGATTGCCATCAGTAATCCGGAAAAGGAAAAATCGGAGGCTTTTTCGGGCCAACCTATCAGGGCAATAGAGAGAGTGGTTAATCCTACGGCTACCCAAGTGGAAACTTCCAAGTTCTGTGAACTCAAATTAAAAAGGACAACAAAGATAGCTACAAATACGGGTTTGGATCCCATAATCGGGGTCATTAGGCTAGCATCACCTCTTCGCAGAGACAGGAAACACAGCATTTGGGAAAAGAAAAAAAGGAAACCGAGTAAGAAACCATAGAAAATAAATTCCAGGGATAGACTCTTTTCCGCCCAATAAGGGTAGGGCAGAAAGCAACATGACATTACCAAGTTTGAATAAACCAAAGAGCGTAGCGTGCCTGCACCTTGTTCTAAGCCTCTTTTACAGAGAATTGCACTGCATGCATACAGAAAGCCGGCAGAGAGTGCTAAGGTGTAGGGTGGGAAGTTCTCGCTCAAATTAGCAAGTAAATCAAAGTCAGGCTTGTAAAAAAGTTACTGGGTAAGAAAAGCGGTTGAATAGGACTCGCAATCTTCAACGGATAATTCCTTGGTTCCAAAAATTAATCTGTATTTGACTATCAATGGACGCTCCGGAGTGACTGAACTTTTGAAGTATGAGCCAAAACGACCGTAATCCCTCTCGCTGTAATAACTGGGCTTCGGGTTTTGGTCGTGATCCAGGTAGAGGGTGTAATAACGTTCATCTCCGACTACCACACTTTGGGCTTTCCAATTTAAATTAGTCATGTCTTGATTTTGTGGCCAATTTTTCGTTTTTCCCGGATCATCCTTACCGTCCTTGGGGCGGATGTAAAAGGTTCGTTTGGAGGTGGATTCAAAGACCTCATTGGAGGCTCTAAATTGAAAGCCCGCGTGCTGTGGGTCTCCGTCTAAGGTTATTCGGGGTTGGGACGTGGATAACTCAGAGATGAAATCGATTTGTAATCGGTCATTCCGATCGAACTGAAAGGTAAAGTCTCGCTTTTCTGTAATGAAAACAGTGCCGTCTTCCACTCGCCAAGCTATTTCGCTTTGAAGCGAGGCTTTGTTAGAGTCAGCCTGCTGCCTGTTTACTTTTTCGTGCGTTTGGAAGCCCCTTTTGCAATGCCAGGTGTCGACGCTTACTGGTTTCCCATTTTGATCTACAGCCGAACATTTTGAGAATCCAAAGAAGATACCGCGATGATGGGTGAATTTTCCTCCCGGACCCTTGGTTACAAAGTCTATTCCCTCGGAGTCAAAGAGATGGACAAAAGGCTTGTAGGTTCTTTCGCGTTCTCCCGGGTCCATTTGCTCATATACATAACGGGCAACTTTAAGTTCTCCCCAAAAAAGATCGAGATGTTTCATAGGGGTATCAATCCAGGAAAAATCACTTCGGGCTGAGCCTGCTTGAACGAAAGAAAAAAGAAGGAAAATGATTTTTATAATTTGCATCGAGTGATCATTTAGCCTTTGGCCAAAATTTTTTCCAAGCCAAAAGGATCCGTACCCATGTAATTATTCTTTCTAATTAAGATGAAAAAGGCTCGAGTTATCGGTTCTGCCGGTTAAAAAAAGTATATGATTCGAGGAAGTTTTCCACTCATACTTATGCTGCATGCCACGGCATCGGCTGTAGTAGATTTTCGGCATGATGTTTGGCCGATTTTGGAGAACAGGTGCATTGAATGTCATCAATCCCCCTACGAAAAAAATGGAGTGCGCAAAGAGCCTAAGGCAGGACTGAGGTTAGATGGTGCTGCCTATATTATGCATGGAAGTGATGATGGAGCCGTAGTCAAAGTTGATCACCCAAGTAGGAGCTCCCTCTATCAGCGGGTTATTCTTCAAGAGGAGGATGCTGATCATATGCCGCCCAAGGGAGGATCTTTAACCACACAAGAAAAGGAAATTATAAGAATGTGGATTGCCCAGGGAGTAGATTTTGGGGACTGGACTGGGGCTACCGATGGAATTGAGAAATTAGTGCAAAGGAAAGAAGATGATCAGCTTCCTCAAGCGAGTTATTTAGAGAAGATCGACCAGTTAGCTGTCGGAGTCATGCCGGTGGAAGATTTCGTTCTCGAGCAGATCTCGGAAAAGAGCAAGTTGTTGGTGCGTCCCCTTGGGGTTGGGTCTGTTTTGCTCGAAGCGAGAGCGGTCACCGAACCTGAGACTGTAGATGACTTTGCCCTCGAAGCATTGCTGCCAATTAAGCAAAATCTGGTTAAATTAGACCTGCGCAAGACCTCGATATCGGACAAATCCATTCAATTTCTTTCAAGTTTCCCAAGGTTAACTAATTTAAATTTGATGGAAACATCCACGGAGTCGAATTCCATCCTTTACTTTAGAGGCAATCAAAGCCTGGAAAGCCTAAATTTAGTGAACACTCAGGTTTCCGAAGAAATCACTAATGCTCTATTGACTCTGCCACAACTGCAAAAAGTTTATTTGTGGAAAACAAAATTTTCTTCATTGGGTATTTCACTTTTACAAGAAAAAGCAAAGCACTTGCAGGTCAGCTTTTAATTCCTTGTGGCTTGGCCAATTTTCCAAAGCTTACGGTCTGACCTTACGAAAAGTGCTCCTTGATCGGCTGCAGGCGTACATAAAATTGTGTCCTTCAGATCGATTTCCTTGAGAACCCTGGCTGCTGTTTTTTGGCTTATGTCAATGACCTGTCCGAGTCCATTCTCATTGAAAACAAATAGTTTGTTTTTTGTGACGATGGGCGATCCGCTCACTGGACCTTTAATTCGTAGTCTCCAATTAATTTCTCCTGTTTGTACAGATGCGGAAGTAAGGACATTCGCACGATTAATAACAAACACCTGATTTCCGCAAACCGTTGGGCTTCCCGTACCCGGTGCCAGTTTGTTATTTCTCCATCTTTGTTCCGGACCTTTTCCCTTTACCGGTTCCTCAACGGCGGTTAATCCATTGGATGGGATAAGCAACACATTTTCTGAACTGATTACAGTGGATGGTATGGTGGAAGCACCATCATTGTAATTCCAGAGAATCTCTCCGTTAGATGGGTCGAGAAAAGCCAAACCTTCTTTCGACTGAAGCCCGATCCATTTGGTTGAACCTTTAGCAAGGACAACTGGGGAAGTCCAGTTGGCCCCCTTGGGTCTGTTTTTTTTCCACAGGGTTGTTCCATTATGGAGATTTAAGCCAAAAGTAAAAGAATTGGCATCATTTTCAACTTGTGCAACTAGAACACCTGATGCGATCAAAGGAGAGGACGACATGCCCAGACCATTAGCGATGTTAGGGTAATCGTAGGTGAGTCCGCGTAACCAAATAAGGTTACCCTTTAGATCCAAGCAGAAAATGTCATTCGAGGAAAATTGTGCCACCACTACTTTACCGTCACTCACCATGGTGGAAGCGGCCACGCAGGTTTTATTGTGACAAATGGTTCTACCCGTTGCCTTGAAAGTTCTTTCCCATACTTGTTTACCCGTTATGGTATTAAAGGCGAGGATATGAAGGTCAGCTTGCTGGGAACCACTTGAGGATGTGAGAAAAACCAAGTCACCCACCAAGACGGGGCTGGACAGTCCTCTTCCAGGAAGGATTGTTTCCCAGGAATCATGGGAATTCAAGGAAAGCTCATGAGAGATTTCTTCACTAATTAGACCGTTTCCATGAGTACCACGAAAACCGAGCCAGTCAGCAAAAACTATAAAGGGTAAAATTTGGATAATTGAGTAAAAAAAGAATGCTTTCATTTTAGTTTATGGTTTTGATGGGTGAGCCGCTTAAGTCCGTAATTCTAAAGCAGAACTCCCATTGCTTGGTCCAGCTTTCGGTTTGTTCATTTTGACAGACTTTCACCAAAATTTGGTTTTTCCCTTTCTTAAGGTTGCCATCCAATATGAATTGATCGACCCGGGTCGCACCCCGATGGTATTCATCGCGGGCAAAAACCAATTCCTGATTAATCCACAACTTCCATGCATTTTTGGATCCTATTCGAAACTGGACTCTTTTATCCAACGATGACTCAAATTCCGAATAAGCATAGCAAAGTACTTCTTTGATGTGACCAAAGGGTTGGTTTAGATCGAGCAACCCCAGCCTATCAGTTGTTGAAAAAGTCTGCCACTGCACGGAACCATTTTTTCCGGTGTGTGCCTTTTTAAGAAAGTCCGAACCGATTTCAGGGGAGTAAATTTCGTTAAATCCACCTCTAGATGAGTTATCAAAGGGACCGATGACCTGCCAACTCGTGAGAAAGCCCATGCGTTCAGTGATATTAATTGGTTTTCCAAGTTCATCCAGAGACTTGGAGGCACTTTCGATTTGGTCGACATCGCGAGCCTTTCCTAACGCGTATTCGTAAGCCTCGATGGCTTGTTCTTTTATAACAAGATTATTTGCTTGCGTAAGAAGGAGTTCGACTGCTTCTCGACGCAAGGTTGGTTCAGGGTCGTCGATGAAAGCCGAGACTAGAGATTGTGCGACTTGGGGCGAAACATAGTCAAGGAGTTCATAGGCGGTACGTCGTGAACTTCCCTGATTATTTTGGTCTTTAATGAAAGCAATCGTCTCATCTTTGGGCAGGCCTTCTTTGCCTACATTTTTGAGTATTTGGAGTATAGCTGCCCTTGCCCAGTTGTCACCTAAGTTATTTGCCTGATTCATAATTTTGAGCATGCGTGGTATGTCTGAAGAGCTCATACTATCGACCAAGTGCCAATTTTTGACCAGTTTCTCGTTTCCCGCTCCTTTGGGTCCCACCTGAATAATGGCATCATATACATCATTGTTAGCCATGAGGCATGAGTTAAGGGTTACGAAAACAAAGATCGAAAGACTATTTTTCATAATGCATATCAATGTCATTAGCTGATTAAATCACAAAGGAAAAAATTCCCATTTTTTTCTTTCCTTTGTCTTAACTCATGTAAACATCGGTAGAATGGTAAAATCAAAACTTTGTTTGCTAAGTGTCCTTTTGTGTTTGCCCCTGCTTTTTGTCCATAGTGATAGCATAAAACTTTGGCCTGCCATCGCACCCGGTGAAGTGGAGGGAGCGGTTGGGCCGGAAGAATTTCGGCAACCTAAACCTGATAGTAAAGATGTATTACGCATTGCAAATGTTTCTACCCCCATGCTGACTCTTTACCGAGCCGACCCCGCCAAATCCTCGGGTTTGGCTGTGGTCGTTTGTCCGGGCGGTGGATACAATATCCTTGCTTATGAGCATGAGGGAACACAGGTTTGTGAGTGGCTTAATGATTTAGGAATTTCCGCAGTGCTGTTAAAATACAGGGTGCCTCGTCGAAAGAATCGTCTTCCTTACGAAGCCCCGCTGCAGGATATTCAGCGAACTTTCGGTTTGGTTCGGCAAAATGCCAAACAGTGGAATATAGATCCCGCAAAAGTGGGGGTGCTCGGTTTTTCTGCTGGTGGTAATCTTGCGATGATGTCTCTCACATCTTTTAAAAAAAGAGGTTATTCTCCAATCGATGCCGCCGATAAATTATCATGCCGTCCTGATTTTGGAATCTTAATCTATCCTGCCTATCTGGTTGACCGTAAAAAAAGGGATACGCTTTCTCCTGAGATTCAAATTACATCCGAAACACCCCCTTGTTTTTTTGTACACACTGGGGATGACCATGTGCCAGCGGAAGGAAGTGTTCTTGCCTATCTTGCTTTGGAAAAAGCTGGCGTCGAGGGAAACGAGCTTCATGTCTACCCCTTCGGCGGTCATGGCTATGGAATGAGAAAGATTGGTACTCCAGTTTCCCAGTGGCCGACGCGAGCAGCATCCTGGATGAAGTCCATGGGTTGGCTTGATTTCAAATGAATGATTTTTATCGAGCGGTCAAATATCATCAGCATGGAAACCCCCACAAGGTTCTTCGGCTGGAAAATGTTTCGCCTTGCGAATTGGGGCCGCGTGAAGTGCGCATTGAAATTCAGGCATCCACGATTCATCCCTCCGATTATGGATTAATCAAAGGGAGTTACGGGAAGCTCAGAAAATTACCCTGCGTTGCCGGCCGCGAAGGCGTGGGTAAAGTTGTTGAGATCGGGAGTCGGGTTACGGAGGATGTAATGAATAAAGTGGTTGCGGTTCCTGATCAGGTTGGAGCCTGGCAGGAGTATTGTAATGCCGAAGTCGATGATTTAATTCTACTGCCCGCTTTGGTTCCATACCATCAACTTGCCGTGAGCCTTCTAAACCCCATGACCGCATGGCGATTACTCCATGATTTCGAGTATTTGAGAGAGGGAGATGTCATCATTCAAAATGCCGGTAATTCAGCAGTTGGTCTCTCTGTGGTGCAATTCGCCAAACGGATGGGCGTGACCTGCATCAGCCTAGTAAGGACCGAAGAAAGGGTCAGGGACCTTAAAAACTTTGGAGGCGGGGAGGTCTGGATCGATGATGAGGATGTGTCGAGGAAAGTTCTCGAATTCACAAAAAAAAGGGGGTGTTCAATGGCTTTGAATTCGGTTGGAGGAAGAAGTGCACTCAGGCTGGCAAGATGCGTAAGACAGGGAGGAGTACATGTGACATTCGGAGCAATGACTTCAGAATCGGTCCGCTTCCCAACCAGAAATTTAATTTTTGATGATGTCCGCTTTGTCGGATTTTGGTTGGACCGATGGAAATCTTGTCAGTCTGTGGGGCAATTGCGAGTTTCTCTTGAGGAAATCTTGAACCCACTTGCTCTAAAGCAGGTTTCCTATCCCATAGACTCAGTATTTTCGATTGAAGAGTTCGCTGAAGCAATGGCCAGAAATTCTGAATCCAGAATGGGCAAGGTGCTTTTGGCCCGTGATAAAGAAAAAATTGAAAGTTCCCTCAGCTAATTCGTTTTCGTAAAGAAGGTAAGGAAAAGTATTTTCCAGGACAAACGGTATGGTTAGGATGATGAACTTTGTGAGTGGTAACCTGACTTGGTCCAAGACGGCACTGTCTCATTAGATACTCGCAAAGGCCCTCTAGGCTTTTCATTTGCATTGCAGTTGGTGCACGGATTTCAAAATTTCCGATGAGGCAAATACCGATACTGGTTTTGTTGTCCGAAAGCTTTTTCATGTGACCTCCATCCAATTGCTTTTTCCATCTCTCACCGATATGAACCTCTCCATCATAGGCTTTTCGCGAGCCGTTTGAGATTACAAAGTGGTAGGCGAGTCCGTTTCTCATTCCTCTTGCTTTATGCACCCGATGCATATTCATTGCATCATCAACGGGTGTGGCAGAGTGATGGATTACGATACGATTCCACCTTCCAATTCTAGGGCTAATTTTATTGAGTGAGCTTATTGTACTACTGCTTAGCAGTGCAGTCGGTTTTGTTAGGTTTCCTTTGAATGGAATCACCAGTTTTTGTCCGATTTTGATAAGGTTAGGACTTTTAATCTGATTAAATGTTATCAGTGCGGATTGAGTAACCCCAAACCGGTTTGCTATGCTACCCAAGCTATCCCCCTTACGGATGGTGTAGGTAATTTTCTGGAGGCTTCCACCCGGAATTTTGAGTTTTTTCCCCGCAAAAAGAAAGTTGGGATTAGAAATACCGTTAATTGCCTGGAGTGCTTGCACAGACACACCATAACGCTTGGCGATTCCCCCAAGTGTTTCATTTTTTTGCACCACATGTACCGCCTGACCCCAAG
>CACMBV010000044.1 GCA_902612125.1 uncultured Verrucomicrobiota bacterium
GGCATGGAGTGGGGTACATAAACAAAAAAGGGCTTGTCTTTATTTTTCTTGATAAAGGAAATGGTCTTATCCGTACATCTGCGGGTGATGGTTCTTTGATCGACCGGTAATTCAACAATCTTTTCATTTTCAATTAGGGGAGTTTTCCATTTGGTCAAGGTTGACTCAGGATCATTCCATAAAATATCCATGCCAGCGGTTCCTCCTCTTGGCTTTCCCTGATTGTCAGGATGGTTCATGTCATTGGAGTAAGGAATTCCGTAATAATGGTCGAAGCCGTTCTGCCTTGGTAATGTCTCCGAGTGGTGCCCCAAATGCCATTTACCATAGCAAGCGGTGGCATACCCCATGGATTTAAAATGATCCGCAAGGGTAAATTCGTTCGGATGCAATCCTTTCTTGGAACCGGGGAAAAGAACATGCTGATGCAACCCGACTCGCTTTGGGTAGCAACCGGTAAGAAGGGCTGCCCGGGAAGGGGTGCATACGGGAGAAGCCACCATAAAGTTGGTAAATTTCCTGCCTTCCCTAGCCATTTGATCGATATGAGGAGTCTTTATTTTTTCTGAGCCAAAGCACCCCAGATCGCCGTAACCCTGATCATCCGCAAAAATAAGAACGACATTCACCTTATCACTAGCCGATAAATTCACTGGAATCCAAATTAATAGAAAAAAAGTAAACACAAGATAATTCATCAATTTATGATCAAAAAGTACACGGAGTTACTCAACCAATAAATCAGGAATCCTCAGTCTTTTTCTTGCGAGACTTCATCACAGCAGTCATTTTGATGGGACTTTTTATGATGAAAAAAAATCTCCTGTCCTCTATCCTTTTATTCACTTCTGTTTTCCTCTCTGCAGCTAATTTTAGCTCCCAAACTATTGACCTTGGGGTGGTAGTCTCTGATATCGAAAAATCTTTGGTCTTTTATAAAGAGGTGATTGGTTTTACGGAAAAAGATGGTTTCGAAGTCAAGGGCGATTTCCCCAAACAAGTCGGTCTGACTGATGGCACTCCACTTGAGGTTCATGTACTCACTTTGGGAGACGAAGAGAAAGCCACAAAGCTGAAATTAATGGAAGTCTCATCCAGAAAACCTGCCCAAACTATCAAACAGCGATACATTCATACCCTGACTGGTTTTTCTTATCTAACAATTTTTGTGAAAGATGTGGATTTGGTTCTCACACAAGCCAAACAGCAGGGATACAAACCCTTCGCAAAAAGTCCGCAAACTCTTCCTCGAGGGTTGCCCCAGGATGTTTGCCTTCTAATGTTAAAAGACCCGGACGGTAATTTTGTCGAGATTGTTGGACCAAACACCCAAAAGTTGCAGGCCAAAAAGTAATCTGAAGGATTTATACAATCTTTCATGGCATTGGAAGTTGGCATGTTTTTTGCCGTTTAAGTTACAAAATCTTATGGTTCTGGTCTCGATATTTGATTCTCTGGATATATACTGGTATAAACAATTAGTCACTAACTTGGCGGTAACATGGCAAATAACAAAAAAATTAAATTCTCTCCCCTCTTTCCAAACAAACCTCCCACTGATGGAATAGTAGATCCGAATCTGGGAGCACCGAATCCGGGATTAAAAAACCTCATACCAACTCTTGATCATCGCTACCAATCCGGTGATGCAAGTACGATCCTTTTTCTTAGCAAAAGAGGTATGTCTCGATCTCCTTTAGCGAGAGAAGTCCTTCGCGAAAAAGTTAGCAGGTCACCCTTCTTCGGCAAATGTCGGGTTTCTTCAAGAGGCGTCACCCAAGCATATGATCAATGCCCCATTGATGGAAACCTCAGAGTCTTTGCAGATAAGCTCGGATATGTGCTACAGGGATATTCCCGCTTCTCCACTTTGCCGGATTTGGCCCAGGCTGATCTTATCATTCCTCTAGATCATGAAAGCGATGATTTCACCAAAGTACACCGCACGGCGATCCGGGGTGAAGTACGCCCTTTGGGGATGTTTCTTCCTGCTGGTAGCTCGCCTTACTTGGACGATCCCTACGATCGATCAGAAGATCTTGATGCAGTAGAAGTTTATAACGAACTTATACATTCGATTCGTTTGGGCTGTTCCAAGATTCTTCGGGTGATTCCTGCTCTAATTTCCTGACAAGCGTTTTTATGTTTCCATATAAGCTCTTGAATGAGCTTTCACCATTGCTCAGCTTATGCCTTTATTCTTTATTCGTGATGTTGATCATCTTTCATTTCATTTCGTAGCTTCATGCTACCATCCCGCGGAAATGACATATCTCAAGACCGAAAAGTTAGAATCATAAATACGATTCTTTTATTTCCTTTGCTGTACTCACATTAGAATAGACAACCAAAAATAATTGAGTTGCCTACTGTGGAACCATGCTGAAATTAAGTTCAGCACCTAAATTGCATCGTGGAAAATATAAATATTAGGGATGATGAGCTTCTTGACCATGAAGTCTTAGCGAAAGCAAATTTCTCCCCATGCCTATCGGAAATTGAAGGAAAGAAGAAAAACCTTGCATGGATAGCATTCGTCTTACAAAAGACGATCACGACAAATTGACTAAACAATAATGGAACCACCACTACCCTGCATTTGTCGTGAGTAATCAATTTTCAAAAATCGCGGAACATAATCTTTTTAAAAGATTTATCATCCTGACCATCCTGCTTGCGGCATTAGTGGTAGGAGCCCAGACTTACAAAGATTTTGCCCTGAGGCATCGCCTTCTACTTTCGATTTTTGATGGATTAATTCTCCTTGTTTTTCTCCTGGAAGCTGTAATCAAAATACTTGCGGAAGGAAAGAAGCCTCAAAATTATTTCAAAAATCCATGGAATGTATTTGATTTCCTGATTGTGGTCGCCTGTTTACTCGAACCCATTTTGGATCTGGGTGGAGAATTTTTACCCGTTCTTCGGTTGGCGAGGATCCTTAGGGTATTGAGATTGGTAACGGCCATCCCCAAATTACAGCTTTTGGTCACTTGCCTGCTTAAAAGCCTCCCTTCGATGTTTTATGTGAGCATCCTTTTATTTTTACTTTTTTATGTATATGGGACCCTTGCGGTATTTTTCTATGGCGATAATGACCCCATTCATTTTCGTAATTTACAATGCTCAATCCTGACTCTTTTCCGTGTAGTCACCCTGGAAGATTGGACGGATGTGATGTATATCAACATGTACGGTTCAGATAACTATGGCTACTCGAAAGAAGACGTTTCTAAATGGTCCCCTATTCCCTCCGCTTCTCCTCTTGGGGCTGCAGTCTTTTTCGTAAGCTTTGTCCTCATCGGAACAATGATCGTGCTAAACTTAGTCATCGGTGTAATCATGAACAGCATGGATGAATCTAATAAAGAAATGGCTATGCAAAAGGAAATGGACCGAAGAAAAGAAAGCCCGGAAGCCGTTCGGGATGGTCTTCATGACTTGCATATTAAGGTCGAAGATTTATCCAAAGAAATGTCAGTCATTAAGAAAATGATTGAAGATCAAAATCATAAGAAGTCTTAAAAGGGCGTCTTCATATCATTGGGCAGAAGGTAAATTTTCGGCTTTGCTTTTGCCAACTGCACCCTAAACCGCCATTTTAAAAATATTACAATCATGGCTGAAAACCAAAAGAATTATGACTTTACCTCCATTGAGAAAAAATGGCAGGAATTCTGGGAACGAGAAAAAATTTTCAGAGCGGACGATGACTCGGACAAGCCAAAATATTATGCTTTGGATATGTTCCCCTACCCTTCGGGTGCGGGGTTACACATCGGACATCCGGAAGGTTATGTCGCATCGGATATATTGGCACGCTATAAAAAAGCATGCGGATACAATGTGCTTCATCCCATGGGGTGGGATGCATTTGGGCTCCCGGCGGAGCAGTATGCCATCAAGACAGGCACGCATCCTTCCGTCACCACTAAGGCAAATGTCGATAATTTTCGCCGCCAGATCAAGAGTATCGGGTTTGCAATCGACTGGGATCGCGAGATAAACACCACCGACCCAGGTTATTACCAATGGACTCAGTGGATCTTCCTTAAACTCTTTCAACGGGGTCTTGCTTATGTGGATGAAAAACCGGTCTGGTGGTGCCCAAACCTTAAAGCTGTCCTTGCCAATGAAGAAGTGGTTGATGGGAAATCCGAAGTTGGTAATCATCCAGTTGAGAGACGCAACCTTCGCCAAGTGGTTTTACGGATCACTGCCTATGCTGAGAAACTATTGGAAGGACTGGATGAATTGGATTGGCCTGACTCCACCAAGCGGCAACAGAAAGCATGGATTGGAAGATCGGAAGGGGCTCAAGTCCAATTCGAAATTGCTGGATTGGATGAAGAACTGGAGGTCTACACCACTCGCCCCGACACCTTGTTCGGGGCCACTTATATGGTGGTGGCTCCGGAACATCCCCTTCTCAATCAGCTGACTGTCGCAGAGAAGAAGGATGAAGTTAAAGTCTATGTGGATGCCGCCGCCAAAAAGAGCGACCTTGACCGTACCGATCTGGCCAAAGACAAATCGGGGGTATTTACCGGTAGTTACTGCCTCAATCCGGTCAACGGAGAAAAAGTACCCGTATGGGTCGCCGACTATGTTTTGATCAGCTACGGAACCGGGGCGATTATGGCGGTGCCCGCACACGATGAACGCGATTATGAATTTGCAGAAAAATACCAGATCGAGATCCGTCGGGTCATTGCCCACCCGGATCGTAATGAGGAAAAAAGTAAACTGCCCTACTCAGGGCCAGGTCTTATGGTTAACTCAGGCAAATACAATGGGATGGAAGCCACTGCCTGCAAAGCCAAAATCATTTTCGATCTCGAAACAAAGGGTTCGGGTAGAGGAGCGATTAACTACAAGCTCAGGGACTGGATTTTCTCCCGGCAGCGATATTGGGGCGAACCGATCCCCTTGGTCTGGGTTTCCTTGGAGGATTTTGAAAAGGCAAAAGCCACCGAAGGCATCCTTCGGAACCTTCTACCAACTGAGCCCGTCACCTCTGATCAGGACGGAACCACCCTCTATGCCCTGCCCCTACCCGCTGCTGAATTGCCTCTCCAACTCCCCAAGGTGGAAAACTACCAACCTGCAGGTACCGGGGAAAGTCCCCTTGCCACCATCCCTGATTGGTTAGAGATATGGTACAATTTACAAACGGGCGAGTCTCTCCCCCGTACCGAACCCAAGCCCACTGGTGACCGCTGGGTACCCGCCACCCGCGAGACCAACACCATGCCGCAATGGGCGGGCTCCTGTTGGTATCACTTAAGATATCTGGATCCAAAAAATGGAGAGCGTCTGGTTGACCCGGCCAAGGAAACCTATTGGGGAGGGCCCGACTTCTACATTGGTGGAGCCGAGCATGCGGTGCTTCACCTGCTTTATGCCCGTTTCTGGCACAGGTTTCTTTATGACGAAAGAGTACTCGCCAATCCGGAACCTTTCAAGAAACTGTTCCATCAAGGACTGATCCTGGGTGAGGATGGAAACAAAATGTCCAAGAGTGTCGGTAATGTGGTCAATCCTGATGTGGTCATTGATGCCTATGGTGCCGATTCCCTTCGCCTCTTCGAAATGTTCCTCGGTCCCCTGGAAGCAGTCAAGCCGTGGAGTGAAAAAGGCATCGAAGGCGTTCACCGCTTTTTGAAGAAGGTCCACCGTGAATGTTTGCAGACTGATAAGCATTTGCAGGATCAGGAAAGCAACAAGGAGACCCTCAAAGTCTTACATGAGACGATTCTTAAAGTTAGTGAGGCAATCGAAGACCTCCGGCTCAATGTGGCAATTTCCCAAATGATGATTCTTGTTAATCAATTACAGAAGGTTGACAGTTTCTCATTGGATACCATCAAAACCCTGCTCCAATTACTCGCACCTTTCGCTCCCCACCTCGCCGAGGAATTGTGGGAAAGCCTTGGAGGGAAGCCATCAATAATCTTCGAGCCATGGCCGCAAGCACGGAAAGAATTGTTAGTCTCAGATGAGATAACGATTGTGTTTCAGGTTAACGGAAAACTTCGTGGTGAAGGACAATTCCCCAAAGATGTTGATAAAGACTCCGTTATTTCAGCCGCCAAGGCAGATACCAAGGTGCAAACCTTTCTTGAAGGGAAGGAAATCGTCAAAGAGATCTATGTGCCCGGCAAACTGGTGAACTTGGCTGCAAAAGGATAGCTCTCCAATACCATGTCTCGTTTCCTACCTGATGATTTTGATCCGAGCCGTCCGCTGACCCTCATCGCCGGTCAGGGGATCTATCCCCAATTACTAGCCGAGAGAGCTCGAAAAGCAGGTATACCCATTCGACTGATTGAATTGGGCGGTGAAACCTCAACTGAATTAATTAACTCCTTTCCAGAAAATCAACGCTCTGCGGTCAAAGTCGGTCAGGTCGGAAAACTGCTCAAGGAACTGGAAAAATTTCAGGCCGGATATGCGGTAATGGTAGGACAGGTCACTCCAGGAAAACTCTTTAAAGGACTGCACCCCGACCTCAAGGCCATCCGTATGCTTGCCGGACTCGATCGCAAAAACGCTGAGACCATCTTCGGAGCGATTGGAGATGAGATCGAAAAAATAGGTGTCCATCTACTCGATGCCCGGGTCTTTATGGATGAAGACCTGGCAGAAGAAGGAGTTATGGTCAAAGGGAAGGAAAAGATTAATCAGGAACATCTGGCTCACGGCATTGAGATCGCCCGTGAAAACGCCCGCTTGGATGTCGGTCAGGGCGTAGTGGTTAGCCAAGGTACCGTCCTGGCGGTGGAAGCCTTTGAAGGAACCAATGCCATGCTCGAAAGAGCCGGAAAATTTGGGGCCAAAAATTGCCTCTTTGTGAAACTTGGAAAACCGAAGCAGGATACCCGCTTCGATGTTCCCGTCTTTGGCCTTAAAACTTTGAAATCGATGAAAGATTCAGGGGTTGATAATGCAGCATTCGAAGCTGGTTCCGTTCTACTTTTGAACAAAGCGGAAGTATTTGCTGCGGCCAGAAAACTTGGTGTTTCATTAAGAGGGATTCAAATTGATTAAACTAAACCAAAATCAATCAATTACATAAATTATGAAATTTCAAAATCCTTAGCCCGGGTTCGGGCATGATCACCACCTTGGTATTGCGTCGATTTAGGGGACTCGATCTCGAAATTACTCCAAGGACCTTTTTGGAAGGGATATTTCTCGAAAACTTTCTCATTAATTTCCACGCCTAATCCGTATCCATCAGGTAAGGATAATTCTCCCTTTACAGGAACAGGAGCTTCCGGAACCAATTCATCCGAAAGCGGAAAAGGATACATTACCCGCTCATCCCGATGAGCGTACTGTGGATACTCCAACCATCTGGCTGTTTCCCGTGCAAAACAGGAACCAATCAATCCATCCACGACGGTTTCCAAAGCCGTTCCCCAGTTATGGAAGGCAAAAGTGGCGTAACGCCGTTCGCAAAGATCAATAATTTTGGATAGCCCAGAAAGCCCACCGTGATGGGAAACATCCGCCTGTACAATATCTACACAGTCTCTTCCCAGTAAAGTACGAAAGCCGAGTAAATCTTGTTCATGCTTGCCCGCGGCAATATCGATATAACTGATTGCTTTCAACCGGGCATAACCATCCCTATTCTCTACAGTCAAGGGCTCTTCCAACCAGGTGACTTCATGCATGGCGATGGCTTCTGCGAGCAATTCAACAATGCCAGGCGAATAGGAATCATCCCCCATCTTCCACCAGGTATGGGCATCCAGACAAAGTCCCACCTCAGGACCCACCGCTTCCCGCATCAATTCAACGGTCCGAAGATCTTCAGCGGGTCCGAGTGCCGGTCGAAACTTGTAGGCTTCAAACCCAAGTTCACACACGGCCGCCGCTTCCTCCGCATATTTCTCAGGAGACTGATACATCCCCGCACTCCCGTAGCAGGCAAGAGTCTCCTGTTTCCGCCCACCAAAAAAATCCGTCACTGAACATTGATTGGCCTTGCCCCAAAGATCAAACAGGGCCACTTCCACTGCACCAGCCGCTGACCAGATAGAATCCCCGAGTTTATCGACCTGATCGTCTACAAAATGGGAAGGGTCCATTATTTTCTGATTTGTAAGTTGGGGAGCTATTTCTTTTTCAATCTGGTGAACAACATCCATTGAGGCAGGACCGGGGGCGTATCCTTTGATGCCATCGTCAGTCTCGATCCGAACAACCATCGCATCTCGTTTGTAAATGGTACGCCGCCCTCCCTGAAAAGGATAGATCGCGGGTTCAGGTAGAGGACAACTGAGAAGATGTGGCTCAATAGATTTAATGATCATGTAAGAAAAGACTTCCACTTTCGCCGTACATCGGGCTCACCGGTTCTGTGACCTCTAATGGTCCAGGTGGGTACCCTCGCAACGCCCTTAGTCTTCCGATTTACGGCCTGACTGCAAACGCCTGTCGATAGATTCCCCTAATGAGTGGAGTAAGGAAAAGAACCAATGAAACTTCTCGAACGATGCAGAAGTCTTAAGCTCTCAAAATATGCAAGGAAAACTAGATGGTCAAGCGGTTGCTAATTAATTTTGAGAATCACCAATCGTATGCCTAATAATGGCGAGCTTTCCTGAGAAGAGAATATCATATTCATGTCTTCTTTTGGAATTCAGCTTTTTATTAATAAATCCAAGAGTTCGAAATTTAAAAGTATCACTTGCTGAAAGGGAAAGAATGATGACGGAACAACCCTCGAATTTTTTCAGGCAATGATCCTTCGATCGTCTTTGCGAGACCTTCCCGAGCAGATTCGGGAGGAAAAGCAACTGCAACGGAAGCCAAAAAGCCAAGGTATCCATTTGGTTCCTTTGCCACAGCATGTAATTAAAACGAGCCAAATCTTAAAGTCTTGCATGAAAGCATTTCCCTTGATTGCATGAATATTTGATATTTTGCCCATCTTGAAAGATTCAGCCTCCTACATTCTCAGTGTTTTAATACTCATCCTGAGTGGATGTGGAGAAGATCCATTGCCTGAAGAAAAACCTTCCGGGATAGAGGCGGATGATTCGCAAATTGCATCTATGGAAGCTCAGGTTTCAAAGAAGGATCCTATCATTGAATTGGATTTCCCCAAGGTGCGTGTCGAGGAACTTGATCATTCCCAAGAATTTTTCAAAGAACAACATACCACCAGTTTTAGTTATGTCCCCCGGAAGAATTGGACTAGTTTTACAGCCTCTAAAAATGGTCTTTTGACCAAAGTGCTCCTGTACGGCAAAGCCAACCTTTTGGATTCTCCTCATTATGGGCTATCCATGAGCGGATTTGTCAGGGCTGGCAACCCGGATGTTGGCCCAAAGTTTGGAAGCTGGGTACTGACAAGGGAGGATATCGTCATTCAACTGGCAAATCAAGGTCTCGGGGATAAAGAGGCTGGATGGTTGACTATTCGAATGCGGGGTAAAGTTCCACAAAAAGCGGGAACTCGG
>CACMBV010000045.1 GCA_902612125.1 uncultured Verrucomicrobiota bacterium
GATTTGTTGAAGTCGAACAGTTAATCTTTCAAAAAGACAGCCTATGAACCCTGCTATTACTCACCGACATGTTATTGTGCGTCTCCTCAACGGACCCATTTACCAGGAAGACCTTGATTTGTGGGGTCGCCTCGGGGCTGAATGGGAGCGGATTAAAAATCATTTTCTGGACATGGGGCTTGAAGTGGCTCGTGATGATTCAGCAGGATATGCATTCATCCGACAGTCGGAAGAAACAGATCATCATATTGAGGAATGGGAGGATACGGAAACAGCCCCCTTGCCTAGAGTTCTGCGACGCACGAGACTTACTTTTCATCAAACAATTTTTATGGTCATATTGCGTGAAGCATTAATGCGTTTTGAACAGGAACAGGAAGAGGGTGACCACTTATACCGGTCTGCCATGGATTTACACGAAGTGATGCTTCCCTACTATCCTGAAATGCATGATGAAAAGAAAATTCACCGCCAAATTTCAGGCATGATCTCGAAGTTCGAAGAGTGGGGAATTCTAAAAAAAGTTCGAGACAAGGATGGCGGTCTATTCCGCGTGGAAAGAATTATTAAAGCCAAGTTACCACCTGAAAAACTTGCTGAAGTCAAAGACCAGATAAAAAGAAGGGCCCCAGATTTAGATGATATCATGGAGGAAGAAGATGTTTGATTCACAACTTGAGCTGGAGTTTTCACCGGACAAATCCACAGCAGGTTATCGTTTGCACGGACTGTCGGTGTTGAATTGGGGGACCTTTCACAACCGGGTCTATACCATGAATCCCGACGGCAGGACATCGATGATTACCGGCCGAAATGGATCCGGCAAGTCAACCATCGTCGACGCCCTTTTAACCCTTCTGGTGCCTAATCGTGTGCGGAACTATAATGTGGCTTCCAGTCAGGTGGGTAGTCGTGAGAGAAATGAAAGGGACTATGTTCTCGGAGCCTATTCTGAAATTCACGATGTCACGACGGGGCAGGGAAGGAAAGAGACCCTCCGCAAACCGGGGGAATCCTACACCGTCCTTTTGGCCAATTTTTTCAACGAAGCCTATAAATCCGATGTCAGCGTGGCTCAGATCCTCTGGTGTTTGCCAAACGGAAAAATTGAAAAAGTCTACATCGTTGAGAAAAGAAAACTGAGTGTCGATGAGGATTTTAATGAACTCAGCGATATTGATAATCTGAGAAGAATTATCAAGGAGAGAAATTTTGTCACTTTTGATTCATTTACTGCTTATCACAAAAAATTTGAATCCTTGCTATTTATGGATGCCGATTTGGGAACGAGGTCACCCATGGCCATTTTTAATCAGGCAGTCTGCATCAAGGATGTGAAAGACCTTACCCAGTTTATCCGAGAGCATATGTTGGATGACGGTGGTTCCAGAGAGAAATTACTGGCCTTGCAGGAACGCTTTGATGATTTACGCAGCACTCACCGTAGGATTGAAACCGCTTCTCACCAGATAATCCAGCTTGATGAAATTAGACAAACCCACACGGCTTACGCGGAGAGACGGAACGAGCGGGAGCGAGTGGACAAGTTACGTCATGCGGTTGAGCCGTACTATGCACAGGTTGAATTGGAGCGCCGGCAGGAATGGGTTGATGAACTGAAACATCAGGAGGAAGCCGAGAGAGCCCGTCTTAAAACGGCCAGAGTCGAAGTGGAGCGCCTTCGTGATAAACTGACACACTTAGAAAGAGCCCTTTCCGATAGTGATGAGAATCGCCGCCTAGAGCAAGTGGGTGCTGAACTGGATAGACTTCGGGACAAGCGAGAATTGGTGACTAAAAGATCAGCCACTTTCGAACGGCATCTGAGCTCATGGGGGAAAGGATTATTGGTTAAATCGGAGGACGATTTCTTATCTCTGCACAGAGATTTGGATGCCCATCTACCCAGAATTGAAGGAAATATCTCCGACCTGGATGAGAAAATCCCAGAAATTTCTTATCAACTTCGCAGGGCGAATGAACGCGTCGAAAATTTAGAGGAGGAGCGAGATTATCTTTTGGTCTCCAATACGAATGTGCCTGTCGATTTATCCCGTCTGCGCAAATCATTGGCTGAAGCCCTGGACCGTGATGTGGCGGAACTTCCATTCATCGGTGAAATAATTCAGGTTGTACCGGATGAAATCAAATGGGTTGGTCCAATTGAGCGTTTAATAAGGTCTGTTGCACTTTCAATAGTTGTACCCTCCAAGCTAACCGGCAAAGCTGAAGCTTTCCTGGAAGAAAATCATTTTGGTGAAAAAATATCCGTGGTATATCCTCAGTCTTCCGGCAGGGAAACCAAGTTTAATGTCGATTCGGCCATTGCTAAACTTACCTTTCGAACAGAGCTGGAGGATGGACGCTTAAAATGGTTGCGGGCCTACCTTTATGACAAGTTCCCCCATTTATGCTTCGAGATTCGTAACGACGACTACGAACAACAGAAAAATGCCGTTACTATGGAAGGCTTGGTTAAAACGAATGGAATCATTCTTGAGAAAGATGATACTTTTTTTCTTGAAGATGCTTCCAATTGGGTAACGGGATGGGATGTGAGTCCAAAACAAAAAACCTTAGATGATGCCCTCTCAAAATGGAGAGAGGAACTCGATCGGGCAGGGCGTGCGATTCGTGAGGCAGAGTCAGAGCGACAGGCTCTGCGTGCTCGGCTGAGGTCGGGTGCACAGATACAGGCTTGTGCAAATGAGTTTTCAGACATCGACGGACTTGGCTTGTCGTCAAGGATTGCTGAATTGGAGGAGGAAGAGCGAGTCATTGTGGGTGGATCGGATGTGCTCAAAAAACTCAAGGATGATCATTCTGAAATGAGAGAAGCCCTTACAGATGCCCAGAAAAAGAGGGATGAAATCCTGCAACGAATTGGGGGAGTGGAAGCAAGAGCTGAAAGAAACGACTTCCGGTTAACCGCCCTCAAATCTCTTTTGAAACAGTGTAAACAAGAGATTTTCAAATCGCGGGAATTGAATAAAGAATTGTCGGAGGAAGAATTGGAAAACAGAGAGGAGGAGTTGGCAAATCTGTTTAAGGAAATTGAGGACAGTTTTGGAAAAGCACCCGAGGAACCCGATGATATAGAGCAAGCATCCAGGGACTCGACCCATAAGTTGGAAGCAAGGATTTCTAAGCTCGAAACCGGGCTTGATAAACTACGCGATAAGAATGTGGCAGCGATGCAACGTTTTATTGCAGACGGCCGCAACCAGGCATTTCGGGATGAGTTGACGCTGGACTTGGAGGATGGCTATCAGGATTCCACCTATGAGATGTTTGATGAAGTGAGAATACAAATCGAGGAGGAGGATTTAGCCAAAAACAAGGGACGGTTTGAGGAACTCCTGAGAGTGCAGGTACCGGAAGAAGTATCCGGTTTCAGTGAGTCCCTTGAATCTCACCGCGATCGTATCAGGAAAAGAATTAATGAGCTGAATGATCATCTGGCCCGAGTCACCTTTGACCGAAAAGAAGAAACATACATTCAGTTAAAGTTCGAAGATGCCGGAGACGATGGCGTTCGCCGTTTTAAAAAATTGCGAAGGCATGCATTGGAAGCCGATCTTGAATCAGATGATGATGATGAAAGAAGAAGAGAGCGCTATCATCGCGTTGAACAATTCCTAGGCGATTTGGAAGCGGATATGAACTGGACGGAACGAGTTATTGATGTTCGGAATTGGTTCAAGTTCAGGGCTGATGAGTTTTACAAAGACGGGGATGGACTTCGACAAAGCTATACAGGTGCAGCCGGAAAATCCGGAGGTGAGAAGAACCGTTTAGCATCCACCATTTTAGCCACAGCCATTGCATACCAATATGGGATTGATGTGGGGGGTAAGCAGACGGAGACATTCCGCCTGGTTGCCGTGGATGAAATGTTCAGTAAAACGGACGATGAATTTTCCCAATACCTGTTAGATCTTTTTAAGGAATTTCACCTACAGTTGCTTATTGTACAGCCACTGGACGCAAAAATTCATGTAGTCCAAAAGTACGTGGAAAGATACCATGTGGTAGAGCGAAGAGACGGACTTTCCTTTGTGGGTGACCTGAGTGTTCACGAGTATCTAGGCTCCCGGCCGAAAGAGAAAAGTGATTCACTTGAAGAACTGATGGATGAGTCTGAAAAAGTTGAATCGGAATAATCCCTTCTTGCGTTTAAAGCGTCTTGGAAAAAACAGATCTATCCATTCCCGCATACCAGCCTGACTCTGGAAGATATAACGGCAGGATGCCCTATCGCAAATGCGGGCGTTGGGGCCTGAAACTTCCAGAAATTACCCTTGGGTGTTGGTATAATTTCGGAGGTGATCAACCATCTGATCTTCAGCAAGAGATGATTTTCGGTTCGTTTGACTTAGGTATTACCCACTTTGATTTAGCCAATAATTATGGCCCTCCTTACGGCTCTGCGGAAATAAATACAGGAAAAATTCTAAAGCATCTACCACGGGACGAAATACTCATAACCAGCAAAGCTGGGTATGATATGTGGCCAGGACCCTATGGTGAATGGGGATCCAGGAAGTATATATTGGCCAGCCTAGACCAGTCGTTGAAACGGATGGGTGTCGAATATTTCGATTTATTTTATTCCCATCGTTTTGATCCGGACACCCCCCTGGATGAGACTTTGGGAGCTCTTGATACCGCGGTTCAGCAAGGGAAGGCACTCTACACTGGGATTAGTAGCTATCTTCCCGAAGCAACGGCTCAATCTGTGAAAATATGCAAGCAACATGGATACGCCCCCCTTGCAATTCACCAGCCCAATTATTCAATGCTAAACCGCTGGATTGAAAAGTCGTTGATTGATGTCTGCGAAGTGAATGGTTTGGGAATTATTGCATTTTGCCCTCTATTTCAAGGTCTCCTTACTGATAAATACTTGAATGGCATCCCGAATGGTTCCCGGGCAAGTTTAGAGAAATCGCCTTTGAGAAAAAATGAGGTTTCCGAACAAAACTTGCGAGTCATTAAGGAGCTGAATGATCATGCTTCGAGTCGGGGACAAACGCTTGCCCAAATGGCATTGTCTTGGGTTTTGCGGGATCATCGAATTACCAGTGCTCTGATTGGAGCGAGTAATTTATCCCAAATTAAGGACAATGTGAAAAGCGTCGAGCAGACAACTTTCACTACTGATGAGTTGGATAAGTTGGATCGAATCCTTGCCAAAATAAACTTGCCAAAATCTTTGTGGGCCAACGATAAGCTAAGATAGGGTTTAGTTTTCCCCGTTACTTAATCCCATAACAGCCGGAAATGCATTTCTCCATTTTCGAACATAAGTTTGATTGATTGTTGCTTCGATCACACCATGATCTTCATTATCTCCGGCTAAAATTTCTCCTTTAGGGCAGATAATCATGGATTTCCCACCATATTCCATCTCCTGGTCCTTACCTATTCGATTAACCCCAACAAGGTATGCTTGGTTTTCAATTGCTCGAGCCTTCAAAAGAGTTACCCAATGTTCGATACGGCTTTTGGGCCAACATCCCAAAACAACAAATAAGGTTGCACCCGCTTTGACTCCCAACCTAAAAAGCTCAGGAAAACGAAGGTCATAGCAGATTGCCGGGGTAACCTGAAAAGCATCTATCGTAATGGATTCAATTGATTTTCCGGGGAGATGATATTTTGTTTCATTCAAGACCGGTATGAGGTGGATTTTCTTATACAGAGAAATTTTTTCTCCAAGGGGATTGAAAGTCACGGCTGTGTTATAAGCCATATCCTTAACTTTACTTGGCTGACACATACCGCCAATGACCCAAGACTTTTTTTCCAATGCTAATTTTGACAAGAAAAGCTCGGTTTTTCCCGGTTCATTTAAGGTGGTTAAACCTGGATTCAAGGAAAATCCCGTGGCAAACATCTCTGGAAGAACAATAAGCGATTTTTCCTCTATCGAATGTTCGTTTAGCATTGAAGAGACTGATTCAAAATTGCCCTCCTTCTCGTTCCATTCTGAATCAAATTGTAGGCAATAAACATTCACGGCTTCAATTGAGAGAGTTTTTGACCTTCCTGCTTGGTGAACGGATGATAAGGAGCAACTCTTTTCATATCAAAATACGCTTCTTTTGCCATATCATAGTCCTTGAATTCATTTACTGATATCGCAATTTTATTTTGATACGCAACCAAACATCCCGGATGCATTGCCAGAGTTTGATTGATCGCCTCCAGTGCCTCTGGAAACTGCTTTTTATGCGATAGCAAATAGTAGCATTCATATTTCCGAGAGTGGTGTTCCCAGGGAGCATACTCAATGGACTTTCTATGGAATCGTAAACTTTGATCTTTCTGGCCATAATCTCCGGCTATTCTACCTTGAAAATGATAAATATTTGTCCAAAAAAGATTTTTGGAAAGTAACCAACCAAATGGAATGATCCCAAGAGCGAAAGCTCCAATGAAGAGATTACATTTGGGGCCAATCATTATTGTTTCTGGTGGTTTTAGATTACCGGACCTTTGACGGCTTAAAACAAGTAATAAACCCAGGCTAGTCCACCCGACAATCATGGCACAAGGTGATCGGGTAGGGAATTCGAAAAAGCTCTCGATAAAAAAAGTCAGGCAGGAGGCAACTAACCCTAGAATTAAGGTTACATTTGACAGGTTTTTTTCAGATGCATGCGCCAGTGCTCTTTTCAATCCTTCCCGCAATATGGCTACCCATAGACCAAGAAATCCGATTAATCCCACAATCCCATTTTCATACAAGATCTGCAGAAAATCATTATGAGTAAACCTAACGAGCATACTTCCGGTAGTTTGGTCAGATCGTTTGGCAGATTCATGGAAGTGTAATTCGTAATGATCCGTTCCTCTACCCAAAAGAAAGTATTTTGACATCACTGCTTCCAGGGCATCCTTCCATAGAACAATTCTTCTGCCACTTCCACCTGATGCATGGCTAATAGTAGTAATACTTTTTAACTCTTTTGCCTCCTCGGATGATTGAATTTGAGTTACCGAACTTTTTTTTGAAAAGGAGTCCTTTTTCCATAAACCTGAGCTCAGAAGATAGATAGGCAAAGTTATCGCAAGTAAGATAAAGGAAAAAGATATTCCCAGTAATTTTTTTCTGCTTCCAGCAGTTATAGTTTGGCCACTTTTTAAGAGTAAAAGAATAAATAAACATCCGGTTATGAAACTGCCTCCCATAAGTCCAACCCAAGCACCTCGTGCTAGTGACAGGGAAAGAGCGGGCATAAAAACAAAAAGTAAGCTACCCAAGAAAGTGAACCTCAGCAGCTTAGACTTTACCAGAAATACAAGACTGAGAGCGATGGGTAATAGGGGAGCATGGTATTCGGCGGCGAAATTTTGATTGTAGATTAATCCGCCATAACCCGTACGGGGCAGCCGGTGGCTCCAGTCTGTCCAAAGATAGTGTTGATCCATCACGACCAGGCATGAAAGCAACCCACCCAGCAATAAAAGGGAAATGAATCCATGCAATCTGCCAGTGGTCCATTTCAGTTGAAGTAAACTAAAGCCAAGAAAAACTGGAAGCACATGCCAAGTAAAACTCGATACCAAGGCCCTTTCAAAATTATGGGCAAATAGGGTGGAAATAAAGACACTGCTTAGAAAAATAATTCCGAAAATGGAGATTGATTTACCTATTGCAATGACTCGGGCGGCAAGATGTACCCGAATCCAAATAATTCCCACGATGATTGATGCAGCAATGATGAATACACAGAATTTTAGTTCAGCATTGACCATCCGGATGGGAATAAACCCTTCCACCCATTCATCCTGTTTTAATTCTATAAAAAAAAGAGGAGGAATAAGGAACAGGACTCCGAAAAAGAAAAATAAAATACGGTCAAAATATCCCCCATTGGGGGCAATCGGTCTTGAGGCTATGTTAGTACTCCTTTCCCTGAATTTCGAATGTATGGTTTAGAACTCAATGCAATCGGTCAATATTTACCCAGCATTCGGGTCCCAAGAATTTTGATTAGGGAGTATTGGATTCAAGAGAACTGGTGGAGTAATTATAATAATACGCATTTCCGTTTATTTTTGTCACATAGTAGATCCAATCACCAAGATTATTTTGATAAAAAAACGGATAAATTTCTTTGGTTGACCAACACCATCCGCGAAACGGGGACCATGCCCAAATTCCATCCCCATAATCAGATGATAAAAACATCCATCCATGGTCCAGGTGATAAATCCATCCTTGATCAAACTCCCTGAACTTGCCAAACCAAACATTTTGAATCCAACCATCGGCCATCTTCACGGAGTCGGACTTAAGAATATACAAGGCAAGTTCCCGAGCATTCATTTTGTTTGGATCCGTTTCTGATTCAAAAACAATCCTCAGGGTTTTTCCATACATGATACCCGCAATATTCTCAGCAAATGCCTTGAAGTAGAATGTATCTCCTTCAGGTAAAGAATAATTTGAAGAAAATTTCCCATCCGCTTGCAGAATACTTGTAATCTTAACCGTGGTGGGATCAAGTGGATCAAGTTTTGAATAAGATGATAAAAGAAATCCAACTGTAACGAATGTACTTTGAGAACCAGATTGGCTCGATTTTCCATCCAGCGTAATTTGTTTCTGGTTTAGAGAAAAGCTAAGGGTTTCCACAATGGGCTTCAAAACGACTGGCGTGGCAGGCTGATTTGAATTTCCGCTAGGCGATTGATAGTTCCCTCCCCCTGATTGATATCCACTGCCCGGGCTCTGGTACCCACCACCCGGAGTTTGGTATCCGCTGCCAGGAGACTGATACCCACTGCCAGGGGTTTGATAACCTGAGCTTGGGGTTTGGTACCCACCACCCGGCGACTGATACCCGCCAGCCGGGGTTTGATAACCGGAACCTGGGGATTGGTATCCGCTGCCGGGAGACGAAGACCCGGTCATGGAAACCGGACTTATTAAATTTCCAAGGTTGTCATTGTTGATAAATGAAATATTTCCTCCTCCAACTTTCGAAAGAGAGATAGAATTTGCTTCGGTTCCGTCAGGCGACCATTTGAATTGCAGGGGCATGGAATGGCTGTCCCCATAGACCATTATCTCAAACAGACCCTGTCCGTTGTGGGGCCCGAAAGATGGAAAAGTCAGGGTTGATTGCAAACCCCTAATTTCCGCTCCGGAAAACGCGGCCAATGAACCGGATGCTTTAACTCCGCCATCGATCGAAACTAACACTGTCATGGACATGTTGTTTGGATAAACTGCGGGGTTTATGGTCCATGCACCGGTGGGGGTTTGGTACCCGCTACCCGGGCTTTGATATCCGCCTCCGGGAGACTGGTAGGTGAAGGATCGGGACTGGGTGACCGGGAGGTTATGCAGGTTGCCGCTCTGATCGAGCAGGGCCACATGCACGGTTTTGGAACCATAGGCCTGCCCGGCTAGAAAGTTTGATCGGGTGGTCGAT
>CACMBV010000046.1 GCA_902612125.1 uncultured Verrucomicrobiota bacterium
AGGTATGCCGGTTCCATTATCAGAAATTTCTATTTCGTTGAAATCCCCCTTTTTTCTGACAAGAATATTTATAATCAATTTTTCATCAGGCTGCTTAGCCTGTATTGAGTTTAGGAAAAGGTTGAGTAGAATCTGTCTGAAAATTATCTTGTCTGCGATGACATTTAGTTTCGGAGGATCAAACTGAAACCTTATTTCGGTGTTTTCTTCTGAATCCAAAAAGGTCAAAGCTTCTAAGCAAAGTTTCTTTATTTTAACAGGAGTAAGGTCGAGTGGTTTTCCTTTAGTAAGTTCTAGCAACTTCTTTATGACCTTATCACTCTCAGAGAGTTGTTGGTCAATAATATCGAGATGTTGAGTTGATTTGCCCAATTCTAAAGGGTTATTCCTTAGAAAGTAAACTGAATTTCTTATGGCAGCCATTGGATTACGTAATTCATGGGCAATATTAGACGATACTTGTCCCACGCTGGCAAATTTCTCCTGTTTGCCCAACTGATTTTGTAAAAGTATGAGTTGTTGGTTTTTGACAATCCTCTTTTTAATTTCTTTTTTTAATTTATCATTCGCTGATTTAATGTCATTTGTTCTTTCTTTTACCCGTGATTCCATTTCAAGATTGCTGGCTACAAGTCTTTGATTGGTCTCACGAATAGAATCGAGCATTTTATTAAACATGGAGGTTAGTTTACCAAATTCATCATTACTGATTTTTTTGGCTCTTATTAAAAGATCATCTCTTGACGAAATTTTCTCTGCAACAAGTACGAGTTCGCGCAATGGTTTGGTTAAACTCTTCTCCAACCATAATGCTGCTGTAAAAGCCAGTAAGAGTAAAACCAGCCATATGGTGACAGCAAGCCTTTGAAAATCACCTTGGATTTTTTTTAACTCATTTAGGGATCTCACTACCTGAATAACCCCGATTTTATGTTTTTGGGAATAAATTACTCTCTGAATAACCAAGTCTGAAGTGAGCCAATTTTCTTGATTTTTATAATTTCCCTCGGGGAACGAGATCGGGTATTTTTTATCCTCATTCGAAGCATAACTTTCAGTAAAAAGTGTGGGTTGTTTTTCAGGTGCTAAAATATCAAATTTCCAAACTCTCACGAGGCGAATGAATTGATTCTGGACATTGGCGTTCGAAATTTCCTTTGCCGTTTGACTGTCATCAAACTCAAGGGCAGGTTTGATTTGTCTCGCGAGGGTTGAAGTGAAAGCAACTGATTTGGTGAAAATTATGTCCTTGATTGTACTTGTGGCCACTCCAACAAGATAATAGCCCCCGATTGAAGGGATGACTACGCTAAGAAAAATGATTCCAAGTAGTAATTTATCTCGAAAGGAAAAAAAAGTTGCCTCCTTTGCAGGCACTGCAGGTGGAAATGTTTTTTTGGAGAAAGAATTACTTACCAGTCGAACGAATTATTTGAATTGCTCTTTTTAGTGTATCTTCAGGTTTTATTTTTTGTTTGGATACTGAATTTCTTAGGAAATCAAAAAGATCCGCTTCCAATGACTTTCTGAAATTGAGTTGATTCTGATAAATGAAGTCGGCACTCATTTCATCTTTCCTCAAAGTATTTTTGACAGTTCGAAAAATCTTCATTTCAAGGGCAAATTCTTCCAAATTAGAATGAAAGGTCGAAGAATCCATTTCCAGAAGATCCTCAATTTTTAGAAATAAAATGGGGTTTTCGATTCTTTTAACAAAAAGATTTCTTAAATCAAAAAAACTAGATTCTGCCAAATTATCGGAAGTGGCGATCAGGGAAAAGTCTTGGTAAATCCCTGATCTGATGACGAAGTGAGGGTTTTCATATTGAAAAATCTTAAAATCCCTGAGGTGCGATATATTTTCTAGGGCTATTATATCGGAACTACCCAATACCATGATTCGTTTCGGTAGTGAAGCTATGCCCTGGGATAGGTCAGAGTTAAAATTAGTAAGAGCCTCCGCTCTGTATGTCTCAACGGATGGAATAGGGGAATTTGAATAAACCATATTGGTATAAATTTAGGGATATTGTTTATAATAAAATCAACATTTTTTTGTCAACCATCTTCGTTTTGTGCGAATTATCTTTATTTATAGTAAGTTTTCAATTAACGGCCTCAGGGAATTCAAGTTGGGCTTAACTTCTAGTTTCTGGTTTAATTTGGAAAGTTCTATGGCTGAATGGGTACCGGTGGAAACTAGGAAGCTTTTCATGGATACATTATGGGCCGTTTCGTAATCGTATACAGAGTCCCCTACATAAAGAGTCTCAAGAGGGCTGGATTTGATTTTATCCAACGCGTAATTGGTGAGATTTGCATCAGGTTTTTTCCACGCAGTGTCGTTCGCGCCAAGAATGAATTCAAGATATTTGCTAAGCCCCAGATGTTCACATGCTACTCTGGCATGGGGTCCATACTTATTGGTAAGAACGGCAGTCTTGATTTGTTTGGTTTCACACCATTGTAGCATTTCCTTTGCACCAGGTAATAGGTTGAGTCCAGTAAGCATTTCACTTTCAAAGATTGGTCTTAGGATTTGCACGGCTTCTTGTGCCCGCTCTGAGCCTATCAGTTTTTCCATGGTGGACTCAGATGCTCCCCCCACAGCTCTTTTTACCTCATCAAAACTTGGCTCCGGGAAGCCCATCGTCTCTAGAGTCAAAGCAAAAGCTCTATGAATGGCCTGAAATTGATCAATTAAAGTGCCGTCAAGGTCAAACAGTATTGCTCGAATTGGCATAATTGTATTATAGAAGATTGGACCGTATGGAAAATAAATCTCATAACGACGGTGTTGAAAAAACTGCCATGTCGATTCCAGGTTTGGAATGGAAGCATGAGCGCGGGGAACTGTTTATTACCCTCTCTGGTCGATGGTTGCTGTCCTGCCCGGAAAGACAACAAGTACTCCGAAAGTGGCAATCTTTAATCAAGCAAGCAAGAGATATCGAAATCTTCCACATTTCGTGTACCGAGGATGTTATTTGGGACTCTTCCCTGGTGATTTTTATTCGCAATGTAATGGGTGAATTTGAATTAAACAAAAAAAGAGCGACTCTTGGTTATCTTCCCGATGGGTTACCAAAACTCCTTGAAATTAGCAAAGAACGAAAAACAACCAAGGATAAAAATGAGCATGAGGGTTTAGCCGAAAATTTTGATAATTTTACTGCAGATTTACCAAATTATTTTGCCAGGCCAATTGAATTTATAGGGGCGGTAATCATTGCGTGCACGGAGCTTGTATCAGGGAAATCGGTTATGCGATTGGGTGATTTGGTAGAAAGTGCTCGAAAGTGTGGTGCGTCGGCCCTTCCGATTGTTACCCTGATTAGTTTTCTTACTGGATTGACTTTGGCTTTTGTTGGCAGTGTTCAATTGGAGAAATTTAACGCTAAAATCTATGTGGCTGACCTTGTGAGCCTAGCCATGGTCAGGGAGATGGGGGCACTGATGGTAGGCATAATCATGGCAGGGAGAACGGGGGCATCCTTCGCCGCCGAACTTGGAAATATGAAACTAAATGAGGAAATTGACTCATTGAGGACCTTTGGGATATCTCCAATATCTTTCTTGGTTCTACCTAGAACATTGGCACTTTTTTTGATGACCCCGCTCTTGACTCTGTACGCCGATATTGTAGGCATCCTTGGCGGGCTTACCGTTGGCACTTTGGTGATGAACTTTTCTACGGTCCATTATCTAGAGCAAACACAATCTGCATTAACCCATATGTGGGAGATTTATTCAGGTGTAACTAAAAGTTTGGTGTTTGGACTAATTATCGGACTGGTGGGATGCTATAAAGGAATGAATTCAGGACCTGATTCGGCTGCTTTGGGTAAGTCCGTAACATCCGCGGTTGTCGTTTCGATAACATGTATCATTGTGGCGGATGCTCTTTTTGAAATGATATTCAGTTACTTGGAGCTCAGGTGATTATGAATTCCGTAGAATCCAACCCGATCATCACCGTCAAAAATTTACAGTTGGCTTACGGGAAGCATCTTGTGCTCAAAAATGTCTCTTTTGAAGTAGAACAGGGACATTGTTTGGTCGTCATGGGAGGGAGTGGTTGCGGAAAGAGTACTTTATTAAAATCAATGATAGGTTTGTTAGAACCAATACAGGGAGAGATTTGTATTAACGGGAAAATGCTCTGGGTGGATAACTCCCATGGCAATAAAATAGCGAAAGAATTCGGCGTTCTTTTTCAAGGTGGGGCTCTCTGGAGTTCAATGACGATTCATGAGAATGTGGCCCTTCCTTTGAGTTTGCACACTGATTTGGCCGACAAGGAGATCGAGGAACTGGTCCATTACAAATTAAGTTTGGTTGGTCTTTCTGGCTTCGAAAATTTTTACCCGTCCCAATTGAGCGGCGGGATGAAAAAAAGGGCGGGACTAGCCCGAGCCTTGGCCTTGGATCCAAGAATATTGTTCTTTGATGAACCGTCTGCGGGGTTGGATCCGATAACCTCAAAAAGATTGGATGACTTGATTACTGAACTTAAGGAAAGTCTTGGTATGACATTTGTGGTAATTAGTCATGAACTGGCAAGCATTTTTAATATTGCGGATGATGCTATATTTCTAGATGCCAAATTGAAAACCCTTCTTGATCGAGGGACTCCCCGATCCCTTTTGGATAAAAGTATCCATGAAGAAGTGGTTGACTTTTTAACTCGCAATGAATCATCAACCAATTGAGAAGGGCATTGATTGTTTTCAGAATTACCCCCATGATTTTATTCTATTTTGAAAAAGAACAGTAACAGATTTCTGGTCGGTGCATTCACGGTAGGTGCGATCATCGTTCTTGTTGGCTTTACTGTTTTTACTGGTGGGTTTTCGTCTTTACGCAATCAAAACGAAAGATTTGTTTTGGTCTTTCATGAAAATATGTACGGTCTCTACGAAGGAGGAAAGGTCACTCTGAATGGAGTCAGGATTGGGCGTGTAGAGCGTTTTTTTCTTGGAGATGCAATCGAGGATGCCCCCGTCCCTGTACTGGTTGAAATCAACCGAAAACTCGTTCGCAGGAATAAGGTCGATACCGGTAACAAAATTTTTGATTCTGACGGGAAATTCAAAAAAAATATTTTGAGGACTTTGGTTGGGCAGTTGATTCAGGAAAGTTTTGTTACCGGCATTTTGTATATCAATCTAACCACGGACAACGGACAAAGTGGAAAAGTACAAACGGAAATGAACCAACTATATGGATATCCTGAATTAAGAACCAAAGACTCAATCTTTGCGGAGCTGACGGAGAAAATTAATTTCGAAAAAATGAGCAAACAGGTGAGCCGATTGTTAGAAGCTGCTGTGTCTCGACTTGATGAACTTGACTTCACCTCCATACAGTCTGAATTTGCCGAGTCAAACTTAGTTTTGCGTGATTTCCTTAATCTTTTTTCGCAAAATTACTCTGCCCTCGGACCAGAAATGACTGAAGCTACAACTCAGGCAAATGTCATGATGAAGGATATATCAAATTTATCGAGGACACTTAATTTGATGATGCAACCGGATTCCGAACTTCGCTTTCAATTTTTTGATACATTGCGTGATCTGAGTCTTACCTCTAAGTCACTCAAACGACTTGCTGACTTACTTGAACGTAATCCACAGGCCTTTTTGATAGGAAAACCCTCGAATACAAAAGAGTAATGAAAATTTTCCTTACAGTGCAATTGTTTATTTTTTCTATCTTCACGGGTTGCATTATTCCCGAATCGAACCATGTGGAACCTAATTACCATTTACTGACTAGCCTTAGTGAAGATGAAAATGAGAGCCTTCATGTGCCCGGGCTTTCGTTCTATGTCAGGGAGGTCAGTATTCCCCCCTACTTGGATGATAATCGTTTGACTCGTCGACACCATGCTTCTACCATTACCTATGAAGAAAGTCACCGCTGGGGCGAGCCTTTGAGAGAAGGGATTTCCCGGATCGTTGGGCTTAATCTATCTACAAAATTTGGAACCCTATCTTATTCTTCCTACCCGAGCAGGGCAAAGGGTGCTTCGACTTATGAGATTTCCATCTCGATTCTTCAATTTGAGAAGTTTGACCGGGATATGGTTCATGTAGTTGCTGTTATTGACATTTTTCACCGTAGCATTCTTCAATCTCAATTTAAAATAAATGAATTTATCCCCATCCAGGGAAAAGGAGTAGTGGAAGAGACAAAAGCACTCTCAGCGGGCTTAGATAGAATTGCAGGGGTAATTGCAACAAGAGTTTTTGCACTACCCCTAAGTCAATGCATGTTACTTGAAATGAAAGATGTAAATTATGATAATGTTTTATTAGATCAAATAATAAAGGAACTATCCTTTCATTTCTCATCGAATGTTAAAGTAGGGCAAAAGAAAGATGAGATTATCCGCTTGGAACCCGGCCTAGATCTTCAATCGATGCCTAAACTTTCCATATCAATCCGCAATGTTACCTTATTAGATGTGATTAAACAAATTCAACGAAAGACAAATACCGCCCTTAAAATCTCCTCATCTGAAATTACCTTCGTTCCCTTCCCCTGAGGTAATGGAGTTGATATTTCTAAGCATTCTTTTTTTTGTAACCATCATCTTTACGATAGCGTATAAAAAAAAATTCCGGAGGAGTGAAAATGAAAAACTTTTGGCGGAAATAGAAAAAGATTTTGAAGAAGAATTTAACCTCAATCAAAAAGAATCTTTTGATCATAGTGTAAGAATGAAAGAATTGATTGAGTGGGTTGAAGATAAGCAACTTGAGGATGAGATAGAGAAAAGATCATGACCTATTGGTGTTTCGCGGTTGGATGAAATTAGAAAAAGTTCAGTTTATCTTAATTACATTTTTTTTGTTTTTAATCGATATATTCTCGATCGAAAGAAATTTAAGTCCTACTACTAATCCATGACTCTTAGAAATATTGCATCCTTTAAACTTAACCAGCGGGTCCTTGCCGTCCTTTTGCTATGGTTGCCCATTCTTTCTGGGGAATCATGGGATAATTGGCGTGGGCCCCATTACAATGGCACCAGTGACAGTAGTGGTGCATTGCCCGAGGTTTTTGATCGATCGCAGGGAGTGAAGTGGGAAACGAAGTTACCCGGTGTATCGGCAGCAACCCCAATTGTCTCCAGGGGTCGCGTTTTTATACCATCGATCTCAGTATCAAAAGATTCCAGCAAAAAGGGCAGGGGAGAATTACTTGCCATGTGTTTCGATGCCAATACCGGCAAATTAATGTGGTCGAGGAACGCTGGAAGTGGTTATCGTCCGGGTCAGGCTGACGGATTTGACTACATGCTTCATGACCGTTCCAATTACGCAAGTCCTTCACCGGTTGTTGGACTCGGTTTGGTATACTTCTTTTTTGGTAATGGTGATTTAGTTGCCTATGATTTTGTAGGTAAAGAGCAATGGAGACGAAATCTTCAGCAAGATTATGGGGATTTTTGCTTCCAATGGACCTTCTCGGCATCTCCGACTTTTTTTACAAACAAATTATACATCCCCATACTACAAAGAGATGAACCTGTTCATGGCCGAGGTGAGGAGAATGCACAATCTTTTCTTCTCTGTATCGATCCAAAGAACGGTAAGACCATTTGGCAACATTATAGGCCTTCAGCTGCGAAAAAGGAATCCCTTGAGTCTTTTGGAACCATTATTCCTCACAACGGAGAACTCTTAGTTGCCGGTGGTGATGTGCTTTCCTCGCACGATTCTACGACAGGGAAAGAACTTTGGCGTTGGGGGACCTGGAATCCCGGTCACAGGCAACAGTGGTGGAGACTGGTCCCTTCTCCTGTAATTGGAAATGGAGTTGCCTTGGTTTGTGCGCCCAAGAAAGCCCCAATCTTTGCGATTAAATTAGATCAGCAAGGAAGCAATTCAGGTCCCGATGGCCTGCGGTGGGAAACTTCCGAGGATTCAGTCCTGACCTCTGATGTCCCGACTCCACTTTTTTACAGGGGAGATTTCTTCGTTTTGAGTGATCTGCGCAAATCCTTGTCACGAGTCAATCCAGAGACGGGAAAACCGATTTGGAGTCTTACACTTCCAGGGAAATACAAATGGAGGGGTTCCCCCACGGCTGGCGATGGCAAGATCTATTTCATGAATCACAATGGTATGGTACTCGTGGTTTCATCGGAAGATGGTAAAATTCTTAACCAAGCAGAAATGGGCGGAACATATGATGATAACACCCGGTCTTCCATTGCAATAGTCGCCAATAATTTGTTCATTAGGACTAACGAAAATTTATATTGCATTGAGTAGTAATTCACTACATTGTTAACAACTTTATTTCCCATCCACCACACCCGCGCCGGGCGGTTCCCGCCAATCTACCGCCCGGCGCTTTTTTATTTTTATTTCGTCCTTTTCTTTTTCGGAAAAAATTAGAAGCTATAGGTATTCAATGAAATTCATTCACCTGTCATGCCTAAAGTTCATTTTCCCAATCATTTTTGTCACCGGGCAACAACCGGAGATAGAAACTTTTGCGTTTTCGGATCAGATTTCTGCACTTAAATTAAAGTCGGCCGCCCACGAAAAAGAGATTGCCAAGCTGCTTTCTTCCTCCGAGTTAAAACCAACCAACTTTGTGGTGCCAACCACCCCCAATTCGTTACCCCAACCTCCAGACTTCAAACCCGAGGTTCCTCCTGCTCCTTATCTTTCAGTGCCTGATTATTTCAAGGTAAAAGAGACAAGTGATGTTCCTGCACCTGCAGTCCCTCCAGACAAGGAAGATAATCCTTATGCCGAG
>CACMBV010000047.1 GCA_902612125.1 uncultured Verrucomicrobiota bacterium
AAAAAAATTATTCATCCTGTAACCAAAAAAGAAATGAAAGGCACCACCTTTACAAAAATTGGTATAATCAAAGTGATAAGCACCCAGGCAGATGTTGCGACCTGTCAAATCATTGAAGATTTTGGCATAAATACGAATGTAGAATCAGACAAACTTCCCATTGCAAGAATAAGTGAAAAGTAAACTTTATTACTATTTCTCTTTGCCATTTCATTTTTTTTTTGTTTCTGGACTTCTCTTTTTTAGTTCCTGTAATTCCTATCATTCCAGCACCCAGAATTTCCGAAATTCGTGGGATATGGGCGATGAGGTTTTAGCACTTTCCCATCTTGAAAAAGCGGGCCAATCGATAACGACAGGTCATGACGAGGAATTGCTCTGGAATTTGGAGATGATCACGACCTCGCGGGCCAATCAGGCGAATGAACTGACTGATCGACATATTGAAAGAGCCAAGTCCATTGCGGATGAAAATTTCGGTGGAGGATTGATTGATCCCAGTTCCCAAGGGATCGGCGAATATGTCGGCCATTTCCATGACCGTACCATGCTTGAAATTTATCGAACACTTCGCGCACTGGAGGTCAAAAACAATTCAAGGGCTCAGGCAACCCTAACTGAATTAAAATTCAAGCGACAGGAGGCAGAGGAAATAAATCGAAAGAGAATTATCGACATCGAATCGAAAGCCAGAGAAAAAAATGAATTAAAATATGGAGAATTTCTGGAATCTGGAGAAATTGATCAGAATGAATTGGTTAAGCAGGAAGTCGCAAGCAAGTATCGGGAATTTTACAACCCGATGGGTGATTATCTTAGGCTTGTCCTGACTAATCGCGGAGGGGAGCAGTTTGACTTCGGAACCACGAAAGAAAACCTGACCAGAACAATTGGCGAGAAAGCCACCTTTCTTGAGCATGAAGAAAAGATTTCAAGTACTGATTCGAATTCCACGACCTATGTTTTTATGGAAACTGGATCCGCCCCTTACCGAATTGAAAGGAAATACCGCATTCCGCTCACTTTATTCTACGATGGTACGCCACCCGGTGGAGTGCTTTATGTCCCTTTTTCCCTCCCCCAATTGAATTACCGCGATGACTATGATCCTTCATTCACTCTATTGGCTGGCTCGATTTCAAAAAAAATGGAAGTTCTTACCGATATGGATTCGGTTGTTTCAGCAGAATTCAAGGCGAAACTACCCGGAGAAATTGCCAAAGCCCTCATTCAAACCGTTCTTGCCCTTGCCTCTCAGGTTGCCATTGAACAAGCGACCAAGGACGAACAACAGGAAAACATCGGGGTTTATATTTTTACGACCGTTGCAAAAGTTGCCGCGGCTGAAGCATTCACGCAGGCAGATGACAGATCCTGGTACTCTCTGCCCAAACAGATTTTGGTTCAGAAAATCCCGACTCCTTCCGACGGCAAACTTTCAGTCCGGGCGGGATCTACTGCTGAGACTTCCATTGGAGTCAATCCCAACATCCAAACCAACATCGTATACCTTAAGTCGATTCGCAGGGGGAACCCAATCAAAATCCTAAGTTCTTTCGGATTCGCTCAGGGTCTTGCCGATTATAATTACCTGCAAAATCTTAAGATTTTTGCCTCGCACCATTGACAATTTCATTATCCTGGCATTTCCCTTTATTTATGAAATTTGAAAAACTATTGCTAAACTTGGCTATTTTCGCCTTCGCGGGTTGTGCAACTTACAATAAAAACCCTACTACAACTTATGAAAGCAAGGAGGATGCTTCCGTAAGCCGGATAGCCGGTGGTGATAACAAAACCAAAAATATTGTAGTAATTAACAGTTTGAAAAACCAAATCAGTGGAAAACTGCATGCAAAAGTCGAAGTCCAGAATCAATCATCCAAACCAAGTATTTTTCTCTACAGGTTTGACTGGGTATCCGAGGACGGTTCGGTCGAAAACTCTCCCGTCTGGTCGAATGCAACCATCAATGGGAAAGAAATGCAGACCCTACAGGCAGTTGATCCAAGGGGAAACGCCGTTGATTTCCGTCTCGTACTTAAAGGTACCTAATTCCTAAACATCAGCACACGGTTCATGAAAAAAAAATCTTTCGCTACTCTCATCATTCTCTCCATTTTTCTTTCCTCCGCTTGCCAAAGTGGCAAGACCATGCGTGTCGACTCATCTCAGGTTACAGAATACCGAGATTTAACAATTCGGGATCTTGATGAAATGTCCTCAAAAATGTTCCCCAAGCTGATGCAGTCCACCCTCGCAAATTCGCAAGACCTGCAACCGCCCAAGCTCGCAATCGGTCCAATGACTGCACAGATTTCAGTTGAATTCCCGGAGGCATTAAGAATTAACCGTCTGCGAAATGTGATTACCCAATCCGGTTTGGCCCAGATTGCAGGTAGCAATTCGGGGAGCAGCCTGAATGATTACATCCGTTTTGCTAAGTCTCAACAAGGCCGTTCTGGCACCAACCTTCCGGATTATGTGTTGACCCAAAAAATCTATGAAAATCGTGAATATCAGCCAAGGGTGATTTTTAAAACCTACACTTATATTTTGGAACTCGTTGATTTACGCCCTGATTCACCAAGTCTCGGAAGTGTGGTCGTATCGGAAACTGAAACAATTGTAAAACAGGTCAAAAAGTAGGCTGAGCCCAAGGATAGAGCCAACCATGGCTTGTATTTTCAGAATAAGCCGGCATTAATTTATTTGTTGAAAACTGGAAGCTACGCGGCCAAGACTGCCAAAGGAAATTTACAACCTTTTATGATCGAGAGGCGTGAACCTAGTAGCTCCGATGTTTTGATTGAAATTGATTATTGTGGAGTCTGTCATACGGACCTCCATTTTGTTAATAACGACTGGGGTATAACCGAATACCCGGTAGTTCCAGGCCATGAAATTGTGGGCAGAATTACCGAAGTAGGCACGGATGTTTCCAGATTCCAAGTTGGGGATCTGGCAGCCATTGGATGCATGGTTAATTCCTGCGGCGACTGCCAATCGTGTCTGGACGGCAATGAGCAGTATTGCCTGAAGGGCTTTACCGCCACCTATAATTCACCGATTGAAGATCCGGGGGGGCTAACTTTTGGTGGTTATTCCCAGCGGATTGTCGCCGACCAGTCATTCGTTCTTAAAATGCCCGAAAACCTTGAAATTACCGGAACGGCTCCTCTTTTATGTGCCGGCATAACCACTTATTCCCCCCTTCAGCATTGGTCTGTAAACGCAGGCATGAAAGTTGGCGTGGTTGGCTTGGGGGGTCTAGGTCATATGGGCGTAAAGTTTGCTCATGCCATGGGGGCTCACACGGTCATGATCACAACCACACCCGATAAAGGAAAGGATGCCAAGTCACTGGGTGCTGATGAAATTCTCATCTCGACGGATGCTTCCGCGATGAGCAAAGAGGCAGGTGAGTTTGATTTTATCCTCAATACCATACCTGTTGATCACAAAGTTGATCCATACCTTGATCTGCTGAAAGTGGATGGTACCATGTGTGTGGTAGGTGCGATTGAACCCCTAAATCAGGTAAACGCGGCTCAATTAATGTTTGGTAGGAAAAAACTTGCGGGATCCTTGATTGGTGGTATCCAACAAACACAGGAAATGCTTAATTTTTGCGGTGAGCACAACATAATCTCCGATGTGGAAGTCATCCGCATGGATCAAATTCAGGATGCATTCGAAAGACTCGTCAAAAGCGATGTTAAATATCGCTTCGTGATTGACATGAAAACCCTAGCCACTGTCTAGATGTCCAAAAAGCAAGGTAACTTTCCTGTCACGAAGTCCTGTAAGCCCATGCCCAGCAAAGGCACGGAAGACTGGATTATCTGGGCAGCCTGGGCAGACCGAATCACCTTCGAAGAAATTTATAAAATGACCGGCAAAAAAGAATCAGATGTAATTCGGATAATGAGAAAAAATTTAAAAGCTTCCAGTTTTAAGAATTGGCGAGCCCGAGCCAGTCAGATCAGCCATAAACATCGAAAAAAATTCAAGGCATTCAGGGAAAATTTCGAGGGCAAATAATTGGATAATCCTTAGCCACAGCTTATGCAAGTTTGAGTTTCCGGAGAGACTTCCAGTCTTTCCGCAGAAATTTCCTTTGTACAAAAAATACAAGTTCCGTAACTCCCCATTTCAAGCCTGGAAATCGCGGCCTTGATCTCGGCAAGCTGTCGTTTTTTTCGTCTTCTCATTTCCATAACCAGTTGTTGATCCTGCATCGCCTCCATGCGTGACAAACGTCCGAGTCCTTTATCCGGTTCGACTGCAGCGGCGGCATCAGCACTCGATTTCAGATAATTTTCAACCTCAAATAAGGCATCTTCAAGGCACTTTTGGTATTTTTTTTGATCCGACGGATTCATCTAGTTTTGAGCTTTTGACTGAAATACTTCGTTTCAAATTTAATAATTCCAAAGCTATTAGATCAAAATGTTTTTTGGAAAAAATAATATGATAATCTTGAAAAAATTTCATTTTCAAGACATAAGGTATTATATGAAAATAATCTTATCCTCATTCCTTTTTTTATTACTTTTTAATTTTTCCGCTTCTGCAGAAGAGTGTGCCATCATGCTAGGTGATGAAGTTGATCCAGAAGAATTTTCCGAAAGTACGGGTAAAAAGATATACTTTTGTTGCGGTTCATGCGTCAAAGCATTTGACGGAGCTGCCGCCTATTACATCAAGGCAGTCCCTGCACTCGCAGAAAAGTTCACCGAAGCAGAGATGAAAGAACTTGGAGTGGATAAGATTAAACTACTTGATCAAAGAGTCTGTCCCATTTATCCCGAACGCTTCATCAACCCAAATTCCAAGACTATTGAGTACAAGGGAAAAACCATCTACTTCTGGTCATCCAGTGCTCAAAGGCGTTGGAAACGGGATCCAGACGCATACTTTAAGGAAGCTTTCGAAAAAGGACACCTTCCACAATACAAAAGCTAATCACTTTTTTTTTATTTTTCTTTCAGAAACCCCGACTATAGAGATGGTTGGGGGGACTCTCGTTGAAGAGAGTAGTTTTTTTCGAGTATAACAAAAAAGCTTCCAGTCGCACATTGAATCTCAACTTTATCTGCTTTGCACTTATTACTTTGGCCAACGATCCTTGAACCTCCAATAGTCTCACAATCCAGTTCCCATTGCAGTCCTTTAGTACCCACTCCAGTTGACTGGCATAGTGGGATAATACTCAGGTCGGCTCCTTTTCTCCCGCGCAAAACAAGCGGACATTGTGGGGTTATCCTTCGAATCCATTCATGATCATCATCAAAGGTAATTTCCAAAGATTTGTCAGCTACGGACGCAATCATAAGATTGGTAATCAAATGGTCAGTTCGCTTTCCCAAGCCGCCCAGAATGTTCACACGCCTACTCCCAGTGTTCTCACTAATCCAAGCTAAAGCTTTTTCAAAATCAGTGGTGTCCTGCTCATGCAAGTGCACAATTTCCAACTCAGGAAACTCACTTTCGAAGGTCCCTTCATCCGAGAGGGAATCCAAATCTCCAATCAGGACATCCGGTAATAAACCCGCTTCCCTGAAAGAGAGAAATCCTCCATCCACCGCCACCGAATAATCCGCTTCCTCCATTCTCCATGTGATAAGTTCGGCTGAAGGTGGCTTACCCGCCAACACCAACAAACAGATTTCTCCCATGGTTTTTTAAAGAAAAAAAGCCTTCTGTTTATCCGATACAGGCATTCGCAGTTTTTCCATCACCATTATGCAATCTTCCCATACTTTTCTTTTGCTGGTCCTACTTGGATTATGAAGCAGGTAGGACGGATGATAGGTGACCATCATCGGAAGATCCGAGACTTCATGCCAAGTTCCCCTCATTTGGTTTAGCCTTCTCTTAGGGTCGTGTCCAATCAATCCGTCGGTGGCGGTCTTTCCGAGAGCTAAGACTACTTTTGGCTGAACGATCTCAAGCTGGGCCCTTAAGTATGGCAGACAAAATTCCATTTCTTCACGGGTGGGTGGACGATTCCCATAAGCCCGTTCGTGCCTGGGTCTCCAGTTCAAAATATTTCCAAGATAAACTTTTTCTCGGTTTAAACCCATCGCGTTGAGTATCTTCATCAGCAACTCGCCGGCGGGTCCAACAAAAGGCGATCCCGCAATTTCTTCCTCCGCACCGGGAGCTTCTCCACAAAGAAAAAGTTCCGCGTCCAGATTCCCCTCTCCAAAAACGACCTTCCCCGAGGGATTAAGTTGACCATTACAGGTCTCGCACTCTAACACTTTTTGACGCAACCACTCCCATTTTTTCTCTTTATTACCTTCAGGTATTTCAAAACTGGGTGGAGAAGGAAGAGCGGGTGCTACATTTTTAATCTTCGCAGGAGATTTGACATCCTTCGGTTTTGGTTCTTCTACAGCAAGGTAATCACTTTTCTGGGTGCTCCCACTAGACTGAGTAAGTCCATCTTCAGGAGCATAGTTATTTTCAATTTCAGAATTTGCACTTAACAAGCTTTCCAATTCTTTGAGCGTATGGTTCTGAACAAATATCCGGTCTACACCCTCGGAACGCATCCTTGACAATTCTTCCAAGACTGCTTGTGTGGCGATGGTTAGATTCATCATCCTTTGTTGTCCACGATAGGACCTGAAAAATTTTCCACATATTTTGCCAGAATGTCAAATTCGAGGTTAATCCTATCCCCCTTTCTTCTCTGCTTGAGATTGGTTTTTTCAATTGTGTGGGGTATTAACCAAATCGCAAAAGAGTCCTGCTCCACCTCGCAAACTGTTAGTGAGCAGCCATCCACCGCGACACATCCTTTATCTACAAGATATCTTGAATATTGTTGCGGTAAAGACACCCGAAAATATAAATTTTTGCCTCTTTCCTCAAAGATCTTAACCTCCCCCACCCCGTCGATATGCCCGGTCACAAAATGACCTCCCATGCGTCCGGTTGCCGGAACTGATCGCTCAAGATTGACAAAATCTCCGGATTTCAGCCTGCCAAGGTTAGTCCTGTTAAGAGTTTCATCCAGTAGATCAAATTCTCCAAACCTTCCACCCTGCTCACGAAAAGTCAGGCAGCAACCATTGACCGCCAGACTGGCCCCCGCTTCAAGTCCATTACTCTGCTCAAAAGGTAAGGAAAGGGTCAAACACCATGATTCCTCTCTTTCCACCAAAGACTCCACTTTGCCAACGCCTTCAACAATTCCCGTAAACATATCTTATAAATCCTTACGCTTTTCATGGGTAAGTGGAAAGATAATTTGACCTCCACACACCCAAAACTAATCTGAAACTTGTGATATTTCGTCATTTCACTTCTCTACTGTACTCGGCATTTTTCTTTTTGATTTGCCTTTCGCCCCTAACCGTCAGGTCTGTTCCTTTCCATGCAAAACAGATTCCGCCTGATTCCTTTTTTGTACTTTCACTTAAAATCAAAAAAATTATCTCGGAGTCCATTCTGCAAGACTCCCTTTCTTGGGCACCAATCCTAAACAATTGGAGCATGACAAGGCCAAATCTGCTAGAATTTTTTATTGATCCCGATTCAA
>CACMBV010000048.1 GCA_902612125.1 uncultured Verrucomicrobiota bacterium
AATAATAGACTGTCTCCCCGAAACAATAGACCATGATGTAGACCACCCGTTTGGTATCGTTGAGACAGTGATTCAAGCCGGTCCTGGGCAATAGAATTCACTTTTTTGAAAAATCCTTAGTCCTCGGAAAAAAACCTGGAATGAATCTCATTCCAGATCAAAATTTCGATATCGTCAGGTTCGCCCAGACCATCCACCACGAAGAAGCGTTCCGGCAAGCTATTGGCCAGATGAAGATAGCCCTCCCGGACTTTTCCGTAAAACTCAACATTTTCCTGCTCCATGCGGTCAGGCATGTCTGATACCCGGTGCTTGATTCGTTCCAAACCTACCTCTGCAGGGACATCCAAGACAACGGTCAGGTCAGGGACCACATCCCCCACCGCAAATGCATTAATCTGAGTGACCGGATCATCAGCAATTTGGCGGGCAACTCCCTGATAAACGGTTGTGGAATCCAGAAATCGGTCGCAGAGAACAATCTTTCCTTCCTGCACTGCTGGGTAGATCGTCTCCCTCACTAATTGTGCCCGGCTTGCCGCAAAGAGCAGAAGTTCAGTTTCCGGAAATATATTTTTGGAGGAGTCTGCATGCATCAGTAGATGTCTGATATCCTCGCCTATGACCGTGCCCCCGGGTTCACGGGTCACCACGACATCTCGGTGGTCAATCTCTTCCAAACGATCAGCCAATCGACGAATTTGGGTGGATTTTCCACACCCTTCAGATCCTTCAAAGGAAATTAAAATACCGGGTTCATGACTCATAGTTAAGTTGGATTGTCCTGTTGTTTGAGAAGTTCAATGACTTGGTTGGTGGTGGGACTCTGGGCTGTCCGCACATAGTGGCCGGAAGTGCAAGTGGCGAGAGCCAGGCTGGTGAGTGGGGAAAACCCACTCAGATTTGCGGCACAAAAACCGGCATTGAAGTGATCTCCCGCGCCCGTGGTAATTTGGGGGTTATCGCAGAAGGGACCTTCCGACCACCAGGCTCCATCTTTGGTTGCACAGGCGGCGGAATCAACCGGATGGGTTACAACGCAGGCAATCTCAAGTTTCCTGCGGATTTCGGTGGCCATTTTCTTGAGCGATTCTTCGCTCTTATCCCCGGATGTAAGCCCGAGTGTGTCGCAGACTTGGAGGGTTTCATTGTAATTTAGACCTAGGGTGGTTTCCGCATGCGATTGAAAACGGGTGATTACCTGGAGCACTTCCAGAATGTCTTCCTGGGAACGTTTTGCCGGGTCAGTCAGATCAAAAAAGAAGGATCGATTATCCCGGGGGGGAAGATTGGGTAGCACCTGATCCGCGAGTTGTTGCAGAATGGAAGTCATCTTGGGAATCATGGTCCAGTTGACGATGGAGACCAGATCGCATTTCGAAAGCAAGTCAAGGAATGGACCTTCCCCGGCGGCCTGGATGATTTGATGGTAATCAATCTCCTCCAAGCTCATCATATTCCCTAACATGATTTTTCCATCCTTAAATTCCATCGCGGTGGTAATGCCAGGCTGGGTCAGGGAGATGGCATCTGTTTTCCTGGCAAATTCTTCAAACTCCGGATGAATCGATGGCTTACCAAGGGCTCCGATGTACCTAACTCCCAATCCCAGTGAAAGAAGGGCATTGGCCATAATCGGTCCGTTTCCTCCCAATTTTTCAAATCGTGGAAAAAGCTCAAGGTTGGCACTTTTACCAGCGGCCGCGGAAATTCTTGAACCCAGGTCAGCGATAGTCTCAACTGCATCAAAATGCTCCCCCATCCCATGCCTTTTGTCAACCGGGGTGACGATCTTGTCCACAAACCCATCGAGACCAACCACGCTTAGTTTACCGGATGTACGAAAGGTCTTGGCTTGTATTTCCTGAAAAACTTTTTCTGAAACTCGCATGCCTAGGATGCCTAGAATCCTTTTGAGTCCGGGGCAATTCAATTCGATTTGAGCATTCTAAAATTTGGTGATGAATTTGATTGATTTTGAAGCCGGAAAACCTGATGGTGGTAGGGAGTGGTAATCTTTGGGAAAGGATAAATGATGGGAATAGTTGGTATGGATGCTTTGGCGGCCATAAAAGTCTTTGAATATTTCGCGGATTCAAATTTCGCCGGTAAAATGGTTATTTTTGTACTCGTGCTACTTAATTGTACAGCAATTGCCTTGATGTGGTCCAAGTTTCAGCAGATCAAGCGGGCGCTTCACAACAACGCTCGGGATGAAAAGCGAATTAACAACCTTAACTCGATTTTTGATTATGATGACGCTCTTTTTGCCGGCGAAGGAAGTCCATATCTAAGAATTTGCTCCCGGGCTATGGATGCCGCCCACCGCGGAAAAAAACAGGGTAGAGTACGAATGAATTATGTGGAAAACGCCATCCGTCGGGCATTGGCGGAAATGGGGGACGGGTATGAATCAAAAATGTACTGGTTGGCAACGATCGTTTCCGGCGCACCTTTTTTAGGGTTACTGGGAACCGTCTGGGGAGTGATGGATGCGTTTGGAACCATGGATGCCGGTGGGGCCACCATTGAGCACCTCGCACCCGGCGTGTCCGGTGCGTTGTTAACCACAGTGGCAGCCCTTTGTGTGGCAATCCCCATCGTGTTTGTCTACAATGGTCTTCTGGGAATGACCCGGGGGGCGATGACAAAACTCGAGAATTTTGCCAGTAACCTGGCCGACCGCATTGAATTGGAAATGGACTCCTAATTTCGGGACCCATGGCTAGGGATTTCAAGAGACAAAACAAACTGGCAGTCATTTCCGAGTTGAATGTCACGCCCCTGATTGATTTGGCCTTTTCTCTGCTGATTATATTTATGATCACCACGCCCGTGATTGAACAATACAATCGGATTGATCTTCCTTCACAGAAAACTTCACAAGCTCAGGAACCTCCCATGTTCAACGATCAATTTATAACCATCGAAGCCAATGGCCAGTTCCGCTGGGGAAAAGATGCGGTGACGCAAGGGACTTTGGAAGCAAAGCTCGATGAAGTGGCGGGAACCGAAGGGGATCAGCCCACCATCCACATTCGGGGGGACCGATCCTTGCCTTACCAAAAAATAATGGATGTGGTCAACATGCTCAAAGCAAGGAATTTATCCAAGCTCAGCCTGGACACGAAAGCCGGCTGATTTTCGGGATGATTCGATGATCTAAAGGTTTGAGTCGCAAGGCTCAAGAACCTATAAAGGCAAAAGAATGGTTAATCGAGAAAAAGCTCTCCAAGCCCTGATGCAAATGCTGGGTGACTCCGTCTGTACCGGGGAGCAAGAATTGTATGCTTCATCCTACGATGGACTTAAAGTGAGTGGTTTCCCACAGGCACGGGTTCAAGTCAAAAAGCCAGATGAAGTGGGAAAGCTTCTTAAGCTGGCCAATGAATTTTGCATCCCGGTTACCTGCCGGGGCACAGGTTCTAGTTTGACAGGCGGGGCCACTCCCCATGCGGGTGGCTGGGTGCTTGATCTGTCCAACCTTTCTTCCATTGAAATTGATCCGACTAATATGCTCGCCCGGTGTGGTCCGGGCGTGGTGGTTGGAGATTTACAGCTAAAAGTATCCGAAAAGGGGCTATTTTATCCGCCTGATCCGTCCTCGAAAAATTTCTGCACCCTGGGTGGTAATGTGGCCTGTAACGCGGGTGGTTTACGTTGCGTAAAATATGGGGTAACCCGGGATTATGTACTTTCCCTTGCTGGATACCTACCAACCGGAGAATTTGTGAGGTGGGGAAGGGCGACCCGTAAATTTGCTACGGGTTATAACTTGCGGGATTTGTGGATCGGGAGCGAGGGAACCCTTGGAGTGGTTACGGAAATTACCGTTCGCCTGATTTTAGCGGTTCCGAATCGTGTTACTTTTCTCGGGGTCTTTTGCGATGACCAGACCGCCCTTAATACACCCCTTGCACTCAGCAAATTAGGAGTCCTTCCATCGATTATTGAATATATGGATCAATGGACCATCGATTGTCTCCAAAAATATGTTGGGTTCGAAGTTTTTTCTGGAATCGAGCCTAAGCCTATGGTCTTAATCGAATTGGATGGGACTGCGGAAAGCGTGGTCCAGGAATCTTCATTGGTGGAGAATTGGTTGAAAGATCAGTCCCTTTCCTTCCGGAAGGCGGATACTGAAGAGGAAGCTGAAAAATTATGGGCCGTCAGGAGACAGGGTTCCTCTTCAATGAAAAAATTAGCCAGCACGAAACTGAATGAGGATGTGGTGGTGCCTTTGGACCGTCAGATACAGCTGATTCAATTTGTCGATTCCCTGCGGCAAACTTTCAAATTAAAAATTGGTGTTTTTGGCCACTGTGGGGATGGAAACTTGCATGTGAATTTTATGTACGATGAGGAAAACGGTTCTGAAACGGAAGAGGCGGTCCGGGCACTTCACCAACTCATGCAAAAAGTAATCGAGCTTGGCGGAGCGATCAGTGGAGAGCACGGAGTCGGTCTTGCCAAAACACCTTTTGTACGAGATCAATTTAATCAGGCCGAGTGGAAGGCAATGCTCGCCATCAAGAAGGCACTTGATCCAAAAGGAATCTTGAATCCTGGTAAAATTTTTGATGTCTTTAAACCATGGGATCAGAAAAAAGAGAAAGTTGTCCTTTCTTGGGAAAAAAACTGATCCTTAATCTTTCCAGTTAATCAAAGCCCACATCATGAAAATCTATCTCTTATTGTTATCCTTTTTCTTTTCATTTGGATTACTACCTGCCCAGAGTGATCAACTGCATCCCTGGACCGATAGTCAGGGACGCACACTTCAGGCTTCCTTTATCAGTCTCGACACCGAAAAAGTGACCATCAAATGGAACGGGCAAATCGTTCCCATTCCTTTGGCGAGTCTTTCCCCGGAGTCCCAGAGTCTCGCCCGGCAACTTGCTTCGCAAATGAATGGGAAGTCCTCTCCTTTTGATACTGTGGTAGCTCCAAATCAATTGCACTCCTGGACAGATGTGCAGGGAAGAACCTTACAAGCAAGGTTTGTCAAACTTTTCGCCGGCACCGTAACCATTGAATGGAATGGACAAATGGTTCCGCTTCCGATGACCAGTCTATCTCCGCAGTCCCAAAAACTGGCGAATCAACTGGCATCAGCCAATAAACCCACTCCCAAGCCTGTACCCACTCGTCCGAAACCGGCACCTGCTCCTCCTCGACCGAAGGTTGCCGCCAAACCTACCGTAGTCACGGAAGATGTGGCTCTGGATGAAGAACATAATTGGCAGGCTACCAACGGATCGCTGATCAAGGCCAAGTTCATTTCAATCGTGGGGGAAGATATTAATTTACTGGTCAATCAGGGTCGCTCCGAGGCCACGGTTCCCCTGTCCAGACTCACCAAGGATTCCCAGGCTCTTGCCAAAAAGCTTAATAAAGACTTGCAGATAAGAAATAAAATGCGAGGACAGGAAGCCAATAAACGTAAGAAGATGAAAGTTCCCGCTCTGGTGGAAGCCGACATTTCCAAATATCACCAATGGATAAGTTCGACGGGGACTGAAATCGAAGCAATGTATGTGGATGCTGGAGATGAGGGAGTCACCCTTCTCATGCGTAATAATCCAAATCGTCCATACGAGCTTGGGTGGGAGCGGTTAAACCCAGAATCTCAGGCTTTGGCGGAAGGACTTCGCCGATTGAAGGCGCAATTGATGCCTTTGGATCCTAGGATCGCTAATAGCAAAGGAGGAAGTCTTTCTCATTACACGGAGGGAAAATGGAAAAACTACAACACCGTTTTGGAAAGCGCTGTCTACGATGTGGCCTTACATCGTAATGGTCATGTCGTTCACCTTTGGCTAAAAAACCAAGCCAAAAAAGCAGAGGAAGGATTGGGAGATAGAGCTCAGCGGGTTCCGTTAAGTATTAATTTCCGTCCTGTCTTTTACTTAAATCCAGGCGAAAGAAACCGACAATGGAAGCATCGGAGAATTGTTTCTTTTGATGAACCTCCTCCCGTTTCGATGGAACGGGAAGAGACCACCATCAAAGGAATGTTCGATAACAATGCTACCTTTGAGTACAACATTCAGATCAATCACCGTGGATTAAGTTTTTGGGGAGAAATTGACGAAGACCGCAAGGAGGAGTTTCCCACCACTTTTTCCATTGCATTCCATTCCCCTAATTTCATTCCGGATGTTACCAATATGCAATTGCAGGACATTGAGCCTCTGGTGGGTGATGGTTCTCTTTATATCGATCCCATGGAATCGAAAAGAGCCAAAATTCCCATGATGACGAAGTGGGATGACATTATGAAGAAATTTTCAGGAGCTGACTGGAACCCAATCAAGTCGGCTGAATTCATGGGTAAACCTTTTGGCTCGCACAAAATAAAAATTACCCCTGCGAGCACCAGTGGAATGGTTTTTCGTTGGGGCAAAGGATATTCTGGCGTTTATCCCTTTCAAGCTATTCATCTTTCTCATATGACCGAGGATACCTACAATGCCCGAAATTCTACCGATCCCGGGCAGTTTAAGGACAGACACGAAGTTCCTCGCAATAAAAGATTAAATGTTAACATCATCCGTGGGCGTGGATAAAAATCCGCTTATTTTTCTTGTTTTCATTTGTTGTTTTTTCGGCCCATCTTTCGTTGGGGCCGAAACAATAAGGGTGGCATCTTACAATGTTGAAAATTATTTAGTTATGGACCGAAAGGTCTCGGGAAGATGGAGAGAAGAGTATCCCAAACCGCTGAAGGAACGCCAGATTATAAGATCGGTGATCTCTCAGACGGACCCGGATGTCCTCGCCATTCAGGAAATGGGTGAAAGGGTATATCTCAATGAACTTTGGGAAGATCTAAATATGACTCAGGGTACCCAATTCAAATATTCCGCATGGTTGCCCGGGCTACAGGAAGGGGAGGAAAGGCACCTCGCTCTTCTCTCAAAAGTTCCGTTTACGGTTATCAGGAAATTCCCGGATTTGAGTTTTAAATATTTTGAAGTCGAAAGAACTCCCAGTCGTGGCTTGATGGAAGTTGAGTTCAAGT
>CACMBV010000049.1 GCA_902612125.1 uncultured Verrucomicrobiota bacterium
TTTATACTTTGAGAAATCCTTCATCCATTAAAATGTAAAATAACTTCTATCTGCCTTGCTAGCTCAGATTCGTGTTCTTCAATTTCGCAATTGTATCTACTTCATACATTTGTTATTAAAACTAATCCCTTTATCGAAAATAATATTTGATTCCCAAGCTTGACCCGGATTCGATCACTTGGTTTCATAACTATTATGAATATCCCATTGTTATTTGCCCTCATGGCAATGGTTGTGATTTCCGCAATTGGACAAGATGAAGAAAATGCTTCGGCTCGTCCAATTATTTTGGATGGGATTGAGGCATCCATTGAAACGCGGAAGAGTTTGGTCCGTTTTTATAAATGGACTGATTTTGTATATGAATCGGATGAAGTCGCTCAGTTCTGGCAGGAGATCCCGGACTGGTCAGTAGTGACCAAAGATGTGCCAGTTGCCAATCGTCCTCCTGAGAACAAGAAACCCAAGAAGAAAGGAGGCTTTTTCAGCATTTTCAAGCGTCGTCCGGTTGCCCAAACTCCCGTAGTGGTCGAGAAAAGGAAGGTAAAAGCGGGTGCGTTCGATATTCCAATTTTGCGAAGGGATGTTAATGGAACAGTTTTAGTGGAATCTAATGCCACTGGTTACACAGGCTTTGCAAAATATAAATTCTTTGCTTTTCGGACACTCTTCGAAGTGAAAGACGGATGGGTTGAAAGGATGAAGACCTGGTATCCGGATGGTCAGCAAAAGGAAGATTATAATTTTCGTAACGGATTGCTTCATGGTCCTTTTCAGCACTGGTATGAGAATGGGCAACTCGAAAAATTTGGAAATAATCGGGACGGGAAACCAGATGGTCCTTTTTCTATGTGGTACAAAAATGGTCAGCGCTGGATCGAGCAGAGCTACAAGAATGGACAGCGGGACGGGTATTCGATCTTTTTCATGGAAAACGGGGAAGAGCGGAAACGAACCGCCCATAGGAACGGTAAATTTATTTTATTGGAGGATTGGCAGGGCACGATCAAGGAAGAGAAAGAGGCATTTAAAACCGTGAAGGAAAGCGGAATATCCTTACGTTATTTACGCTACGGGATTTTTCCCTACTCGGGAACGCTGAGTCTTGTTGATGACAAGGGGAATCTGGTGAAAAAGGAAGATTTTCTCGAAGGCCTGGTCTTCAAGAAATAACTATCATACCGGCTAAAAATCGATTAGATTTTTTGGCCTTCCAATTTATCGCGAATGCTTTTCCGGATTTTTTCTCCGGTGAAATCCAAGACAGTCACAATTAGCAGAATAAAAAGAAGAACTAATGAGAATTTATTCCAACTGTCTGCGGATTCTGCGTAAAGTTTAAGGTGTAATCCAATACCCCCGGCTCCCACATAGCCGATAATGCTGGCAGAGCGAACATTGTACTCGAGCATCCATAGGCAGTGGCTCCAGATAATGGGACGGGCATTGGGCCAAAGCCCAAATTGAAAAGCCTGAAGAGGACTGGCCCCAAGGGAACGGAGTGCCTGCTGGGCATCGGTGTCTGCCGCTTCAAAAGTTTCGCTGAAAAATTTGGCAAGGTAGCCCACACTGTAGAAAGTGAGGGCAATCACTCCGGCAAGTGGATTGGACCCAACGATGACCACTGCCAATAATGCCCAGAGCAAACTGGGAATGGTACGAATCACATTGAGAATCATACGGGTGGGCCAGAGAAGCCAAACTGGAGCAATAGTGCGGGCAGCTCCCACAGATAGCACGATTGAAATAACAATGGAAAGCAGAGTGGAAACCAGAGCAATTTGGACTGTTTCCAATAACCCTTCCAACGTGCGGTTAAGAATCGACCAGTCAGGTGGAAAAAACTGAGATGTAAACCGGGAGAGGTTTCCCCAGTAATCAAGATCGCGACCCGAGCCTTCAATGGAAGGCAGGGCCCCAAGGGCTCCCAGCAAAAAGATCAGAAAGGTTATCCCGAGGAGATCAAATCGGCTGTGCCACGGAAGTTCGGGTTTCATCCTACTTCCTTTGGTTTGAGGTCTTCAAGCATCCACCCATTGGGGTCTGATGGATCAAGCCGTAGTACAAGATCCGCAAATTTGGTGACTTGTTCATCATTATGTAGGGCACAGACAAGGCAGCCGTTTTGTTTCAAAATAGAATTGGAAAGATTAGTAAGAATCTCCTCTGCAAGGGCAGGGTCGAGGCTGGAGACCGGTTCGTCGGCGAGAAGCAATTGCGGCTGGGTGAGGAGAGTGCGGCAGGCGGCAACTCGCTGTTTTTCGCCCCTGGAAAGTGTGGATGTCCATTGGTTGGATTTTCCGGAAAGGCCAAACTTAGCAAGTAAACGGTGTGCCTTCTCCTGTTCTTGGGCCGGGAATCGAAAAAGAGTGGAAAGAAAGGAATGACGACCGAGGCTACCACCGAGAACATTGGTGAGGGCGGTGGCTCCATCCCCCAACTTGAGATCCTGGAAGATCATGGCGAGACGGGTGGGGCAATCGAGATAATTGACCACCTTGCCCTCTACGGGTTCTAACTCCCCAGCGAGGGTTCGCAGGAGGGTGGTTTTGCCGGATCCTGACGGGCCAGTGATCGCAACAAAGGTGCCCGGGTTGAAGGAAAGATTCAGGCTTTTTAGGATGGGGCGGTCATTAATCGTGATCCCAAGCTCCTGCGTGGTAAGAAGAGCGGTTGACATTAGTACGAATGGGTTTTTGGGAAACTGGGAAACTCGAGAAAGAGATCAGGGTCTCAAGGTTTTCTGAACTTCGAGGGCCTCCCTGGTCACTCGTAAATGAGCATCCTGATCCACGACGACGAGTTCTCCGTTGAAAATACGATCGCGTAGTTTGGGGTTTTCCATGTTCATTTCGAGTAAAGCCTGTTGCAGGAATTTTTGATCATTTTCAGAAATACTTCCGCGAATACAAAGCGTGTGGGCAGGAACCGGACCCTGTTTCTGTAGGATTTGCAGTTTGGATTTTTGCTCGTTGGAAAGATATTTATTATCCCCTTCAAACACATAGTCGCTAACGGCCGCCGCTTCCACCTCTCCGCTAAGCACTTTCTCAACCGCAGACACATAACCAGTTCCATAAATGGTTTGTGAGAAATAATCAGTGAGCGAACTGTCCGGCCCAACCAATCCTTTTTGGGCAAGATCCCAGGTCGGGATCAGGAAGCCTGAGGTGCTGGAACGACTTGCAAAGGCAACAGGCTTGTCCTTAAGGTCGGTGATGGACTGGTAGGGCTTACCATTACGCATGAGCCAGACGCTGTTGTAATAAGTTTTCCCGTTTTTGAGATGAACCAGCAAAATAGAGGCGGTCTTCTGATCGAGGTTGCGGGATGCATCAGTGGAGCTTAAATATCCCAAATCAAGAGTTCCATTGCGAAAGGATTCAACTACGATGGCGGAGTCGGTTGGGATAATGACTTCCACAGTCCTGTTTAGTTTTTCCGAAAGGTAATTTTCCAAGTCCCTTTTTTCTGCAAGCATTTTTTCGGGATTTTTGTTGGCCTTCAGGGCAATAATTAGCTTTTGGAGCGTCAGTTCACCGGTTTTGGTTTCTTCCTGTATTTGCGGATCAATATCGGATCCACAGGAAGAGATCATAAACATGAAAGCTCCGCTGAGAAACCATTGCTTGAGGAAAGGAAGGTTAGGTTTGAATATTTTCATGGGATGAAGTTTTATTGAGACTCAGTCTCAATAGAAATAGGATTTTCTTTCTGAATGGTCAACGAAGGAAACGGGGAGTGAACGGATTACTTCAGGATTGAGACAGCTCACGGATTACCTTTTTTAGGAGTGAAAAAGTGTATTCACTGGGAGTTCCCTGTTTCTGCATCCACTTTTGGCAGTTGGTCTGCATTGAAAGTCTCATGTCGGGTTGTTGGGCAAGTTTGAGGAGTAAGGAGTGTGTCTGTGTCAAATTTTCCCCGACCAAAAGAGCGTGTTGGGCAAGAAGATCGGCGCAAGTTTCCCGAAAGTTCTGATGGTTTGGTCCCATTACAAGGGGTATGTGCAAGGCGACCGGTTCGATGGGGTTTTGCCCACCGTGATGCGGAGGAAGGGATTTTCCCATAAACGCAAAGTCTGCAGCCTGTAAAAGGGTCATCACTTCCCCAGTGGTGTCAGCGAGGTAGGCAATGGAGTCATCAGGAGCTTGTTTTTGATCAGTCCGTAAATGATAGGGCATACCTGATACTTTAAGGACCTTTTTAATTTCGTCCCTCCGCTCGGCATGTCTTGGAATGATCAGAAGTTTTAAGCCGATTTTTTGAAGACGGAGGGACTGGACTAGATCAATCAGCATTTTTTCTTCCCCTGGCCAGGTGGAAATCCCGGCAACCACCAAGTTTTCATTAGAAAAACCAAGTTCTTTGCGAGTGTCATTTCTGGTTTTCGGGCAGATTAAAGAGCGGTCCACTGCGTCAATTTTAAGATTTCCGGAGATATTAATCCGGTCGGAGGGGAACTGCAGACTAGTCCAGCGGGCCTGCTGTCTTTCTGAAGTAGCAATGACTCTAAGATTGGGAGGAAAAATCAGGGGGTGTGCCCACCTGAGAAAAGGGGATGAGAGACGTGCAAAGGTCAGGTCAGATAGTCGGGCATTGACAATCATGATTGGAACATGCCTTTCTTTTGCCTGGTGAAAATGTTCCGGCCATAGTTCACTATCCACCAGAATGACCAGATCCGGGTTTATTTTTTTCCAGACATTTCTGGAAAAGGGGAGCCAATCGAGTGGGAAAGGACCATGGGCGAGCAGGCGGGATCCGTATTTTTGAGCGGCCATTTTTAAACCCGTACTGGTGGTCCCGCTCAAGACGATTTCGAGTGAAAGATCGGACAAAAGAAAGTCGAGAATCTTGGCGAGTGAAGATAATTCTCCTACACTGACAGCCTGAATCCATAGACGCGTGATTCCCTTTTTTTTATTCGGCAAAGTAGGCCAGCCTCCTGTTCGGTATGCGAATTTAGTAGCATAGCCACCGCGACGAATCATCCGGTAGGCATAGTAAGGCATGACCAGGATGCCCAAAAGGGGGAGGAGCGAGCGGTAAAGCCAAATCATTGATATGAGGAATGGACGGTTTGCTTTTCCGTTGCCAAGAAGGGGCTGGATGAGAGATGATTCACAGCTTTTGATTATGGAGAACCCTGACCGAATCGCGAAACTTTTCTCATCCTGCAAGGAAAACGGCCGTGCTGCTTTCGTTGGGTATGTTTGTGCCTGTGATCCAGATTTCGAAACTTCGCTTCGTGTATGTCGTAATCTCTTGGAAAATGGGGTTGATCTGCTTGAACTCGGGGTACCTTTTTCGGACCCTCTCGCCGATGGGTTGACCAATCAGTTGGCTGCTCAGCGTGCCTTGGATGCCGGTTGTACGCAGGATGATATCTTTAGGCTGGTGGAGGAAATAAGGGAATTTTCAGATGCCCCGATTGTTTTTTACACTTATTATAACTTGGTTTTTTCCCAGGGCATAAAAAATTATGTGGAGCGGGCAAAGAAAGTTGGGGTGGACGGCCTTTTGACTTTGGATTTGCCACCGGAAGAGGCCGAGGAATTGGTGAAGGCTTCGAAGGAGCTTGAGATGAAAAATATTTTCATCGTCGCCCCGACTACACCAACCTGGCGCATTCCAGTGATAACCAATACTGCCTCGGGTTTCATTTATTATGTTTCGAGGGAAGGGGTCACCGGGGAGCGCGACGATTTAGCAGGGGATTTAGTGGAGCGGGTGGATGCAATCCGAAAGCACACTGCATTGCCGGTGGTGGTAGGATTCGGTATTTCCAATGCAGATCAGGTTAGGCAAGTAGCTCAAGCATCAGACGGCGTGGTAGTTGGAAGTGCCCTGGTGAATTGCATTTCGAGGAACCTTTCCAGCCCTACTTTGGCTCTTGAGCAGATTGGGGAAAAAGCAACTGAACTTGCCGGGGCGTTGGGCGTAAAATAGGTCTCCGTCTTTTCCTATGTCCGAAATACCGGGAGTCATTTATTTGCTGGCAGGGATAACAGCAGCCGGAAAATCCCGAATTTCAATGAATTGGGCTCGAGAAATTGGGGGTGAGATTCTTTCCTGTGATTCTGTGGCGGTTTATCGGGGCATGGATATTGGATCAGCAAAACCGAGTATCCGAGAGTGCCGAGGGGTGCCGCATCATGGCATTGATTTGGTTGATGTGGGGAAAGTTTTCTCGGTGGCTGATTATCAAGTCTACGCTCTTAAAATCGTCGAGGAAATGAAGGCAAAGAAAAAACCAATCTTAGTCGTCGGAGGCAGTGGGTTTTATTTACAGACCTTTTTATCATCGGTGGTAGATGATATTGAAGTATCAGAAGAAATAAGGGGTCAGGTCGAAGAACTTTACTCACAAGAGGATTTAGATGGTATTCTTTCTGAGTTGAAAAAACTAAACCCAGACGGGCTGGATGAAATGGATACGCTTAATCCGAGAAGAGTGATGCGCGGATTGGAGCGTTGTCTTGCCAGCGGAAAAAGCATTTTGGAATTGAAGAAAGAGTTTGAAAAAAAACCGAATCCGTTTCCCGAGTTTATGAAACAAGTTCTTTGGCTTGACCGAGAGAATGAGGACTTGGAGAGACGAATTTCTGATCGTTCCAAGGAAATGCTTGAGGATGGTCTTCTCCAGGAAACGGCGGAATTACTGGATTTGGGCATCGAAGGCAATGCTTCGGCTTCGAATGCAGTGGGGTACCGTGAATGCATTGCCCATTTGAAAGGGGAGTTACCCGAAGAGCAATTACTCAACTCGATTAATTATTCGACTCGTAGGCTTGTATCAAAACAAAGAAAATGGTTTCGTAAACATTTGGGCGAATCCACTAGGATTGTCTTGAAGCAGTCTTTTGAGATCGATGACCCCGGGCAGTTGAATTGGATAAGGCATTCTTGACCCC
>CACMBV010000050.1 GCA_902612125.1 uncultured Verrucomicrobiota bacterium
TTTAGGCTGCACGCTTACCTCAACCTTAGGGGGAGGCCAGGAAAGCTCACCCTGATCCAAAACAAGGGCCCCGCGAATGATTTCATCCTCCTGATCAATAGTAAACTCATTGGCATCTCCCAAGAGTTTAACCAACTTGGCTAAATTGTTTCCGTAAAGCCGGCTCGACTGGGTGGCCAATCGCGATGGCAAATCGGTGTAACCCAGAATGGTCACCCCGTAAGCAACCGTCCGTTCTCCCTTTTCAGTTAGCTCACAGTTGCCTCCGCCTTCAGCAGCCAAATCCACAATCACCGAGCCCTGTTTCATGCTTTTGACCATTTCCTCCGTAATCAGTACGGGAGATTGTTTGCCTGGTATCATCGCCGTGGTGATGATTACATCGACCTCTTTCGCCTGCTCGGCAAAAAGTTTCATCTCCGCATCAATAAATTCCTTGCTCATGGTCTTGGCATAGCCCCCCGATCCCGCACCATCCTCCTCAAATTCTAGCATTAAAAACTCCCCACCCAGGCTTTTCACCTCTTCCTTAACCACGGGCCGTGTATCAAAAGCCCGAACGATCGCACCCATATTACGGCCTGCTCCAATCGCCGCAAGTCCCGCGACACCAGCCCCAATGACGAGAATCTTGGCCGGGGGAACTTTACCCGCAGCTGTGATCTGTCCGGTAAAAAACCGCCCAAATTCATGGGAAGCCTCGACCACCGCTCGGTAGCCTGCAACATTAGCCATTGAACTCAGGGCGTCCATGGACTGAGCGCGCGAAATCCGCGGAACACAATCCATGGCCAGCAGATTAATTTTTCTTTCCGCGAGGACTTTGATTAATTCTTCATTTCTTGCGGGGTATACGAAACAGATCAGCGTGGATCCTTCCCGAATAAGATTGGCTTCCTCGATACTCGGTGGATTGACCTTGAGAATCAGATTTCCCGATGACCAAACGATTTCTTTGTCATCAATAATCGAAGCACCCTGCTCTGCATACAAATCATCCGGCATGTCTGCGGAATCTCCAGCACCAGATTCGATCTGTAGCTCATAGCCTAATTTAAGGAAGGCAGCGACATTCTTGGGAGCAATCGCAACCCTCTTTTCATCGGCAATGGATTCTTTGGGAATTGTGAGGATCATGGACGGAGGACTAGCTAATGAAGTGAAACATACCTGCGTGCATGTAAACCAAAATTTTCAAGCTCGCCATTATTCACAAATCCAAATAATGTTAATATTTCAAGTCAGGCACGAGAACCAGTGCTCACGAATGAAGTGGATGGAAGATGGAGTATGTGAGCAAGTGTTCGACCTTTTTGGCCAACAGATTATACGCTCAACAAAAAACATACCCATGAATGATGAAAATGAAATTCAGGAAACTGCGGGTACCCCCCGGGGTTTCGATGAAATGGATTTGGCTGAACCGATCCTTAAAGCCGTCCGCAAAGCAGGCTACGAAACGCCTTCCCCTATACAGGAATGTGCAATTCCTCCCTTACTCAAGGGAAAAGATCTTCTCGGCGTGGCACAGACGGGAACCGGAAAGACTGCTGCTTTTTCACTTCCCTTGCTCTCCAGACTCGACGAATCCGTAAGGGGAGCCCAAATTCTCGTCCTCGCTCCCACCCGCGAACTCGCCCTGCAGGTGGCGGAAGCAATGGAGGGCTTTGCCGAAAACCTGTCCCACTTGCGGGTGGTTGCGGTCTATGGAGGCACTGGATACGGCGAACAAATCAAAGAATTTAAGAGAGGTGCTCAAATTGTGGTGGGCACTCCTGGAAGAATCATGGATCACATCGAGAAAGGATACCTGAAACTCGATCATCTTCAGGCTCTGGTTTTGGATGAAGCCGACGAAATGCTCAGCATGGGCTTCATTGATGATATCAAGTGGATCCTTGAACATACTCCAGCTGAACGCCAGACCGCTCTTTTCTCAGCGACCATGCCCAAGCCTATCCAGAGGCTTGCGGAGAATCATATGCAGGATCCCGTCAAAATTACCATCAAGGTAAAGGCGGAAAATTCTCCCAATATTCGGCAACATTACATCAAGGTACGGCAGCATGAAAAGAGGGATATGTTGCTGAAGCTTTTGGAAATCGAAAAATTCGAAGCCATGCTCATTTTTGCCCGCACCAAAAACGCCACCATGGAAATTGCGGAACGATTACAGGGCAAAGGGTATCCCGCAGAACCGCTCAACGGGGATATGCCCCAAAACCTTCGGGAGAAGACCGTGGATCGCTTAAAGCGGGGAAAAATCAATGTGCTGGTGGCCACCGATGTGGCGGCCCGCGGACTCGATGTGGAACGGATTACGCATGTGCTCAATTACGATGCTCCCTTTGATTTAGAGTCTTACACCCACCGGATTGGGCGAACCGGAAGAGCCGGGCGCGAGGGAGATGCCATCATTTTTGTCACCAACAAAGAAATGCGCATGCTCAAAGCAATTGAGCGAACCCTCAAAGTTCCCTGCGAACAGTATGTTTTCCCAACATTGGAGGAAATGAATGAACGCCGGGAAGAGGAATTTTTCGCCCGTGTCGAAGAGGGAATGAAAGGGGAATTGGGGGATTACCGTAAAGCCCTTCAACGATTAATTGAGGAAACCAGTAAGGATACTCTTGATATTGCCGCATCCCTTGCCTTTCTCGCCGCCGGCAAAAAACCACTTTTCTATGACAACATGCCCAAAATCGAATCTAAACGGTCACGCAGGGAAGACCGTAGGGACCGTGACCGTGGAGACAGGGGTGACTATGATTCAAGGGATGATGGACGCTCCGAACGGAAGTCTTTTCGGGATGACCATTTACAGAGCTATCGCATTGAAGTGGGTGAATTTCATGGTGCCCAGAAAGGGGACATCGTTGGTGCTCTTGCCAATGAGGTCGGCATTGACCCAAGAAGTGTGGGCAAGATCCGTATGTTTAAGGATCATTCCTTTATTGACCTCCCCAAAGATATGCCACCCGAAATCTTTGACGCCTTAAAGACTGTTTGGGTTCAGGGACATCAAATGAATATCTCAGTGGACAAAGGTCGACCCCGACCTGGAGGCAAAGGAGGAAAATTTAAGAAAAGTTTCGGTAAGGGTAAAAAGTTTGGCAAGAGCAGAGACTTCAAAAAGAAGTCAAAACCTAGCTTCAGAGGTTAATTCTCACATTTAAGCAGTCACCCACCGGACGGCATTTCCAAGCATGTCCAGATATTCCTTGGTCGACATAGTCGAATTATGATGACCAATAGTTGTGGCAAAAACCTTGCCTTCACCGTGGGTATTGACCCATACACAAGCTTGAGGCTCCTTGGGGGCTTTATTTTTCCCATTATCTCCGTAAGCTAAAACCGTGGTTCCTTCGTAAACTTCCTGAACATTGTAAAGCTCTCCTTCAGGGGTCATCCAACCATCCGGCATATCTTTCATGATCGAATGGTCGGCATTCTCTTTATTTTTATTGATCCTGATTGGAACTTTTGGACCGTGTCCCTTTGAACTGGCACCCAACATATTTGGCCAATCTTTCTTTTCGCCTTCCTTGGCGGGTATGCTCCAATGGTAGGAGTGCATCGCACAATGTAAGGCAATCGCCGGTTTACCCGCCTTATGAACATTGGTAATAGATTTTACGAAAGATCCATCCTTTTCGTGAGCAAAACAATGACTGTAGAGAATAAAGTCATAATCATCTGCCCAACCTGACTTACTCAACCTCGCTTTACTTTTTTCCTGGTCGTTTTCGTAAAAGATGTCCCATTCAGTTGGAATCCGTTCGTTTATTCCTTCGCTTATGATGTCTTTCTGCCTGGCATAATCATGGCAACATCCGCCGGTAATGAAAAGAGCACGATTTTTCGCATCAGAGCTTTTCCCGTGTACCATTGGCAGCGTGACTCCAGTCAAAGCACTAGTTGCTGCGATTTTTCCGGAGTTGGCAAAAAAATCTCTGCGTGAAATGGATGATTCAAGAATAGTTTTTGGACGATTCATTACGATTCAGGTTATCTGGTTAGGCGAAGAATGAAGTAACTTTCCATCGAAATCGGACTGTCAACTTATTACAAGCCCTGAATTCACTTCCGCTTAAATTTGCCTAGCGACCATAAATAAAATTACCGATATTTGCTGACTTCATTTTCACATACATCAGTAGAAAAGAATCAAGATGTATCTAAGGTTGTAAAAGAATTACAACATATAAAGAGACGGAACTGCCTGATGGCGTATTAAGGAACTCAACGGATGCAGAGACTAAAGTTGGGACGCTTAGCAGCAAATTCTTTCTACCGCATAAAGAAATAAAATGTTGAGCAAATGGTTTGGCAAGTATACGCAAGCCAATTATTTATGATCCGTTATTGTGTTTACAGATTATAAATTTCCAATCCTTAATGGAAAATATAGAAGCCCAAAGATTCGTTGATTCTTATAATCAAAATTGGGTTGGCGTATTGGGTGAAACCGTTTTCACAACCCATTCTTCGGAGTTGTATCCGTAGTAAATTTTATTGGATGGAGTAACTAATGGAAAATAAATCCAACCATCCTCCCTTTCCATCCAATAAAGACCTTGATTTCGGGTAGATTCATTCATCCATAACCAGGAAAAGTTCTCTGACCAAAACCAAATTGATTCGTCATTCTGTATGTCCAGGTATATCCATCCGAATTCGGTGTGGTATGCCCATCCTGAAGCGTTTTCATAAAAGTATCCGAACCAATGCTCAAACCAGTTCGAGCCGATACTTTTAGCAGATGACAGAGACGATAAGGTAATTTTCTGAAAAACTGCATCTACGGTTAAGTTATTCTCCATGATTAACGAAGATTCTGCCTTGGTTTTACCCTCTAGACCATTCCATGAAACGAACTTATAACCTGTTTCTGGAATAGCTTTCACAATTACGGTTTCACCAAATTCAAAGATACCAGCACCCTCTACGCTCCCACCAGTGTTGGAAGTTGTTTTCAATTCGAACATCTCTTTTTCGAATGTAGCGGTTAAATTTTTATCTTTTTCGACTTCCACATAGAATATGGGTGTTGAGATTCCCGTGATGCCCTCCCCTATCCACTCTTTAAAACGAAAACCTTCATCCGGGGTGGCAATGATTTGGACTATGGTCCCATGATCGTACAAACCAGTTCCGGAAGTAGTCCCACCTAGAGTCTTTGAAAGGGTGAGTTTATGCTTTTCCAATTCGAAGTAAGCGGTCAGGTTGGAGTCTTTCTTAAGGATTAGTGACAGACTAGAATTTTGATCTGAAATTCCCTCTCCGGCCCACTTTACAAATGAGTAACCAATTTTAGGTGCCGCGGTAACAACAATTATCTCATTTTCCTCAAAATTTCCGCTTCCTGTGGTGGCACCACCTTGCGCAGGGCTGGAGGTGATGGATAGGTTAAAGGTGTTAACAGGCTTTTTCGAAAAGCGGGCACCAATTTCGATGGAATCATTTAGGTCTATGGCAGTAGATGCGGAAAGAATGTTTGCAATACCGGTACCTATCCATTGATCAAAATTGTAACCATCATCCGGTAACGCGTTAATGGAAATAACGGAATTTTTAGTATATTTCCCAGCACCAGATAGCTGACCTCCTGATGGACTTGCGAATGAAAGCTCCACGATTGACAATTCAAAATTTGCATAAAGACCACGGTCAACAATCATACTCACCGTGGTGTTCGCTTTGCTCGCATCAGTCACGCCTTCACCGTTCCATCCGCTGAAAATGTAGCCCTCATTCGCTGTTGCCGTGATGTTCGCACTCGTACCATACCCATAATTTCCTCCTCCACTCACGGTACCACCCGTTCCCGCCCTTAAAGACAAAGTGTGGGTATTCAAATTGAAACTCGCACTCACACTGCGATCACTGGTCATAGTTACGGTGGTGCTTGCTGCACCGGAGTCGGTCACCCCGATGCCGCTCCATCCGCTGAAGGTATAGCCTGTGTTGGGCGTGGCGGTTATACTGGCAGGGGTTCCGTATCCGTAACTTCCTCCTCCACTCACCGTACCACCCGTTCCCGAGGTTAAAGACAAGCTGTGAGTATTCAAATTGAAACTCGCACTCAGACTACGGTCGGCAGTCATGCTCACCGTGGTGCTGGCTGCACCGGAGTCGGTCACCCCGGACCCGCTCCATCCGCTGAAGGTCTAGCCCGTTCTGGGCGTGGCGGATACACTGGCAGAACTTCCGTATCCATAGCTCCCTCCTCCACTCACCGTACCACCCGTTCCCGCGGTTAAAGCAAGCGCATGGGAATTCAAACTAAAACTCGCACTCACACTGCGATCACTGGTCATAGTTACGGTGGTGCTCGCTGCACTGGTGTCGGTCACCCCGGTGCCGCTCCATCCGCTGAAGGTATAGCCCGTATTGGGCGTAGCCGATATACTGGCAGAAGTTCCGTACCCATAACTTCCTCCTCCACTCACCGTACCACCCGTTCCCGCACTTAAGGAAAGTGTCTTGTTTGTACTGGATGCTTGAACAGTTTCTGTGAGAATATAAGTTGTGTCCCCTGATGTTCCCGATGAACCTCCAGTTGCCAGAGCTGAAAGATAAAAGGTGATATCCCCTGCATTGCTGCTTGGAGCTGTCCAGGAAAAATTAATTGTACTGTCTGTTACTCTCGTTGTGTGCTCAAAATAATTGGAGTCAATGCGAGTACCTCCGTGAGAGGTATTGAGAGTTCCAGAGAAAGAAGAATTATCCTTTACTGCCAACTGAAAGCCATACCCACGGGCATGGCTTGCAGATAAATTTAATACTAAGTTGTATGTATTACCGGGAGTGTATGATGTCGGTAATCCTGATATGCTAACATGATTACCGGCCGAAGTAGCACTGCCACTGTGACAGGAAGTACAAGAAACACTTTGACCGTGGTA
>CACMBV010000051.1 GCA_902612125.1 uncultured Verrucomicrobiota bacterium
CACAGAAGAAGGTATTGGCCGGAGATTTAAATGCCAGTGATTATTTTGCCCGGCTGGAAGAATTGGACAGAACCAAAAAATTGTTGGCAGTGGCCCAGTCGCTCCCCGACTTGAACCGGGAGGCGGGTGAAAAATTTCTCGCTGAGAATAAGGAGCGGGCGGAAGTGAATGCGACCGAGAGTGGATTACAGTACGAAATCCTGAGCAAGGGAGAGAGTGACCAGAGCCCGCAGGCGGATGATGAGGTGGAGGTGCATTACCATGGTACCCTGGTCAACGGGGAGGTGTTTGATTCTTCGATTGAGCGGGGCGAGCCTTCGAAATTTAAGGTAAACCAGGTAATCAGTGGATGGACCGAAGCCCTGCAGTTGATGGTGCTTGGGGATAAGTGGAAATTATTCATTCCTTCCGATTTGGCTTACGGAGAGACCGGGAATAATTCAATCGGGCCGAATGAGACGCTCATCTTTGAGGTGGAATTGCTGGGCATAACCAGAGAGGAGGAACCTGAGCCTGAACCGGTGGTGGTGGATTCAAATGCGACGGATGTCAATTCATCCTCCGCGGATGCACTATTGGTGATACCGGAAGTCGATGCCAATCTGTCCGTGCCAATAGTGGAGGCAAATCTCACAGCGCCGGCTGACGGAAACGGTTCGGAATAATCCGTACGGTTCGCCAACAAAATTAAGAACAGGCAAGCAGTACCTTGGTGGCATGGAGATTTTCGCTGTCGATAAATCCCTGCTCCGCATCGGCGAGGGAATAACTCTGGGTCAGGACGGAGGCATCGACCGCTCCATCCTGTAGGAGTTTGAAGGCCCGTAGATAATCATCCTTGGATGAGGCGTAGCTGGTGCGTAGATCGATCTGTTTGCGCAGAAATTGGGTGAGGTCGAAATCAATCGTGCGGGAGTAGAGGGCGACGGCGGTGACCGTACCGTTTGAACGAACGGATTGCCAGGCATCCGCGAGGGCAGGGGCGGAACCGGATGCTTCCACCAAGGCGTCCGCCCCGTCAGGAAAATAGGCGGTGATCTGTTGGTGAAGGGGGGGGTGGCCGGGGCCGACCACCAGGGGTTCAAAACCTAGGGTATGGGCGGCGGTGAGGCGGGTGGTTTCGTCGCGTTCGGTGCCGGAAATGATCACTTCCGCACCCCGGCTACGGGCACTGATTGCACAGAGCAGGCCAATGATGCCGGGTCCGCTGACGATCACCAGGGCGTCCGGGCCGATGGAGGTACGGTTACCAATACAGTGCTCGGCCACCGAGAGGGGCTCAGTCAGAGCGGCGAGTTCAAGATCGAGCCCTTTGGGGATGGGGAGTAAAAATTCCTCTTCCACGCAGACATATTCCGCCATGCCCCCGTCGAGATGAAGTCCCTGGACCCGCCGGCGGGAGGAGAGTTGGGGCAGTCCCATGGCACAATAGGGATCGTTGTCATCGTGATGGGTCTGCAGGGCAATCATCACCGCCTGCTCATTGGCTTCCCAGTTGGATACGGAGGAACCGGTATCGACCACGGTGGCGGAAAATTCATGACCAAAGGTAACCTCAGGAAGGACGGATTCGTATCCTTTATGATTAAGCCAGGCGTGCAGGTCCGACCCGCAGATTCCACAGTGGGCGACCCGCAGAAGAACTTCGTTCTCCCCGGGCGTGGGCACGGGAAGATCCACCAGGCGGGCGGCCCGTTCCTCCCGGGCATATCGACGAAAGGCTTTCATTAAAGATCGGCGTGGATGGAGGACCGGATCTCGTTCTCTTTTTCCGGTCCGAAAAGTTTTTTAATCAGGGCCAGTCCAAATTCGACCGCGGTGCCGGCCCCCCGGGAAGTGATCAGTTGTCCGTCCTGTACGACCGGTTGATTTGGGGAAAGCTGCGGAATTTCGTCCCCGGTGGAACCATGGGCGGTGCAGGCGGAGTCCGGGGTGATCAGACCGGCATCCAGCAGGAGAAGAGGGGCGGCACAAATGGCCCCGATGGGTTTGCCGGAATTGGCAAAGTCACGGATCAGATTGATGATCTCCGACCGTTTACGGAGCCCAAAAACCGCCGGGCCACCCGGAAGAACCAGCAGGTCGAAGGCGAGCGGATCCTCGATGCCTGTGAGCAGGCAGTCTGCACGGAGGATGATTTGCGAACGGCCGGTGATCTCAAGATTATCGGAGCAGGAGGCAACCAGTACCTCCGCATCGGCCCGGCGAAGGAGATCAATCGGGGCGGTGGCCTCAATTTCCTCAAAGCCATCGGCAAGCAGGGTAAGAACGGTCGTGGCCATGATCGCAGGGGAGTTCGGGAAAGCTTATTTTTTCGCCTTCTGGGTGTCCGGGGATTTTTTACTGTCCTTCGGGGAAGAAGAAGATTTGGAGTCCGAAGGCTTGCTTGAATCCGAAGATTTTCCGGAGTCGGAAGATTTACTTGAATCCGAAGAATTTCCGGAATCCGAAGATTTACTTGAATCCGAAGAGCTGGCATCGCCATCACTGGAACCTTCTTTTTTATCGCTTCCACTCTTGCGGAAAACGGATGATTCCTGGGGTAGATAAACCAATCCCTGCTTCGCCCTTTGATGGGGTTCCAGTCCGGTAATATCTTTCCCATTTAGTTCCAGCTTTCCCTCCGTCGGTTTCACAAAACCGGCGATCATCGAAAAGGTGGTGGTTTTACCAGCTCCATTGGGTCCCAGTAAGCCAACAATTTCTCCTCCTCCAACCTCGATGGAAACGCCACGCACAACCTCTTTCTTGCGGTACGATTTCCGAAGGCTTACGGCTTTGAGTTGGCTTTCTTCCATCACTTTGAATCCTGATTATCTGATTTAAAACCCGGTAATTTTATCTTACCAAGATTTGGAATTTCTAAACGGGGGCGTGAATCTTGATCCCCCAAAACCCGGGCTTTTCCGGATTCACGGTCCAACTCCACCTTTTCTCCCGTAACCACGCCCCACTCGGCATCCTCCACTCGGGCATTCCCGGTCAACAATCCTTTTCCGTTGATGGTATCTAAAATAAGACTGTCTGCCCGGCAAAATCTTTCCTCTTGCCACATTCTCACCTCGCCCTTGGCCCGTACTTGCGTAATCTGACCGGAACTCTTCCCACTCTGATTACGATCCTGTTCCACCAAGACTTCCATTTCCAAGCATTCAATTTTCAGGACTTCACTTTTTATGGAAACATTCCCATCAAATGTAAAAAGGTAACCGCCTTTTTTCATGGTAAAAAACTCCATCTCATCCGCAGTAACCTGAGTACTTGCGACCTCTTTTTTCCTTTTGGATGTCTTTGTCTTTTCTTCCACCCTGACCGGATTTGCCAAAAGCGGATCAATATCAGCCTGAAAATGTACATAAGCATCGGATGTAAAAGTCAAATGATGCATTCCCTTCGCAGGGAACTCTTGCCAGGACCATTGGCTCCCTTGGGCATGAAAAATATCACCCAGTATTTTTAGCATCGAGGCACCACGTGCTGAACCTTGGTTTAAATCAAATACACCAGCTTCACTGGAAGCTTTGGTGATAGTCTCCACTGCGGTCATCATTTTCAGGCTTGGTTCTTTCACTTGATAAATGGATGACTCATCCAGCAGGATTTCTTCCGCCTTTAACTCCCACGATATTTTCCCATCCGCTCCAAAGTTTGGGATAGTCACATTCGTGGCTCCATGAGAGAAACCGGGACTTTCAGCCGCAAGAGACTGGATTGAATTCGAAAAAATTCCCCACAGGGCAAGGATTCCCAGTGCCAGGATATTCAAACTTTCCAAACCACGGCTTGAAGGAGGGGACACGGGCAGAAATGGTAAGGATTTAGTAATTGAATCGATGAAAATTAATTTGAAGGGGCAGCCGGCTTATGGGATTTTTTTTCAGAACCAGGCGGTTGATCAGGTACGAATTTTAATACTGTACCATTGATACAGTACCTTTTGTCGGTTGGCGTATCGAAACCTTCTCCGGTAAAGACATGCCCCAAATGTCCCTCGCAAACGGCGCAAACAACCTCCGTACGGGGATAGCCTAAAATATAATCGACCGAAGTCTTTACATTCTTGGCTTGTGAAGGATCATAAAAGGAAGGCCAGCCACATTTGGAATCAAATTTTTCATTGGAGCTGAACAACTCCGTATCACAGCCGGCGCAGGCATATTTGCCGGAGCCTTGTTTCTTAAAAGTCGAATAAACTTCTCCGTAAGGTCTTTCCGTTCCAGCCTTGCGTAAGATTCGGTATTGCTCAGGAGTTAGCTTTTCCTTCCATTCAGTATCATCCATAATCACTTTTTTTGTCGGTTTTACCGGAAGTTCCCCCCCCAGTTTTTTTTGATTTTTTTTGGCTCCGATCACATAGCTCATTAGCACCACTAGTCCCATGAGAGCCATTAGGCTAAAAAAAGAATATTTGGAGCGTAATCTCATGTACTTTTCTCCACTATAACACTTATTGAAGAAAGCAGCAACTAACCCAGCCTTTCCAGTAAACTGGCTTCATTGGTATACGCGACCGCTGATTCTTTGGTTATAATGTTATGCTGAAAAAGATGCAGGAGGTGTTGCTCCATGGTCATCATTCCTTCTTTCGATTGAGTTTCCATGGTCGAGTAAACCTGCTGCCAATTTCCGGTCCTGATCAGATTTCCAAGGGCAGGCACATTTTTCAACACTTCCATTGCCAGGATTCTCCCGTTTCCATCCGCCCTTGGTACCAGTTTCTGACTCAAGACATAAGAGAGACTGAAAGATAACTGGAGGCACAAACTTTTGGTCTGTTCGGAGGGAAACATGTCAACAATCCGACTTAAAGCCCCCTTTGCATCTCGGGTGTGAAGGGTGGAAAAGACTAAATGACCGGTTTCCGCAGCACTCAGAGCAAGCGACGCTGTCTCCGTGTCCCGAATCTCACCAACAAAAATGATGTCCGGGTTTTCACGCAAAGCACTGCGAAGCCCACTGGAAAAACTCGAGACATCCTGCCCCACCTGCCTCTGCGAGACCATTGAGCTTTCACTTTTGAAAAGAAATTCAACCGGATCTTCCAAAGTAATAATTCGGGCCTTTCGGTATAAATTGATGTGATTAATCAGCGAAGAAATGGTGGTTGATTTACCACTTCCGGTAACCCCGGTAACCAGCACCAACCCACGCTTAAGGACGGATATATCCTGCCAGATCTGCTCGGAGGGGAGGCCCACCTCTTGGATCGGTGGAATCACCGAGGCAAGGACCCGCATCACAAAGGCAAGACCGTCCCGGTCACGAAAAACATTTAAACGGAAATTCACTCCCTGCTCTTTCCATTCAAAAGCCGTGTCCACATCCTGAGGATCATCCTCATTAAGCACGATGGAGAGATTTTTCTCACTCAGTAATATCCCCAGCATATATTTCATTACCTCGTCCGTCATGCCCACGCCTTCAGGCATCGCGGTAAGGTCATCATCTATTCTGAAACTTACGGGCCGGCCAATCTTCACATGCATATCGGAAATCCTCGATAAGTTTCCCTTCCTGTAAGCCGGATCAATAAAATAGTTAAGCATTTGGGCAAAACTTACTAAGTTTTGTCCTGCCTGGTAGATTTGTTGGTTGATGTCGTAAGTTGGGGACATGTTTCTGAAAATGATCACTGCTTTCAAATTACTCAAGCATAGATCGTCAATCTTGACCAACCCGGTGGCATAACCAAAACAAAAAATATCATTGCCATTTCCCTTATGTTTAAGGAAAAAAAGGACTTCTCTTTCATCATGAATGTTCATTTTAAAGGAACCCGAGGATCGATTCCTACTGCCTCCAATGCCTCTGAAGTAAAAGAGAAGGTCGTATCCGCCCTTCTTGCAGCCAGAGGCAAGGATCTCCGTTCGGAATCCCAGATTCGGGAATTTGTGGCGAAAACTTTACCCTTTCACCAGGGATCGACTTTTGGGGGTAACACCCCTTGCGTCAGGATTGAAACCGGATCACCCGACTGGCTTATCTTCGATGGAGGTTCCGGATTACGGGTTTTGGGAAACGAGATTATGGCCAGCGGTCTGTCCAATCAGACATTTCATCTTTTCCTGTCTCATTTCCACTATGATCACATTCAGGGCATTCCCTTTTTTACTCCAGCCTTTATACCTGGAAATAAAATCATCATTCATGGGGCACACGAGAATATCGAAAATTTCCTGCGTGAACAAATGCGCCCCCCTTTCTTCCCCATCGATTTTAATACCTTGCAGGCCGAGATATCATTCGTCAAGCATGCTCCCGGCGACACCTTGGAAGCTTGTGACACCAAAGTGACCGTCTATCAGCAAAACCACCCGGGTGATTCCTACGGGTATCGGGTGGACCAGGGTGAAAAATCAGTCGTTTACTCCACTGATTCAGAACATCCAAACATTGCGCACGGTAAACAATATGATTACCTGGATTTCATCAAGGGGACCAATCTTTTAATTTTCGATGCCCCATACACCCATTCACAATCGATTTCCACCCGTGAACACTGGGGCCACTCCAGTAATGTCATGGGGGTCGAATTGGCCGCCCGGGGCGAGGTGGAAACTTTGGCTATCTTCCACCATGATCCTGGTGCCAGTGATCAAGACCTGACCGATTTTCTTGCTCACACCAAAAAGTTTCTCAAACAATCAAGGCTCGCACTTAGGGAGGCCAAGCCCGGTATCCCCGGAGCTCCTTCTCCGCGAAGCCGTCCCCATAAGGTAATTATGTCATACGACGGCC
>CACMBV010000052.1 GCA_902612125.1 uncultured Verrucomicrobiota bacterium
TATGCCTTTCCCGTTCGAGTATCTGCAATTCCAATCCTGTTGCGGGATTACATGGACATGGTTTGCAGTGTACACACACCCGGGAACTGTAATCAATATGCCCGTCCGGTGGTAACCAGTCACCCGGCGGCCAAACGAACCGTCGACTGAACCGATCTGGATTCAAGGCAATCATAGCCTAGGCCTTTCCCGTTCGGGTATTTGGAATACCCAGTCTGTAGCAGGATTAAATGGTTCTAGTGTGCGGTGTATACACACCCGGGGACTGAAATGAAAGTGTCTGTCCGGTGGTAACCAGTCGACCGGCGGCGAAAAGGACCGTCGAATGAATCGATCTGTATGTAATGCCATTATTGGGAATGTCTTTCTATATACCTGAGAATGAAAGTCTCATGTCTTACACTTGGGAAGTACAGTGGGTTTTTTTAAGCGATATAAAAGAGATTGAAAGTAGGTGGGTCGGTCAGGTGGCAACCAATACTCCAGTTGCGAGGTGGTTCGATAATCTAATCGATTTGATTGAAATATATTCATAAACAAGTCAGGAATTTCGTTGTCATTTAATTTTCAAAACAAAGTGGAATTGAACCAAATAAAATGCCAATTAAGTCAGATTCGCCTGTTGTCACCAAGGAAATGGGATTTGCCAAAAATGATAATAGCAAGGCGTGGTTAATAATCTCTTAGCTTGAATGTCTTTACGGTCTTGTATGTTAAATCAATAAGTAGAGTTATTGTTTATGGTTGTACTGGCATCAAGACGGATTGGACGTTCTTGGTGCCAATAACAATCAACTAATGAGCATTTCTTTAGCCGAGCAGTGCGAGTGTAATGTTGGAACTCTGGTTAGCTTGTACCAACATTGATGCTGAAGCCTGTACCAAGATTGAATATTTGGCCAACGCAGTGCTTTCAGAGGCAATGTCTACATCCATAATCCGACCATGAGCTGATTCCAGGTTAGTCCTTCTTTGCTGTGCTGACTCCTCTGCGAATTGAAGCCGGGAAACGGAAGCTCCGTTTTCAGCTCTAAGTGTAGCAATATTCTCAAGTGCCTTGTTGAAAACTGCTGCCGAACAGAAACTCAAATTAATGGCAGTGCTAGATAATGAAGCCGCAAAACTTCTTACTTGGTTAGTAGTTTTTACATCAAAACCCTTTTTACTTGTATGAAGTGCAGATCCAAGGGAAGGTGCTGTAGAATCTCCAGTATTAATCGTTAAGGCTGAGAGCAGCAGGGATTGATTGATGCTTACCTTAGTAAGGCCATCAGCTGTGGTTATGATTTCCTGCATTGATCCTACTGAAACACCAAATATATTACCAGTACTGAACAAACTTACCCCATTGAACTTGGAACTAGCCAACTGAAATAACTGAACTTGTAGGTTTTTGAATTCAGAATTATAGTTTGCGATATCGGAGCTGTTCTTGAGTACATCCTGACTTAGAGATTTCAACTCGGCCATGCGGTCAACAATTTTTCCTGAAGATTCAAGAATGCCATCCTGCACCTGCAAAAATGAAATCGCATTGCCAACATTGGCTTCCACTCCTTTCAATCGATTAATGGACCCTTTGAGCTTCATCGCGACTGCAAGTCCACCGGCATCATCAGCAGGCGTAGTGATTCTACTTCCGCTAGAAAGACGATTTAGGCTTTTTTGAAGAGCACTGTTATTTCTGGTTAGCTGGTAGCTTGCACGGGCCGCAGCCATATTTGTATTTATTGTTATTGCCATTTTGTTTGGTCCTCCTTGACCATCTTGTTTTTACGAAAAACCTCCTGTTTTTCGTCCCGCTGGATAGACTTTTGGGCAGCGGGTACCCGGTTATTTTTATGATTAAAAATTTTTTCCATGTTCAAGTTATCCGAGTAGAGCGAGGGCGATATTTGCACTTTGGTTTGCTTGAACTAACATTGATGCGGACGCCTGAACTAATATGTTAAATTTTGCCAGCGCAGTGCTCTCAGATGCAATATCCACATCCATGATCCGCCCATGAGCTGCTTCCAGGTTAGTCCTTCTTTGCTGAGCTGACTCCTCTGCGAATTGAAGCCGGGAAACGGAAGCTCCGTTTTCCGCACGAAGGGTTGCTATGTTCTCCAATGCTTTGTTAAAAACAGCAGCTTCACAAAAACTTAGATTAATACCCTTCGCAGTTGTTGTGGCTGCAAAACTTCTTACCTGACCTGTATTTTTGTTACTGAAGTCTTCAGCGTCTGTGAACTTTTTGGATCCAAGCGAGGGTGAGGTGGAATCACTTGTATCAATTGTTAAGGCAGATAACAAAAGAGACTGATTAATACTGACGGTAGTTTCCCCGTCCGCAGTGGTCACAATTGCTTTCATTGCCCCTACAGTTGCCCCTCCAAATGAAACGCCAGTGCTAAATAAACTTACTCCGTTAAATTTAGACGATGATAATTGATATAATTGTACCTGCAGGTTTTTGAACTCAGAATTATAATTAGCCACATCGGATGTGTTTTTGAGGACATCTTGGCTCAATGATTTTAATTCTGCCATCCGGTCGACAATTTTCCCCGCGGATTCAAGTATACCGTCTTGAACTTGCAAAAAGGAAATTGCATTTCCAACATTGGCTTCCACCCCCTTGAATCGGTTGATCGAGCCTTTCAGCTTCATCGCAACAGCCAGGCCTCCGGCATCATCGGCAGGGGTAGTTATCCTACTGCCGCTCGAAAGACGGGTTAAACTTTTGCTTAGTGCCGTGTTATTTTTGGTGAGTTGATAGCTAGCTCGAGCAGCTGCCATATTGGTATTGATTGTTATAGCCATTTTTTTGGTCCTCCTTGACCTGATTTAAGTACCAAGAGACCTCCTGTCTCCTGTTTCGTCTAGTGACGGGTGACGACTGCCCGATAATTGCAATAGATGCACATTACTGCAAAAAAATGCAAAATATACAAAATGTGTTGTAAAAGTATTTTTCATAATAAAGTAACAGACAACATCATGATGTATGGCATGAGTTATATTGGAAGCTAAGATGCACATTGTTAATATGTCCATGACCCGTTATAAATTCGTTTATAACCGATACTTGTAGGCGTTGAATTTTATGCATTTTAGTTAATCACGAATAAGTTTAAGGCTTTATCTACACTTACAGCAAAAGTTGTTAGCATTGGTTGCAATGTAGTAAGGCAATATACAAATCATACTTAGCTTGTATTGACCATAGAGTCATCCGTGACGTTGAGCGGCAACATCCTGTTGTCGGTGAGATGTAATTATATATAGATTTGGCACACTAGATGGTGTGAAAACAAACAATAGCTTGCGACTAACTTGTTTATAAACCTCTAGAGTCTAAGGCAGTCCTCCGTTATAGATAAGATTGTTAAAATTAAATATTGCACGATAAAATTGTCGCACCCGAAGCCAGACTTATTTTTGTGAATATCTGACTTCGGGGCGATGCATTCCGGGACTGAATGCCAATACAGTCGCGGAATTTTTGGAAGGTACGCTCGATGATCTTTCCACATGAGCGTACATTATGTTCGTAGTATGAAAATGCATGTTTGAAGAAATTGGTAAATACATAGATCAATTTCATTCCTTTCCATCCGTCGTCGTTCCCTGGAAATTTATTTTTCAGTTCCAGTAAAAAGCTACTTCCTGTGGAAACTCTTTCACGGAAAACAGAATATCGGTTTAAACTTCTTTCTGTAGTGGGTACTAAAACGCCCGAATAATCTGAACTAAAACATGTCTGTAATTGTTTATTCATGCTTTAAAATCGCTGCTTCGAATTGTTTCGTAGTAAGTGGAATTAATGCATCATTAATTCGGCTGGATTTGGAAATACAGGATGTAGCCAGATCAGAGCGAATTTTACTTTTCGCCACCGCAGTGGCTTCTACTGCCATGTTAGCATCCACCAATTTAGCACTCGTGGCTTCGCTTTGCAGGACCCGTTCTTCAAGTTTTTCAACTTCTTGGTTAATACAATTAATTTCCTTGGTAACTGCGGACAAGGGGCCATCAATGACACTCCGAGCTTTTCCGTAATTATCTCCATTGCCCAGTAAATGATCGGGTGTGTCCAGTGCCATCCCTACAGTTTCAGGTGAATAAAATTCGCCGTATACCGGACTTTCGCTGTAAAGTGTTCCAAAACTTTTTACTACGATGCCAATTTCATTACCCTGCTGATTCATGGGAATTGAAAAGTCAGGATGTTTTGGGAAAAAATTTATACCTAGCGTTTCGGTGCCATCAAAATCACTATCATGACCTGATTTATCTTCGGCATAAATTATTCCGAGTGTTTCTGTTTCAATTTGAATACTAATTACAGTATTTTGGAAATCCTTCGGAAGATCTTCAGTGAAAATAACATTTGAGATTTTATAATAATATCCGAAATCATGATCTCGGTATTTCTTGTTCAAATGCCCCGGAAATTCTGTACCGTCTCCACTACTCGTCCAATTCTGGTAATCTGATCTGTCAGTATTATTAAATTTTGCTGTAGTGATCCAGCCTGAGATACCAGACAAAGCATTCTTTTGTTTGTCCGTTATTTGAAGTGAGGGATTATCAATAATACCATCTTCATCAGAATCATGGGACGGGGTTCCTGTGCAAGAAGACCAGGTTGGTCTTTGTTTCCAAACATTATGAAAATAACCGCCATCTTTGATGTTATTTGCATTTTGGTTTTTGAATATAATTCCATCAGTACGAGAATTTGATGCTTCTGGATAAATTTTGTAAGTGATAGATTTACCTGATCCAAAAGAGACTTCAAATATGTCATCATCACTTTCAATTGCAGAGCTTGAAGTTGCCCAAACCCAACTGGCAAAAGAAAAGTCCTGATCATCATAATTTTGAGTATGGACCGGTTCTCTGATAGCTTTACTTATATTAAAAATAAACTTTTCTATCACCCAACCTAGGTAGTTATCTGATGCACCACCACAATTGAGCCGTGGAGATATGGTTCTAGATGATGCGTGCACATTTATTGTTTCAGCATGAACTGCATGAGTAACTTCAGGTGTATTATCTGCTTCAAGATCTAATTCCCCGAAAGCAACATTTTTAACATCATCACAAAGCAGGGTTGCGTTATAAAATCTACGGCCTTGGTATGTGAATGACATCATTTTTTCGAGTTGTTCGACTAATGCGGAGATCTCAATATTGAATGAAGTATGGTCAGTGCCTGAAACAGTCGGATCCATAGCCATAAGGTTTACAGTCACAATTCGTTCATAAATCTTTAGAACCTTTTGCAATCCATCCAGTTGCGTAAGCGAATAAAATTGAGCACCCTGTAAGTTCAACGGATATAATTGATTTGTAACTTTTTTGGATTGCATGCAATTAGCCTGAGACAATCCAAAAGGATTATAGGGTGAACCTATCATTCGAACCCCGGAGGAAAGCCGTCGATTAGCTACACTAGAGTTATCCAGTGCTTTTGTCTGCTTAACCCGTGACAGGAGAGCCGTTACATTCGTAAGTATCATTCTTCCGCCCTTCTAATTTTGTGAGCATGGATTAAGAAGATGTTTTTAAAAAGCCCGCCCAATAAAAAGAAGTAGCATAAAAGTTTTCCCCATAGGTAGCTACTCGATGTGCATGTTTTCACATCAAGATGACAACCTAGAAAATGCTTTAATTTACTAACTTTCATTTACTGAGCGGGCTTTATATTTAAGACTTTTTATACAAGATTAGATGCCGACCATTTATCCGATAAGAGATAAAGCTACGGCGGATAGCTGATTGGCCTGTGCGGTCATGGAGGCACTCGCCTGTACCAAGATATTGTGGCGGGCGAAGCGGGTGGATTCCAAGGCGATGTCCGCATCCATAATGCGGCCGTGTGCGGCTTCAATGTTAGTCAAATTAGACTGGAGTAGGTCAATTCTTTGCATCACCCGGTTTTGTTCCGCTCCATTCTCTGCTCGCATGTCTGCAATCCGACCAATAACATCGATAAAAGCACCAACTGATACCTGGGTAATGTCGTTAATATACCCTGATGATGTAAAACTAACAGTGGTTGGATTACCTGAATTAATGTTACCCAGATTATACCCGGTTGT
>CACMBV010000053.1 GCA_902612125.1 uncultured Verrucomicrobiota bacterium
ATGCATGCCTGCAATCAAGTTTTGGAAAGCGTGTCGGCTTCGGATCGATTTAGTTCGACCAGACGTAGGATGCGCAACGGAAACCAACCGCAGGAGATTTTGCGGTGGGTAAACCAGTCAATTCCAAATGGAACAAACTTTCGGGAGTGGAACCTCCCATTCCTCCATTCGAAGATGTAAATTGCGAGGCTCCTCCTCCGCCTCCGGAATACGGATCATCTGCACTCATTAGACCTAGGTAGGAACCTCCATAGACATAAGCGGTCGCCGTAAGTTGACTTCCTCCCATTCCTCCGCTGTCGGAAAAATACAAATTGGTCCATTCGGCAACATTTCCAATCACATCCTTTACGCCCAGACCATTGGCTTGTCGGGTGGTGGCCGCTGTGGGTCCAGACAAGGGAGTTCCCCCTCCCGTAGTGACCCTATATTCGGTGGAGAAGTTACCATACATCTCGGGTTGGTCATCGCCCCATGGCCATTTTTTCTGACTCAACCCACCGGTCGCCGCTTTTTTCATAATGAATTCATCGGGCAATCGATAACCATTGGCATGAGCCTTCATGAAGGAAGTTACATTAACATGATACAGATTGGGTGCGCTTTGGACACTGGGAACCACCGAAGAGCGGATCACCTGGGTTAAGCCAACATCCATTTGGTTGTTACTGTTCAGATCCTGCCATTCCATGGGTTCCCAGATTCCATCACCATCATCACCAATGATCGGTTCCCCCGGATCATAAATGCCGTTGTTATTTGTGTCGGTGTAGGAATCATAGGGATGCCAATTTTCAGCAGTACCTTGCTCGTTTCCATTATCGACGATCCCATTTCCATTCAGATCACCCAAAGATTCGTTGGCGTCTACATAATAAATTGGAGTCAAGCCATCCATTTCGGAGCGGGCGTTGCACCATCTCACTGCTTCCCAATAGCTTATATTCGTACGGGGCAGATCTGCGGGTTCAGCCGAAGAAGCGAGAGGCAAAGCACTGTATCCATTACTCAAAGCCCACTGAGCGACTTCATTCCACTTAGAATTGGTAACTTCAATCGGATCAAGGTAAATCTTTGCCAAGTTCGAACCGTATATCATTCTTGGTAGATTGCTTTCATCCATGTAGGTAGTGGTCCCCCCGCCCCCATATGTGTCGAGCATGTAATAGGAATCCCAGAACACGCTAACCATGGAAGCATCAGCCTGACCGGATGAGGACCCACCTGTGCCAGCGTTGTTAGTGCCACCCGATCCGGCAAAGCCTGAGGGTTGATCGCCGTAAGTCGCAATCACGCGAATTCGGCCACTTGGAGTGAATTGCTGGTCCCAGTCGGATTCCGCGTTCCACTCAACTGATTTGGCACCGGCGGTGACATTCGCATCCACATCGCCAATGATCGCCACACATCGAATGGGGAAATTCAGGCCGTTATCCGGACTGAACCATAATTCAACGAATGCCATTTGGCCAGTATCCATGGCGAGATTATAGGATATGTCTACGATTTTAGTCCCCGTTCGCTGGCTGGCCGTGACCCCGGAGACAACCGGGGGGGCGGCACTCGCAGACGATGCGAAGCTGCAAATCATCGACAAGAAGAGGAGTCTTGTTTTCATCATTTATTTTTGGTTTAGGTGATTAGTTGAGAATTAAAAATGGGTACCCAAACATTCAATCACAAGGGCTGTATTAGTTTTGGGCTTATAAATGCTTTGAAATAAATATATGTTTCTATCATATTAATTAGCACAAACTAGTAATAAAATACATCTAATTTGTTCTTTCTCAGGCCCAAAGATCGAGGGATCACAAATTTAAAGACAAAAAACCGGAGGGTACCCCATGTCCTGAGAAGATGGATGGACTAACACTCATACGATTGCTGATTTCACTTACAGTCCGTTTGTTAAGTTGCACTCAAAACCATTTACATCGAAGCCTCCAATATTGCTCAGGCGATTGTTTGTTCTGCTTCAGTTCCTTGATTACTGATGAGCAACTGGAGATTTTTCGTAAAACTTTCCCGCCCCATCACGGCCAACTGATACCGCTGCATGGGTCTGTTCGTTGAGAGGGAATATCCCGGGGGGAGTAAATCAAACCTAGACAAGATCGATAAAGTCACAAGGGAAAGTTCCCAGTTGGATGAGTCTGGAATAAAGAGCGGGAGTTTACTTCTTCAATGATGATATTATTCCTCTCTTTTGTCCAAATCCAACGGTTAAAGTTTTCCAAACCAAGGGAAGTTATTATCTAATGATGAAATATTCAGCCCTCTAAAACGGGTAAGATTGAGAGCCTGGTCGCCAAGAAGTTGAAAAATCTAAATGCAATTAATTTAACCCTGTTTAGTACCCAGATTATCTTGATACCATTATCGTGAGAATAACTCCGAGATTGCAAAGATCTGTAAAATATTCTATTAATAAATGGTCTTGCCCGGATGGCGGAATTGGTAGACGCGCTGGATTCAAAATCCAGTTCCCGCGAGGGAGTGAGGGTTCGACCCCCTCTCCGGGTACCATAGTCCACCCATTTTCTCTAGTTCATACCCACTCTTCAACTTTGGAAACAATCATCCGCAGAGGACGCGAGTCCGATATGCCCGCCCTGCGGGATATCCTCAATCACTACATCCTCAACTCGGTGGTGACCTTTGAGATGGTGAAATTATCCCTGGAAAATCGAAAGACCTGGTTCACCCAGTTTTCGGAATCCGGGCGGTACCAACTCTTTGTCGCGGAAAAGGAAAACGAGGTGGTGGGGTATGCAGCGAGCCTACGGTTCCATCAACGACCGGCTTATGCCCCTTCGGTGATGAGCAGTATCTATCTCCATCCCGATCATACCGGAAAGGGAATTGGAGAAAAAGTATACGGCGAGCTGATTAAAAATATGAAACTGGCGAAGGATGTGCACCGGGTATATGGACTGGTGGTGCTCCCCAATCCAGGATCCGAGAGACTCCATGAAAAACTGGGCTTCCAAATAGCCGGGCTTCTCCATGAGGGGGGCTACAAATTTGGCCACTATCACGATGTTCGTATGTACGAACACCGCCTGGGGAAGTAAATAATTTTTTTAGCCGGGCAGAAGACCGCTCACCATTTCACGCTCTTCGTTGAGCTCGCTGACGGAAGCGTCGATTTTCTCGCGGGCAAAATCATTGATAGGAAGATTCTGCACGATTTCCCAACTTCCTCCATCTGAACGGATGGGGAAGGAAGTGATAAGTCCTTCCTTGGTGCCGTAGCTGCCGTCGGAGGCAACACATACGCTGTTCCAGTCACCTTCCGGTGTAGGGGTGGTCAGGGATTTTACCGAGTCGATTGCCGCATTGGCAGCAGATGCGGCTGAGGATGCACCCCGTGCCTGAATGATGGCCGCTCCGCGCTGTTGAACGGTGGGAATGAAATCAATATGGGCCCAGGTATCATCCGAAATGACTGAGGGTGCGGAAACGCCTCCGATTTTCGCATTGTAATAATCAGGGTATTGCGTGGCGGAATGATTTCCCCAAATCGTGACATTCGAAACTTCAGATACCTGACGGTTCGCTTTGGCGGCCAACTGGGCAGCCGCACGGTTTTCATCCAGACGGGTCATCGCAAACCAGCGGTCTGCGGGAACATCCTGAGCATTATTCATCGCGATCAGACAGTTGGTATTACAGGGATTCCCCACCACCAGCACGCGAACATCGGAAGCGGCATTTGCCTGGATTGCCTGTCCCTGCCCGGTGAAAATTTTTCCGTTAATTCCGAGCAGGTCGCCCCGTTCCATGCCTGCCTTACGGGGTACACTGCCAACCAATAATGCCCAATTGACATCGGAAAAGCCTTCATCGAGATCAGCCGTGGGCCGGATATCCTTAAGCAGAGGGAATGCACAGTCATCCAGTTCCATGCAGACGCCCTCAAGTGCTTTCATGCCGGGCTCGATCTCAATCAAATTTAGGGCAACCGGTTGATCAGGGCCAAATAATCCTCCGGATGCAATACGAAAAAGAAGAGAATAGCCAATTTGACCGGCAGCTCCGGTTACGGCCACGCGAATAGGTGCTTTGTCATTCATAATTCTGTCAAAAAGATACGAGGTTGAAAAGGGGTTCGTGTTTTACGCATCAAAAACGAGTTATATCCACTACATCGGCAGCCCGGCGAAGGCAAGCCTCAGTCATTTCCCAGTCGATACAGCCATCGGTAATGGATACCCCATAATCGAGCTGATGTGCCGGGCGGGGAAAAGCCTGGCTCCCTGAGTTAAGATGACTTTCCACCATCACGGCATGGATGGCATCTGCTCCGTCTTCAATCTGGCCAAGAACATCGTCAAGTACATCAGGCTGCCGTGATGGATCTTTGGAACTGTTGGCATGACTGCAGTCAATCATGATGGAGGCGGGGGCCTTAACGGTATCCAAAGCGATCCGGGCCATTTCCACATTGCTCGAGGTGTAATTCGGCCCATCCGCTCCTCCCCTCAGGATTAACTGGCAGTCGGGATTTCCTCCAGTGGTGACCGCGGATGCATGACCATCCTCCGTAATCCCCAAAAATGTCTGACTTTGTGTAGCGGCGATGATGCCATTGACTGCCGCTTTCAAATCCCCACTGGTGGCATTTTTAAAACCAACTGGCATGGAAAGACCTGAGGCCATCTGACGGTGGGTTTGGGACTCAGAGGTACGGGCGCCAATCGCAGCCCAGCATAGAGAATCCGCCAAATATTGTGGGGTAATCGGGTCCAAAAGTTCAGTAGCCGTAGGGATGCCCAAATCAAGCACTTCGCCAAGAAAAGTACGGGCGATCCGCAAACCTTTGGGGATATCGCAGGTTCCATTTAACTGGGGATCCATGATCAGACCCTTCCAACCCACGGTGGTACGAGGCTTTTCAAAGTAAACCCTCATCACCAGGAGGAGTCGTTCATTTACTTCCTTAGACAGTTTGGCGAAGCGTTCCGCATATTCACGACAAGCATTCAGGTCGTGAATCGAACAGGGCCCCACCACCGCAAGCAGCCGCTTATCATCGCCATGAATCAGGGCATGCAATTCCTCTCTGGCCTGGCGAACTAAGTTCTTCTGTTCAGCATTTCGTGGAATTTCTTCGCATAGTTCGACCGGGGTGGGAAGAGCGATGGAATCAGATATTCGTAAATTTGTTACTTTGAGCACGAGGTATGAACATAGAAGGGAAGCTTGCATGAACAAGCTAAAGTTTTACGAATAGTAAAATATGGAAGATTTTTTTTACCGACATGAACGCCCAACCGTCATCCGGGCTTTGGGCGAAGATACTGAGGATTATCTCCAAAGCCAATGGTCGATTGACTTGCGAAAACTGGATACAGGCACGGTCCGATTTGGGCTGAGGCTTAGTTTGAAAGGAAAAGTCTTGGCGGGAGCCCACCTTGTCAGGCTGCAAGAGGAGGAGTTTTTACTGATTGCCGAAAAAATGTCCCCGGGGGGCCTGAACAAAATGCTCGAAGAAAATGTGGTCGCTGATGAAGTTGAATTTTTCGATGAATCACAGGATTGGGAGTGCTTTAGCCTGAAGATGGCTGAACCTGAACCCCTGCTCCTAAAATTAGGGAAGACTAAGTTAGAGTTTGCTGAATTTTTACATCTGCAGGATGGTCTTTTCTTTTCTGACCAAAGAATTTCAGGTACCGGCTATTCTGCTGTTCTAAAAAAAGGTTCGTCAGCAATCGGAAAAATCAGCGAGGGGATACGGAATATATCGGAAGCGGAATATAATTACCTGCGAATGAAGGAAAGAAATTATTCCATCCCCCAAGAAGTCGGCCCCGATGATCTTCCCCAGGAAGCGGGCTTGGAAAGGAGTGCGGTTGATT
>CACMBV010000054.1 GCA_902612125.1 uncultured Verrucomicrobiota bacterium
TGGTACCCTCGATTGGTCGATCCAGAACGCTCAGAAGAAAGTGGAGCAGCAAAATTATTCCATTCGTAAGCGACTCCTGCAGTATGATGATGTGCTTAACCGACAGCGGGAAATTGTGTATTCAATCCGCAATGATGTCCTCTTGGAAGAGGAACCGAGCAAAATCATCTTTGAACTGGTGGAAGAAGAACTGGATAACCGTCTCGCTACGGTTCCAGTTGAGGAGTTTGGCACCGACAATATCGATCAAATGCCTCAGTTTGAATCGCTAATTGCTTCCTGGGTAAATGTTACTTTCCCTCTATCCGTTAAGTTGGATGAATATGCTGGAAAATCCTTTGAACAAACCCGCGAACATTTATTAGAGAAGATAAAGACCGCTTACGATGCCAAGCGAAAACTGGAAGATCCTGATCAAATCCTTTCGTTGGAAAGATACGTGGTAGTCAATGCGGTCGATGTTCATTGGCAGGATCACCTTACCGAGATGGAGGAACTTAGGAGAAGCGTAGGACTTCGCGGGTATGGACAGAAAGATCCTCTAAGTGAGTATAAAAATGAGGCTTTTCGGGCATTTGAGGAGATGATGGGTGGAATGAGGTCAGAAGTTTGCTCCGGACTTTTCAGGTCATCGACCAATCTGGCTGCATTTGAAAATATGCTTTCATCTCTTTCAGGGGTCGCCAAAACAACCGGTCCTGAATCAGGCAATGCCGGGTTTGATAATTTTAAGGGGGGACAGGGTGGTTCCGGAGGTGCAAGGGAAGAGTCGGAAGCTCCTAAAATTGCAACCCCCGTGGTAAGAAATACTCCCAAAGTAGGAAGAAATGATCCCTGCCCCTGTGGCAGTGGTAAAAAATATAAGAAATGTTGCGGGGCTAGCGTCGCTGTTTAATGTACATTCCCCAATAATTCACCCAGTCTTTTCCAGCTGGATGGGGGAATCTGTTCCGGTCGTGAAGAGGTCGGAAATTCAATTTGATCAAGCCATTGAAGAATAATTTCCTTAATCTCTGGTTTCTCTTTTTTGGCGAGGGAACCAAGTTGCTTTCTTCTCTGGGTGAAAATTCTGCGAATAAGACCCCGGCTGGTGGATGAAAACAAAAATGAGTCGTCTTTTAAGTCCATCCTGATCAACATCGAATTAACCGCTGGAGTTGGATAAAAGCATTGCCTTGAAACGGCATGTGTTTCCGTAAGCTTGTAGGTATTTGCAATAAAAATACTCAGGGCATGGTATTCCTTGGTGCCAGGTTTTGCCCAGATTCTTCCGACTGCCTCCTTTTGCATCATCAGGACCATACGCTGGGGCAGTCTTTGGGTGTTGAGGACGGATTCCAGCCAGGCAGACGAGATAGCATAGGGCAAATTGGCGACGATGGCGTAGTTTGCGGTCGATTCAGGAAGAGTTCCCAAAGGCTTTTTAACCGCATCTGCTCGGGTAAGAAACAGCTTTTTCCCTTCAATGGCTTTGGCTTCGGTTTTCTCTATGTTTGCGGCCAAGTGGTAATCAATCTCGACCGAGTGAACAACCTGCCCTGAATCCAAAAGTTTTCGGGTGAGAGTTCCCAGTCCCGGTCCAATTTCGACTACATCTCCCGATAAAGGGAGGTTGGCCAATTGCAAGGATTTTTCCACAATGTTTCCATCAATCAGAAAATTCTGGCCAAGTTTCTTTTTGGGGACATGCCCAAGAGTCTCAAGCAGGGCGATGGTCTCGGATGGACTTAGGGGCATGGGAGAAACAGAAAGGAAATATTCTCTATTTCTTGAGAGCTTTCATCTCTGCAATAAAGGTCTCTGTATCATCGGCCCGCATGAGGGCTTCTCCGCAGAGCACCGCATCGGCTCCCGCATCTTCCACCCGCCAGGCATCTTCAGGGGAGAGTATGCCACTTTCACTAACCTTAACAATGCCCTCCGGAATAAGCGGGAACAATTCTTCGGTTACGGAAAGATTGGTCTCGAACCGGGCCAGATCCCGGTTGTTGACTCCAAGAATTCGGGGATTGTGAGAAATCACTTTTTCCAGCTCGGCTTCAGTGTGAATCTCATAGAGGCAATCAAGGTTTGCGGCCTCCGCACAATCCCTCAGCCTTTTCAGTTCGTCATTGGTAAGTGCCCTGACAATTAAAAGGATCGCCTGGGAACCGGCCTCGGCGGCTTCTAGCACCTGAATGGGGTCTATCATGAAATCCTTGCGGATGGTGGGAGTAGCTCTCTGATGCTGGGATAACAATTCATTCACTTCCCAAAGATCTTCCATCCGACCACCAAAGAATTTATCATCCGTGAGGATGGACATAGCATCGACACCGGCATTTTCATAAATTCTTGCCTGATCCACCGCGGATACATTTTCTGCAATCGTGCCTGCGGAAGGAGATTTTCTTTTAATTTCAGCAATCACTGAAAGTTCTTCCGGCTTGGCCAATGCTTCATGAAAAGTTTTCTTGCCCCGCTGGCGTTCTCCCAGTTGGGACAGTTCTCTTTCCGATACAGGTCTTACTTTAGGAGCGATTTCCTTCCGCTTCCATTCCATGATTTCATCTAGTTTATCCATTGATTGAAAGAGAATTAGCTGGTGATATTGGAATTCATTGCCAGAAACAAAAGATGGGTTCACAATGCCAGATCGTGAGCGAATTACAACGACTAATGGAAATCATGACCGAGTTGCGAAGCCCTGATGGCTGCCCTTGGGACCGGGAGCAAACCCATCAATCTTTAACCCGTTGCCTGGTTGAGGAAGTGTCTGAAACCCTGGAGGCTATTGATGAACATGATATGGAACTCCTGGAGGAAGAGCTTGGGGATTTACTCCTACAGGTTGTCTTCCATGCCCAAATTGCCAAAGAAAACGGAGATTTCGATTTAGAGGATGTAGCCCGTGGTATAAGTGATAAACTGATCAGACGGCATCCCCATGTTTTCGGAGATGAAAAAGGAACCATCGAAAAGGCCGATCAAGTGATCGACCGTTGGGAGCAGGTTAAAGCTGAAGAAAAAAAACAAAAGGGGGAATCTAGTGAAAGTACATCGATCTTTAAGAAATTACCTCCCCGTCTGCCCGCTTTGCTTTTTGCCCATGATATCTACAAGAGAGCTGAAAAAGCAGATCTACAAAATCGTATGGATTTGGACATGGAGAAAATAAATTTCCTTGCTCAAAGCTTGGATGAGCAAAAAGCCGGACGGGCCTTTTTTGAATTGGTTGCGGCTTGTCGAAAAGCCGGGCTCGACCCGGAAAACAGTCTGCGCAGTTTTGCCTCGATACAAATGAAAGAGGCGGAAGATACTGAAGCATAGATCCCACAAATTGTGTCCGGGGAAGATTTAATTGAAACCAAGAACCTGCATTTTGAAGGTCGTGAGGTAGTCTGTTTAATCAAAAGAAACCGACGGGCGAGAAGAATCTCATTGAGGATCAATTCAAGTAATCAAGTGATACTAAATGTTCCCGGGAGGGGAAGTATCACTGAAGCAAAAAATTTTCTTCTAAGCCGATCCGATTGGATTCGCCAAAAGACTGCGGATATGCCAAGTCAGGTCGAACTGAGTGAATTCTTAAAACGAAAACCTAGGGTATTTCTGGATAACCATTCGCGGAATGTGCTGTTTGATTTTTCAGAATCTCGAAAAAAAAATATTTACCAAATTACGACTGATTCCATCGAGGTAATATTCCCGGATAGCAAGGATCGTGAGACTTCCATACTTTCTTTTATGCTTGAGTTGGCACGGATTTATTTGCCCGCCCGATTTGAGAAGTGTGCTCAAAAAGTTGGAATTTCATACAAGAAAGTAAGGGTGGGAAATCAAAAATCACGCTGGGGTTCCTGTTCATCCAAACGAGTGATTTCCCTGAACTGGAGAATCTTGCTTTTGGATTATGAAATCGGGGAATATGTGCTTTATCATGAATTGGCCCACCTGCAACACATGAATCATTCATTCAGGTATTGGAATTTACTAGACGAATGGTTACCCGGTGCCAAAAACATTGACCGAAAATTATCTTCAGCAGGTCGAGAGCTCATGCTCCTCGGCAGAACTAAGGGAGGATAATTATTTATCTGGAAGCATCCTGCCTAATTCCCAACCTCTTCTTCCACCAAGAGATTGCAAGATGGACATGGCCTCGCTTTCATCTTCGCCAACATCCACGGGGGTGACTCCATCCTTACCATAACGGGCGTTGATATCAAGCCCCAGGTCATAGGCGAGTTGGACGAGTTCCTTTTTTCCGGAAAAGGCAGCGGCATGCATCATAGTGTAGCCATCCTTAGCTTCAATCCTTGGGTCTGCTTTTTTACCGAGAAGGAATTTTACAATATCGACCTTACCGGAGACGGTTGCGATGATAAGAGGAGTTGCCCCAAATGCATCCCTTTCGTCTATCGGACGACCGTTTTTGAGCATTTTTTTGATTGACCAGAGATCGCCCTTACCAGCCGCCGCATGGAAGGGATGATTGTTTTGTACATTTAGGGAATCAAGGAGTTCAAGAATCTCTAGATGTCCCCCAGCGGATGCGAGGTCGTAGAGATTGGACCCATGAATATCTTTGACATGGGGATCAGCTGATAAAGAAAAAAGAATTTCCAGTAAATCTTTCTCTCCTCTCAGGGCTGCGGTCATTGCCGGGGTCTCTCCTTCATCAGTCTTGGCGTTCACATCGGCTCCGTCTTCCAGCAAGATTTCCGCGACTTTGAGGTTTCGGCCCCATGCGGCACTATGCAAGGGGGTGGATAGGTGTTTACTTTGGGCATTTGGGTTTCCGCCATTTCGAAGAAGGAAATCCACAAAACTTTCATTACCCTTATAGGCGGCGTAATGAAGGGGAGAATGGCCAAAGTGATCGTTGGCGTTGATCAATGCTCCCATTTGCAGTGCCTGCTGAAGGGATTGAAAATCATTTTGGGAGATGGCCCGATATAAGCTTTCATTTCGACGGTCGATGATTTCCTGACCGAGAAAATCAAGCAGAGTATGAAACGGATTTTCTGCTTTTTCGTGCATGAATATATGGAAAACGATATTTTTTTTCTGGGAGAACACCCTGACATTCGAAATACGCTCAATCCAATCAAGCATTTTGTAATAGTCATAAGGCAATGCCCGGTTGCGACGGATCGAATGAGTGAGAGGTAGTATCTGCAAATCGAGTGCGAAAGCATGCGAGGAGAGGAACTTTACCCTTCCCTGAGGTTGTTTACTAAGAGTCCTGCCGAAATCAATCTCTCGAATAAATTCAGGACTGGCAAACCATATGTGATTTTCTTTTTCAATGACTTCTATACCCCTCATTCGAAGGATTGATCCCAAAACATTGGAGGTTTCCATAGCCATGGAAAGTTTACGGAGGGTTTCTTTATTTTTTACTCCGAACCCACTCAAAAGAATGGGATTGAGTTGAACTTCTCCCCTGGGAAACCTTTCAGTGGGTGGAATGACCACGGTGTTGAACGATCCAAGACCGAGGACCCAATTTCCGCTGGGTGCATTGATGAGATCCTCCGGGGTTAGATTAATACCGGGGATATTGGAGGAAAGATCCATTTGTCCGCCGGAAAACATTTGTAGGGCACCTTTAAACCATTTTGACCCGATTTTCTTGATTGTATCAGAATCAAAATCCAATTTCGCGATTAATGGAGAGTCTCCCGGGATCAGCCGGATTGCCTCGGATGAGGAGTTTCGGACAACCAGGGATTGGTTATTATCAAGAAGAT
>CACMBV010000055.1 GCA_902612125.1 uncultured Verrucomicrobiota bacterium
TCTTGATACCACCAACGGTTCCGATGCGGGTGGATCTTCGCAACCCACCCAACCCATGCTCCTTGCGATCACCGACGCCAACTTTCAGGACGCGGTCAACCTGTGGTTCTCGGACGAAGTGAATGCGACCTCAACCTACGGCCATATCCGGGACTGGAATGTTTCGCAGGTGACGAATATGAGATCCGCCTTTGAGAACCGGAGCAGTTTCAATGAGGACCTGAGCGGGTGGGATGTGTCCGCGGTCACGGATTTTGGAAGCATGTTCAAAAGCGCTTCCGCCTTCAACCAACCCCTCGGAAACTGGAACCTGTCCTCGGCCACCAACCTTGGCAGCATGTTCCGGGGAGCCTCCTCCTTCGATCAACCCATCGGTTCCTGGAATGTCTCTTCGGTCCTGAGCCTCGCGACCATGTTCTCCGGAGCCTCCACCTTCAACCAACCTCTCGGAGACTGGAATGTCTCCGCAGTGACCAACATGAAGGAAATGTTCCGTTCCGCTTCTGCCTTCAATCAACCGCTTACCTGGTGGAATGTCTCTTCGGTGACCAATATGAGCAGCATGTTCCAGAATGCTTCTTCTTTCAACCAACCCATCGACTTATGGGATGTTTCCTCTGTCATCTTGATGTCGAACATGTTTTTCGAGGCTTCCTCCTTCAATCAAAACATTGGCTCATGGAATGTTTCCTCGGTCAACAACATGGATTCGATGTTTCAACAGGCGAGTGCTTTCAATCAGAACATCGGAAACTGGAATGTCAGTGGCGTCTGGAACTTCGAGGGCATGTTCTGGGGTGCCGAATCCTTCAACCAAGACCTAGGCAATTGGAACCCAAGCTCCGCCACCTCCATGGCAAATATGTTCAAGATGGCCAATAACTTTGATCAGGACCTGAGCGGTTGGAACATAGCGGGCGTGAACGCCATGTCTAACATGTTCTCCGGAGCAACTGCGCTTTCCCCCACCAACAAGGGCGAGATCCACAAGACATTCTCCTCAAATTTGAACTGGCCCTACGACTGGTTGGAATTCGTGACTTACGAACCGATCACCGACGCCAATTTTCAGGATGCGGTGAATTTGTGGTTTTCGGACGAAGCGAATGCAACCTATACCTACAGCCACATCCGTGACTGGAATGTGTCAGCGGTAACGAATATGTCCAATGCTTTTGAAGGTCGTTCAACCTTTAATGAAGACATTAGCCAATGGGATACTTCTTCAGTCATTTCTTTCTGGAAGTGTTTTCAAAATGCCAGTTCTTTTGACCAAGCAATTGGGGACTGGAATACGAGTTCTGCTTCTAACATGAGAGAAATGTTTGTTGGGGCTTCAAGTTTTAATCAACCCATTGGCAATTGGGATGTTTCCTCGGTGACTACTATGGTTTGGATGTTTTATCAGGCTAGCTCTTTCAATCAGCCTATCGGCAACTGGGATGTCTCCTCAGTAATCCAGATGGAAAAAATGTTTTGGCAGGCAACATCCTTCAATCAACCTATTGATAGCTGGGATACTTCATCAGTTGTTGACATGTCCTATATGTTCAGGGAAACCCAAGCTTTTAATCAGGATTTAAATAATTGGGATGTTTCCTCAGTAATCAACATGAGGGACATGTTCCGCATTGCCGAGGGTTTTAATGGACAGATCGGAAACTGGGATGTCTCTTCGGTCAATAATATGGAGACCATGTTCTACGGGGCATCATTTTTTAATCAGGATATTGGAGATTGGGATGTCTCATCGGTAACCAAATTCTGGAAAACCTTTCGCGGAGCCAACTCTTTTAATCAGAATGTGAGTGATTGGAATGTTTCTGCTGTTACGAATATGGATGATATGTTTGGGGATGCGGCTGCCCTGTCCAACTCTAACAAAGGCGATATCCACAAGACATTCTCCTCCAATTCAAACTGGTCCTACGACTGGTCGGAATTCGTGACCTACGAACCCATTACCGACTCAAACTTCCAGACAGCAGTCAACTTATGGTTTGAGGCCGAAGCGAATGCCACCGCCCTCTACGGCCACATCAGCGACTGGAATGTAACGGCGGTAACAAATATGTACCAGAAATTTTCTGGAAGATCAGGTTTTAATGAAGACATCAGCAACTGGGATGTATCCAATGTTACTAATATGCAAAGCCTATTTTTCCAAGCGAGTTCATTTAACCAAGACCTAAGCTCTTGGAATGTTTCCAATGTTACCAAGATGTTCGGAATGTTCCGAGACGCCACAAACTTTAACCAAGATATCAGCGATTGGAATATTTCATCCGTTACTGATATGGGTAAATTTTTCCAGGGTGCAAATATCTCAGACGAGAACAAAGGATTAATTCATGCAAAATTCTCCGCCAATTCAAACTGGCCGCATAATTGGTCCGACTATGTCCTGACGCCGGAATCTCCATATGTTAAAATTTCAAATCTGACTTTTAGAACTGCAATTGGCGAATGGTTTTCTAACAAAACCGCAGCCATCGTAAAATATGGTCATATAAGTGACTGGAATGTCTCTCTTGTAACAGACATGAGCCAAGTCTTCAGAAATAAAGCCACATTTAATGAAGATATCAGTGCCTGGGACACATCTTCTGTAACAGACATGAAAGAGATGTTCTATAAAGCTTCTTTATTTAATCAGGATTTGGTTAACTGGGATGTTTCTTCTGTCACCAATATGTTCGGAATGTTTAGGGATGCAGTGAGCTTCAACCAAAATCTTAGTGACTGGAATGTCTCTTCAGTCACAAATAATGATAAAACCTTTCAAAATGTGGCTTTAACTGATGCCTATAAAGCAGCCATGTATAGTTCCTTCGGATGGCACCATTCTTGGCGTCTTTTGATAGGAGACACTCCGCTTACTGATACCAACTTCGCAACTGCGATAAACTTATGGTTCTCTGACAAGCCCAACGCGATCCTAACCTATGGTCACATCAGTGACTGGAATGTATCTGCTGTTACTGATATGTCTGCAACTTTCCAAAACCGAACTTCGTTTAATGAAAACATTAGTTCATGGGATGTGAGTAATGTCACTGATATGAACCATATGTTCACCAACGCCTCAGCCTTCAACCAAGCTCTCGGGGATTGGAATGTTTCTTCCGTAACTGAAATGCATACTATGTTCAGGGATGCCTCCTCTTTCAACCATCCACTGGGAGATTGGGACGTATCCAAGGTCACCACTATGCACTACATGTTCTCGGGAGCAACTTCCTTTAACCAACCTATTGGGGACTGGAACACCTCCTCTGTTTTACGAATGGAGTCCATGTTTGCGGGAGCCACCTACTTCAACCAGCCCATCGGCAATTGGAATACATCCTCAGTATCGAGATTGGACAACATGTTCAAAAAAGCCGTTTCCTTTGATCAAGACATAAGCGAGTGGGATATCTCCTTCGCAAACAAAATGGACCTGTTCTTCGACAAAACCCACGCCCTGTCCAACACCAACAAGGGTGAGATCCATAAGGCCTTTTCCTCGAATTCCAATTGGACGACCGACTGGTCGGAATTCGTGACCTACGAACCAATTATCGATGCCAATTTCCAGGATGCGGTAAATTTGTGGTTTTCGGACGAAGCGAACGCGACTTACACCTACGGACACATAAGCGACTGGAATGTTTCCGCGGTAACCGATATGTCAGCTGCTTTTCAGAATCAAACTACATTTAATGAAAACATTAGTGCATGGGATGTTAGGAATGTAACTCTCATGAACCATATGTTTGAAAATGCTTCCTCCTTTAACCAACCCATTGGCATTTGGAATGTCTCATCCGTCAGTACGATGTGGGTCATGTTTAGAGGTGCTTCTTCATTCAACCAACCGATTGGAGATTGGAATACGAGTAAAGTGACAAATATGGGCTCGATGTTAACGGGAGCATCAATTTTTGACCAACCAATTGGCGACTGGAATATGAGTAATGTCACCGTTACTGATTCCATGTTCCAAAATGCCTCTTCCTTCAACCAATCAATAGGAAATTGGGATGTATCATCAGTAACAAATATGGAAGGAATGTTTCATGGAGCCAGTGACTTTAACCAACAGCTTGCCGCTTGGAATCTAAGCAGTGTAAATAATATTGTGTATATGTTTAGGGATGCCTCTTCTTTCAACCAACCGATTGGAAATTGGAATGTATCCTCAGTAACAAATATGCTTGGGATGTTTTTGGGAGCCTCTGCCTTTAATCAACCAATTGGACTTTGGAATGTATCAAGCGTCGAAAATATGTGGATAATGTTTAAAACTGCGGCTTCGTTTAACCAGCCGATTAGCGATTGGAATGTAAGTAAAGTGACAAACATCGCTGAAATGTTTAATGGAGCATCCAATTTTAATCAGGATATTAGTGACTGGAATATAACCGCAGTCACGAACATGATTAATATATTAGGAGGTACAAATGCCTTATCGATTGTCAATAAAGGCGAGATTCATAAATCCTTTTCCTCCAACCCAAATTGGCCTTACGACTGGACGGAATTCGTGACCTACGAACCGATCACCGACGCCAATTTTCAGGACGCGATCAACCTGTGGTTTTCGGACGAAGCCACTGCCACTTCCACTTACGGGCACATCAGCGACTGGAATGTGTCGCAGGTGACGAATATGTCCACTGCTTTTCAAGGCCGTTCAACTTTTAATCAGGATATTTCAAATTGGGATGTCGGAAATGTCACCAACACAGCATGGATGTTTGACGGTGCCTCATCCTTTAACCAAGACATTGGGAATTGGAACACTTCAAACATGATCAATATGGATGGAATGTTAAAAAGTGCTGCATCCTTCAATCAACCAGTGGGAAGTTGGGATGTTAGCAAGGTAACTAACATGAGAGGCCTGTTTCGCTATGCCTCTTCCTTCGATCAATCTATTCAAGATTGGAATGTTTCTTCTGTGACTAATATGGTTTTTATGCTTAGTGCTACAGCGATATCCAATCCCAATAAAGGCAAGATTCACAAAACTTTTTCTTCCAACCCACACTGGCCCTATGACTGGTCTGCTTTTGTGGAAGGTGGCGACTCAACAGATGATGGAGGAGATCATAATAAGACAGACCTGCAGGATCCGGGCGGTGATGATAAAAATACGACCGATCCGTATAATCCAGGTAATGACCATAACACCACGGATCCAGGCTCAGATAACAATGAAACTCATTCGTTCTCCATACCCGTGTTTGAATTAAGGGTTTCCGACCTGGCTGAGCTGACCGGGCTGGAAGATGTAAAAACAGGGGGCTCATTTGCCCTGACTGAGCTTTATCAGCCGGCTGATCCACAGATGAATTTCCTGCAATTAGAGGAAGCCCTTTTTGGCGAAG
>CACMBV010000056.1 GCA_902612125.1 uncultured Verrucomicrobiota bacterium
ACGACCTTGCTACTCCGGTTCGAGTAGTGGCTGGCGGAGTGGATTCCGTCCAGACCCGAGATAATCATGTTCTGTACCGCGAGCTCAATGGCTCCCTGATGGGATTTGGACGAGGGGGATCTGGTCAATTGACTGGTAATTCTGGATCAAATCTTCCGGTTTCGGTCTATCCCGGGGAGGTCCTTTCCTACGCCGCTGGTCAGAGTTATTCCGCCATGGTACTGGCGGATGGCTCGCTCTGGACCTTTGGAAAAAATGGTCGGGGTCAACTCGGGGATGGAAACACCACAGACCGCACCATTCCGGTTAGGATCGTGGAGGCGAATGTAAGTGAGGTGGCTGCAGGCAATCAACATACCCTGTTTTTAAAGACCGATGGTTCAGTCTGGGCCATGGGTAAAAATGAAAATGGACAATTGGGGGACGGCACCCAGACTGACCGCCTGAGCCCGGTCCGGATACTCGAGGCCAATGCCACCGGGGTGGCATGCGGGGGAGATTTTTCCTTTGTCCTTAAGCAGGACGGTTCCCTTTGGTCTTTTGGTGGTGATCCAGAAGAGCGGCGCGGGGTCAAAAACAATGATACCTACCTTCCTCAGCAGGTGATGTCTTCCGGGGTGCGGGCGGTTGCCGGATTCGGATTTCACAGCCTGATCCTCAAAACCGACGGCTCCCTATGGAGTACCGGATCGGGCAAATGGGGCAAGACAGGGCACGGGCAATATGGAAAGACTCATCTGCCGGTCAAAATCGTGGAGAGTGGAGTCGCCGGCATCGCCACGGGTAAAGACCACTCGGTTTATTGGACCGACACGGGAGAGGTCTATGTCTTTGGCTTCAATGGATCGGGCCAGCTTGGGCTGGGAACCACCCTAAATGTAAAGACTCCCCGCACCCTTGATGTATCGAGAAACTGAAAGGAGAGGATGAAATTCTAATGCATGCCCGGCACCCAGTTTTTCTTTTCCTCTTTTTTTGGGTTGCTCACTATGCTTGGACTTCCCCCATTCCTTATTCCGGAAAACTTTCTGAAAATGGAGTGAATTATTTCGGGCAGGCTCATTTTACCTTCGAGCTTATTGATCAGTATGGAAAGGCACACTGGATTAATGGAGTGGATGAAAATGCCACCATTTCCGTACCTGTACAAAACGGTCGTTATCTGGTTCTTCTTGGCGGGCAGGGGATGACTGCTCTTCCTGCTTCATTATTTTTGGATCATGATAGATTATTTCTCCGTGTACATGTCGATTTGAAAGACGGCAGGGGCTTACGACATCTGGGACCCGATCAACGAATCACCTCAGCTCCGCATGCCCTGAGTGCGGATTTGGCTGGGGGTGTTGTCCCCGGCGGGGTCACCCGTTCGATGCTTGACCGTGAGGTACTCTCCGACTTGAACCGGACGGTGACCGCTGAGATGCTGTCCCAATCTCTTCTACGAAAGATTGATGCACCCATCTCTGCTTCCCGTCTCGATCCGGCTCTCAAGGCTTACCTCACTCCTCTGCTAGGGCCCAAGGCAACAGGGAATGTCAGTGACTTTGATAGGTTGGAGGGTAAGAGCGTTACCCTGTCCGCCCCAACCGCCAGCGGGCACAACCTGAGTTACCAGTGGAAGAAAAATGGTAATTCGATTCCCGGAGCAACCAGTAAAGATTTAATTATCACCGACCTAAATGCCACCACCGACTCCGGAAATTATCAGGTTTTGGTATCCAATGATTTTGGAAGCTTTTCCAAACAAATTGCATTAAATGTATTTAGTGCGACAGCCGTACAAATGGTTGTTGGGGACCATCACGCCCTGTATTTGGATGCCATGGGATTTCCTTATGGAGTGGGGCGGAATGAATTCGGACAACTTGGATCTGTTGTAAATGCGATCTCCATACCTACTCGGATTATTAATGAACAAGTTGCTGGAATTGCAACCAGCACAATGACTTCTTTGATCCTGAAAAAAGATGGTTCCTTATGGGGGATTGGGCATTTACAAAGCGCTGGGTTTGGTTATCCCAAAACCCCGGTCAAAATAACTGACGGTCCGGTCAAGGATTTTGCCGCTGGAGAGGGTACCATCTATGTGGTTAGACCGGATGGATCTCTTTGGAGTTCCGGTTTCAATTCGGATGGCAGATTAGGAGACGGAACAACTGTCAACCGATCTTCTTTGGTTAAGGTATTGGATTCGGGTGTTAAGAAAGTATTCAGCAAGGGAAAATATGCTGCGGTCATTAAGGAGGATGGGTCCCTATGGACATTTGGTATAAACAATATGGGCCAATTGGGAAATGGGACTCTATTGAACTCCTCAAATCCCGTACAAATAGAAACATCCGGAGTGGTTGATGTTTCTGCCTACTGGGATACCACCCTTTATGTGAAGTCAGATGGTTCCCTTTGGGGAATGGGAAGAAATCACTATAATATGCTAAAAAAGGCTGGATCGATGGATTATTTTTCCCCGGTCAAAATGGTTGAAAGTGGAGTAACCAAAGCTTCGGTTGGATACTGGTTCTTGATTTATTTGAAAGACGATGGGTCCGTATGGGGCCGTGGATATAATTACCATGGTCAACTTGGACAATCGGGTGGCTCTTCCTACTCCGATCCCGTACAAATTGTATCCAGTGGAGCCATTGATGTGGCTGCCGGTGCCGAACATTCGATGATTCTGATGGAGGATGGAAAAATCCTGACCTTTGGTCTAAATCAATACGGGCAACTGGTGACGGGAGAACCAATCCTTTATCAAACTCCGCAAAAGTTGCCTAATTTAAAAGTCAAGGATGTGGCCACCAATACAAACGGTTCCTACTTTGTGGATTTGAATGGTTCCCTTTGGTCGGTCGGGTATGAAGATAATGGAGATTTGGGGAATGGATCCGCCGGTCATTCATCCGTTCCCGTAAAAGTGGTGGATGGAAATGTCTCTTCGGTGGAAACTCAAGGTGTGCACATCTTATTCCGGGATGTTAATGGATCCCTGCTTGGTTTTGGAAAAGGAACACATGGTCGACTTGCCAACAATTCAATTATTGATCGGGAAAGTCCGATTATGGTGCAGGATGGAAATGTATTATCCTATGATACTGGCGATCACTATTCCGCAATGGTGTTGACTGATGGATCACTTTGGACATTTGGTAAAAATAATTACGGGCAGTTAGGGGATGGAACCACGACGGATCGCCTGACCCCGGTTAAAATCGTGGATGAGAATGTGACCAAGGTGGCAATTGGAGAATCGCACACCGTTTTCTTAAAGAACAATGGTTCGGTCTGGGGAATGGGAAAGAATTCTGATTATCGTCTAGGAGATCTTAATACTTCCGATAAACTGGTTCCCCAATTAATTATGGATGCCAATGTCAGTGATATTGCATGCTCTTATTACGGCACATTTATTTTTAAAAATGATGGATCTCTCTGGGCAATTGGGCATAATGCACACTACCGTATGGGACACAATGCTGGAACTGGTAACTATGCAACACCTCAGATGGTATTTGCCAGTGGGGTGCAGGCAGTATCCGGAGGACATGAGCATAGCCTTTTCCTGAAAACGGATGGTTCCCTATGGGTTGCTGGCTCGAATAAATTGGGCCGGGTGGGAGCTGGGGCAAACAATCAAAGTGTACAACTGACCAAAATTGTCGATTCCGGAGTGGCAGGAATCTCCGCAGGCAAGGATCATTCCATTTACTGGACGACCAATGGTGAGGTTTATGTTTTTGGTTCCAATCGCCATGGGCAACTCGGCTTACCAGGTCGAACATTATTTACCCATGAAAAACAGGTGCTGTACGATCCGAATCAGTAGGACTTTTCCATAGTTTTTTTCTTTCTTTTGAGCACTGTCCGTTTGACGAAAATCGGTTGGAGAGTTAAGGTAAAAACATGAAACTCACGGCAGTAATTACCAAAGAAGAGGAAGGGTTTGTTTCGTTGTGCCCAGAATTGGACATTGCGAGTCAGGGGGATACCAAAGAAGGGGCAAAAATAAATTTGAAGGAAGCGGTCGAGTTGTTTTTGGAATGTGCATCCAAGGATGAGGTTGAAAAAAGGCTTTCTTCGGAATCTTTAGTTTCTTCCCTGGAGGTCAGTCTTGCCTAAATTGCCCCGAATTTCGGGAAAAGAAGTAGCTGGCATATTGGAGGTAAATGGATTCACAAAGGTCCGGCAAAGGGGTAGCCATATGGTTCTCCAAAAGAGACTGGAAACCACCACTGTTACCGTACCGGTGCCGGATCACAAAGAGCTCAAAATGGGGACTTTACGGTCAATTATTCGGCAGTCTGGTTTGAGCAGGTCTCTGTTTGAGAAATAAACTGCCTGAAAAGTTTTATGCTCCGTGTAAACCTTTTTCGAAAATAAGCCTCCAAAAATCAATTCAGCATGGAGGCATTTTTTACTTTGTTTACTTCATTTCTTGATCATAAGAAAGTTTACTGCCTGAGCTTCGATTATTTTTCTTTTTTTCTTTTCAATCTCGATCGGGTGGGCGGAAAAATTTCCTGAGTTGCCTAATACGGAGTCGACCACCGATGCGGATCCGCCAAGTGCGGAGGAGAGTGCAAATTCTTCTTCCTTACCTGAAGGAACCAAGGTAAAAGTCTGGGCGGGGGAGCCCATGGTGCAGAACCCTATCGCGATGGCATGGGATAAAAGGGGCAGGATGTGGGTAGCGGAGAATTATACTTATGGGAGCGGGCAATTGGGTCTACCCGGCAGAACTCTAAATACCCACGAAAAACAGGTGCTCTACGATCCGAATCAGTAAGGTCTTCTCCTGGATCTCGTTGAAGGTAGGCGGAATGACTGCCGTCTTTTTTCAATCCTCCAATCAATCGAATTTCTTCCACAGGGAGCGGGGATATCCTAACCTTTTGGCTGGCTCTAAAGAAGGCCCCATTCGGCCCTTTTCCAAAATATAGAAAGAAATAGGATAAGATTCCTGAAAAAGAGAAATCTTTTGTATTTTTTCTCTTGCATGCATCCTAGAAAGTAATGGGATAAGTTTCTTTATTAAGCTAATGACGTTTTTATAAATAGTAAAATTAGGTTTAAAAGTTATAGTATGAAGCTAATTTATGTAATTATTAGTATTTTTCATGTTATATTGTTGTGCAATCTGGCTGGAACACCCATTCCCTTTGCCGGAAAAATCTCCAAGGACGGGATCAACCTGGACGGCCAAATCAAGTTTTTCTTTCAAATTCATGACGGTCAGGGAAAAACCCTGTGGAAGAGTGGAAAGCATGCGGAGGATTTGGTTTCGGTGACGGGCAGGGGTGGCCGTTACATGGTCCTGCTTGGT
>CACMBV010000057.1 GCA_902612125.1 uncultured Verrucomicrobiota bacterium
GGCTGATTTTACTTTTTCTGCCGCAACCGCTGATCTCTCAGCCTCTGCCTCCTGCTCGCGTCTTGCGGCGTCAGATTGAGCAACTTTGATTTTTGATAAATTTTCACCTTCCGTTGCGGACGCTTGGGCACTGGCCACTTGGATTCTTCTTTCACGTTCGGCTTCCGCGGCTCCAATTTCTCCGTCCCTTTCTCTTTGAGCAACACTGACCTTGGCCTCATTGATTGCACGGGAAGACGCTTCTTTACCGAGTGCATCAATGTAACCAGATTCATCCGTGATATCCTTGATGTTTACATTGATCAGGCGCAGTCCCACTTTCTTAAGTTCTACTTCGACACCGTTGGTGATTTTTTCAATCAGAAGATCCCGGTCAGCATTAATTGCTTCAATGTCCATGGTTGCGATCACCACACGCATTTGTCCAAATATAATATCACTCGCTTGTTCGCGAACGGCTTGCATGTCCAGACCGAGCAGTCTTTCCGCCGCGTTTTCCATAACTCCAGCTTCGGTGGAAACACCCACTGTAAAAGTGGAAGGGGTATTGACTCGGATGTTCTGTTTTGAAAGAGCACCCTGTAGGGCAATATCAATGGGTAGGGGCGTTAGATCGAGCCATTGATAGTCCTGAATTAGGGGCCAAACAAAAGATGCTCCCCCATGCACGCATTTGGATGAGCGACCGCTGCCGGTTTTACCGTAGATTACCAGTACCTTGTCCGATGGGCATCTTTTATAACGACTGAAGAAGAAAACGAGCGTTCCAAGAACGACTACAATGAGGGAGATGATTCCGATAAGTACGAAGTCCATAATATATAAAGAGTGGTTATAGCTTTTGTTAAAATAAAAAAATTTATGCTTGGGGCGATTCGTCTTCCAATAAGGAAACCAAAAGAGTTTGCTGGTCGACCAGTTCTTTCACCCGGACGGCTGCCAAGTTGGGTATTTTTTTTTCATGGTCTGACACCACTTTGACAATCCTCAGTCTGCCCTGTACCATAACCTCAATTTGCCCCATGCCTTTTCGGGCTGGTGGGATGGGTAAATAAACCGTACCTACTTCTCCGATGCAATTTTTATAGTTCAAGGTGCCTTCTTCCCTGAGGCTGTGGAGATAACTCATTAGGTAGACGATTAGACCGAGGAAAATACTACCCACAACGGTTCCGATGAAGGTGGCTGCTCCGGTTGCAAGTCCATTCTGCAAAGCAGCTGCACCCGACCAGCCAAACCCGGTAAAAAAAGCACCGATGGATCTTATGGATAAAATTCCGGTAGCTCCTCCCTCACCACCATCGCCGATATCAAAGTCAGCTTCCACTCCTTCCGCGGCACCTCCAACTAAGCTTAGGATCATTTGAATTGTCAGGATTAAACTGGATATTGCACCAATAGCGACGAAGGTTTTCATCGCAGGTTGCATATTTAGCCAGTATTCGATCATGAGGTATATTTAATTATTTATTTACAATGATAACTTTTCATTCCGTCAAGAAAACATTGGAAAAATTTAAATAATAGTAGTATTGTGTATTTATTGCACAAATCCACTGCTTCCCTTCTTAATAAATATTGGCACGAGGATTGAAGATATCACCGACAGGAAGTAAATTCCACAACCAAATTCTAATTGCACATGAGTTCCTCCCGGCAATGATTTCAGGCTAATGATAAACAGGGATAGGATGAAAACTTCAGCCATCGAAAACTTGCCGAGTATATTTGCCAGGTTGAAAATTTGAAGGGCTTTTGGCTCTGCTTGATCAATCGAAGAATAAAACCAAAAGACACATAATTTTCCAACCGGAAAAATAACCGAAAAAACCGATAACACCACAACCAAAAACCAATCCCTCATTACTGCCAGTTCAAAGATGATTCCTACAATTGAGTAGGTGACGATCTCCATGCTTTGTGGATCTATGATTTCCAGCAACCAGGTAATATCACCTGCCTTTGGATGAATGGTCATGGTTGGGGCAACCAAGCCAATCCCAAGCAATACTGAACTTGCAAGAATCAGGGGTCTTATCATCTGAGGGAAAGCTATTCTCTCATAAACTGAGCAAGGTCATCGATCGATGAGTCAATCGGTAATACATTGATGATGATGCTTCGCACGGAGTTCCCGGCATCTTTGGGGAATGCCCGGGAGTTTTTTCCTACCCGTAGTGATTCGAGATCAATTTCAATAGTACCTGCTAAATCGTCTTTGGCCAAGTCGTTATCCTCGATGACAATTTCAATCGATGACTTGGTTTCATAGCGGATTCTCGCAGCTTGGATCGCTTCATTGGGAGAAAGGGTTTTTCCAAGTAAATCACTCCACTTTAAATCAATCTGTAAACCCGACCAGTTAGCAAGCAGGGAATCATCCTTAACCGTACTTTCAAAGATTTCATTACCGAGCCATTTAATTTGATATTGAATATCCGGACCATCCTCTCCTCGGTCCCAGGGTTTTCCGTCCTGCTTGTTTGGATAAAGTTCGATTTCGGATGTATAAAGATAATAAGATTTTCCTGCAATAAGTCTGTCCCCGCTATTGGCAGGGATGCGGTCATTATCATGTTTATCCCGTTCTCCGTTTCCTGATGTGAATGCCCAGTACGCACCTGACGCCAAAAAGATTACCATAGCTGGTACCAAGGCCGTGAGCCATGGTTTTTTGGGTGCGTCAAAGTCCGATAGGTCCGACATATATCCGCACAAAACTGTCTAGCGTAAGGAAGTGCAACCTAAAAGATGAAAGGCTTAATATGGAGCCAGGATCAGTATCCTTTTTGAAAAATGTTTCCCACATAAGATTTAATTTCGTTTGAACGAGGAATTTATAATCAGTGCTCTGAGGTTTGGGCAGAAGATCAATGGGGAACGAAATGGGAAATGCATAACAAATTTTCGCAAGGTACAAAAACTTGGAAACTTGGAAAAGGTTTTCCCTTGTTCTTTTTCTCAATTGATTTTGCTTCGTTGGGTTATGGTTTCTGTAAACTATGCAGGGATCCTTAAATCTTTAGTTAGGTCTACAAAATCTTGTTAATACCCGCATTTTTTTTCCAATTACTCCCTTACCTTTTATGGCAAACTTTCAGTTTTGAGAGAGTTTTTAGCAGTGCCAAGTACTAACAATGAAGTTATTGAATGCAAAATTCGACATGGGACCATCAAGATAAATCTTATGATAGGTGTTTCAAAATTATCCCCGAGAGACATTAGGGGTTGCCGTATGGTCAAGCATTCTCATTAGCAATCTTTGAATCTTTGGCCAATACCTTTGGGATAACTTATCAAAGGCTTGCAAGTTTCCTTCCTCAGCTCATTTGGCAAGCTCTTCAAGTCACTATTTCTAGCATGTAAAGACCAACTAAAATGGTTTTAAGCTAGTGATTGGAGAATGGAATCACCTTCACTTTGAATCTTCTCTGGCGTTCTTTTTCTTTTCTAATTCTTCGTTTACTTTTGTTTCAAAAAAGGAGTGGGAAAAAAGTGCGGTCATGCCTACGCTCTTTTTTTCACGGACCACTGAGAATTTTACATGGCTCATAACTTCATCCAATTCTAGGTTTATTCCCTTGGCTAAAGCCAGAAGACTTGGCCAACTGCGAAAAATATTTTCCAAATGTTCCGCAGCTTCATGGCTAGCGGACTGAAAATAAACCTGCATACTAATATGTTCTTCCGTTTCGTTCATGAACATGGCCATATTCTTAAACTTTTTAAAGACGACTTCACCAACCATCTCCGGAGTTAGGGATTTACGGATTTCCTCAGGTTTCTTTTCATTAATTCTCAGCTGATCTTGTTTAATTTTGTTCTGTAGTCTGTTGATTTTAAGTAAATTCGCCGCAAACCAAATGATAGGTGGTTGATCTTTTTTAATTGATCGAACAAATATTTGTAGAGGGGCGGGTTTCTTATTGTCATCTTTAGGGACCAGCACTTCCTCTAGAAGTTTTTTGTTGGATGCAATCGCTACACTGTCTCCGGAAAGAATACCCAACGAACCTTTCTTAAAGCTATAAGTTTTCTTATTCCCCACCTTGTCTATTTCCACTTTCTCATTGAGGGATGCAAAACCTTCCAGTTGCTTGCTGTTAACTCCGCCTTTAATCAACGCAGTACCCAAATCTTTTTCTCCTGATCCAAAAGCGGAGACTTCTCTGATCTTTAACAAGTCTACTCCAAACGCATTTTTAAGCCCCTGGATTTTCTGATTAATATTGGGTTCTTCCTCCATTTTTCCCAGAATGAATTTACCCATCCTGGATTCATGGAATGCTTCTACATCAAATAGAATCAGCCAGTTGGCACCATCAGGAAAGGTATTTTCTTCCGCCGATAGCCATGCCGCAGACAGTGAAAGGAGGCAATGAGTAAGCAATATTTTTTTCATTATAGTGTTCGTTGAATATTTGCATTTATAATATTCACTAAACCTCGGGTCATGCCAAGGTTACAAAAAAATGAAAATTAATTCAGGGGATGTTCCTTGAGCAGAGCATCCGGAGAATAAAGTCCAACAAAATCCTTAACTTCGCTGCGAATCCGGGCGACATCTTTGGTCTCGACTGGAGTCGCCTTGTTACCAAAAGAGTTTCTCACATAAGTAAGTACCGATGCAATTTCCTGATCATTCAGCATATGCTCAAAGGGAGTCATCGGAACCTGTCCTGGATATTTTTGACCCAATACCTCGATTG
>CACMBV010000058.1 GCA_902612125.1 uncultured Verrucomicrobiota bacterium
CAATTTATTCAATAATATAATTGACAGCCACTTAATTGAACAAAAAATCTGTAGCAGCAGAGAAAAATATATCCATACTCTTTCACAAAGTAGTGATTCTCATCATATAGAGACGATCAAAAACAATAAAGTGGAAATAAAGGAATTTATTCTACCAAATAATCGAAGCTTCAACTCACTTAAGAGCGTATTGGACGAAATTACAGAGAATACAGATCAATATTTCACAGAATTTGAAAAAATAAAGATCGGCATGAAGCAAGTCCTTGAAACTAGAGAATATGATCTCATAAAGAGTGAAATAAAATCCAATTTACAAAACATTGGCAGAGATATTGAAAGAGTACTCAATCAAATTCTCAAGAGATCAAAATTTCATGTATTTAATACAAAAAAGTGCAAGTATGTCTCAGCATATCAACCAAACGATGTGCTGACCTATAAGTTAAGTTTACGATCTGAAAAGATTCTTGGAGAAATAAATAAAAGTGATGGATTAACCATTTCAGTAATGTTGAATAATCACCAGCAACTCAACATGTCCAAGCTGGATATTTTAAAGGAAATAAAATGGTTGATTCAGATTGGAATGGTAAGAATGTTTGACTCAGGAAAAATTTGTCTTACCAAATCCTAAGAAAATTAACATTTCTTCCACAGCTTTGATTTATCTTAAGTTCTAACTTGTATTGAGGAATACCCAATTCCAAACCATCGGGTGTCCACTCAGACAGAACAATGCTATGGTTTTCAATTTGACCTTCAATTTGGTCATAGAAAAAATGTTCAGCTTCTTGTATTCTGTAAAAGTCAATGTGTAATATATCCTTTACTCCCTTATGCAATGAATATTTTAAATAAGTGGCACTAGTGAGATTCCTGACCCCATAACATTTTGCGATACATGTGGCAAAGAAAGTCTTTCCGGATCCAATTTCTCCATCTAATCTAATAAAACAGGGACTATTTATACAGTTAAGCCTTGTACGAGAGATTTGTTCAGTTTCTTTTTCTGTGTAGACAAATACACTCCAAAGAAGCTCTTTTCTCATCTTCCTAAGTATATAAATGTAAGCATTACAACATTAAAGGCACTATGTGTAATGATTGGGTATATTATCTTACCATGCATCTCATAAATGAAAGTTAAGAAAATTGATAGTGTAAAAAGCATGCTAAAGGCAAGTATGTTCTGATGGATTAAGGAAAAAAGAAGACTACTAAATATTGCACTTATAAACCACGGAAAATATAACTTTAAAGCACGATAGAAAAAGCCCCTGAATATAGTCTCTTCTAGAATTGGTGCGATGATAATAATAATATAAGCACTTCTTTTTATCTCGTCGTCAAAGTTTTTCTTAAGTTCAACAACTTGGTATTGTTCAGCGTATTCTGGAAGTATTAGTTTTGAAATAATTGAAATAAGAATAATAGCAGGAAAAATTGAAACTAGAAATTTGAGAACTTGAAAAAGTTCTTTCTTATTCATATAATTTGTTTTATTTTCGAGAGATATTACAAAGTAATAAAGACTTAGTATTAAAGAAAGGGGTCCTAATGCAACAAATAAAATAGGTGATAAAAGCCCTAGACTACGATCTAATTTTTTAGTAAAAAGTATTACTTTTGTCACATCTAGCAGGCTTTTTTTCCCTTCAAGATTGTTTGTCTAATGCGGCCTTCAAGTTTCTTAGTTTCGTAGGGAAGATTTACTCTGCCAAGTTGGTTTATATTTCTTTCAATAGTAGTTTCTCCATATGGATCGAAAATGAAAAAGTTTGCTTCTGAATTAATCTCAAAAGTCGTCGGTTTTATATTTAATATTCGTGCGGGGTTTTTGCTCATGACTCTTGTTATAAGAATTAGTTTTTCATCTATATTCAAATTTAATTTGGCATATAACTGGAGAAACCCATTTTCAAGGCCAAGTGTGCCAGGGGGTGCAATGTCAAATTCCTTACTCTTATCGTCAAAGCTATATGGCTGATGTCCTGTACAGACTGCATCCACAACTCCCCTCACAACGGCATCAAGCAAGATTAGCTGATCTTCTTTTTCGCGAAAGGGAGGAAGAGGTTTTGCCAAGGGGTCAAAATTCTCAATTTGTCTTTCAGTGCAATAAAGATGATTTGAAGTTGTGTCACAACTTATGTTAACACCATCGTTTTTTGCTTTTTCAATAAGATCAACGGAGCCCTTTGAAGTTATCGATGTTAGGTGTATTTTCGCTTCAGTGTACTTTGACAGCAGTATGGATCTTGCGACAAATAATTCCTCTGCAACACGAGGATATCCCTTTAGCCCCATTCTTAAAGAAAGTAAGCTTTCATGGGCACTTGCATCTGGAGATAACGAGTAATCTCTCGCAAGTTCAATAATCGGTAAACTAAACATCGAAGCATATTCTGCGGCTTTGCTGAATATTTGATTGTCCTGCGTGCAATTAGGGCAATCAGTTACTGCCACTATGCCAGTTTCCTTAAGTGAACCAATTGGAGCAAGATTTTTGCCTTGTGCATTCAATGTCAAGCATCCGCTTAAATATATGTTTACATGTTCATCCTTGATTATACTATTTTTCGTAAATTTTAATGCTTCTGGGTTGTCTGCCATTGAAGATAAGTTTGGCATTGCAAGTACTGAAGTAAATCCACCTGATATCGCTTGACGGCTTATAATATTGACGCTTTCCTGCAAACTTATTCCTGGTTGTTTCAAGTGGCACCTTAAATCGAATAACCCTGGAATGATAAAGTGATCTTTCGCGTCTATGATCTCAGTATTTTCGTCTGTTTTTCGCGGATCAATGAATATTCCATCTTCGATAAGCAAATCCTTGGATTCTGAAATCTCTCTAATTGGATCTATGATAGTACCTCCTCTAACTAAGGTTTTTTTCATCTACAAGAATCCCTACGAGCAGTATAAATGTAATATTGCCATTCTCACACTTACTCCGTTTGTCACTTGACTAAGAATTAGGGACTGCTCATTGTCAGCAAGATTTGAATCAATCTCAACTCCCCGGTTTATGGGCCCGGGATGAAGAATTAAGCAATTTTTGTTTGTTTTTGATCTTCCAACTTTTAATCCAAACATTTTTGAATATTCCTCCAGAGAGGGAAAATGAGTCTGGGTCTGTCTCTCATGCTGTATTCGTAACAGCATAATTGCATCAGCGTCTTCAACTGCCGAATCAAGGTTGTAAGTTACTCGCAAACCAAAATCTTCGAATCTTTTAGGAACAAGGGTTGATGGACCTGACAATGTAATATGGGCTCCTAATTTGAGTAATCCCCAAATATTAGACCTTGCAACTCGACTGAAAAGAATATCACCTAATATGGTTATTTTTTTTCCTCTCAAATCTCCTAATTTTTCCCTAAGCGTGAATAGGTCTAAGAGTGCCTGACTTGGATGTTCGTGGGCACCATCTCCCGCATTGATAATAGGAACACTAATAATACTCGAGAGATAGTGGGCCGAGCCTGGCGAAGAATGTCTTAAAACAATTGCATCGGCACCCAAGGCTTGAATATTCCTTGCAGTGTCTCTAAGCGATTCCCCCTTCGTTAAACTGCTCGACTTTTCTGCAACTGAAATCACATCCGCTTCAAGACTTTTTGCCGCTATTTCAAAGGCTATTCTGGTCCTTGTGCTTGGCTCGAGAAATAAATTAACAATACGTTTACCCTTTAGGGTTGCATTCACTTTCTTTCCATTACGGAATGTTTTATGTCAATATATCATGATCGTCAAAACAGGATTCTGTAGAATGACGCATCCCTACGGCCAAAATATTGTAGCCTGTATATGGGATTTTGACAAAACCTTAATCCCCGGCTATATGCAGACGCCCCTCTTTAGATACTACGGAGTGAATGAGAATCGATTTTGGGAGGAAGTTAACAACCTTCCCGAAATTTATTCACAACGAGGATGCCAAGTTTCAAAAGATACGATTTATCTTAATCACCTCTTAAGTTATGTAAAAAATGGCCCAATGAGAGGGTTAACAAATCAAAAATTAAGGGATTTGGGCGAAAAACTAGATTTCTGTCCAGGATTACCAGACCTTTTTAAAAATCTATCTGCCATCCCTGAATCAGTTGAATTTAGAAATCATGATTTTAAAATAGAACATTATATCATCAGCACAGGACTGTCCCCCATGATTAAGGGTAGCCAAATATACCCATATGTAGAGGATGTGTTTGCGTGTGAATTTATAGAGTCTCCCCTGCCCCCAAATTATCGAAGTCAAACGGAGCTTTCTCTGCCTCTTGATCTTGAAATTGCTCAGGTAGGTATGACCGTAGATAATACAATTAAAACTCGATTTATTTTTGAAATTAACAAGGGCTCTAACAAAAATAATCAAATTGATGTAAATTCTGCCATTTCTCATGATCATCGGCGGATACCCGTTGACCAAATGATCTACATCGCAGACGGGCCTAGCGATGTACCCGTTTTTGCTGTTGTAAAAGGGATGGGAGGAAAAACTTATGCGGTATACGATCCGAATAACGAAATGGAATTTCAACAAAGCTGCTCGCTGGTTGAGCACGGCCGGGTTCATAACAATGGTCCAGCTGACTACAGCGAAAATAGCCCGACTACAATGTGG
>CACMBV010000059.1 GCA_902612125.1 uncultured Verrucomicrobiota bacterium
ACGCAGGGTGGTGGAGGCGAGAAAAGATTCAAAGTTTTTTTCCTGCTCCCGGATTAGATCACGATCACCGATGAATGGAAAAAGCCAGGTTTCCCCTTGATTTCGGTAAAGTGCAAGAAGCACGGTGCGGGTGGAACCGGCCTGTTCTTTGTCCGATAGGCGAATCCATTCAAATTTCCTGTCCCCGATCATGCGATTTTCACTAATCTTCTGGAGTTTTTCCTGATCAATCGAAGTTTGTCCCAGTTCCATGCCGAACATATTGGCCACATCCACGCTGGATACGGATTCCCTGAAAGGCATAACCCCGATTCTCCCCATGGGTCCCTGTTTGGTCTTAACATGGAAAGAGCCTGCCATTGGTCCGGAAAGATCGGGGTTTTCTCCCCATTCATCGGGGAGTTCCCAGCTTACGACCGGTCCGGTGTATTCACTGGGAATTTCGTAGGTGCGTATTTTTGCTTCTTCACCACATGAAAAAAACAACATACTTGAGCATGCAAACAGACAAGCATAATGAGGAGAAAAAATCGAGGAACAACGATAAGGCATTCTTTTAGATAATATGTAAAAGATTAAATCCTAGGCAACCCGAAGAGGACGAAATTAGGCATTACATTTGAACAGGACCACATCGCCATCCACCATCAAATACTCTTTCCCTTCGAGTCGCCATTTGCCACTTTCCCGGGCTGCCTGCATCGAACCTGCGTCAATTAGATCCGGGTAAGAGACCACTTCCGCTTTGATAAAATTTTTCTCAAAATCAGAGTGGATAACCCCTGCACACTGGGGTGCGGTCATTCCCTGGCTGAAGGTCCATGCCCGGGCTTCTTTCTCCCCTGCAGTGAGAAAACTGGCCAGACCGAGCAAATTATAGGATGTTTTAATCAGGGAAGAGACCCCAGAATCCAGCACATCCATCGTTTCCAGGTATTCCTTGGCATCCTCATCGGATAATTCGGATAATTCTTCCTCCATTTTGGCGGAGATTACGCAGCAATCCGCATCCTGCTGATTGGCCGCCCATTCCTGAAACTCGGTCAGATGTTCATTAGAAGAGGGATTGGCAATTTCATCTTCTTTTAAATTGCAGGCATAGAGCATGGATTTGGCACTCAATAGAAAGAATGATTTTAATCGTACACGCTCATCCTCATCCATGGGTAAAAGATTGGCCGGTTTTCCGTCGTCCAAATGAGGAATCAATTTTTCCAGCAGAGCGACATTGGCCGAGGCATCTTTATCCTGCCCCCTTGCTTTTTTCAGGTTTTTTTGCAATTGGCCCTGGGTCGATTCTACATCCGCAAGGATTAACTCGGTCATGATTATCTCAGCATCCCCAATTGGATCGACCCGTCCCATGTTATGAATTATATCATCGTCCTCGAAACAACGTACCACATGAACAATGGCATCAACCTCACGCACATTGGCCAGAAACTTGTTTCCTAACCCCTCTCCTTTGCTTGCCCCGGCAACCAGTCCCGCAATATCGACCATTTCAATCGCGGCCGGTATGATGGTGGAGGTTCCAACGAGATTGGCCAAGGGTTGCAGACGGTTGTCCGGCACCTGAACCACGCCCACATTCGGATCAATGGTGCAAAACGGATAATTAGCCGCTTCCGCCTTGCGGGTCTTGGTCAGGGCGTTAAAAAGGGTACTTTTTCCCACATTGGGCAAACCTACGATTCCAGCTTGGAGCATAATAAATAAAAGCAGAAATCATGGCTTAGGGCAAGTTTACGGTCAAGGGTACATCAATGATTTACAAATGCTTTCTCATTGACTGAATTACGCAGGGGATTATCTTACCAAAATCTTTTGTGGCGATAGTAGCTCAGTTGGTTAGAGCACTGGTTTGTGGTACCAGGGGTCGCCGGTTCGAATCCGGTCTGTCGCCCCACTTTCTTCATTGGTAAAGGAAGCTCGGTCTTTTTACTTAAGCGGGGTTCAGTTTATCTTAATTCCATGCCTGCAGTTTGATAGTACTTTTTCCTATTCGCACCAACTCTGTCTTTTTTTCACATTGTAGAATATAAAATCTGACATTAAATGAATTCGGGATCAGCTGGTGCAGGCTAATTAACAGCTTACTGTGAGGAGGGAGGGGTACGAATTTGAAGCTTGTTATCCCATTTGAGTATTTTTGAAGCGGATGCTGGGTAATCCCAACATTCTTCATCTGCTTGGTATAAAATTACTTGAGAATTTTCCAAGGCAAGGGCTACGGTTTGAGGTAGGTCTAAGATCGGTTGGGCATTTTTTAAAAAAGAACTTTGCTTGTGGCTCTTGGGCAGGTCATACAGGTCAAATCGCGTGATATTGGGTTCGAAGAGTCCTGCATACAGGGTGACTCCAGCCATCACTCCTGACCCTGTAACCATACGGGTACTTCTTTCATGCCTCCAGTCGAACGCAAGGTTTGAATGGCTTTGCGGAGCTCAAATACGCGAATCGCGTCCAATTGGGACTTTGACCCTTCATCCGTATTCGCTAACGAGTTCTGGCCGATGCCAGTTGGGGCAAGGTAAGCCATAGCCCACTTGAAGGAGCGGTACATACCCTGGTGTTGTTTAAAGGACTTGAGGCTGGGCTCGGGTAAAATCTCCAAATCCAGTTCCTTTTCAAACTCGGGACGCATGGCGGCCAAAAAATCAGTCCATCCTTCTTCCCCCAAGGTGGTAAGCACAACCAAGTCGGGTTCCTCAAGTCCTGGATAATGAGAGATGTAAAGACAACGACGGCCGGCGGGGCCGTCAAAATCGATGGACCGAAGGCTGACGCCCTTACTTTGTGCTAAAAACCGCTCCTGGGTATCAAGTGGGTTAGGTTTTTTTGGCCAGTCAGGGAAACAACTTTTTCGAAGCGCCCTCATCCATTTTTCCTTCCAAGTTTCCCATTGTTTCTGATTCTTAGGAATTTTCAGTGGAAAGCTTGCCTGAGGGGCTGTATCCGAGGCATGGACCGTAACGCGGAGAAGCCCGCCTAACAAAAAGCAAACAAGTGCGAGAAGCAATGACAGGTTCAAGGTCGGGATTCTTTTTTTAAAAGTTAGCATTGCAACGGAGTTCGATTAGATGGGCATTGTAAACCAAGAAATCAGGACATCAAAAGAACTTGTTTAACCAGTTTTGCAATACCGGTTCTAACATCCTTTACATTGGGTCCAAGCATGTAGGCAGGAGTGCTTACGATCTTATTATCGAGATCCACTACCATATCTTCGACAGAACAAACCTGGTGCTTTGCCCCAAGTCTTTCAATGGCTGATGCAGTTTCATCATCGTTTCCAATGGTTAGGATTACCCCATCTCCTCCGAGAGTGAGGGCACCCACACTGGCTGGGGTTATACATATGAATCCAATGGGTTTAGCAAGGGCATGGGTGCTACGCACTGCATTTTGGACGCAATCAAGGACATGACCATCGGCCCCTTTGACCGCAAAGTCGGATAAATTCTTGGCTCCGCCAAAACCTCCGGGAAAGAGCAGGCAGTCAAATTCAGATGGGTCGTAGTCGGCAAGGTCGGAAAGCTTTTCGGATCCTCTCGCAATTCTTGCGCTTTCGGTGAAAACCTCTCTTTTTTCTTCTTCAACTATTTCTCCCGTAACATGATCAATAACATGCATTTGTTCCATTTTGGGAGCAAAACAATGCCAGATGGCTCCTTCTTCTTCGACTGCGAGTAATGAGAGAACAGCTTCGTGGATTTCTGTGCCGTCAAAGACTCCGCATCCGGATAATACGACTGCAACTTTTTTTTTCTCCTGTTTCATTTGTAAAATTGATGGATTTGGTAAGAGTTATCGATGGCTAATATATTTCGAAATCTTCTGCTTGATCAACGAAAATTGAAGATGCCTGCGGAATTGCTTTATTTACCCCAGCAAGTTTCTGGGAGTACCGGATCAGATCAAAATGGAAACTCCAGTCTAATATGCTTTTTGGCTTCTGCCAAACTTCGTGCAGGGTGCCTTTTACCTTGGGTATGCGAAAAGACTTACCCGATTTTCCCGCCATCGTTTTGGCCGTTTCGGAGTCAACCCAAAGTGATGAGCTTCATGCCTGTAAGCAGAGGTTCATATTCTGACCGTTAAATATCAAACAAGATGCCTGTGGTATGATCGTTATTTCAGGCATTAAATATATTAGGATTTACTTGTTCAAATGAGCGGTGGTAATCGATGATGTATGGATTATCTGCTGGGTGTTCAATCAATTGAAATTAGACCATACATACGGTTTATCATCTGCTAAGAAATCGCACCAACTTCGAAATTCTTGGCACCATTCGAGACATGAGGTAGGCGGCAATCCTTTAAAGCTTATCCAACTTCACCTTTGGGCAGATCTACATATATCCCAACATACAAAACATTGTTTTGATGAAAAAGGGAGGCTGCAAGGGAGTTTTCTGACTACCAATCCATTCAAAATAGCGATCATTGTTCAAAAGCACCGCGCTTCGATTTCTCCCACTTTCCCATGGATTATCTTTGAACGGATTATAGCTAGAAAACATGAATTTAATCTGTTCGTTACTATTGACTTCGAAATTGGATACATATCCCGCTGTGGGAATGGGGAACCATACATAATTAGTAAAAATTCCAA
>CACMBV010000060.1 GCA_902612125.1 uncultured Verrucomicrobiota bacterium
TTTCCACACCCCTACATTTTTTGGATTAAACGAAGGACTCTTCACAATACTCCGGCTTAACCGGAAGAAATCTTCCATCAAAAGGGGCGATAGCGATAAATGATCCCCCTGTGTATCGTAACCATGCTCTGCCCGCAGGTCCTGGGGAAAAGGAGCCACCCCGTCCATCCTCGGCTCGATCAGCCCGGATTTACCAAGCGATCGGCTACTCACCGTCATCTTCGCCGGCATTTTTCCGGTATGTGGTTTGAAGTAACCTGAACGGTCGCGCATCATTTTCTCGGGCAAAGGAAAAACTTCGACCTTCAAGCCTAATAAATCCTTCACCGCATTTGCATACTGAAAACGGGTCATTCGGCGTATTGGAGCAATCACCACCTCTTCCTTTGATTTTACTGCCGCCTCCAACATTTCCTTCAAATGCTTCACGATATTTTGCCGCTCATTCTTGGGGATCGGGTTGTTCTCTTCCGGCGGCATCTCTCCAAAATCAATCACTTCCATCACCGTCTGCAGAAGTTCAGGATCGTCCTTAATATCCTCCCCCTTGGAGTAGGAAACTAGATTCACTTCTCCTTTGACCTTACCCTTGGCACCATGGCACTCCACACAGTGAGTCTTAAAAGTATCTTCGATCGAAAATTCTTTACCTGCGAGAACGGGCGTCAGGATAAACAGAGAACAAGCTACTGAAAAAAAGATAGCCATGGATCGTGTCCTGTAAAATTTCTGTTTCACCATATAACTCTTCTTACTTACACGATAGGGGAGTAAATTCTTTATTCCAAGCATAAGAGTAACTAGGTTCAGATTAATTCCTTATGAGTATATATTCCTGACCAAAGCATATCTATTTCTGACATCCGGCTGGTGTATTCACGAAATGTACAACAAAACGGCAAAGATGATTTGAAAGATTAACAACCGCATTTCTTTTGTGGGATTGTAAAAAACGGCTAATGATTCATGATGTTCAGGTAATGTTTTCTCTAGGCCAGCTTCAGCTTTCATCGAATCTTTTCCTGTCTCCCCTGGCTGGCTACACCAACCTGCCCTTTCGTTTGGTCATTCGGGAGATTGGCGGGGTCGACCTTTGTACCACCGATTTGGTGAATGCCCGTTCCCTGATCGAACAAAACCCAAAGGCCCTCAAATTAATCGAGACCAATGAACAGGACAGCCCCCTGTCTGTTCAGCTTTTTGGAGGAGTGAAAGAAGAAATGCGGGATGCCTCGATCCTTTTACAGGAGCATGGAGTCGATTCGATTGATGTCAACATGGGCTGCCCCGTCCCCAAGGTCACCAAGACCGGGGGTGGAGCCAGCATGATGAATGAACTGCCCAAAACTCAGGAACTGATTCGTGCCATGGTTGAAGCGGTAGATATTCCCATCACCACAAAGATGCGACTGGGATGGGACGATCAAAATTTAACTGCCCCCGATCTTGCTCGTGCCCTTGAGGACGCCGGCGTGGCCGCCATTTTTGTGCACGGGCGTACCCGGGCCCAGGGATTTGACGGCGTGGTCAACCTGGAAGGCATTCGCAAGGTGGTCGAAGCCGTCAGAGAAATCCCGGTCATCGGCAATGGCGATATCACCACGCCCGAAGCAGCCCGACACATGATTGAGAAAACCGGATGCCACGGCGTATCCGCCGGACGGGGTGCCTTTTACAACCCCTGGATTTTCCTCCATACCCAGCAATACTTGGACTCTGGCATCCTGCCCCAGGAAACCAGCTTTGAGGAAAGAATCCGGGTCATGCGCAGACATTATGATCTGATGGTCGAAGTATTTGGGGAAGACCGCGGATCCCTGCAGTTCCGCAAAGTCGCTCCCTGGTATTCCAAACGTTTCGGACCGGTCAAACCCTTTAACACCGCAGCGGTGAAAATCAGCTCCCGCACAGATTTTGAAAAGGTATTGTCCGATTACCTCGTATGGAGAAAACAATTTACTGATGACGCCGGCGAATTATTGGCACGCTATCAAATGGCACCCATGATCGCCTCGTTTATGGAAGAAGAAGATGCCTTCCAGGCAAAACAAAGAAAAGCGATTGGTGTCCCCAAGGGCCCGGTGGAAGTCTGGTAAGTTGGATTGCTGGCCCGGTTCCAGGACATCTTGGCGATCATCATCCCCTCCCGCAGGTATCGGTCACCCTGACGAAGACCAGTCCCGCTCCGATAAACGCAGATAGAGCAAAACCGCCCGGATGTACAAACTGTCCGACCGCGGCTCCAATCACCGCCAGCGGACCTGCCATGATCCATACCTGTCTTTACAATGAAATCACTCCCCTTCCACGACCGGAAACCCGGCTGCATGCCATGCTGAAGTTCCCCCCTCGATATTCACGATATTAGTAAACCCGGCAGCCTCCAGTTTTTGGCTCACCTTCATGGAGCGTCCACCGGACTGGCAGATCACATGGATTTCCTCCTCTTTGGCAAAAGGTATTTTCTCCATATCCAACGACTCCATCGGATGATTCACAGCCCCATTGGCATGGATCGATCCATACTCTGCGGGCGTCCTCACATCGATCAGGGGAATACCTGAATTCTGTTTTCTTTTATCAAAACTTTGGGAAACGGAAATATTTTGCATCCTTCTCCTCTATTCATTTTCACCTGACTTGAAAACCTGAAATCTCAGTATTTGATGGTTAAAAAATAAAGCTAAAATAATTACTTGACTTATTTATATATTTAGTGCATTTGTATTATATCTTACCTTATCTTACACCATCAAAATATCTCTTACTATGAATAATGACTCACTTTTTCTCGCTTTTGCCGGATCCGAATTATCTTTGGCCAGCAAGGCACTACTCATTCAAGAATCCCTGGAATCTAACTCCCGATTTTCAGTTCCAGTATTTCCAAAAGTTGAATTTCATCGCGAAAAAAGAAATCGTTCTTTGACCAGAATCGTTTTTCCGAATCGCCAACAATCAAGAGTGAAACTTTCAGAATAGAAAAAATACAAAAAGGGCAAACATAGAAAAGCGGGGTCTCCTCATCGGGACTCCGCTTTTTATGTCCAGATTTCCTGCTCTTTTAATTGTTTGGTCGCTGCCTCGGCCCAGCCACGATTGGCCGCCGGACTTGCCGGGCTTGGGTGAAGAATTGTCCCGATCTTAATGTCTCTATCCTTAAATACTTCCTCTGCCCGCTTTTTGGCAAACCCGCCTACCCCGATCAGCCACTCGGGCTCCAGGATATCCACAATCTCCCGTAAGTGTTGATCACACACCTCTTCCAAAGGCTTTTTTTCGGAAGCCGGTAATTTATCCGGGGTCCGGTTCCTCCCGCTCTCTTCCATAAAAACCAGAGGACAATAATTGGCCACAAAATGATCCTTGAAAAAATCCTTCGCCTCCGGAAATTTCTCCGAGAATAATCCCCATAACCTCCGTCCACTCACCTCGCTCTTGGTGCAGGCCAACCCTTTCACCGGACGTTTAGGATGCTCCGGATTTGGTTTATCGACCTCCCCCCCTAAGCCCATCCAGTCACGTACTGCGGGTATTTCCCCAAACGGCACGCCCGTCTGGGCCATCCCGAAAGGCCCGGGGTTCATCCCCAAGAAGACCACTTTCTTTTTTACCACACCTGCCAGCTTCAAATACTGCTGATGAATTGACCATGCATACTCCAACGGGTTGTAAGCAAAAGCGGTGGGCTCCGAAAAATGTAATTTCGACACCCCTTCACTAAGTTTCCGTGCAGATTTTATTAATGCTTTACTCATGGAAAATGACTTACTTTATAAATAGTTGATTATATCTTAGATAGTTCCTCGAGCTCTTCCCAAGTTTCATAGGCCTCGAGGATTTTGTTTTCCAGCTCCTCGAGTTTTTGCTGATCCCCAATAGGATCGTTCTCAGCATTTCGATAGTAATCAGGTTCCTGCATCGATGCGGTAATCTGATCCCTGTCCGCTTCCATCCGTTCAATCTGCTTAGGTAATTCGTTGAGTGCCTCGCGTTCCTTATTCAGGAGCTTTCGCTTCTTGGGGGCTTCGGTTTCTGTTTTCTCCCTGGGCTTGGTTGCTGGTTTTGCTTTTTCCTTAGGACGAGTCATTTGATCGAGCCAGTCCTCGCACCCACCTGCATACTCCTCCACCCCACCCTTTCCATCGAGAGCGATGGTGGCAGTCACCACATTGTCGAGAAAATCACGGTCGTGACTGACCAACAGGAGCGTGCCCTGAAAATCAAGCAGTCGCTCCTCCAATAATTCAATGGTTTCGATATCCAGATCATTGGTCGGCTCATCCAAGACCAGCAGGTTGGCCGGTTGAACAAAGAGTTTGGCTAGAAGCAAGCGTGCCCGCTCCCCGCCCGACAACATTTTGGCGGGTGCCCGTGCCGTTTCCGGCAGGAACAGGAAATCACGGAGATAAGAAAGAATATGTTTCTTATTTCCGTTTACTTCCACGGTATCACCATTGGGTGCAACATTCTCTGCCACGGAAAGATCTTTCCTAATCTGTGCCTTTAACTGATCAAAGTAAGCAACCTCGAGTTTTGTC
>CACMBV010000061.1 GCA_902612125.1 uncultured Verrucomicrobiota bacterium
AATGGAATATCAGGAGAAAGTCTCCAAGGCACAAACACGGGTCAATGAACTCAATGAGAACCTGGCCGGCTGGTACTATGTAATTTCGAATGAAGTGTATGAGAAAATTCGCTTGGATCGGGCGGATTTTGTCAAAGCCAAGGAAAAAGAGGAAGAAGAGAAACCGGAGGAAGTTCAGGCGTCTCATATCCTGATTTCCTATCTAGGAGCCGACCGCGCGGATGCGGATATTTCGAGATCCAAGGATGAGGCAAAAGCCGAAGCGGAAAGGATTCGTGGATTAATCGTTGATGACGGGCAGGATTTTGCCGAGATGGCAAAAGAACATTCTGATGGTCCCAGTAGCACAAAAGGTGGCGACCTAGGAAAATTCAAATTTGAGGTCATGGCTAAACCCTTCTCCGAAGCCGCCTTTGCCCTTGGAATTGATGAAGTTTCTGGAGTGGTCGAAACCGGATTTGGGTTTCATGTGATTAAAAGAACCGAATAAATCCCGGTTATTTTCAGAAGCCTCTTCTGCTCAGATGAGGATGAGGCTTTTTTCTTTCACCAACAAGACTTATTGGGTAGGCTAGAGTTCTGATGGCACTTTCTTTTCTCCAGCGGAGTAAAACTCCGATCCACGCAAGAATACAATCAGATGATGCCACTCGCTTGCGGCTCAAGTACGATACCTATTATCATATATTTGAAAAACAGGAAGGAACCCGGGTTTGGAAAGAAGACAGGGAATACATTATGTTATCTAGTAATGATTACCTCGGCCTGACCCAGCATCCAAAAGTCAAGGAAGCCGGGCAAAAAGCAATTCAGCAATGGGGATCGAGTACCACTGGTGCCAGATTAGCCAACGGAGGAAGGATTTTTCATCAGGAACTGGAAGAAGAATTGGCGGCATTTGTGGGTAAAGAAGCTTGTCATGTCTTTTCTGCGGGATATCTCGCTTGTGCCTCATCCGTAACCGGATTTGCTGACCGGAAAGACATTCTCTTTGCCGACAAAAACCTCCACTCTTCGCTGTGGAGCGGTATCAAACTGAGCGGGGCAAGATGTGAAAGATTTTCTCACAACAATCCCCGACATTTACGGGAACTGCTGGAATACGAGGATAAGGATGATCCTAAAATCTTTGTGCTCGAAGGGGTATATTCCATGGAAGGTCATATCGCGAAGCTTCCTGATTTTATCGACTTAGCGAGGGAATTTAATGCCTTTGTGGTGGTGGATGATGCCCATGGATTCGGGGTATTGGGCTCGGAGGGCCGCGGAGTATGTAATCACTTTGAACTCTCGGATGAAGTGGATGTGATCTGTTCAAGTTTTTCAAAGTCACTGGCAGGTTCCGGGGGGTTTGTTGCCTCCAATGAGGATGCGATTAACTACATGCGGAGCCATTCGAAGCAGACCATATTTTCAGCGGCCCTCTCACCCGCCTCCTGTGCATGTGCAAAAGAAGCCCTCCGTATTTTACAGCATGAGCCTGAACACCGGGAGAGACTGTTTAAAAATCTGGAACGATACCGTTCCATTCTGAGCGAACTTGGGCTTGATACTTGGGAAAGTGAAACGCCCGCAATTCCGATTGTGTTGGGCGAAAAGGAAAAAGTTTATTATTTTTGGAAGGCCCTCCTCGAAAAAGGAATCTACACCATCATCTCAATTGCTCCGGGAGTTCCGCCGGGGAAAGATCTTATTCGCACCGCAATCTCAGCCTCTCACACCGAGGAGGATCTTGATCGAATAGAAGAAGCGATGCACTACGCAAAATCCAAAATTTAAAACCACTACAGCCGCTTCAAACGAAAGTAAATCAGAAGTGCTTCCAGCCACTTAAAAAAATGAGTGGAAAAAGGCCTGACAAAGCCTCGATACAGGTAATTCCTTGCATGGGGGACCTGATCTGTAATCGATTCCTCTGCCCTTATCTCCTGCCCCCACCGTTTGAGTAATATTTCCGAATTTCGATCATTAAAAAGCTTTCGGCCAGCGGAGGCACCCTTCACATGCAGGACAATACTGTCATGTACCACATAATGATTGCATCCCTGCCGGTTGAAACGAAGGCATAAATCAACATCCTCACACCCATTGAGATAAATTTCATCAAACCCCCCTATGGCCAAAAAATCCGCTCGTCTTACTACACAACAAGCCGCCGTAACCGCACTCCATTTTCTGACCTCACCTCTGAATTTTATCTTTTTAAACCATTGCCCGTAATGCCTTGGATTTCCCGATGGGCCAAAAACCACGCCCATATGATCAAAACGGTTTGAAAAAACCAGTCTTTGCACATTTCCGACCAAACCAACCTTCTCTTCCTTTTGGAAGACTTTAATCATTGGGCTCAGCCAGTCACCTTCGACAAAGACATCGTTATTCAAGAGGCAAAGATACTTACCCCTAGCCTGCGATGATGCCAGGTTATTGTTTTTGGCAAATCCCTTACTCTCAGCATTAAAGGTTACATAGTGAGGATCCTTAAGGGAACGGAGATAGTTGATGGTTTCCTCATTGCTGCCGTCGTCCACAATCAAAACCTCATAAGTTATCTTGCCCCTCAATGTTTTTTCTACGCAACTCAGACACCTCTTGGTGTAGTCTAGTTGATTGAAAACAGAAATAATCAAGCTTACTTCAGGAATCATGAATTCGTTTCGAGAAGTTGCTCGAAAGCTTTTCTCAAATTTTGGGCAGTGCGATTTACATCAAATCGTTCTCTCGCCTCTACTTGGGCCTTTTTTCGGATCCTGTCGTATGTTGCGGGATTCGCTGCAAAATCTTCCACTATTTCGACCCAGGCTTTCGGATTCTTTGGATTTAAGGAAAAGCCGGAAACTCCGTCTACGAAGGCTTCGGAGGCACCGGCAAAAGAAGAAGCAAGCAGCAGGCAACCCGCAGACATTGCTTCAGGCACCACATTGGGTATGCCGTCCCGATCCCCATTGGATGCGATAATTCCGGTAAATAGCATAACATCAGACTCCAGATAAAGCTTATTTATTTCATCTTCGGATTTCGGGCCAAGCAGCTCTACGGAGTCATACAGCCCGGCTCTGTTAATTTCATTTTGCAAGGGTTTCCTCAACGGTCCACCGCCAACTATTTTCAATTGAAAATCAACTTTATCTCTTTGTTGCAATAAATCTAAAATTCGTATCAACAGGAAATATCCTTTTTTTTCAACCAATCGACCGACGCAAAGAAGGGATAATTCTGGTGGATTGTGTAAAGTAAAGGATTTACGCGTGGGCCAATTGGATAAGCCCCTGCGAACAACTTTTATCTTGCCATGATTTAACCCCAGAGCATGCAACCTTTTTGCCGATGAGTTGGAAGAGGTTCTGATCAGCGAGGCATTGGCCAACTTTTCTTTCAATAACCAGTCGCCTCCCTGGCGAAAAAGATCATAAGCATGGGCACCCATCGAAAAAGGGACATCAATGAGCTTACTTAAAGCAAAAGCAGCAGTTGCAGGCATGGTTGCCCATACTGCATGTAAGATTTGAAACCCTTCGGATTGTATACGGCGGGCTTCCACCAGGGCAAACCCTAAACCCAAAAAGGTTTCATTCCAGTTCTGCAGGTTTGGGCAGGGTTTGTTCCACAGTGCAATGAGAACCTCCCGAAATGAATGCGGCTTCCGAAATGCCCAGTATGGAATCCAAAAGAACAGACTCAGCAACCTGATTAGCTGGAATTTCTCAATTGGATTACCTTCCCACATTTTTCTTCCTTTCCAGATGGAAAAGAGGGTGGGAGTGAGTCCCAATTCGATCATGGCACGAAGTTCTCTCCTGACAAATGTTTCAGTTGGGCGGGGAAAAGTGGCGTAGAAAAAGGCGAC
>CACMBV010000062.1 GCA_902612125.1 uncultured Verrucomicrobiota bacterium
CAAAATATAGTAACAGAACTTCAATCATCACTTGACATGTCTGTGCCGGGCGAATTGCCGGGAACACTCTACAGGTTGTACGATTATGTCCTGCATCAACTGCAACAAGCGAATCTACATAAAAAGCCTGAACCTGTAGCAGAAGCTGACAAAGTAATTAATGAACTTAGAGAAGCTTGGGCAGAGATGCTTATTCAAAACCCCTCGGAGGGAGGTTCACCTTCTGCAGATAGTCAACCTGGATCTATTTCTCTACAGGCTTAATTCTATGGTAAGCGAAGATGCGTTCGCTTATTTTATCCAGTCCTTGGAAACCTTGGAAAATCTCTTGCATGCCGAAACTCAAGCTATTGCGGCAAAAGACTTGGATACAATTGATTCCATTATGATTCAAAAAGATGAGAGTCTTCAAATTTTACTCTCTGCCAAAGATCGCCTTTCTGATGATCCGAGAAATAATGATTTAGCGAATGCTAAGATTGATTATGTTATGAATCTGCAGTCCAGAAATGCCAACTCATTTAAGAAACTCAAAGATAAAGCTTCTTTGAAAAGTAATCAGACGAAGCAGGGATTATCTTCGGATGGCAAAATGAGATCCGCATACCTCAAAAATTAGTTTCTTAGCCTTTTCAAAGCATCATTGCTCTTGCCGTAAATCCAATCAATCCCTAAGGTGCATAGGGTGGAAAAGTTAAATTTATTCCAAAAAGTGTGGAGAAACCATACGGTTGGTACTTTGGAAAACGGCCAGACTCAATTATTTGTAGGTAGACATCTTATACATGAAGTAACCAGCCCGCAGGCTTTTGGGATGCTTAAGGAGAAAGGGCTACCGGTTCGCTACCCAGAAAGAACCTTTGCCACGGTCGATCACATCGTGCCGACAGATGAAATCAGCGAACCATATTCCGATCCCTTAGCTGATGCAATGATCAAGGAACTGAGGAGAAATTGCGAGGAAACGGGAATAACATTCTTTGATGTTAGTTCTGGCATGCAGGGAATCGTGCATGTGGTAGGTCCTGAACAAGGACTCACTCAACCCGGTATGACCATTGCATGTGGGGATTCGCACACTTCTACCCATGGTGCATTTGGAGCGATTGCATTCGGGGTTGGCACCAGTCAAGTTCGTGATCTCCTTGCCACCCAAACCCTCGCTCTTTCTCCGCTTAAAGTACGCAGAATAGAGGTAAATGGAAGTTTGCCCCCGGGTGTTTATGCCAAAGACGTAATTCTACACATTATTCGTAAGCTCGGAGTAAACGGCGGAACCGGTTTCGCTTACGAATATGCTGGTGAAGTCTTTGACAATTTCTCGATGGAGGAAAGAATGACAGCCTGTAATATGTCAATCGAGGGTGGGGCCAGAGTTGGGTATGTCAATCCGGACACCAAAACCTTCGAATATTTGCACGGTAGACCATATTGCCCGGAAGGTTCAGATTGGGATACTGCGATAAACACATGGGAATCACTCGCCTCCGATGTTGGTTGTGACTATGATGATATTGTCTTTTTGAATGCCTCCGAAATTTCCCCAACTGTGACTTGGGGAATCAACCCTGCTCAGGCAATTTCAGTGGAGGAAAATATCCCGGATCCTTCTCAACTATTCGGTTCGGAAGCAAGTAGTGCAACGGAAGCTCTGGAGTACATGAAATTGCAAGCGGGTTCGCCGGTCAAAGGCACACCCATAGATGTAGCCTTTATCGGTTCATGCACCAATGGGAGACTTTCGGATCTTGAAGAAGTGGCGACACGATTAAACGGTCATAAAGTAAGGGAAGGGGTGAAGGCAATCGTTGTCCCGGGGTCACAAATAGTGAGTCAATTGGCCGAGCAAAAAGGCTTGGATAGCATCTTTAAATCTGCAGGTTTCGAGTGGAGAAGGGCAGGTTGCTCGATGTGCCTGGCCATGAATCCGGATAAGTTGCTGGGAGACCAACTCTGTGCAAGCTCAAGCAATCGAAACTTTAAGGGTCGACAAGGAAGCCCCACTGGTCGGACAATGCTTATGAGTCCCCTTATGGTTGCCGCTGCAGCAATTTCGGGTGAGATTGCTGATAGTCGCGAAATTTTTCCCTCTTAACATTCTCTTATTGATGTCTCTTGAGAAAATTACTTGCATCACCGGGCAGGCAATTCATGTACCTGGGGACGATATTGATACTGATCGAATCATTCCAGCCCGTTTCATGAAATGCGTCACATTTGATGGATTGGGCGAATATTTATTTTATGATGTCAGGCATGATGGAGAAGGTAACCGTACCGATCATGCTTTAAATGACCCCTGTTTTTCGAACGCATCCATCATGCTTTCTGGAATGAATTTTGGGTGTGGAAGCAGTCGTGAACATGCACCTCAGTCACTATACAGGGCTGGTTTCCGTGCGATCATTGCCGGAAATTTTGCTGAAATTTTCTTCGGCAACTCCATTAATCTTGGAATGCCCTGCGTTACCGTTAAGGAGTCCGACAGAATGAAGTTAGCTGATATGATCGAAAACGATCCGCAACACGAAGTAAAGATAGATCTTATGAACAGCCTAATACTAATTGGTGAAGCCAGATTAGCTTTTGACATAAGGGAAGGTGCACGGGAATCACTTATAAATGGTAAATGGGATCCAATCGATGAACTACTTAGCAATGGGGCAAACATCGAAAATGTTGCTTCTTTATTAAGTTACAGCTAATAGATTCTTCGTCTTTCGTTTTGAAACTGGTTTTATTCACACTCCTTGCCTTAAATCTTGGGGGATGTATCAATTTTTCGTCTAATGAAGTGTCTTATGAACCAAGTAGTTTTATTAGATCAATGAAAGCGACAAATCTACAGTGTGTTGTGCTCAAAGACGATTCAGACCCGCAATTGATGAATTCAATTTCCGGTCACGATCCATTTGGCATTTATCAGGGAGATGATTTTAAGTTTGCCCTTTTTGATCTACCGGGAGATGTCAATCTAGCTGATTTTGATGATCAGAATGGGTCTATTATTTTTTTTAAAAATCAGAACCTGATGCTTTTGGGCATTGGACAAAATGCACGTCCATACATCGCAATTCTTGAAAAATTAAAGCAACCTTTATCAGTTTCTCAACTTGGTCTATTTATCTATCCCCTAGGCGGTTGCCTACTGATGGCAGTTTTTATTTCCTTTGAGCGGATTTATTCTTTACGTAGCGGCATAACTTTCCCCCGAAAGGTTGCCAAGGCTTTAAATAATGGAGAATTTCCTGACCGAAAATGGAAAAAACACTCAGCTGCGGAAAGGATAGTCTGGGTTGCGACCAGAGAAAAACCCTCGATCGACTCCTTACGCAGTTATTCTCGATTAGAAATTGCTTCGATGGAGCGCGGTTTATTTTTGCTAGAGGTCGTTGTCTCTGCGGCCCCTTTGCTCGGCTTGTTAGGTACGGTCACCGGCTTGGTTCAGGTATTTTCTCAAATACCATCTGGGGGGGGGGCGGGGGATCCTTCTATTTTCTCCGAGGGAATCGCCATGGCTCTTCTCACGACAATCGTTGGACTGGCCATAGCCATCCCTACCTTAATTGCACATGCTTATTTGGTAAGATTAATTGAAAAAAGGGCCTCATCATTAGACTGGCTTACCGAAAAATTGGTTGATGCCGTTTATCCAAAAAATGAAAGCATTTAGGTCTTTGGAATTATGAGTGAAAGAGTGCTTAGTCGACGTAGAAAGCCAAAGATAGATGTTGTTCCCCTAATTGA
>CACMBV010000063.1 GCA_902612125.1 uncultured Verrucomicrobiota bacterium
CGGGCCGGACCTGCGTTCTGCTGAGCGCGGCAGCGCCGCCCCCAGCAACCGTCGCTACGTCCACGGCGGCATCGGCTTCCGTGTTGGTTTCCAAAAAAGCCAGTGAATGAGAAGCGAGGAAAGTCTTGGCCCAAGCAGGGCGGTAGCCCCGCGGGGCCAAACGAGCCGAGCAACGACTGAAGTCTAACCCGTGAACCTCCGCACCCGCCTGTCCCGCTCAAACGGTTACCGCGAGTTGGGCATGTATGATGAATCCATCCTGGAACTAGAGTCAGTCAGGCAGGAGGATGTGTGGACATACGAAGTCATCAAGGCGAAGTATCTGACATACTGGGACGCCAAAGAATTTGAGTTCGCGGAAGCGATGACCAAAGCACTAAGAATCTATCATCCAAATCTCACCGAAGGTTGGCTATTGCGTGCTGAATGTGTCTTTGAAACGAAAGGCGCAAAGAAGGCAGCGGAGGTTCTCATAGAGGACGAGGATAGCTTAAAAGAGCAAGCGGATATACTCTTCGCGATTGGGCGCTACTTGGCTTTGGCAGATGAGTTATTGAAAGCGAGGGATTATCTCAGAACAGCCATCAAATTGGACAATAAGTATCGGGCGGAGTTTATACAGGATGAGGCGTTTGATGGTGTGTGGGAGAGTTTTTAGGGCGTGCCAAGAAGAAGGAAACAGTCAGATTTAGAGATTTTATTTGAGTTGCTTTTCGACATTGGGAGAGTACTTGTTGATGCGATTTTATCCATTTTTAGAGGAATGTTTGGTTTATTCAATTCCAACAAGACTAATTTCAATATCGATTGGGACGAAGAGGTTAGAAAGAACCTATCTTCTAATTCATCAAGTGAAAGTAACCACAAACATATCCATATCGAACCGAGTAAACCTAAGATTCTAACTTATTGGAGTATGAGTCTATTGAACGACCTTGAATGGAAGCGTTTTGAGGAGGTCGTTTCCGACTATTACAGACTCATTGGTTATCGTTCTGAGGTCACCAGAATGGGTGCAGATGGAGGAGTTGATGTTCTCTTGTATCAGCATGGGGCTGAGACTCCAGCAATACTTGTCCAGTGCAAGGCATGGTCAAAAAAAGTAGGAGTTAATGCTGTCAGAGAACTTTATGGTGTGATGGCAGCTGATGGCGTTGGTTATGGAATCTTTGCTACAACTTCAGATTATACCAATGAAGCACAGCAATGGGTTGTAGGAAAAAGTATGCAGTTACTCTCTGGAAGTAATCTTGTGACGATGTTTAATCAATTAGCAGATGATCAAAGAAAAGAACATCTGATGAATGGATTGTTGGGGGATTATTCAACTCCTACTTGTCCGAGCTGTAATCAAAAAATGGTTAGGAGAACTGCCTCTAAGGGGAAGTCAGTTGGAAGTAGTTTTTGGGGATGTGCCAATTACCCAAGGTGCAAACAGACTTTTAAGATTGTTTAAAAATTTAATAAAAAATCTATTAAAAATCTAAATTTATGAAAAACAAAATCCTACTTACTCTCGTTCTGCTGATTCCAAGTCTTTGTTTTGGAGAAAGTACAAGAATTTCATTCAATAATGTCAGCAAAACATCTCTAACAATTACTTTTTTAGATGAATACACACGAGGACTAAGTCACGAAGGTAAAGGTCATCTTAACGAATTTTATCTTAAAAAACGTAATGGGAAATTTCTTTATTCAGAAAACAAAGAAGCATTCACTTTAATAGTAACAAGAATGGGGTTGATGTTTACAAACTTAGAACTGACAAATGTTGATTCTGCATTTGATACAACTTGGATTAAATCCTTTGAGAAAAGAAAAGAAATATCTTATACTGAAATTTATACTACAATTGAAACATTGTTTCTTTTTAGAGGTTATACTGTAAACTTTATTGATAGAATTGGAGGTTCCTCCAATATGATGAATTATTACATCAGCAAACCTTAGTGTTTTTCTTGTTTTTTCTTCGTTCTTTCCGAATCTGCATTACAACAAACACACAAGTCAGAATTGCTGACAGAGTTGCAAAGAACAATTGAACTTCCATCAGTCCGAATGATGGTGGAATGCTAAGCGTGAGCTTTTATATCGATGCTTGAATAATTCCACTCACCACTCCGGCCTAGCACCCTCCCCATCATATTCCTTTGCCAATTCCTCGCTCTTCAGCTTCTCACCAAGCGACTCTCCATCGATCCACACCTCCGCTAATACCCTGAAATACTTATCCCTTTGCGGATTCTTCAATTCAATCGTTTTAGCATCTGACAATAACTCCTGCGTGCGATTCTTCGCCTTGTACGCCAATGCCTTTATCTCGTCACTTGACCCTTTCAATTCAGGTGTATCGATACCAAGCACACGAACGGATATATCATCACCAAACAACGGATGTTGAGACGGCAGATCGATCTTGAAGGTGTCGCCGTCATACACCTCAACAATCTGATCGGGAGATAGCGTAAAAATGTCTTCTTTGGCAGCAGCAGATGGTTCGTCATCATCACCAATCAAATAGTACGAAATTCCTGCTACGGAGCCTCCAATAATGAGCAGAGCAATGATTACGCCAAGGCTTACTACGAGAAACTTCTTGGTCCGCCTCTTCTTAGTTTTCTGCGGAGTACTTTGCTGTTTTTTTTGCTGAACAGGTTTCGCCTTTTTCGCCTCTACCGCAAATCCAGGCACATCCTTTATCTTCACCCAATTCGTACCATCATAGCACGCGAGATGATCGTCCTTGAAGTTGCCCGTCTGGACATACTGACGGAGCTGCTGGATCGAATAGGGACCGTAGTTCTTCTCGCCTAGGTGAACATAGATTTGCATTCGGGTATGCTAACGGATCGAGGGATTGCGACAATCCATCATTCGGTGGCGACCTATTGGCTCTTTTGTCCCTATTGTCCTATTGGACTCTGAGGGAAATTAGACCTATTGGCACTATTGGCGCTATTGTCTTATTGGCTTTTAAAAAGATTTAGGCGGTTTTCAGGTTTCTTCTCAGAAGATGATGACGGGGCTTGGAAGGAGAAAAACTCTTTGGCACGCTTTTTCATTTTTGCACCATGATTAACATAGTGCCTAAGCATGCTTTGGTTACAATGACCCAACTCATTAATGACTTTTTGCTTATCTCCATAGAATCCGTGGGCAGGACATATTTCCAACCGTTGGGTAATCGACCCGCGGTCTGCTCGATAGCATTGAGTTGGGAGAGAAAAACCTGGGCATCCTCCCAGGAAACTTTTTCCACAGGGCGGTTACTTCCCTTAAACTGGCTTGGGTCGGCATTCAGGCCCGCCGGGTTGCCGTTCATAATCGTCTGGTACTGGGACTGGGTCACCTCGTATTTGCCCAAGTAAAACCCATGGGTCAGGGTAA
>CACMBV010000064.1 GCA_902612125.1 uncultured Verrucomicrobiota bacterium
AAGAAGATATTTAACTTATTTTACAAGGTTCTTAAATTTCCCCCTCAATTAATAAACAACAAGAAGGTGCTGGACTTCGGTTGCGGTACCGGTGAAGTAGATTTAGTTTTGGCAAACTGGGGTGCCGATGTTGAAGGGTTTGACTTTAATCCTGATTCGATAGAACGGGCAAAGTCTCTTGCAAGTGAGATATCAAGTTCAAACAATGGTAAACTCTCTTTTAGCATCGGGGATGTCCATAACTTCAAATTCAGCCCTTCCTCGTATGACATTGTCATAAGCATGGGAGTTATTGCACATGTAAAGGATCAAAGATTAATGTTTAAAAGAATGATAGAAGCATGCAAACCAGGAGGATTTATCATCCTCGGCTACATTGATTCATTTGGACTAATTCAACGGTTATTGCACCGATCCATAATCAAAACATGTTCTGAAAGCAATGAAATGGATGAAAAAAACATACATAAAATGGCTATCTCTTTATTTGGCGAACATATAGAGCGATCCGTTCAAAGGGGAGGTAGAACTGCAGCATCCGTAATTAACGACTACTTGGTAAATCCTCATTACTTAGGAATTGACCTAAACGAAATGATTAAGTGGGTTAACGAGGAAAATGTCGATCTATATTCATATTGGCCCAACCTGGAATATCCATTTACAATCAATTCTCCATACAAGGATAACAATCCTACTAAATTTAAAATTTTCAAAAGCTGGTCATCATTTTTGAAGCTAAGATGGATGTATACCCTTCAGGAAGACGAAGATGTTTTCGATTCTATTAGCGAAAAATTGCCAACTTTAGATAAAGAAACCGAAAAATTAATTGTTCACCTTAACGAAGTTTTACAAAACGAAGATATTAGCAAAGAAAATATTGATAATATCAAATCAACCCTCGCAGACATAGAACTGAAAGTAAACAATTCTATGGAAGTTTTTCATGATCACATATCTTCTTACACAGAAGATTTGAATAAGGAACTTACAGGTGTTTTAGATCTAATCCTAAAGGCTTCTCAAAATGAACAGCTCGTGGATTTGCATCCTGTTACAAAGCGTTTATTCAAAGGATATAACGGACTAGGGACAAATTACATGGTTCTTTGTAAAGAGTAACATGAGAAAATTTTTTAATATATGAAATACTCTCTCAGAGTCTTTTCTGAATTTTCATACATAAGTTTATGTTTCTGTTAAATGTCGCTGTTGAAATACTGAACCTACCATATTGTTGATGATTTAAAGCTAGTTTTTTCTATCATTATCCATACAAATCACATTTTTTTCGATTAAATGCCTACTCATGGATTCAGTTAATTCGATTAAAGGTAAAACTGAGGATTTATATTCTTTTATAATTAATGAATTGTGCGAAGATCTAAACACTTTTCACAAACTTAATTGGAACCAACTTCAATACGAAAAACTTCTTGGTAATTGGCTTATTAATTTCATCCAAATTATTTATGAACGCTTCCATAATTGCCCAGAATATTCAGTTGATCCTGACAAATGTATTCCTTGGGTGCCATCAAGTATTATAGATATCATAAAACTTGGCACTTCAAAAAGGATAAATTCAAAAGTATGTCATGATATCGCACTCCTCAAATTAGGAGCAAGTCTCGCTCATGAAAATATGTCACCAGAATATAGCGACCATGTCCTAAGAAGCTTTACTTTTCAAAATGGCGATTATCCGATTCAATTGCATGGTGCTTACATTAACTTAAAACAATCAGTTAAAGATTTAGATTACCGCTCACATCTAGAAACAAAAGAACTCCAATTTAAGCCATTTGCAGGGCACATTTGCCTTAAGGAAGGCATTAAAAATAAAGTTAAGCTAAATTGGAAATGGAGAATTGGAAATCAATCTCTGGAAAACTCTAGCCTAAGTAATATTTTAAGGGTGATGATAAGGAGGTACATCCCCGTTTGCTTTCTAGAAGGCTTTAAAACCTTGTATGAAAGTGCCAAACCGATTAATACGAAATATATTTTCAGTGCAACATCGATTCATAATAACCTGGGTTTTAAGTTTCTTATAGCACGAAATCCTGAAGTAAAAGTCCTATGTAATCAACACGGTGGCGGATACGGAATCGACTCATACTGCAATTCTGAGACTTATGAAAGAAAGATTAGTGACATTCTCTTCACTTGGGGATGGACGGAAGACCAAAAAACTAAACCTTTACCAAATGCACCCGCAATTGATGCCAGCACAAACTATAGATCAAATTGTATTCTTTTTAAATATGTCTTGTACCCCAAATACTTTTACAAGCTCGATAACTATCCATTCGGAAATCGAATGAATAACTACTTGCACCAACTAATTCAATTTGCTCAAAAAGTACAAAATCTAAAGATTGAAATTTCTCATTATCCTCATGACTATGGATGGAATATAAGAAAACGCTTAAGTGATGCAGATGTTGAAATTGATGAAAAGTCTATGGATGATGGTAAATATCAACTTCATGTCTGTAATTATTTGGGTACAAGTTGGTTGGAATCAATCGCTGCCAACCTTCCCGTTATTTGTTTTTACGACCCTGAAATTAACAAATTCAGAGATTCAGTGTCTCCATATATTAAAAGTTTTGAACGGTTGGGCATATTACATCATTGTCCTCATTCTGCAGCAGATAAGGTTATTGAAGTTTCTGAAAATCCTGAAAAATGGTGGCAGTCAGATGATGTACAGAGCAATGTTTCAAATTTCAGAGAAAAATATGCAAGATTGGAGAATGGTTGGGAGCAAATTTGGCGAGAGGAATTCTCTTCCCTATCAAAAAATTAGCTCATGTTAGTATGACAAAAGAAAAATTTACAAAGCCTAAAAAACAAATAACATATGGTTTCGGTGGTATTGCGATGACATGAAAACATCTTTAAATCATGCAAGAAATCTGTCCAAAGTATACCTTAAAAATATCATAAATTTTAAGTAATATGGTAGCATACCAAAAAGCTAACAGCTTTCTTTCCAAAGTTGCGACTCAAAATGATATTGATATCGCAACGAAAAGAGCATTAAAAGCCGTTGATAAAATCCCATATCCTAAAGCTCATCAATCGGTCATATTAAATAAAGTTAAGAATGATCTTAATTATGCTCCGATACAGGATATTCCTCATTTTCAACTCCTTCCGCACTCCGCGGCTGAACTAAACAAGATTCCTGAAGAACGCATCCATGACTATCTTTATCATCGCTACAGATACGATATTTATCCTTTGGCTAAGGAGATCGATGATTATCCGCCATGCCTTCA
>CACMBV010000065.1 GCA_902612125.1 uncultured Verrucomicrobiota bacterium
CTTTAAAGCGCTTCCAAAATCAGGAATTTGTAAAAGTGCGAATGTTATCGCGATCAAGCCTGCCGTTCCCCGTAACCAATATTTGAGGGTGCCGAGAGGGAGGATATTTTTAATATCTAATTCGCTTACCTTGGTGGATGCCTGTTTTTGAAGAAGTTTTCTGAAAACATCAGAATCAGAGGATGATTGATTTCCCATTCCCAGCTCCACCGCGGAAAGTAAATCCTCCTTCAAGTCGGGCGAGGATTGTTCAAGAAGACGAGCCAGTTTTTTGGCACTTGGTAGAAGTAACAACGGGCCCAGGCAGGTCTTCCAAAAGAGGATCAGAACAAGGCAGTAACCCAGGATGGAAAGACCGCTTCTCAAATCCTCGGACATTCGGCCCCGGGTAAGATAATCGATCAGAGCGATCAGTACAAAAGTTCCGAGAAAACTGAGAATCCCTGAGCAAAGACCTCGTAAGAGAATCAAATTTCTTCTCCTTGATCGAAAATCATCCAGTTTTTTGACAATGATAGGATCCAAGTTTGTATTCATTTATAGTCTTCCTGGTTTGATTAAAGCATGCCGGTCCGTTTTCTCAAAAACATTTCCAAGCCTAAGATAAAAACAACGAATGCGAGCCATCCAAAGCTTTGCCAGAGTATAATCTCGGATATGATAATTCTGCCTGAACTGATTGGACGAAGTGCGTTTTTCAATTCATGGAAATTTTCTTCGCGAAAAAAACTGCCTCCGGAAAGCTCAGCCATTTCTGAGAGAAGATTTTCATCACAGGTTAGAAAATCTTTTTCTTTATTTGGCCCTGCCCTTACTTCAAAACTCAATCTTTCTCCTGAAAATTCCATTTCGTCGAGAATTCCTGGAGCCCGCACCGACATTTCATAGAAAGCAGGCTCGAGTCCGAAAACCTGCCCGGTAAAGAGGCTATCGGCGGAACTCGTCCCTTGGAGTGGAATTGTGGCAACGACTTCCTCTCCTTGCCAAATGAGGGCATCCACATCCGGATACGGAGGTTCGGGTACTTTACCGTCGCTGTTTCGCAGTCGTATTCGAAGGGGAATCGCTTTATCAGGTTCATGACTTCCACCACCTACATCCATCGATAGCTGTTCGTGATTTACAGCAAAGGGTCTTTCCATGACTATGCCCAGTAGTTGATTCCAAAATCTTTGATGGTACAGATCTTCCACTTCATAGCGCCATCGCCATGTCTCATCGAAGCCCATGTAAAAACATTTTCCGGCACCCACTCGTTTTCCGGCAAGGACAGGAATATGATCTTTGGTTAATTGATGGTTATCCACCCCCTTGACGGATACGGAAAGAAAGACTTCCGAACCGGGCAAGGATTCAACTGGGGAAACCCATGCCGGCAGGGGGAGATATTTCCAGATTTCTTCATTCCTTTCCCTGAGGGGATCGAGCGTGAGGGCACTCATTCGGTTTGCTTCTTCGGGAAGGATGTAGGAAAACGGTTCTACCAGCATTGGACCGTCCTTTCGCCATGAGACAGGAAATAGCTTAGTTACAGGATGTTGATCTTTGTTTGCAAAGGCACGCAATTCTTGTCTTGGACCATCTAAAAATAAAATTCCACCTGCCCGTTGCGTTACAAAATCGACGATCCAGTTTTGTTCATCAATGGAAAATTCTTCGGCAGATATTTCACCGAAGACGATTAAATCAAAGGTAAACAATTCTTGTTTGGAGACTGGAAATTTTCCAGTTTCATTAGCCCTGGGAATTTGTTGATTTTTGGAGGAGGGCCTGGCCCATACACAGGAAACCTCCCACCGTTCGTCGCGGTCAAAAAGGTTGTTAAGGTACCGGCTTTCCCATCGCGGTCCGCTATCAATGATTAATAATTGATTTTTTCTTCGGCTTGCATCAATGGAAAAACTTATTCGGTTGTTTTCCTTTTCCGCTTCATTTTCGATGGGATCAACCATCACTTGAAAGGATAGGGATACCATTCGTATAGCTTCTTTTTCAGACTCCGGAAAGTCATTTAGTTGTCTTTCCACTATTTCCTTGGCAGGAAAATCAAATCCCAGTTGGCTGATTCCCGTTTGCATGCCAATCATGTCCTTTTCCCACACCTCCTGACCGGTCGAATCCTTAATTTTAATTTTATATTCCGAGCTTGGGGTGAGGTCGTCTTTGATGGTTAGAATTCCCCGAATACGGTCTTCCTGATACACCGAATCGGGAACCACCGCTTGCAAAAGAGCAAAATCAGACGGCTTTTCTTCACTACCCAGTCCCACAGTGTAAATGGGCAGGTTACGCACCGAAAGAAGTTTGGCGGTTTCAAGGGGGGAATGATCGCGATTGTGTCCACCATCACTGATGAGCACGGCTGCGCCCCTTGTATATGAAGTGTTATCCTCATTTGCTTGATCTTCCACGCGAAGGGAACTCAAGATACCCTTTGCCAGGTCTGTGTAGGGAGAATGAGTAATAATTTTGGGATCAAATTTATTCGTTTCCAAAAAATTATCCCATAGGACTTCAGTTGCGTTATCGGAAAGATTACGGATTTCAAGAATATGAGTGTCGTGAAATTCCTCCAGGATTCCGTTGGTTGGGTGAGTCAATAGCCGGGTGGCTCGATCCATTCTGGAAAAGCTTTCAAAATTATTCATTGCCTCGTTTAGTGTAACTATATTTTGATTCACTATCGACTGTGCATATCCGTCGAACTTTTCCATTAAACGCGAGGAATACTCGAGAGCCTCAATCGCAAGATGATCAAAATTGGGAAATTCTTTTTTAGAATCCGGTCGGAGGATACTTTCAAATTTCCTTCTGATTTCCGTAAGTAGATTAAATGCTCCGGATGAGGCTTTTGAGCTGTAAGGTGCGGAAAAGTATTGCCCGTTGATTGGCTTCTCTTCCTTCCCGGAGGGTAGTGTCCATCCCACTGCACAAAAATCTTCCCCTCCGTCTTCTTTATGGATGATCTGAATTTCATACTCATTTTGCTGGCGAAAGAACTGGTCGCCTCTTACCAAAAAATAAAGGAACAGGTCCACCAGGTAATTGTTGGTCAGGAAAAAGTTTTGGAACAACTGCTCATCGCGATGTTAGCCCGGGGACACTGTCTATTGGAGGGCGTACCCGGACTTGCCAAGACGCTAATGATTCGATCCCTTGCCCAGGCCATTGATCTGAGTTTCAGACGAATCCAATTCACCCCTGATTTAATGCCGGCAGATATCACCGGCACGGACATA
>CACMBV010000066.1 GCA_902612125.1 uncultured Verrucomicrobiota bacterium
AAACTATGAAAACAATGACAAATATTGGCCGCCGTACTTTTCTTCGTGGACTTGGAAGTTCCGCTCTCGCCCTGCCATGGATGGAAAGCCTGGCGGTGGGTGCTAAGCATTTTCAAGTTCCCCAGCGGGCGGCTTTTTATTATGTGCCTATCGGGGTGGTGAGAAAGACTTTCTTTCCCGGTGAGGAAAAGAGCGCCGTTCAGCAAAAGTTTACCCATGATAATTTTGATGCAGAAAGCACCCGTTCAAATATTGGGGTCGGTCTGCATGATCTGCAACTGACCCCCACGATGAAACCGTTGGCTGGCTTGAAGGATAAGATTACCTTGGTGACCGGTTTGGATCGTACCTTTCAGCCTGGGACGGATGTACATGCTCAGTGTGCTTCGTGTTTTCTTTCCAGCGCCAGTCCCTTCAGTCTGAAACATACTCCCTATCCACAGGCCCGGACCCTGGATCATATTATTGCCGATAGGATTGGGACCCAGACACCTTTTAAGACCCTCGAATTCAGCTGTAACAGCCACAAGGATAATAAGGAGTCGATCCAGTTCGATAATATTTCCTGGTACGGAACCGAACATGTGGCTCCCTCCATGCGTGATCCGTTACTTACCTACCGCAGGCTGTTCAAATCAGATGAGCGTAGTGCCTACAAAAATATTACCGATCTTGTATTGGATGATGCCCGCTCTTTGAAAAAAGAGCTTGGGTATTCCGATCAGCAGAAATTCGGGGAATATTTTGAATCGATTCGGGCGATTGAGACCCAGATCTCGAGACTCGATGGAATGAAGGCCGAGTTGAGCAAGGTGGATTTGGACATTCCCCTGGATGGGAAAATGCCCCGGGGTGAATATATCCGTTTGATGGGTGACCTAATGATTGCTTCCCTGCAAAGCGGGCTGACCAATGTGGCCACTTTCATGGTCGGGCCTGAGAGATGGGACACGCCGTATCTATTTGAAAGCTTATTCGATAAGCCCAAGAGCCATCATATGATGTCCCATAATCAAGGAAAATTTGTGGAAGACCTAATCAAGGTGGATTATTTCTACATGGAGCAATTTGCCTATCTTTGTGAGAAGATGAACCGGGTAGAGGAAGCCAATGGTAAGACTTTGCTGGACAATATTATGTTTACATACGGTTCCGGTTTGGGCGATGGGTCCACGCACCAGTACAGTGCCTTGCCCATTATTGTGGCCGGATCCGGTGGCGGAAAATTGATTACCGGCAAGCACCTGAATGTTTCGGCTAGATCCGGACTGGTTAAAAAGGTGAACGGTACTTACAAAACGCCGGAGGGTGGGGTACCCTTGGCGAATCTATGGCTTACTCAGGCGAAGGCGATGGGGATCAACCTTGACCGCTTTGCCGACAGTACAAGCTCCATTACCAGCTTGCTGGCTTAAGCATTTGCTTCCGGAAGAAACTTGAGTTTTCGGTCGGTCACAAAAGTGCCGAAGGGAATAAGGGTGGCGATAAAAAGATAGGCTCCAAATTTCAGGGTCCAGTCGAATTTCTTCAGGCAAAGTGCCAAAAGGAAACAATAGCCAACAAATAAAACGCCGTGAGCCATGCCGGTGATTTTGACAGCCACGGGCATGTCATAGGCATATTTAAGCGGCATAGCAATGAAGAGAAGGAGCAGGTAGGAAACTCCTTCAATATTTCCGAGTATTCGTAAAGTTTTGATCATCCCTGAGTAAGCCAATTATTATTTTCTGATATAAAAAAGTCGTGCCTGTAAGATAATTGCAAATGAAGCGGCGATCAACAACCCAAACCAAATAGCCGAGCTAAAAGCTTGTGAAAGGTCTTGAGGGAGCCCGATTATTTCTGAATTTTCAGATATCCAATGCAAAGGGATGATTGATAGTGGATTGATGGCTAGTAGTTTCAGGATGACACTCATATTCTCCTCTCCCCAACCAACTGCGAGCACCAGGCTTGCCAATAGGGGAGTGATCCATGACAACCCAATAAACCCCCAGAAACCAAGATTAAACCATAGTTCGCGACTGGCCTGCAAATAGCAAATGGTAAGGAACAGGGTGGCGGTTGGAATGAGACTAAGCGAAAGAAAGGAAGAACCGAGTGTCCAGAAATCAGAATTCAAAGCCAGGTTGATTAAGGCCGAATAACTAAAGAGAGCCAACAAACCAAGGATCAGCATGAGCCCCAGACCGCTGCTCTCATCCGCCATTCGGGGAATTCGGGCAAGGTTGAACTTCGCGACCCTTTGGATTCCTCTTAGATATAGATGACGATTCGGGCAGCAGATATTGACCAGGCAAAGAATGAACAGCAAAGAAAGGGAGAAGAAGATGGAAATGACTAAAATGAGACCCCCGATCATCTTATCCTCCTTTCCTTTGAAAGCGTTGGCTGAAAATTCCTGTCCGATGAGCCCGCTTGCCTCTCCCTTGTCGAAAAAAGTCGATAAACACCCAAGCAGAAGAAATTGAAAGATCAGGAATATAAACAAGGCGGAAGCTTTTGATAGGGCTGGCAGAGCCTGATTTCTCCACTTCCGGTAACCCGTAATCAGGAGGGTTACCAGGAGCAGTCCCTGCATTAGAAAAGTGAAAGTCGTGGGGGAGATGGTGAAATCAAAGAAGGGGACATCCCGCCAAAAATCCGTAATTTTGCTTTCTGAGTCAAAGCCCGAAGATTTATCGATTCCTTCCCCCTGTAAAACCGGAAGTATTTTTCCGAAGTAGGTGGGAAGGATGGTCAGAAAAGAGAGAAAGGATATTCCCGCCTGTCCGAGTCCAGGGAGCACCACATACAAGCCAAGGACCACTAGGCGGGATACCCAGGAGGCTGCCCGAGGCTTGGGTACGACCAGACCCACTGCATGGGCGGTCAGATGGTAGAGGATGACCGAGCAAAAGAAGACGGAATATAGTTGCAAAATATTACCGAAAGGGAGCTTTCCAACCAGTAATGCATGGGCCAAAAAGGGAAGGGTGAAGAAAAACATGTAATATTCACGGGCGGGGATTCCAAAAAGATAGCCGATAACTTTGGAAAACGGATTCATCGGGGTCATCCGCTGGTAGTCGAGGAGACCGGATTCCCGTTCCTCGGCGGTAATGGAGGCTACCCGTCCGGTTCCAAGGAACATGAGATAAAAACCCTGAAGGGCGAGAAGGAAAGGAAAGGCGTAGCGGGCTCCATTGATTGGAGAACTGTCACCTTTTTCCCATTCCTTGGTTACTGGTTCCCGGGT
>CACMBV010000067.1 GCA_902612125.1 uncultured Verrucomicrobiota bacterium
CTTGAAAAACATCTCCTTAAATGGGGAAATTCATTTTACGGAGGAAAGTTTTGTGACTTTCAAGAAACTTTCCGGGAGCAAGATCGAAGCGTATTTTGAAAAAGTGAACCCATTGGACAAGGCGGGTGCTTATGCCATGCAAACGAATCCCGAAATGATTGTAGAAAAATGGGAAGGTTCCCTCTTTAACATCATAGGGCTCCCGCTTGAAAAACTCCGGGAAGAGTTAAAACTATTGCCTTTGACCATCTAGAATCTCTTGCAAATAAACCATACTTGTCCTCCAGCTTGACGAATGATCTTTCCGATGGTTTGATCAATCTATGTATAGATTTTGCCTGATCTTGATCTTGGTTATTGGCTTCATCGGGTGTGGGGATTCGAAGAAACCGGCCGAGGAAGATGGCAATGGCTCAGGTAAAAATACGCAGAAAATACCTGCTCAGGAGGAAGAATTAAACTCATCCCTGTCTCCGCAGTTTAAACCCATGGGCGTTCACAATGTAAAATTTGCCGGGATTGAAATGATCTGGGTTCCCGCAGGAAATTTCCAGATGGGCAGTTCATTCGATAGCCCTGTACGGATCATGGATGAAAAACCCCATGAGGTTGAATTAACCAGAGGTTTTTACCTGGGGAAATATGAGATCACACAAAGACAGTACGCGTTGGTCATGGAAGAGAATGTACGAGATTTAAAACCTTTCCCGAGCCGGTTTCAGGGACCCAGCCTCCCGGTGGAACAGGTCAGTTGGAAGGATGTTCAGGAGTTTTGTGCCCGTCTCACTTATTTGGAAAGGCGAGATCAGCGACTGCATAAGGGGTGGGCATATTGTTTGCCCACCGAAGCAGAATGGGAGTATGCCTGCCGGGCAGCAACCGCCACCCATTATTCTTGGGGGAATGAAATTTTTCTTAAGGATGCCGCCTATCGGGAGAGTGCCGGCAGAACCAAACTGATTGGTCAGTTCCCCTCCAATCCCTGGGGCTTTTTCGATATGCATGGCAATGTCTGGGAATGGGTCGATGACTGGTACGGGGATTATTCTTCCGAAGAACAAGTAGACCCGGAAGGAGCCGTCAATGGCACCAATAAGGTTTTACGGGGCGGTTCCTGGGCCAATTTGGGAACCAATCTTCGTGCGGCTGGCCGTCACTATTTGCCCCCCAACACCCGCTCTCCCACTACTGGATTTCGACTTTGTTATAAAAGGATGCAGTAGACTTTAGGATCAGGAGGAATTTATTTTTTAAGTTGCCGGCCTGGTCCGGCTTAAGAAAAAGATTGTCTTCGCAAGTTCTCATACTTTAGGACAAATAAAATGAGTGATCAAAAACCAAAGCCTTTAATAAGCAAAAAATTTCTGCTCCTCGGATTTGTCGTACTGATAGAATTATCCGGTTATGGAGTGTTAGGAAGTCTCTTCAAAGTACTAAATCAGTGAAGTAGTGTGATCGCCTTGATTATCACGCCCACAAATTTCAAACTAATCATTTACAAAAAATTCTTCCCTCGGGTTTAATATTACTGCCTGACAATCTATTAGGAAAAACATTTGAGTTGGTTTTGTTGTGATTACATTCGTTTTCTTGATTTGCTGTGCCGTAAATTCAGGAATTAATAACAAACACAATGAACCTCATCTCGTTGCAAAACAAACTCTAGCAGGGTTTCATTTTGGCGGGAACCCACCTGTCCCGTTCGAACATGTACCACATCTGATAATCATGATATGGGCATATCATAATTTCCCTATTCGCTTATACTTAATGGCAATAATCGTAAAACTGTTATATAATGACATTATTAAATATCTTTTAACAATATTACCCCTACTTTGTGGCATATTTTCAGCCTACTCTCTTTATGTTGGTTTTGAAACCGGAACTGTAATCAATTTTTTCTCTGCAGACGATTCCGAGTCTTCCCGAAAATATTCAGTCGATGATTCACCTATATTTTATTGGTTGAATATGGCGGCTTGTTTAATTTTTGTAATCTCTTCTGTGCCATGTTCTATTTTATTGTACAAAAAATCTTCGAAGGTTAATAATAAAAGAATTAAATGAACCTCCGCACTCGCATGTCCCGCTCAAACGGATACCGCGAGTTAGGCATGTTCGATGAATCCGTCATTGAGTTGGAAGCGATTGAATTTGGAGAGTATCGGTGGCATTCATTAGTAGTGTAAGCACGCAAAACACCTACCATGACTCAAAAAAGTTGGAACTGGCAATGACGATAGCAAAAGTGCAGGCTAATGGAATGCCCGGTAAGGTGGAGTGGTTGAAGAATCAGGCGGATGCGATGACTAAATACGGCGATCCAACAGGCGCTTTGCAGTTGCTTAGGGACTTCTTCTGAGCGGTTTGGGTAGGGAAGAACGGGAAATATCTTCCAGTAGTTGTTCGACATTGTGCCCTTTTGTATTAAGAGAAATTGAATATTCTAAGTGACAAAATGTTAGGGAGATTTGGTATGTCATTGATTTTATTTTATGGTTTGGAAGTTGATGGTTTATCTACATTTTTCCACATGTTTGCCATGACTTAATACCCCACTTAATAATCAAATCTACAAATTATCTTACAACAAATTAGGAAAAAAATAAAGCCTAATGTATTGAGATTTATTTTTCTTAAAAATATGAGGTTATTTTGTTTTAGAAATTAGAAAACTTCTTTTTGTAAGCGAGCATTCCAAAAATCATCAGTGAAACCCAACTTATCATAATCGTAACACCTCCAACTGGTGTAATGTAAACTAATTGGGGTATGCCAAAGGTGATTGATGCGTAAATACTAAAACTAAACATAATTGTTCCAATAATAAATAAGAAACCAATCACTTTAAAAAAACGGCTCTCAAAAAGATTAAATTTTGATAGATTCGCAATTCCAATAGCACAGATCATAACTGAGTTTATCTGGTTATATCTAATTCCAGTCATCAGTTGTCTGAAATGTTCTTCTGAAACAATCTCCCGAAGGCTATGTTCAGTGTATGCTCCGAAAAAGACAGAGAAAAATCCGATGAATGCCCCTAAAATTAAAATCATATTATTTTATCAATCCTTTTTTGGAAGCTAGTCAAATCACACTCTAGATTTACTTCTAACCTTTATATACTGTTTTAGTCGATAGTCCTTGAGTGGGGTATAGCT
>CACMBV010000068.1 GCA_902612125.1 uncultured Verrucomicrobiota bacterium
TGCCCCGGGCAAGCAAAAGACTGACTTACTCCACCCCCTGCGTGTTCACCTCTCCGATGGGCGAGCATGAATTGATTTTCACCAATTGGTGGCTCGGTTTCACCAGCCTGGCCCCCCAAACGGGCAAACAACTTTGGGCACTTTCCGTTTTTGGGCGCCCCCACTCGGAACGGGCCATTTCCTCCCCAATTGTGGCCGGCGACCTGGTCCTTGGGGTTTGTGGCTTCACCACCCTCGACAAACACTTGGTCGCCATCCGGCCGGCATCTGCTTCCGGGGATGGCCAAGCCCAGGAAATTTGGAGAATGGAGGAAACCATGCCCCACATCCCAACTCCCCTGCTTTCCAAGAACAGGCTATATCTGTGGGCGGATAACGGAGTGATCACCTGCCTTCGCCCGCAGACTGGCAAGCGCGTTTGGAAAGCCAGGGTCCAGGGAGTGCAGGACACATTCTTTGGTTCCCCAGTCCTGGCAGGCGACACCGTATTTTGTGTCTCGGCTTACGGCCAAGTGGTGGCAATCGCGGATGATGAGGAATTCCGTCAGTTGGGCACAACCAATTTGGGAGAAGTCTGTCGGTCGACTCCGGCACTGGCCAACGGAGATCTCTATTTACGGACTGGCGAAAGACTCTTGTGCGTCAGGGGTCTTTAAGGAATTATTCGTTGCCAAAATCAGCCATAATCCGAAGCAAGGCACCGGAGGGGATTTTGCTTAGGTAACTCAGCTTTGTTCTCTTAAAATAGAAAGAGGTTCCGTTAGCGGATTTCTCCACCCAAAAGCATTGCCATCTTTCAGTCCCCAATTGATTGAGACGGATTTCCAAATCCTTGGTATTTTTCAAACTGATGGACTCAATTTTGTATTCCCAGTCTCCAATATTTTGAAGATCCTTAAGCAGCCACTGTTTGGATTTACCGGACAAATCCTTTCCTTCCTCGAAAGTTTCGGCGTATTTTTCGGAGGCGACTTTCATCCCTTTATCGTAAAGTTCCTTACTCTTTTTCAGCTTTTCAGCATATGCCTCCTTGAGTTTCTCAGAATAAGTCTTCTCCTTGTCCAGATCCTCTGCCCATAAACTTGAGATTATAAATAGAAGGAAGGGGGAAAAAATGGCTATTTTCATGAGGAATCAATCGTGTTATATTGTTATCATACAACGCAAACCATCAGGGTCAGATTTGCAAATCCGAAAATTGCTTCCGTGCACAAGAAGAAAAAAAATGATCGGAATAAGAGCATTAAGTCCAAGATAAAAGCGAGTCAGGAAAAACCTGGAACACAGAAGATTTAATTAAAACCTGCCGTTCCCGGGAAGCTTCACTGTGTTAGCCTTTTTGGTAGGAGAAATTTTTGGATCTTACTGGCAATCGTTTTTCTGGACACGCATGCCGGCATTTTTTTGAGAGAAGACACTGACCAAAATCACGAAAAAGCAAAGAGTCAGATTAAACAAAGGAATCTGCAAGGGATAAGGAAGGGAGTAAATGATCGCAGTTCCGGGAATCCAGACCACCCAGGTGGTCACCGTAAAAATCAGAATCATATCAAAAAGTTCAGACCAGCTTTTATCACCCTTCCATTGCTTGATTGAAAAGCCTGCTTCCCTCCATGTATAAAAAAAAGCAGTGATCGGGGATGCCCAGACCACACAGTATATAAACTGGTCAAATAGAACCTTAAAGATAATGGTTTTTAAATCCACCCCCGTTCCGAAAATCATTGCCTGTAATCGGTAAAAGGCATCCACATCAATTCCCCTGAGAGCCCAGTACCCCAGGAAGATTAGACCACTCCAAAGCCCTTTCAAGGAATCCCTCCCCGTCAATTGCATAAAAAGATAGGGAATTAGACCTCCAAAAAAAGAGGTCGAAACCGCAGAATATACAAAGCCATAAGTTTCCTTTAAGATTTTAATTTCATTGAACCAAGGGCGGCTAAACTCACCCAAGTAGTAAATGGCAACCAGGCACACTCCCATTACCCAAAGAACCAACCCCGGGACCAGATTAATTCTAATTCCCTCCCCGATCCTTTGTTTCAAATTCCTCTTTCCCATCCATTCCAATAAACCCGGCATCATCCAAAAATATCAAAACACGCAGTTTGATCGACCTTATTTAGATAAACCATAAAAATTTTTCCACTCTTGCTACAAAGACCGGGTTTGTTTTTTATGTTTTTAAACAAACCTTCCTAGTTTCCTCATGAATGTCGATGTCCAAATAGATGGGACTCCATATGTTTCCTACCCAGTCATACAACTCGATGAATGCATCCAGAAAGGATCTTTCACTTTGCAAGACCAGGCCTGACATGATCAACAATGAAGAATCCCCGTCGCTAACCACCGATGGTGAATAATGCTATCCCATTCCCAACACAGATGATTTTCTGCCCATTGCAACCAAGGATCACCTGCCAGCCACCCAATCCTTATTGGTTAAAAAACACCAGCTGTGGATGCACGAAGAAAATTTTTGCCTGGGATGATTTTATCATAAAACAATAACCGCTTCTCCCGGCTTAAAAACGAATTTACCCATGCCCCCTGCCGACCCATGGAAAAACGTAAAGAATTCTCTTATCTGGAAATCATATCTAATTTCGGAAATACTTCCGGAGCCGGAATGATGAAGTTGTTTTTCGCTGAGAATAGCAAAAATTCCCTATCTGAAATTCTCAAAATAGGAAAAGCGTTAAACACCATCATGCCCGAAGGTATGAATCTTTAAAATCATGGAGGAAGAAGTTGAAGATATTGAACCTCTCGACCCTCCTCCCAAGGAAGAAGAACCATGGTGTGCTACCTGCGATGCGTTTACCGATTACCGCAGGAAATGGGATAGCATCCAACGGGCGGATCTCGATGGTAGTTCATACTCGGAAAATTTCGAGATTCCTTATTGCATCGAGTGCGAAAATCCCATGCTCCTTCTTTCCACTTGCCGGAAATTGGTATGGTCTGTCAATTTCCTCACCATGCTTGCCTGGTTGATCGGACTCCTGGGCGTACTGGTTCTATTCGGAATTTCTCTGGGCTCGATCATTGGATTACTCATTCATGGAGCATTTTGCTACCTGACCAGCCGGCTGCCCCTCAAATCAAGGCTCACCCTGCAAAGTTTTAAAAAGGCCAAAAAGGAAGATA
>CACMBV010000069.1 GCA_902612125.1 uncultured Verrucomicrobiota bacterium
TGCCAGGGTTGCAAACTTCAATCCAATCTTTAGTTGGAATATTATTAAGATTTACTGTTCGTGCGTGATCTAATTTTTCAATGGTATTCCGAAAAACTTTATGAAAAGTTGAAGGAATAGTATCCTCATAATCCAAATGTACGAAAAGGATTTTTTCTGATGAATTCGAGGAAATGAAATTGTTTTCGTATTTTGGCGGTAGGAATAGAAAAGATTTTTCAAATTGAGAGCTTTGTTTAGTGTCGAGATGACTTTGGATTTCATCTGGAAGAACATCACTGAGAATGTAATCAAATTTCAATTCAAATACTTTGCTTAATTGTTTGGACAGGGACTTGGTGTTTAATCCGCCAAATAAACAAACTTTTCTTATTTTATGACCTAGCCAATCAGGTACAAAAATGGAATCAACAGTGTTTGCAAAAAAGAAAGTTTCAAATTGTTCAAGATTTGGCTCCAAATCTTGTGAAGGTTGCACTGCTTTAATTTTCGCGTATTTTGAGATAAATGAAGTGTCTGATTCTGATAAATCAGCAATGTTGAATAAGACTGAATTATTATCCTGTAAAATGCCCCCTAAAGCATCTTGCCAAAGAGTAAGCTCGGGTCTACCAATGCCATCAACAAATACTGCTAATTTATGTTCTTCTGAAAAAGGTAAGGTCATAAGGACTAAAGAGTGATTGGTTAGATGAGAACATAGAAGTCAAATAATTTACTCTGCGTTTGATTATTATTTAGTATGTTGTGAGTCGACAGCATTGGGTTATATGTTGTACATTTTATTATGGCTATCGAGAAAATAGTTGTGGTTGATGATGAGATGATGATTCGTAAGGCGTTGGAGACACAGTTGCGAAATAAGCGTTACTCGGTGGCTTCGACTGGAGACTTAAAAGGTGCTCGCAAAATATTGGCACGCGATTCATTCGACTTAGTTTTTTTGGATTTAAGGCTCCCGGACGGAGATGGAACGGATTTGTTAGAGGAAATTATGGCAAAAACTGACTGTCCAATGGTGGTCATGATGACGGGTTATGGTTCGGTTGAATCGGCAGTTTCATGTATGCAAATGGGTGCTTTTGATTATGTGGTAAAGCCGTTTTCCTTCGATCAAATTGAGGTAGTGGTGGAAAAGGTTGCGTCGTTCGACAAGATGCGTCGTGTAACCAAGTATTATGTCGAGGAAAGTGATACGCGTTCATCGGACATAGTTGGTGAAAGTGACCCGATTAAGAAACTGAAAAATTTAGTCGATAAAGTAGCCAAGACTGAGGCAACTGTTCTAATCACTGGCGAGAATGGTACGGGTAAGGAATTGGTAGCACGTGAGCTGTATCGCAACAGTATGCTTGCAAAGCAACCATACATTCGGGTCAATTGTGCAGCAATTTCTGAAACTTTAATGGAAAGCGAATTTTTTGGACACGAAAAGGGTTCGTTTACTGGAGCAACTGAACGTAGGGAGGGACGTTTTGAATTAGCAGATGGTGGTACCATTCTTTTGGATGAAATTAGTGAGATTGCACCTTCGTTGCAGGCAAAACTTCTTCGAGTTTTACAGGAAAAAGAATTTGAAAGGGTAGGAGGTAACAAAACGATAGGGGTTAAAGTACGCGTATTAGCTACCACTAACCGAAATTTGCTGGAAGAGGTTGAGAAAGGTAATTTTCGAGAAGACTTATATTACCGATTGAATGTTTTTCCAATTGCGGTTCCTGCTTTGAAAGAACGTGGAGATGATATATTACTTTTGGCCAATACATTCCTTTCCAGACACGCTCGTAGATATGGTGTTGAAAAAATTTCTTTTTCCAAGAACTGCGAGAAATCCATTACGGCACATCATTGGCCCGGAAATGTTAGAGAACTTGAAAATGCAGTTGAGCGAGCGGTCATTTTAGCTGATTCAGGTAAGAAAATTGAAGGCGACCTATTGGGAATTACTCCAATTAGAATATTACAAAAATCTGTACTGATAGATTCGACTGAATGTCCAGATGAGGAGTCGATGGTGGAAGTGGAGCGAAGGCATATCAAAAAAGTTTTGGAATTTTGTAAAGGGAATCGAACGCATGCTGCCAAAAAGCTTGGTTTAAATGTCAGGACCTTGAGGAACAAGATCAAAGAATATGAGTTGGACGACTAACTTTTACCTACTGACAATTTTTCCTGACATAGCTACCGCACAACAAATCAATTTATCAAGTAAATGAAAGGCTGTTCTTTGAGGTAGCAAACTGCTCGGTAAGATGTTGATTGTCAAGCACCTATCATGCCAAAAAATGCTTAGAAGTCAGCAATTTAATCACCGAATAAAATTTTTATCATGTCCGGATCCTCGGAAACATCTATAATTTGAGTCGGATCAAAAGGTTTACCATTTTTGATGGTAAAGGAGACTAAAATTCCGCGATCGTATTCTGCTTCTTCCCACAGACTGCCTTTTTCGTTCCATTTTGAAATGGTTCCATGATATTTTCCATTTCGAAAGCGTAATACGGCCTCTTTTCTTCCTGAATTATCTAATGCGGTCACATTGCCATCATAGAGTTCCTCGGTTTCTCGAATATGCACGAGCCCGCCTCGCTTGGGATCTCCGGCGAATTTGAAGAAGAAATCGGAAGCTCTGCCTTCCCACTTAGCTAGTTCCAAAGCAGCCATGCTTTTTCCAATAGTGGAAAGCCCCTCATCTTCAAATCGTCCAAAATCTTCTAAGTCATCCTGAAAGTATTTGCGCGAGTATATCGTGCCGTCATTGAGCCATTGGTAGAAATATCCATGTCGCATCCCCATTTTATACTGCCTTTTGGATTTCAGTTTGCCACTGTCATGATATTCGAAAAAATCACCATCTTTAAGTCCGTTCGAATAGCTTTCCAACATGGCAATGGTTCCTTTGCGGGAGCGAACCTTAATTAATCCGGAGTAAGTTTGATTTGAATCTTTTTTGATGAATAAATCTTTTTCGTTGGAGAAAAAAAGATCCTTATATTCCAGTTTATTGCCTTCCCAA
>CACMBV010000070.1 GCA_902612125.1 uncultured Verrucomicrobiota bacterium
TTGGACTGGTCTGATTTTTGGGATTTTCGGAGGTAATGGATCTGATCGGATTCCGGTATCGGAAATTTATTTTGTACGGGGAGTTTTTCGAGGGTATCCAATGATTGAAATTGGGGGCTTGCGGAATCTAGAAGATTGTAAAAAGAGAGCTCTGACGGATATATAAGAGGAAATGGAATTTCAGTAGCTTGAAGTGACAAGAGCCCCGAAGAATCCAAATCGTCCATGCGCACAGGTTGCTGCATGGACACAAGATTTTGAGAGTCTGGAAAAGAACTTCCCCAGACAAAAGTACCTGACATCAAATAGCAAAGCAGGAATTGTGAAACGATGATATATGAGCTCCGTCCCATTCGTCCACAACTTAGGATGAATTATGTTTCAATGGCAAAGCTTTTCTTCTTGAAGCAAAGGCAATATAAGATTTTTTAATATATTTTGCACAATCTTCAGCCTTGGTATCGCAATATGTTATCGATTTTCACTTAATCCTCTAAAAATTAACTATCTAATATGACTGATAATTCACACTCGGACATCATGATCGAGACTAAAGGTCTAAGTAAATACTATGGCGATTTTATTGCCGTGGAAGATCTATCCTTCTCGATAAAACGCGGAGAGGTTGTCGCATTCCTGGGACCAAACGGAGCTGGCAAAAGCACAACCATGAAAATGCTTACCGGCTACCTTGCCCCGTCCAAGGGCACGGCAAAAGTTTGCGGTTTGGAAGTTGCCGACAACCGGGATGAAGTGGCCAACCGGATTGGATATTTACCCGAAAACGGCCCCCTTTACGAAGAGATGACCCCCATCAGCCTGCTAAATTTTTTTGGAGATGCCCGAAGCATTCCATCCGCAAGAAAACAGAGCCGCATTGAACAGGTGATTGACCAATGTGCCTTGCAGACCGTTTTGAATAAACCTATTGGCAAATTGTCACGGGGTTTCAGGCAGCGTGTGGGCATGGCCAATGTATTGCTCCACGAACCGGATGTTTTAATTATGGACGAACCGACCGCTGGTTTGGATCCCAACCAGGTACTCGAAGTCAGAAAAACAATTAAGGGCCTGGGCAAAACCATTTTGTTATCCACTCATATTTTGCAGGAGGTCCCCGAAGTTGCGGATCGAATCATTCTGATCAATCACGGCAGACTCATTTTTGAGGGCACCCCTGAAGAACTAAAAAGTGAATCCTCACTGGACTCCTGGTTCAATCGTCAAACCATGGAAGCAGCTTAAGTTTGCGACCATTCACCCTTACCCTTTTTTTACATCTTTGATCTATGAACAAGAATGCTATTATTGCTGTTTTTAAACGAAACCTTGCCTCCTATTTTGGAAGCCCGAGCGGGTATGTTTTTATTTGTGCCTTCCTACTGGCCAGTGGATTGGCCGCTTTTTGGCCCCAGGAATTTTTTGATTCCAATCTTGCCAACCTTGATCAGCTAAACAAATACCTTCCTCTCATTCTCCTGGGCTTCATACCCGCCATCACTATGAGCGTGTGGGCGGACGAACGAAGACAGGGAACGGACGAACTCCTGCTCACTTTACCGGGGAGCGATTTTGATGTGGTTCTGGGTAAATATTTCGGAGCGGTCGCCATCTTTTCCGCTTCCATCGTTATTTCCCTTTTGGCAAATTATTATGTGCTCAGCCAGCTTGGCAGTCCCGATTTTGGACTCCTTTTTTCCACTTATGTCGGCTACTGGTTTGTGGGTCTGAGTATGCTTGCGATTGGCATGGTCGCTTCATTCCTAACCGCCAACCTGACCGTCGCTTTCGTACTTGGTGTCGCCTTTAATGCTCCCATCGCCCTATTGTCAGATTCCGAGTGGGGTATCTCCTACAACTTCCTTGATTTCAGCCGGGGCATTATCAGTATTTCAGGAATTGCCTTCTTTACCGGCATGGCCACCGCCATGCTCTATCTATGTTCGATATTGATTGGTCGTCGACACTGGGTAGGCAGCACAAAAGGAACCTCGAAAGTTACTCATTTTTCGATCCGGGTGGTTGCTGCCTTGGTTATCGCACTGGGACTCACCCAGTTTTTTCGTTATAATGATGTGATTCGCATAGATTCAACCGAAGAACAGCTCAGTAGCCTTTCTTCCGGTTCGATCAGCGTGTTGAAAAATCTAAATTCTCAGGTCGAAATCGATGCATTTATATCCCCGGCCGAGGCCATGCCCGAACAGTATGTCCAAACCCGGATCAATTTACTGACTGCCCTGAAGGAAATTGATCGCGAAAGTAAAAATGTTCTGGTCAAGATTCATCAAATAACCCCGGAGGATAACGCATCCGTTACCGCAGAGAAATATGGCGTGGAAAATCAGAATGGGGTAAACCCGCCACTCTTTGTTCAGGAAGATGGCCGTTTCATGCCCTGGCAGAAAGATTTATACCTCGGGCTTGTTTTCAAAGGTAACGGATCCCAGCAAACCATTCCATTTTTATACAAAGGCTTGCCGGTTGAATATGAAATCATGCGTACCCTAAGTGCGGTAAGTGGACCGGTTTCGAAAAAGAAGCTCGGTGTTTTCGCCACCGATGCTCCCCTGCTGGGCACGGGCGGCATGGGCATTATGGGATTTAGT
>CACMBV010000071.1 GCA_902612125.1 uncultured Verrucomicrobiota bacterium
AATCGCATTAGACAGATAAACAACCGCGATACCGGCCCCAAAACCGAAAACTCCGTAAAAGGCAGGGAGGGTCTCCAATAAATACATTGTCTTTCCCTCGGCAAAAGCGGCATGTTTGTGCCATCCGAGACTGAAGATCAAATCGGCCAGAATGACCAACCCGCAGAGCCAGTAAAACCAACGAATCATCTTTTTTCTATTCGCAGGTTGATCAAGCCAACCCCCTTCTTCCATTTTCTTATTTGAATTAGAATCTTTGCTCATGGTTGATAAAATCAGGGGGTAACCCCCGATAGGTTGAGTAATGCATCTGACCAAAAGAAAAGGGCAAAGCATCCAAGTGCAGTGAAGGCCAAAGGAACCACGCAGGGCCAGGGTGCTTCCTTGATTTCTTCGTGATCCTCCCCTGAATTCTCTGAACGGAAAAAGGCTGTTACTGCGACCGGCAGTAAATAAAATACATTCAGCAAAGAACTGACCAATAAAACTGCCACGACCCAGATGGCGTCCCGATCCAGCGCTCCCAATGCCAAGTACCACTTGCTGACGAAGCCTCCCAAAGGAGGTAAGCCAATCACACTCAGCGAACCGATCATAAAAGCTCCCATGGTAACCGGCATCTGTCGCCCGAGTCCTCGCAACTGACTCACATACTTTTTCCCGGTGGCCACAAAGATGGCACCCGCACAGAAAAATAAGGTGATTTTCCCACAGGCATGCATCGCAATGTGAAGGACGGCCCCGCCCTGGCCGCGATCCGTGGCAATCGCCGCTCCCAAGATAATATAACCCAATTGTCCAATGGTGGAAAATGCCAGCCTACGCTTCAGGTTGTCCTGTGAGAGGGCGATCAGCGAGGATATAAGAATGGTGGCCGAAGCCAGTATCATCGCCCACTCCTCGCCGCTTATTTCAGTCAGGACATCCGTTCCGAAAATATCTGCATATACGCGATAGACACAGAACACCCCAACCTTCACCACTGCGACCGCATGAAGCAACGCGGAAACGGGAGTCGGGGCAACCATCGCACCGGGAAGCCAGGAATGAAAGGGCATCAACCCGGCTTTGGCGAAACCGCAGGTAAAAAGAAACAACAAAACAATCTGAGTGGTCTGGTTAAATTCACCAATCTTTCCGGTATCGGCCAGAAAGTCCATGGCCATCTGACCCCCGTCCAGCCAAATGTAACACCAGCTTAAGGCGGGTAGAAGTAGGCAAAGAGAGGTAAAAAGCAGGTAGCCAAGATAGGTACGTCCGCCCGTTCTCGCCTCCTTGTCCTGCATGTGTGTGACCAAGGGAAAAGTGGACAAGGAGAGCATTTCATAGAAAAAATAAATGGTCAGCATGTTTGCCGAAAAGGCAACCCCCATAGTGGCTGAAAGCGAAAGGGCGAAAAAAGAATAGAAGCGGGTCTGGGCATGCTCATGCAACCCTCTCATGTAACCAATCGAGTAAAGTGTGGTGGCAATCCAGAGAATGGAAGCAACCAAGGCAAAAAGAAGGCCGGGCCCGTCCACTCGCAAAAGCATGGGAACATGGGTAAAAATCTGCCAGATTTGAAATTCGATAATATTCCCACCCAATACTAGCGGTAGCATCGAAAGTACGACCGCCGCCTGTATCGAAGCGGCAACAAAAGTAATGATTTCACGCAGGTTCGCCCGCTTCTCCCCTGCCAGGATGATTCCAAGCAGGCCAAACCAGGGTGTGATCAGGGCAATCAGGGGACGAACATCTTCGACTATCATTGGCGAACTCATTTGTAAACCACTCCGGTCGGCATGTCGTAAGCCTGCAAAAAGGTTTCGATTTGATTAACCACTTCCTGATTATAAACACCAATTAAAAGCACAGTGGAAGCGGCCGCCAGCAAGGGGATTAGCATCACCAGCGGAGCCTCGTCGAATCTCGTCTGCTCCTTGGACAAGCCGAGATCACCATGACCATGTCCCAGATTTTTCCCACTCTCATCAACCGCCAAATGAATTCTCTCGATCAAGCGGAAAAACAAAATAACCATGACCATGGTGGAAAACATCAACACGACCAAATACTCCCAACGCCCGGACACCATGCCTCCGGTAATCAGGTACCACTTGCTGAAAAAACCACAGGTTGGAGGCAGTCCAATAATCGAAAAACCACCCACGAAAAACCCTGTCACCGTCAGGGGCATTTTGGAAAATAATCCCCGGATTCCGTCAAAGTGGGTCGTCTTACATTTGTGCAGGATGATTCCCGCACCTAAGAATAGGCACAAGGTCATGCAGGCATCGCTGATGATGTGAAAGATCGAGCCAATCAGACCGTAGTAGTTATAAATCCAGACCCCTCCCACCATGTAGCCAACTTCCGCAACAATCAGATAGGCCAGCATCCGCTTGATTTCCCTTTGGGAGAGGGCAAGAAAGGCCGCACAGACAATGGCGATCACCACCAACCATGGCATCCAGCTTACCCAAATGGTTGACTCAAATGAAAATTCCACCCCAAATACGGACAGGATCATCCGGATCATCACATAGATCATCACTTTGGTGACTAAGGGGGCCAATAAACAGGAGGTCGTGGTGG
>CACMBV010000072.1 GCA_902612125.1 uncultured Verrucomicrobiota bacterium
AGCACTGACAAGCCGCACCAAGGAATTAGAGGACAAGGAAAAAGATGCCTATGAGAGCGGACTTCGGCGTGGCGTTCGATCCCACATGCTCAAAGAAATTTCGGATAAAACCCGAACTTTTATTACCCAAAATGAAAAGATTTTCGGGAGTATCGACCTTAATGGTCAAAAGCTTGCCCGGGTCATCAGGAAACTTGAGAGCATGTCCGGTCTGCTCGAAGTCAACCTGAAGGAGGATTCTGCCCTCGAAGATTTTTTTCTTTCCTCCTTGCGGATCTGGTCCGCCAAGTAGAATCGCATACCCATGACCACCGTTTTCCAGAAGATTATTAATCGAGAAATCCCGGCAGAAATTCTTTTTGAAGATGACATCTGTATTTCAATTAAGGATATCGAACCGCAGGCACCCTTTCATGCCCTGATTATTCCGAAAAAAGTAATCACCCGAGTCGGGGAAGCGGATAATGAAGATGAGCCGATACTGGGTCATCTATTAATCACCGCCAAAAAAATCGCCCTTGAACAAGGGCTCGAACAAGGATTCCGTATCGTTATCAACAATGGTTCTGATGGAGGTGAAACCGTGCCACATCTTCATGTCCACTTGTTGGGCGGAAGAAGGCTCACCTGGCCCCCGGGCTGAAAACTTTATTCACCCCATGAGAAATTTATTCTTCATTTTTATTTTCACTCCCTTTTTTGCATGGGCAGACTCGGTTAAAATCCTGGACGGTTCAGTAATTAAGGGAAAAATCATCGGCATGGTGGATGGTAACCTGACAATCCAAACCTCCTTCACCGGAAAAATCAAAGTTCCCTACACCAAGATTGCAACGATCAAGAGCGATAAGGAGATTTCCCTCCGGCTCCTTGACAACCGTACCTTTGACGGAATTATTGAACAATCGGATGACAATTCCCTCACCATTCGCAATAGCGAACAGCCTTTTTCTCTTTCCGAGATCAAACATTTATGGGACGCAGAATCTACGGACCCCTTAATTCTTGAAGCTCAAAAAAATGCCATGGCCATGCAAATGAAATGGAAGCATGCCATCGGATTTGACCTGACCGGTGCTTCCGGCAATTCTGAAAGTTTTGGATTGGGTATTCGCCTCGACAGTAGCCTGGGGAACCGGATGCGTGAATACGACTTTTATCTATCTTATCTCAATTCAACCAAAGAAGATGTCGCCATTGTGGAAGAAACCACATTGGGGGTGAATTACGATTCCCGCTTTTTTGAGAAACTTTCATGGTACGCGAAGGCTGACCTCGAGAACGACCGGTTGGAGGAAGTGGATCTTCGTGCCACATCCGCCATTGGCTTAAAATACTCCTGGATCGAGGCAAAGAACTATAAAACTTCAGTTCGAGGGGGTGCGGCGTTCAGGTTTGAGGAACTGGGATCTGATTCGGTCAAAAACCTGAGTGAACCAGCCTTGGATTTTGGACTGGAACATTCCCAAAACCTGAAAGATTTTCTATCCCTTGAAAGTGATCTTTCGTACATTCCGAATATCAATGACTTTTCGGATTTTCTATTTCGAAAAGACACGGCACTGATCCTTCCTCTGGATAAAAAACAGGATTGGAAAATTCGTTCCGGGCTTGCTGGTACCTATAATTCGACCCCTGTACCAGGAAAAGAGGAAATGGATTTAAAATACTATCTGCGGGTGGTGTATGATTTTAATTAGGGGTTCTTCAGCTTATCGGACATCGTATCCCAAAAAGGACTCACATCCATCAGGCAGGAAGAAAACTGTCCGATAATAAGGATAAGGAATAGAATTACGCCGATCCAGACATAGGTCCAATGTACATTCATTCTCAATGCTTATTCAACTTCCTTTATTCGACCTTTTTTTCGAATCCAATCGATTGCCCGGTTGAAGGGTTTAGGCCCAGTATGATTTGATAATTTACTCAGATTATGATCAGTGCCATTGGATGCCCATTCCTGTAAATTCCCGTACTTTGCCGATTCAGTTTTTTTTTCAGCAAAATCCGCTTGGTCTGCTGTCAAAAAGTAATTACGGAGATTTCCGTATCTTTTTCGACTTTCTGGAGAATAGCCCCGCAAACTGGAATTAGCGGATTCATTTTCACTCGGAAGCAAAGATTTCTCCCGGTCAAAGCCCAATGCCTGAATCTTAGGGATTCTACTTTTTACATTTGAACCGGCGGTTAAGTCTGGCGGCCAAGTTTCGATAATTATTTCTTCTTTAGAACTTGGGAAGGCATTCTCTGATTGACTGTCACTAAAAACTTTTTGTAAATCCTGCGATTCCACATCAAGACCTGTGGATGGATTTTTCTTCACCGATTTTCTGGAATTACCTCTCGATGCCGGGTCCGAAGAATTCACATCCTTGTTTTTAAGACGAGAAGACGGAGAAGGAGAGAGAGAAAAATTTTGATCCGGTTGGTCGACAGCCCGAGCAGGAT
>CACMBV010000073.1 GCA_902612125.1 uncultured Verrucomicrobiota bacterium
AATTCTCATCGTCTTCCGGACCCCGGTAGGTTTCTCCAAAACGCAGGACATATTCCACTCCGTCTTTCATGCCCACGAGGACCTCCCCTTTTTGCGAAACAACCTTTAATTTTGGTTTACCGTTTGGGTAAGCGAGGGGCTTTCCGTCTTTGCCCAGCTCGTTAACCGGGCGGAAACCCTTTTGAATGAGGGAATTGGCACTGCTTTGGAGTTCCTGGATATTGTTCGCGTCCACAAACTCGCTTCCTTTGCGAAGGCTCGAAATGAGGATTTCTGGCTTTCTTTCAACATCAATGATTTCAAGATCATCGAAAGCATCCTTCATCTCATCAAGCTTTTCCTTATCGAGCTCTTCATCCCCGGATAAAGTGGATCCAAGCAGTTTCCATTCGGAATTGTCATAATCGAGTATTTGCTTGGCGGAGGGTGCAATTTTTCCGTCTTTGATCTCATAATTGTCAAAGGTGACCTGCTTGATATTCCACTTGTCGATATCGAGGAAATCCTGCTCCACCCAATCAACAAACTTGGTGGTCACATCATTCACATTTTCCAGTTCAACCCGATAGACTGCATTTTCCTCGGGCTTTCTGACAAACCGGGTATTGTTCAAGCCATCGACTTCGTTCCCAATGATCAGTTGAGCCAGGTTTGCCCCCGTGTTATTTTTCAGTGCGATCATTTTACCAATTCCGGCATCACTCGGATTGGCTTTGGAAGGATCAAGCACACCAAAATTGGCATGTTCACCGGCACCTTCAGCAGCCTGATCAATAATTCTTAGGTCGAAAAGAAGGGAAGAGACATTTTTGACCTGGTTGTCGGCATTGGCCGGGTAATCCACTTTTCCTGGTCTTTTAATCAGCCAGCCCTTTTCCGTTTGGGACACCTCAATCGACTTGGAAATTAGGTTGTCTTCATCAATTTCCACAATTTCAATCCCCGTTGCCGAGCGGGGGTCAAAGCTTTCAAAGAGAGCCTGCCCCATTTTACTTCCCTGAGCACTGGGGTCCCGGGCTTCAGGAGCGGTGATAAAAGCAAGAGCCACGCAAACCGCAGCCGCCACGATGAAAAGGGTTGTTTTAATATTTTCGTTCATGATACCTAAATCAAAAAAAGTTGGTAAGGGATGGTAACGATATCCTCAGGACCTTACTCTGGATGAATATGCCCCTTGGATTTCTGCTTTTTTCTTCCGGTAAAACACCACCAAAGCAATTATGAGCAAGGGTAAGGGCGGTAGGAACACCGAGAGTCTTTGAATGCTTTCCTGTTTCGCCTTAATTTCGCGGTCTCGTTTTCTTTCCGCATCCTTGATCTTGGTATTACTTTCCTTGCGAAGTTCGCGTTCTTTTTTCGCAAGGTTTTTCTGCAGTTTAGCCGCCTCGGTTTGCAAGACTTGCATAAATTGACCTTGTGTCATGGAACCCTGACTTCCCTGAACATCCGCTAGAGCTTCGTTCAGTTTGCGGTTTTCATCCTGCAGAACTTGCTGGATCGATTGCTCGGCTTCCTTGATTGTTCGGGTGGCAACCTCTCTGGCTTCCTCGATGCTTTTCTCGAATTCCTCCAGGGTACGATGAAGTCTTCTCCGGTTTCTAATTTCGAGAAGGCTGTCCTCTCCGCTTAAACTATCTATCAGGTTTAAACACAGGGTTACATTATCCACATCGAGGGGAAAATCTGAGTCCGGGCCGCGGCTGCGGATATTGAAGAAGGGATCGGCCAGCACATCGGAATCCGCCACCAAAATTACATTCATTTGATTGGTTTGATTGCCATCCTTAACCGCCCCTGAAATGTTTGCGGCGATCACCTCGGCATCCCCGGAACCAGGGTAAATGGTCCGGTCCGGGTTGAATCTTCGGGGGGTGCCGAATACACCACCCGTCCAAAAATTATCAACCGAAGTGGTTCCCGCTAAATTGCCACCTCTCGTGGATAGAATGGGCTTGAAAGTAAGAGCTGAATTTCCTTTCGGATAAATAGAACCGGGGCAGGTGAAGAGGCAATATTGCAATTCTGAAGTTTCAGGACCGTCTCCAAAAGAATTGGAAAGACCACCCACATAAACAAATTCATCCGGAAAGTTTTCGGATCTTGGAATTTTGGGAAATGGGTTGTAAGGATCACGAACCACTCTCTTACCCATTCCGTTTAGACGGGTTTCCACATTGGCCAGAAGCCGTTGCTCGACAAAGTTACGAATCGGATGATTGTAATCAAGATCCTGGACCGTTTTGCGCAATTCGTCCAATTTTAAACTATCCCAATCACTTGAATAGAGCGGGGAGTTTGCATTGAGCCTGGCATTATACTCGGATGCTTTTTTGACCAATTCATCCAATTTTGCAAAAAATTTACCAACCTCCGGAAAACGCCCTCTTGCCGGAGCAAGACTTTGGCTTGCATTAACCTGAAGGGAAT
>CACMBV010000074.1 GCA_902612125.1 uncultured Verrucomicrobiota bacterium
AAAGAAATAAATCCTTGTGGTTTAAAAACAACTCCGGGGATATCGACTCCATCCCCTGCCCGCCAAGCAAAACCGAATATCGCCCCTGCTTTACCGAAACCGAGATGGTGGATTTGGCATCATCCCCATTCCGCCAGACCGCTTTTCCATCCTTCGTATAAATAGTAAATTGAAAACTTGCCTGCCCATCAAAATTGATACCATTCAGGGATATCTTCCCGGTGTAAGGGATCGGGCTGGCTTGTAGACTGGCACCGACCCAAAGACTCAGAAAAACCAAAAATAATCTACGCATATTCAATTGCCAGCTATTGGCTGGGATCATAAATGACATGGGGTGAAGTCATGCGAATCTTTCGGCCGAGCCCCAATTGGCCAGACTCATCCGACCCAAATGCATAGACTTCCCCGCTGGTGGTCCAGTATATCGAATGATGATATCCGGCAGAGATTCCGGCTACTCCAGCATCCACAATTTTGGTCAGTTTTATTGAATGTCCCAATTCCCCTGCCCCCACCTTTCCATATTGATTATATCCTGAAGCCCAAAGAGATCCATCGGTTTTCAAAAATAAACTGTGCGTATTACCTCCAGAAACAGACTTTATGCCTTCTGTGAAAACAATTTGGGGAGTCAAATAATTTACACCAACAGGCAAACCGAATCGAAAATATCCATTACTTCCAAATGCAAGCAATGAGCCGTCTTTCATAAGAATAAAGGAATGATAATGTCCGCATGCAACTCCAGTGGCATTTTCTTCGATCACGCGGAAGGGACTATTACGATCGGTTTGAGTACCGTCTCCCAATTGCCCCAACTGGTTTCTGCCCATCGACCAAACTGATCCATTCTTCTTGAGAAAAAGGGTATGGTGATTACCGGCCGCAACCTGGGTGACATTGGCATCCACTATTTTTACGGGTACCCGTTGATTAGTGTTGTTGCCGTCTCCCAGTTGTCCGTAATAATTGTTTCCAAATGTCCATAGCGAGCCATCTTCAAGCACCATCGCTGAGTAACTATTTCCACTGGCGAACGAAGTAACATTTCCATCCCGAATGATAATTGGGCTGTAACGATCGCTACTAGAATTATTACCCAAGCGACCATGATCTCCTTCTCCAAATCCAAGTAGGGATCCATTGTAGTCACGATATAAAACAGTCGTATTGATTGAATCAACGGAAGACACATTTCCATCCACTACCTTTACTGGAGTTGAGAAGTAAGTGTTCAAACTGTTACCCGAGTCCCCAGCATCTCCTTTACCTACCGACCAAAGCGATCCGTTTATATCAATAAAGTACGAACCATTGGTATTGGTTGCCACATCCGTAACTTTTAAATTGGGCAGTTTTTGTGGAATGAGAAAATGTTGTGATTCTCCAGCACTCAGTTGACCACGTAAATTTAAACCCAAGCCAATGATTCTTCCATCGTTAAGGGTTATGGTTGAGAAAAAACTTCCGGCCGAAATATCCACTGCTCCACTTGCCACCATTACCTTTGGGGTTTGCTGATCGGAAGGATCCGTTCCACCGAGTTGTCCCTCAAAGTTTCTCCCCATGCCCAGAACTGAACCATCCTCCAATAAAAAAAGACTGTGTGAATCACCCGCAGATACCTTAGCCACGCCTGACTCAATAATTTTAACGGGCAAAGACTTATCTCCGCCTGACCCAAGGCGACTATTCTTGTTTGAGCCAAAGCCCCATGCTGATCCGTCATCCTTAACCAAAAGGGTATGGGCACAATGAACGCTGAGATCAACCACTCCACTTGGAACAACCAACTGGGGAGTGGTTTCATTTTTGTTTGATGAATTAATCCCAAGTCTATTATTTTGAGCATTAAGCCTATTCCCTCCCATGGCCCATAATGATCCATCAACTTTCAAAAAAACGGTGTGGTCATACCCAACTTCAACCCTTGACACCCCCGACTCAATAATTTTTTGCGGTTGGTTGTGCGGATTCCCAGAAGTACCCAGACCTAGCTGACCGCGCTGATTATTTCCCCATCCCCAAAGCGAGCCGTCTTTTTTGACTATGAACATGGAATTTCGGCAGTCAAAATCTATCAGTTCCTCAGCGAAAATAAGAGTCGGTGTATTTTTCCAACCGATTCCGGATAGTTTGGAATCTCCCATTGCATAAAGTTTATTTTCCTGCGTCAGAAAAAAGGTGGTAGCGCTACCTGCTCTTATCTTTTTTGCATTCCCAACATACACCTCACGGATTTGATCATGTTTATTTCGATCTCCGGATCCAAGTTGTCATTGTGACCTGTGGTCCAAACGGAACCCTTCCCGTCGATAAAAGCAAAATGATTACCGCCCGCCGCGATTCGCATGTTGCCAAGAGTCAATACATTCAAAAAGAAATCCTGAGAAAAGCTGCCAAAATCATT
>CACMBV010000075.1 GCA_902612125.1 uncultured Verrucomicrobiota bacterium
TCGATGGTGGCGTGGTTGTTTTTTTCCCATCAGAAGAAACAAAGAATAAAATTTTTACTTTTCAAAAATGGGGTGATTACAAAATTTTATCAGAAGACGATTTTTGCAGTGTCCGCGAATGGAATCGAAATGAAGGAGTATTTGCAAACACCACCAATGGAAAGGAATTACCTCTATCGTATCTGAAAATTCAGAAAAGAATTATTCCCGTGGAAGGCCAACCACTAGCCTTTTATACCGATGGAAATAATTTTTTGACCCGAAAGATCCACGGCCGAGGAGTGCTGTATTCTTTCTCCACTCTCCCAAATAAGGCCTGGTCGAGTCTGGACAAGGGTTTTGTTCTCGTACCCGCATTGCAACGAATTATCGAAGAATGTGAGCTTAAAACAAATTTCCAAATAATGGAATGCGGGGATAATCATTCCCGCAAACTTCAAAGTGTACTTGCGATCACCGGTGAAAAACGAGACAAGCCTGCCATTAATGCCGGGATTTATCAGCATTTAGGAAATTTGGTGGCAGTTAATCGTCCGGCAGATGAATCCACTTACGACCAGCTGGAAAATAACCAATTGCAACAGCTAATTTCTTCTGAATATGCTTCTTGGAGTGACGCTCAAACTGCCAACTCTTCCTTTCAAAGAGCCGAAATCTGGAATTTCTTTCTGGTTTGCATGATTCTTTTTCTTCTTTTCGAGGGGGCTCTCAGCTTACCACCTAAAAGTTTTAACAGAAGAGTGCCCTTCAAATGATTTTCGAAACCGGATTCTGGCAGATTCAAGGAAGTCCATTCTCTTGGATCTTCGCCTTTGTAATCATACTTATTGCTTTGATTATCAGTTTTCAGACTTGGCTGAGAATGAAAAAAAAACGCAGGATTGCCCTGCTGGAAAGTTTTCGCGTTTTAATTGTCATGCTGGTTGTTTTTACCCTTTTTGACCCCGGGATGGTCGAAAAAATTGATAATACCAAAAAATCACAAATTATCTGCCTGCTGGATGTATCGGAAAGTATGCAAACCAAGGATGTCATGGTGGAAAATGGAGAACCCATTGAAAGATCAGCATGGTCAAAAAAATTTCTTCAAAACCAATGGGTTCAGAATCTGGAAACAAACGCTTCCTTTTTGGTTAAAAAATTTTCCTCACCCGCAGGTCCCAAGGCCACTAATATCACACAGGCTGTTCAACAGGTGTTGAATCAAAACGACTCCGTGAAAGCTATTCTAGTTCTAACGGATGGCGATACCAATAATGGATCCTCGGTATTGTCGGTAGCTGGTAAAAGTCGGGCGTTATCTGTGCCCGTTTACAGCGTAATCACGGGATCGGATGCTTCCCTTCCTGATCTTTCCCTTGATGAAGTTTTCGCTCCGTCTTATGTTCTTCAGGGGGAAAGGGTAATGATTAGCTGGCAGGCAACCAATCATTTCAAAACTTCTCAAAAGACTTCTCTTTCCCTTTTTTCTAACGGCGAGAAAATTCTGGAAAAACCGGTTGATTTCCAGGGAGGTGAGAGCATTTCGGGAAACCTCTCCTGGCTACCAGAGAAAGAGGGTCAAATTGACTTCGAAATCATACTTGGTGAAGTGAAGAAAGAAACTTACAAAAAAAATAATCAAAAAAAAATACGCACCCGGGTGGAAAGTAAGACCATTCGAGTCCTCATTGTGGATTCTCTTCCTCGGTGGGAATACCGGTATTTAAGAAATGCCCTAAGCCGGGATCCTGGTGTAAATTTATCATGTGTTCTTTTGCACCCGGGAATGGACTCTCCGAGTGGAGCAACCTACATCCCCGAGTTTCCAACTGATGAGGCAAGTTTGTCTCCCTACGATGTCATTTTCCTTGGAGATGTCGGACTAGATGAAGCTGAACTGAGTGAAGATCAATGCGATCTTCTCGCAAATTTAATTCAATATCAGGCCTCAGGTCTAATCTTTATGCCCGGCAGAAGAGGCAGGCAACAATCTCTTACCAAGACATCCCTGGGAGAGATCCTTCCGGTAGTCTACGATTTCGAAAAACCTCGCGGCCTTGGGACTCAAAATCCTGCATCCTATATCCTGACTCAGAAGGGAAGAGACCACTGGTTAACTAAACTACGCGGCACCGGAGAAAAAAGCCGAGATTTTTGGTCTAAACTACCAGGATTTCATTGGTCGGCTACTGTGAGCAAAAGCAGGCCAGGCTCAGAGGTATTGGCGGTCCACTCCAACTATGTGACGGAGTGGGGAAAAATGCCTATCCTTGTGATCCGGCAGACGGGAGCCGGTAAATCACTGTATTTAGGTTCTGATTCGGCCTGGAGATGGCGTAGAGGCGTGGAGGATAAATATCATTATCGTTTCTGGAGCCAGGTTGTCAGATGGATGGCACACGGTAGATATTTAGCAGAAAAAG
>CACMBV010000076.1 GCA_902612125.1 uncultured Verrucomicrobiota bacterium
GTGCGGGAAATAGATTAATTGGGTCCACGGGTTCGGCATATGTTCGTAACAATTTCTTTTGGAAAAAACCTGCTAATTTTGTTAGTTCTAGTCTTGTTTCTTCTGGATTACTTACCGGTAACCTGACGGAAAATAATCAGTCGGCAGTGGTATTTCAGAATCTTGCTGCTGGTAACTTTCAGCCAAGTTCGGCTTCTCGACTGATCAATGCTGGACCAGAGGGTACTGAATATAATGACCGGGACGGCTCTCGTAATGATATCGGAATGTTTGGCGGGCATGATTATATCCCCAATGGGCGGAATTCTACCAAGCCCGTGGTAATTTCACTGGAGCTACCCATCGCAGTACCACGAAATGGTACCGCCACAATTAAATCCACCGGAGCCACCGTGAAGTAATACTTTTTGATCATGAAATCTTCCATCCTTACCTTTTTCCTCAGCCTCATCCTCGCGGCCACTCTCGCCCACGGGGCAACTCGTTTTGTACAACCTACAGATGTCTTGCAGGATGTGATTGATGCATCCTCTTCTGGAGATGTCATTGCTATTGTAAAAAGTCCCTGCGGTACAGGTAGTATTCAGGGTAAAGACCTGACTCTTCGCGGCGTGAACAATGTGATGCCGGTGATCAGCACACTTGATATCAACAACAGCAAGGTCAACCTGCTCAAGGTACAAGTCGGGGCACTGAATGTCAGCGAAAGTAGTGGTCAGAAGTCCCATCTATTTGCCCACGCCTGTGACCTGCTTGGTTCAATCGATAATCATGCATCCACCACCCGTATCCAGTACTGCAAAGTCTACCGATTAAAGATAAATAAACAGGCAGAAATTGTGGGCTGTGAATTCAACGGCAATCAAAACAAGGGGATTGGAATTGAAGTCATGTCTACGGGTCGGGCTACCATAAACAATAATCGGATTTACGATTACAGTGGATCGCTTTCACATGGTAATTCAAAAGACCATCAAATGATTGGAATAAGAATTCAATCTGGAGCGATTGCATCAATTGAAAATAACATTATTTTTAATTGTAGAAATTCGTTCACAACTGGGGATAATCAGGCGATAGCTGATACTCACTCGCGCGGAATTGGCATTTTAGCCGATACTTTATCACAGATCTTCATATCGGGAAATGCAATTTGGTCATGTGGGAGTAAAGCACCTAGAGGAGCCCCTTTATCTGCTTTAATAAATGCACCAGCAAATGCGGTTATTGAGCACAACCTCCTTTACAACGATGCTGATACATTGCGAAAAATAACCGGTGGTTGCCAGTCCTTCTACGAGATTGATGCCGATCCGAAATTTACCGATCTTGCCAATGGAGATTTTACTCTCGCCTCCGATTCCCCCTGCATTGATAAGGGTCCACCCGATGCCCAGTACAAGGACCACAATGGCTCCCGTAATGACATCGGTATGTTTGGCGGGCACAATTACATACCTAATGGAAGAAATACCGACAAACCCATTGTTCTTTCCCTGGACATGCCCATTGCGGTTCCTGCTGGAGGCACCGTCACCATCGAATCCACCGGTGCCACCGTGAAATAAATTTTTGATGCATCCTTTTCGCACAGCCTTGCTTTTTCTTTTCGTCCTCGGGACGAGGGGCTTATTTGCGGATGCCAACTCCACCAAAATCTCCGCAGCTGAATATTTTGTGGACACCGATCCGGGGGAAGGTAGCGGGACCGCCCTCACCGCACAGGATGGTGCCTTTGATTCGGAAGTGGAATCCATTGCCCTGGTCGATCTGAATGTCAGCGGGCTCGCAGTTGGTCCCCATCTGATCGGAATCCGCTACAAGGATGACAACAACACCTGGGGCGAGGTGCTTTACCAAACTATTCACGTCTATGATCCAAATCCATCCATAGATCATAATGCAACTACTCGACTTGAAGCTGAAGATTCTAATGTAGCAAACGCTTCATCACACCAAGCTATTTTAACTGAAAACGGAACCACCTATGTAGACTTGGGACCAAATGGTGCTAAGATAACTTTTAATTATAATTCGTTTTCAGATTTAAATCGTACATTAAGGATACGCTTCAAATCAAAAGGTCAACAAAGAGCCATGGGGGTTTTTGTAAATAATGTGAAGATAGGAACTATAAATTCTTCAAGTTCTTCTTGGATTGTTTCTTCGCTAAATTCAAATCTTTTGATCGGATCCAATTCAATTGAAATCAGAGATTCAGAAAACACAGACGAGCTTGATATCGATTGGCTTGAAATCGATGGCTCAGCATCATCAAATTCATCCGCTGGGTTCGCCACCAT
>CACMBV010000077.1 GCA_902612125.1 uncultured Verrucomicrobiota bacterium
TATAATGGTGACCTCACCCGCTTTTTCCAATTCCGCAAGGACATCCGTGGCTATGGCTTCCACCTCCGGAACGACCAGATCCGGCTTTTCCTGAAGAATAATTCCGCTGAGAGCATTCCCGTCGAGCATCGAAATGACCTGAGAACGGTCAGCTACCTGCATGGCCGGTGCGTTCGCATAGGCATCCAGAGCAATCACTTCCACCCCGTATCTTTGCAATTCGATGACAACCTCCTTGCCGAGTTCACCTGAACCGCAAAGCATAATTTTTTTGGCTGATTTTTGAAACGGAGTACCAATGGAAATGGACATAATTTATTTCTCTAGAATTTTACTTTGCTTGGGCGAGCTAAAAGAAATCAGTGTGAGGAAGGATCAACTAGAGTACCCCCTTTGATCAGGCGACAAAATTCCTTTTTGGAAATCTCAATGACTTCTCCTTCTTTGAGGTTGGGATCGTCAGTATGTTTATATTGGATGATCATGCGGCTCCATTCTGTAATGCGGTAATAATTGTTTCCCTTTTGCCAGATCTGCCCTTGTTGAAGTTTCATGTTTTGATTGCCTATCATGGAATGGAAAATCAGACGATTGAATTATATTCACTCTACATTTTGCGTATATATGATTGCTTCTCAGCCAATTTGAGAGGTTCAATGCCTGCAGGGAATAAAGTAAAAAAATTCATCTGTAATTTCAAATTTAGTGGTCGCTTGGAGGGAAATCCCGGGGCATGCTCAGGTATATTTTCTCAAGAGAAAGAGTAAGCTGTAAATCATTCCAATTATGAAATTCGCCCTTTGTAACGAGGTTTTCCAACATCTGTCCCTTGAAGATGGATTTTCCAGGATCGCTGAAATTGGATACCAGGGGGTGGAAATTGCCCCCTTTACGCTTAAAGAAAACCCACTTAAAATTGAAGAAAAGGATGCGGACCGATGCATCGAAGCAGCCAAATCGGCAGGAATTGAAATAGTCGGGCTTCACTGGCTGATGGCCAAGACCGAAGGCTTACACCTGACGCATCCGGATGAAGGCATGCGGAGTGCTGCCTGCGAATACCTCAAAAAACTTACTCTACTCACAGCGAGGATGAGTGGTAATGTTATCGTTTTGGGAAGTCCCCAGCAAAGAAACCTGGAGCACGGCACCCCTTATGAAGAGGCCTTCGAACGGGCGGTTACCATCATTCGCGAAGTCTCCGAACTCGCAGGCGAACATGGAGTCACTATTGCCGTTGAACCACTTTCCCCCGTGGAAACCAGTTTTCTCAGCTCCTGCCGGGAAGCACGCCGATTCATTGCTGCAGTCAATCGTCCCGCCTGTCGAATGCATTTGGATATGAAAGCCATGGCCCATGAACCTGCCGGCACGCTCACCACGATCTATGACCATCGCTGGGAAGTGGCTCACTTTCATGGCAATGATGTCAATCACCGGGGTCCCGGACAGGGTCCGACTGATCTCCATGCAGTGGCCCGTGCACTCAGGGAAATCAAATACAAAGGATGGGTATCCGTTGAACCCTTTGACTACCACCCCACCGCTGAAGAATGTGCCCGGATTAGCCTGGATAACCTTCAGTCTGCCTTTAAGTAATCAGCAAATTCTGCCCGAAGCTATTACTTGGGAAGCAGGTTGATTTTCAGAGCCCGGTTACGGGGGATTTCCGTTCTCTTCTCTTCGGAACCGTAATACAAATAGAGTCCCTGTAAGGGATAGGTGGTGGCATAGGACCGGTCGTAGGAAAGTTTCATGTCTTTGATAAAGGGAGTTACGGCGATTGTGAGTGGGTCGTACGGCTTACCCTTGGCTTCAAATTTCTTGAGATTGCTCAACGCACCCCGCTTTATTTTCTTCTTTAATTCCACCCAGCTTTCTTCAAAGGGAATTTTTATGGTTTTTCCCTCAACTGGAGTTGCATGAAAAGCACCGTCCCCGACGACTGCCCTAATCTTATTCATTGGTAAGTCCTTTACTTTAGGCACCGTTCCGCGCAGGGACATTCCCACCCGGTGGTTGGTTGGCCAGTCCTCTCCGCTAGGATCTTTGATCCTTGACCAAAACTCCAACCCTTTTCGGGTCATTCGAATATTGAATTCAAAAGTTCCTTCATTGGTAAATTTTCCCGTCAACTTGATTTCATCCCTCTCGGTGGAAGGTTCAGGAGAAGAATCAAAACTTTTGATCCCGCGGCTTTTGGACCTTGGACGCTCAGGATTGGTTTTATCCTGATACCTTGATGAAAA
>CACMBV010000078.1 GCA_902612125.1 uncultured Verrucomicrobiota bacterium
ATGAAATTGATTAATTTTAGAATTTGGCCAGGGCGATCAATTATTCATTTGAGAATGCACCAGATTTCATCAAAATAATCATTATTCTTACATCTGCCATATATTTCCCATGTTTACAATATCCGGTAAATTCCTTTCTATTTTTTTAATCTCTTCTTCGATACTGTCCATCGTTGATGCCAAGATTAGTCTATCCAAAGGGGATGATGTGGTATTCGTCGGGGCAGGGATGGGATCCCGCATGATTCATTACGGGCATTTTGAAACGGAGATCTATCTTCACCACAGTGACCTGAATCTCAAAATCAGAAATTTGTGTGACGAGGGGAACACACCCGGGTTTCGTCCACATCCCAGTCGTAATCAGGAGGAACAATACGCCTTTCCCGGTGCGAAGGATCTTATCCATGATAGTTTAAAGGCCGGTACCAAACCCAAAGGTCACTTCCCAACCCCCGACCAATGGTTGTCCGATCTCCATGCGGAGGTCGTTCTGTGTTTCTTCGGGTTTAATTCATCCTTTGACGGACCGAAACAGGCCAATCGCTTTAAGAAAGAACTCGGTGCTTATGTCAAGCATCTCAAATCCATGTCTTTCGGCCAGAATACACCTAAAATCGCCCTTGTATCCCCAACGGCGGTTGAAACCATACCCGGCATAACCGATGGCCAATCCCAGAATCGCAACCTAAGCATTTACACACAAACCATGCGTGAAGTGGCGATCGAAAATAAAGTGCTCTTCCTTGATTGCTTTGCCCCGTCTCGTAAATGGTATGAAGATGGAAAAAGACACACCGTGGATGGTGCCCTCTACAACGACCACGGATATAAGAAACTTGCCAAGTTTCTTACCCAAGCCATTTTCAAGACCGGCAAAGCCAAGGAAAATATGCGCGAAGAAATCAATCAGGCGGTCATGGATAAAAATTTCTTTTGGTTAAACGATTTTAAGGTACCTAACGGAGTGCATGTGTATGGAAGGAGATATAACCCTTTTGGGCCACAAAATTATCCTTACGAAATCGAAAAAACCCGTGAATTTACGGTAAACCGGGATAAAGCCATCTGGTCAATATTAACAGGTAAAAGTTTTGATCTTGCTGCTGCCGACAGGGCGACTTCCGAACTCCCCGATGTTCCCACTAACTATTTACCACCCGATAAAAATGGAAAGAACGGGTTTATTGATTACACCCCCGGGCCCGTAGCAGAAACGAAAATCGAGGTCGCGGATGGCTACAAAATTGAATTATTCGCGGATGAAAAGACTTTCCCGGATCTCGCCAATCCCGTGCAATTGTCTTTTGATAACAAGGGCAGGCTGTGGGTGGCGACCATGGCCAGTTATCCTCATTACCGGATCGGCGATCCTCTTCCCCAGGATAAATTGATCATATTTGAAGACACAAACAACGATGGAAAAGCCGACAAACAGATTAATTTTGCGGACGACCTGCATATTCCCATAGGTTTCGAGATTGCCCATGACGGCGTGTATGTCTCCCAAAGCGGTAGCCTTGTTTTCCTGCAAGATACCAATGGTGATGATAAATATGACAAACGGGAAGTGCTCCTTTCCGGCTTTGACGACCATGATACACATCATGCGATTTCTTCCTTTTGTGCGGATCCTTCCGGAGCCATTATTATGTGCGAAGGGGTGTTCCTGCACAGCCATGTGGAAACAGCTTTTGGCCCGCAGCGTGGATCCAACGGGGGTTTCTTCCGCTATGATCCGAGGACCCGCAGGTTGATCCGTCATTCCCAGTTTAGCATCCCCAATCCCTGGGGCGTGGCCGTGGATGAATATGGACAGGAACTTTTTCTGCACACATCCGGGACTAAAATGTCCTGGATGCTTCCCGGTATGGTCAAAGCACGATACGGAGCAAATCTGCAAGCACCGGATTTAATCACATCCAATCAGGTCCGACCCACCTCCGGCATTGAATTTGTATCGAGTAGACATTTCCCCGATGAAGTCCAGGGTGATATTTTGATCAACAACAATATTGGATTCCTCGGTGCAAAACAGCACAGGGTCATTGACCAAGAACCAGGATTTACCACTGAGTATCGCCAGGATTTATTTGTTTCCCGCGACTTGAATTTCCGTCCCACGGATCTCGAGTTTGCTCCCGATGGTTCTTTGTATGTGGTTGACTGGCAAAATGCATTGATTGGACACATGCAGCATAACGCACGGGATCCAAACCGTGATCACAGGCACGGCCGA
>CACMBV010000079.1 GCA_902612125.1 uncultured Verrucomicrobiota bacterium
CAATTTCCCAAAAGGTTGCAAAGAATGCGACGGAAATATTCATGACGGGGGAAAGACAGAAAAGAGCGCGAATCGGTAAGCATACCCACAAAATGAGAAAGGAGTCCGACATTGGCCAAGGTCTTCATTTGTTCGACCATCCCATCCCGTTGATCGAGATGCCACCAGCCCGATCCAAACTGCATCTTGCCCGGTAGGTCACGCTGGAAATTTCCCAGCATCGTGGCGATTGAAAAGTTGTCCGCCGGGTTGTTATTATAAACAATGGTTTTGGGTAGGGAATCCTCACGGTCCAGTTTATCCAAAAATTGCCCCATGTTTTCCACCTGATTCCAGTCACCGATCGAATCCGTTCCCGCATCCGGTCCAAACTCGGAGAGTAACCGGCTGGAATTATCACGAAGGGGTCCCAGGTGAACCTGCATGGTCCAACCTTTGGCTGAGTAAAGGCGGCCAAGGAAAAGCATAATGAAACCGGTAAATTTCCGGGTTTCATCCGCCGTGGCATTTTCCTCGTTCAACACCTTGGTGAAAATATTTCGAGCTTCGCTCTCTGACGCGAATTTACTGGGAAATGTGGGGAAGCTATGGTCGGACAACCGGCTGCCAATCTCATGGAAATGATTCACCCGTAAGGCAAGAGATTCCAGGAAATCATTCAGGGTATTTATTTCCTTGGAGGTTTGTTCGATCAAATTTTCCAACCAGTCAAGAAAGGCCGTAGCGTTACGGATTTCCCAGGCTTTGTCGGGCCGAAAGGTCGGGTAAACGCCCGCTACGACCGTATCGTCCTGAGCAATTTTTTCATGATCATCCGTGGGGGCAGCCGGATCATCGGTTGTGCATAACGCTTTGACCTGAAACTTTTCCAGCATTCTACGGGCGGAAAAGGCAGGGTCCGCAAGTTTGGCGTTGGCCAGATCCCAGATTTCCTCAGCCGTTTCAGGCCCAAGCAGGGTGTCGATTCCGAAACAACGCTTCAGCTCCAGATGTGTCCAGTGGTAAAGGGGATTGCCCAGAGCGTGGGGTAGGGTGGAGGCCCATGAAAAATATTTTTCCTTGGGGTCGCCGTTTCCGGTCACCAGTTCCTCAGGCACACCATTTGCCCGCATCGCCCGCCATTTATAATGGTCGGCTTCGAGCCAGGCTTCCGCGAGGTTTTCAAACTTTCGGTCCTTGGCAATCTCGCCGGGCGAAAGATGATTATGGAAATCAAGAATAGGTTCATCCCTGGCATATTCATGATACAGGCGGACTGCCTGATCATTGGAAAGAAGAAAGTCTTCATGGATAAAAGACATGGCTCAATTAATTAATCTTAATTTTGACCCGCTTAATTTTTCCGTCAAAGGCAAACTCATTGTTATAGTTACCAACCGTACCACTCTCATCCCGTCCTACCTGCAAGCCATCAGCGGGCATTTCCTTGACCAGACTGCTTACCTTTCCGCTCCCCAGAGTCCGCTTGGAGGCATACAGTTCCACCTCTCCGGATGTGTGCAGCTTTGCCTGTATATTCATTTCCTTTTCACCGAGCTTCTGGTCAGCGGCCACCGATTCCACTTTACCATTCAGACGGACAAAGAACCGTAAAACTTTATTTTCTATGGATAACCCCCATCCATGGGCATCCCCACCTTGAGCAACAAGGATTCCATTTCCGTGCTTTCCCATCTGAACTTCCACCTCGAACGCCTTCTTAGCGACCATTGGAGCAACTCCCATGGACAGGTTGGCATCGGGTTTTAGGTTAAAGACTTTTTTCTTGCTAAAGTTACTCTTCTTGCGATTCCATGGCCAGGGTTTTGCCTTGGCCTCGATGGCCCATGCTTCCCATTGATCCGCCATTTCTTTGGCCCGTTGTGGATGCTTTTCACTCAGGTCATTGAGTTCAGAACGGTCTTCATTCAAATCATAGAGTTCCCACGCACCATTGGCTCCCTTGGCCACCAGTTTCCAATTTCCCATCCGGATTGCCCGGTTTCCTTCATGTTCCCAGTAGATCGGATTTTCACGGTTCAGGTTCTTTCCGGAGAAGGCCGGTTTTAGCGATACGCCTTGCATGGGCACAATTTTCTGCCCTTTTACCTCTTTGGGATAGTCCGCCTTGGCCAGATCCACACAGGTCGCCATC
>CACMBV010000080.1 GCA_902612125.1 uncultured Verrucomicrobiota bacterium
TGTTATTTATAACGAGGACGGTACGGAAAAGACCCGCGTCACCTTCAAGGACGGCGAATTAGGAAAAAAGTCTGCAGTTAGAGTAGAATCGGCTTCTTTGAATGAGATGATATTGATTGAAGGGCAGACTTTTTTGATGGGTAATGCAAAGCCTGCGGAAAACGGAGAGATTTACCCGGAAGAAGGTCCTGTTCATAAAGTTGAAGTGTCAAGTTTCTGGATTGATAAATACGAAGTTACTAATGCACAGTTTAAAGAATTCGTGGATGCAACCGGTTATGTCACTTTTGCGGAAAAGCCCCTTAGTCCCGACATGTTCCCCTTTGCCCCTAAGAATCAATTATTACCCGGTGCAACAGTCTTTGCCCCGCCGCCTGAGAATATTAACCCCAGAGCTACGAACGATCCTTGGAATTGGTGGTCGTATAGAAACGGTGCATCCTGGAGGAAGCCTGAAGGTGGGACTTCCTCAATTCGGGAAAGGATGGACCATCCGGTGGTCTGTGTAAATGTCGACGATGCCAGAGCCTATGCAAAATGGGCCGGTAAACGACTACCAACAGAGGCAGAATGGGAATTGGCTGCACGGGGCGGCTTGGTGGATTCTATGTATGTATGGGGGAATGAAGCCAGACCTGATGGTAAATGGCTGGCAAATTGTTTTCAGGGAAATTTTCCTGCGGTTAACACAGCCCAAGACGGGTTCCATGGTACATCCCCAGTTGGTTCCTTTCCCCCCAATGGATTCGGTTTGTATGATATGGCGGGAAATGTATGGGAGATATGCGGTGATTTTTACCATCCTTCTTATTACAGTCAGTTTATTAATGATCCCCAACCCAACCCAACCGGTCCTGCAATTCCCATAACTCAGATTGAGCTTGATCAATTTCGTCGTACAGGCACCTGCCCGACGCCTGTGGAAGGAAACAATCGTCTTATGAATTTAAATGTGTCCCGGGGTGGGTCGTTTTTATGTCATTGGGAATATTGCTTACGATATCGACCCGCTGCCCGTAATCATTCGGAAATATTATCACCATCGAACCATACAGGATTCCGTTGTGCGAAAGACAATTAACTTCATTAGTACACTGAAACGGGCGGTTAAAGAGTTAATATAAGAAACTAGTGTTCAAAAATTTGCCGTGTGGGCAAAATAGACTCCACTACTAGTTAATTGTATTAACAACTGTCAGTCCGGTGGTGGCAAATGTAATTATGACTGCGACCATGAACTGAATTATTTTTTTACATTGATTATCATTGAGCATGGTAAAATAACGAGGCCACTTTCAAACTGGATCACAATTGGGTAAAATTTTTATTGATCCCAGGTCTCTTCCATAGTTCAGAAGTAGCAAAGATTGAGCTGGGGAATCCTCAAAAGGGAAGAATCTACCCATTGTTAATGTAGGTTTGTAAAGATTGAGAATGACTTGGTGAAAAGCTTACAAGCGATGGATTGGCCATGGACTATAATGCGGAGGTGAGAAACCTGATTGGTGAGTTTGGATTCCCGTTCGTCCCCGCCTGCTGGAGCTGGACGAAATTAATTTTTTGTGCTATTAATTTGACCATGAAAGAGGAAGTGCATAAGCAGCCAGAGTTTAATTTTCCCAAAGTGATCTCACTGGGCAGTGAAAATAGTAATGAAACCAAAAAACTTACTGCTGAGGAACAACTAAAAAAGTCCTTGTTGGAAGGAACCTTGAAAACAAACATAAGGTTGGCACCCGAAAGCAGGATAACGAAAAATAATCCAGAAAACCAATCTTAACCCATTCCTTGACAATTTCCTACCGTGGGTAAATAGGCATAAATTGTTATCTGATGCAAAAACGATTGAGCTCAAGAAACCGCAAAGGGATAAGTATTTCAGGGTACTAGCGGAAGTGTGGGTCAATTGAAGGTCGCTTGGAGAGATGCTAAAAAGCTAGGGTCTGGCTAAGGATTACGATGGGACAGGTACGAGGCCGATCTGATTAATTTTGGTAGTGGTTGAAATGGAATCTATCAATTTCCCCTTTTTTAAGGGGAAAAGGTACCGAGTAAAAGCAGATAACCTTAACTTGTGCTCAATGGGTGAATCACGGGGGATTTACAAGTGAAGTGGGAGTTGG
>CACMBV010000081.1 GCA_902612125.1 uncultured Verrucomicrobiota bacterium
TATACAGAACTCGAGTCTGGGCTATGGCACTGGGTATTTTAGGAATGAATCCCTCAGGCCTAAAACTCTTCCTAAATCTTTTTTTAGCTTTTTTACCTGCCGCTTTTTTGGGCCTTCTGCTTGATGATTTGATTGAAAGTTATCTTTTTGGACTGTTGCCTGTTGCCTTTGCTTTGTTAGCGGGTGGGCTTTTTATGGCTTGGGCTGAAAAGCGGAAAAAATCGCACGAATTGGCATCATCCCATAGCACGGAAAAGTCACTAGAGGATTTAAATTTTAGCTCCTCTTTGCTTATTGGGTTTTTACAATGCTTTGCGATGTGGCCCGGCACCAGTCGTTCCATGATGACGATTGTAGGAGGCTATATCGTTGGTTTAAGCCGGGTGCATGCAGCGGAATTCAGCTTTCTTCTAGGGCTGATTACCTTGACAGCGGCTGCCGGATACAAGTGTACTATGAAATGGCAAGCGATGAACCAATATCTAACACTGGGTCCAGTCATTTTTGGTTGTTTAGTGGCAGGGGTGTTCGCTGCCTTATCAGTTTTCTGGCTCGTCGGATATTTGACTCGAAAAGGCTTGGGAGTGTTCGTTGTCTATCGGATCATACTTTCCATAATCGTTTTTGGAATCTTTCTTAGTCGATAGATTCTCCTCTCTAATCTTGACGCTAACGACACCATCAGTAATATTCAATAAATGGGACAGCCTAAAAGAAAACAGTCAAAACAGCGAAGCCGTAAACGCAGAGGTGCAAACCGCTTTAAAGCCCCACTGCTTGTAAAAGAACCTGACGGAACCTTTTCTCGCTTTCATCGGGTCAACCCTGAAACAGGACAGTATCGGGGTAAACAAGTCCTTGACCTAGAAGTTTAATATCCCTAAGAGCTTGAGCATGGACGCCACAGAGGCGAAAGTGACTTTAGCGATTGATGTTATGGGGAGTGACCGTGGCCCCTACGAAGTCATCGCCGGTATATCTCAATCCTTAGAATCTTCTCCCAGGGGTACTCGTTTCCTCCTTTTTGGAAGAGAAGATGTGATAGATAATCACGCTTCTGAATTTGAGAACTTGAACTCCAATCAGGTTGAGATCAGACACGCAACGGAAGTTGTGGAAATGGATGAGAAACCCATTGCAGGAATTAAGGGAAAGAAAAATTCCTCCATGGCTTTGGCCTTGAACAGTGTTAAGGAGCAAGAGGCACAAGCCCTTCTAAGCTGTGGTAACACTGGCTGTCTAATGGCAGGGAGTACAATTCGGTTGCGCACCCTCGAGGGCGTAGAAAGACCTGCGTTGTGCACCATATGGCCCGGTCGGGAAAGGTATTTTACCCTACTGGATGCAGGAGCTAACCCGCATGCAAAACCGTACCATATTGCCCAAAATGCAATCTTAGGATCAAACTATGCTAGAGTTGCCTTAGGGTTGGTAAGACCCAAGGTAGGGTTGCTGACCATAGGTACTGAAGAGGGAAAGGGAAATGAAATGATCAATGAGACCCATGAGATGCTCAAAGATATAAATGGTGCCATTATTAACTACAGCGGCTTAATCGAAGGATTTCAGATATTTGAGAACGCGGTTGATGTTGTGGTTTGTGATGGGTTCGTGGGTAATATCGTGCTTAAAGCCTGCGAGTCACTTAGTAAACTAATTAGCACCTTTTTGGATGAAGAGCTTAGGAGAAATGCTTTGCGGAAAACCGGAGCACTCCTTTCTAAAGGTGCTTTTAAGAGTCTCAAGCAGAGAATTAATCCTGAGCAATTTGGGGGAGCTCCACTACTTGGTCTCACCCAAAATGTAATCAAAGCCCACGGGTCATCAAATCGGAACCATGTGAGCGGGGCGGTTAAGATAGCTCTTGATTTAGTTCAGCACGATATGCTTGCCCAAATGGCACTTGATGTTAAAGAAGCAAACGAAATTTTCCGCCCTGAACCTCTTGTTGGCTCTTGAAAGACTTGGAACTGATATCAACTATCCCAAAATCGTGAAGAGTGTTATCAGAGGAATTGGTTCTTACCTGCCTGATAAGGTTTTGGACAACC
>CACMBV010000082.1 GCA_902612125.1 uncultured Verrucomicrobiota bacterium
TCAGGTCACAGTCTGGGATTCTGGAGGAGGAAAAGATGGTAAAAATGACACTGCCAATTTTGTTTCCGGTCTCGTAGGAGCACTCCCCCCCCTTCATCAGATTACCAAGAATGTAGGTATTGAATTACCTGAGTTTTTAGGCAAATTGACCGAAGATCCAGCAGGTGCCGCCAAACTTCTTGAAAAGGCTAAAGCTGAAGAGGAAAATAAAACAGGATCTGAGTAACCAGCATTTTTTGCCATTCTTGAATAAACTCGAAAATATCAGAACTAAGGACTTATTCTCTTGCTAAAGAAGAAGCTAATTTAGTTGGCTATCATCATGGAAATTCTCATTTTCCCTGATGCCCAATCCCTCGCCCGAAAAAGTGCCGATCTCCTGGAGTCTCAAATCAAGACTTACCCGGATTCCGTCATTGGCTTAGCTACAGGCTCCAGCCCCCTTGGTTTGTACGAGGAATTAATTCGCCGACATAACGAATATGATTTGAGTTTCGCCGGAGTTAAGACTTTCAACCTCGACGAATATGTGGGAATTCCTGCAAAACATCCCCAGAGCTACCGTACTTTCATGGATGAAAATCTTTTCAATAAGATCGATATTGATGCATCCAATACCCATGTTCCCGATGGAATGGCAGAAAATCCCCTCAAGGTCGGTCCAGCCTACGAAAAAATGATCGAAGAAGCGGGGGGGATAGATCTTCAGGTTTTAGGAATAGGTACGGATGGACATATTGGCTTTAATGAACCCACATCCAGCCTCGGTTCGATTACGCGGGTCAAAACCCTTACCAGGCAGACCATTGTGGATAACTCCCGGTTTTTTAAATCCGATGAATTCCAACCGAAACTAGCTATCACCATGGGGATCAAAACCATCCTGGATGCCCGACGGATTTTGCTTCTTGCATGTGGGGAGAACAAAGCGGAAGCAATCCGTGACATGGTGGAGGGGCCGCTCTCCGCATTCTGTCCCGCCTCCGCCCTGCAATTTCATCAGAGAACCACAGTGTTTATCGATGAATCCGCGGCATCCAAATTAAGCCTGAAAGGATACTATAAATTCGTGGATGAAATGCAGGTCGACCTGCTTCGCCAGCATCGACCGTCTGACTGGATTTCAAGATAATTTTACTATGAGTGAAAATAAAATAAAAGTTCTTGTGGTTGGGGCTGGTAATATGGGCAGATCCCATGCCCTTGCCTATGCTTCCATACCCGAATTTGAAATCGCCGCGGTCTGCACCCGCAGTCCGGATTCACGTGCAAAACTGATGGCTGAACTCCCGGAGGGAATTTTGGAGGTAAATGATTATGGGCAAGCCTTGTCGGAGCTGAAACCGGATGCCGTCTGTATATCGACCTATCCCGATACCCACTATCCATTTGCCAAAGCGGCCCTGGAAGCGGGGTGTCATGTATTTACTGAAAAACCACTGGCGGAAAATGCCGAGCAATGCAGGGAATTGGTCGAACTTGCCAGATCCAAAAAAAAAGCCTTGGTTGTCGGATATATTTTGAGGCAGCATCCAAGCTGGATCAAATTCGTGGAGGTGGCCAAAACCTTAGGCACTCCCCTTGTCATGCGAATGAATCTAAACCAGCAATCGTATGGGAAAAATTGGGAGACTCATAAAAGCCTGCTTTCCTCGATCTCGCCCATTGTTGATTGTGGGGTTCATTATGTCGATGTGATGTGCCAGATGACGGAATCCAAGCCCACCCGGGTTACCGGAATCGGGGCACAACTCACAGATGAACTGCCTCAGGACAAGATCAATTACGGCCACCTGCAAGTCACCTTCGAAGATGGAAGTGTCGGCTGGTACGAGGCTGGATGGGGGCCGATGATGAGTGAGACCGCTTTTTTCGTCAAAGATGTGGTTGGACCATTGGGCTCTGCCAGTATTGTTGCAGCAGAGGCCGGCTCAAGGGGTAAATCTTCGGATGTGGATGCCCATTGTCAAACGGAACGAATTCTTTTGCACCGCAGTCAAAAAAATGAAGCGGGAGAACTGGAAGCCAAGGATGAATATATTGA
>CACMBV010000083.1 GCA_902612125.1 uncultured Verrucomicrobiota bacterium
ATGATGTGGTGGATCCTTTCAAGGTAGAAGTTGACCGGATTTACAACCTCGCCTGTCCGGCATCCCCGATCCATTATCAGTATAATCCAATCAAGACGGTCAAAACATCGGTAATGGGGGCGATCAATTGCCTGGGCTTGGCTAAGAGAGTGGGGGCAAGAATCCTGCAGGCATCGACATCCGAAATTTACGGTGATCCGGAAGTCCATCCACAACCGGAATCCTATCGTGGAAATGTGAACCCGATTGGGCTGCGTTCCTGTTATGATGAGGGGAAGCGTTGTGCTGAGACTCTCTTTTTTGATTACCACCGGGAAAATAAGGTGGATATCCGGGTGATCCGTATTTTTAACACCTATGGTCCCAAAATGACACCGGATGATGGACGGGTGGTTTCCAATTTTATTGTGCAGGCAATCAAGGGGGAGGATTTGACCCTTTACGGGGATGGTTCCCAGACCCGTTCCTTTTGCTATGTCGATGATTTGATTGACGGAATGATGGGGGTGATGGAGCAGGAGGAATCAGTCGGTCCGGTTAATTTAGGTAACCCCACAGAATTTACCATCCGGCAACTGGCGGAAGCGGTGTTGGGAAGAATCGTGACCACCTCCAAGATTACACAGAAACCGCTGCCAGCTGATGATCCGACCCAGAGAAAGCCGGATATTTCGCTTGCCCGGAAACTTTTGTCGTGGAATCCGTCCATCGGATTGAACGCCGGACTGGATCGCACCATTCCTTACTTTCGAGAAATCATCAAAGTATAATAGGCCTGATTATGAATTTGTTAAGCCCCGTTCAGTCCATGTTCAAGTCACTTAAAGGCAGGCAACACAAAAAGTTTCTCAAGAAATGTGCCCCACTGGTCAATAAAATCAATAAAATCGAAAAGGAATACCAATCATTCAGCACTGAGCAAATAAAGGCCAAGACCCAGGAGTTTATGAACCGTTTTGAAAAAGGGGAAACCCTGGAGGATCTGTTACCTGAAGCTTTTGCCACCGTTAAAAATGCTGCCCGTCGAATGTGCGGACAAACCGTTTCTGTCTGTGATCATCCGATCGAATGGCAGATGGTTCACTATGATGTTCAATTAATCGGGGGGATTGCCCTGCATGAAAGGCATATCGCGGAAATGGCCACTGGAGAGGGGAAAACCTTGGTTTCGACCTGTCCCTTGTACCTCAATGCCTTGAGTGGGAAAAATTGCCAATTAGTAACGGTGAATGATTACCTTGCCCGCCGGGATTCTCACTGGATGGGAGCCCTTTTTGAATTTCTTGGGCTCACGGTTGGGTGTATCCAAAACAGCATGCCTTCGGCGGAACGTCGCGAGATGTACAATAAAAACATCACCTATGGTACGGCTTCGGAATTTGGCTTTGATTATCTGCGGGATAATGGCATGGCCACCTGTATGGAAGATCAGGTCCAGCGGGACCACTATTTTTGTATCATTGATGAGGCGGACTCCATCCTGATCGATGAGGCCCGAACGCCCCTAATAATTTCCGGTCCGATGAGGGAAGATCATCCACTTCCGTTCATGGAAATGAAACCTTTGGTGACCAGGCTTTTTGACGGGCAGCTCAAGCAGTGCAACCAGTTGGCCGAAGAGGCCAAGCGGAGTTTTGCCAAGCAGGACTTGGATGATGAGGCTGCAGACGAAGCAACGGCCAAACTTTTTCAGGTGAAGAGAGGGATGCCCACTCACCGGCAATTTATGCGGATGATGGAGGATGCCTCCATTCGTAAAAGATTCGAAAAATTCGATCTCGATATGAATTCAGATTACAACAAAGAACGGGCTCATAATCTCAAGGAAGGGCTCCTCTATGTGATCGATGAAAAAAATCAGCAGTCCGATCTTACTGAAAAAGGAAGAACCTTAATCAGCCCCAGTGATCCCGATGGTTTTGTGATTCCCGATCTTGCCACGCTCTATGTGGAGATTGATCGCAAGAAAGATCTCTCGGATGATGACAAGCGTCGGGAGCGTGAAAATGCGGAGCGCGATTTTCAGG
>CACMBV010000084.1 GCA_902612125.1 uncultured Verrucomicrobiota bacterium
GACTATTATGCAAAATCAGGAAATTCTTAAAAGGGCCGCCGATCAAGCCCGCGGGTTGGCCATCGACGCCATTCATGCCTGTTCTTCCGGACACTTGGGACTCCCCCTCGGAGCCGCCGAAGTCGGGGCCGTTCTTTTTGGTCACGACCTGCAGGTCGATCCATCCGATGCCCAATGGATCAACCGCGACCGCTTTATCCTGTCTGCCGGGCATGGGAGTATGTTCCTTTACGGATGGCTTCATCTTGCCGGATTTGATCTCCCCATGGAGGAAATCAGGAATTTTCGCCAACTGCACAGCAAGACCCCCGGTCATCCTGAATACATGGAAACCCCCGGGGTCGAGTGCACCACCGGTCCACTCGGTCAGGGAGTAGGCAATGCCGTGGGTATGGCAATCGCAGGGAAAATGGCGGCCGCCCATTTCAACACTGAAGAACATGAAATTTTCAATCATCAGGTCGTTGTCCTGGCGGGAGACGGATGCTTACAGGAAGGCGTGGCTGCGGAGGCTGCTTCCCTGGCCGGGCACTTGGCTCTCCATAACCTCACCCTGATTTATGATTCCAATGACGTTACCCTGGACGCCATGGCCGATGCCTCCCAGAGTGAGAGTGTGTTCGACCGTTTTGCCGCCTATGGTTTCAATTGCATCCTGATTGAGGACGGACACGACCTGCAGGCCATTGCCGATGCCCTCGCCCAGGCCAGGGCTCAGACTGAAAAACCCACCTTTATTGAAGTCAAGACTACCATCGCCAAGGGAATCCCGGAAGTTGCCGGAACTGCCGGTGGTCATGGCGAGGGCGGGGCCAAATTTGCTGAACCGGCCCGCCAGGGCCTGGGGTTGCCGGAGGAAACATTTTATGTGTCCGGGGAGGTCCGTTCTTTCTTTGAAGACCGTAAAGCCCAGCAAGTGGAAAGCCGCCAGCAATGGGATGCGACTTTTTCCGCCTGGCAAGCGGCCAATCCGGAAAAAGCGTCCCTCCTCGCCTCAGGACTCAATCGGGAAGTCCCGGCTGATTTAATGGAACAGGTGCAGGTATTTGGGGAAGATGCCAAGGTAGCCACCCGTGCGGCTGGCAGTCAGATCATTAATGACCTCGCCCAAGCGATGCCCCTTTTAATTAGTGGTTCGGCTGATCTTCATGGATCCACCAAGAATTATATCAAGGAAGTGGGCGATTTTACCGCTGATAATCATGCGGGTCGCAATATACTTTTCGGAATCCGTGAGCATGCCATGGGAGCGATCGTCAATGGAATTGGCTATTATGGAATCTTCCGTCCATCGGGGGCAACCTTTGCGGTCTTTGCTGATTACATGCGCCCATCGGTCCGCCTGGCAGCCCTGAGCAACCTGCCCGTTTTTCACATCTGGACGCCCGATTCCGTCGCCGTGGGGGAAGATGGGCCCACCCACCAACCCGTGGAAACGGTTAGTGGCTTACGCGTCATTCCAAACCTGGATGTCATCCGCCCCGCCGATCCCGAGGAAACAGCCGGTGCCTTTTTGGCCGCCCTGCAGAGAACAAACGGCCCCACCGGTTTAATTCTTACCCGTCAGGGAGTGCCCAATCTTTCGGAAATCCCGGTCTCAGAACGTCGAGAAGGCGTGCTCAAGGGTGGCTATATTGCCAAGAAAGAAACCGAAGAATTGGAACTGATCATCATGGCATCGGGTAGTGAGGTATCCGTCGCCATGGAGGCCGCCCAAAAACTTGGCGATTCCGTGCGGGTCGTATCCATGCCCTGCATGGAAAGATTTGACCGACAGGATTCCGCATACCGCGATTCCGTATTACCCAGGGGTTTTCGTCACCGCATGGCAGTGGAAGCAGGAGTTTCCGATCTTTGGAGAAAATATGTTGGCCTGGAAGGGGTCGTGGTCGGGATCGACCGTTTCGGATTATCCGCCCCGGGAGGAACGGTGCTGAGCGAATTGGGGATCTCGGTGGATAATGTGGTCAAGCAGGCTGCACTGGCCGGCTTGAGACTTTAATCGGAAGAGTCATTCC